>JBHOGO010000025.1:0-49291 GCA_043421945.1 bacterium sp. HQB-150 | reverse complement strand
AAGCAGAAAATAGCAGCAATGAATATCGCCTATCTGGAGCGGGTCATACTAGCTGGAATTAAGGGCTTGAACAAAAATTAAACACTCATGCTCTTGCCCTGACCTTCATGCCTTTTTCTATGAGCATGCCGACCAGTTTTTCGTCTTCAGCATCCATCATATCTCTCATCATTTGACCAGCACTTTGACTCTCTTCACGCACAATTTCTTGTTGCTCAGGCGTCAGCTGGTCCCATTTAATCTTAGAGATGACATTGACCATTGAGTTATAAACATGTTGCGTCAGAGCCAAGTTTTCCTGTACTTCATAAATCTTATTGTGATAAATAACAGAAAGAGGATTTTCTTGCCCATCAACAACACCTTGCCTCAAGGCCATATACAGTTCATTAAAGTTCAATTGCGTAACATTAGCCCCCAGAGATGCCATTGCGGCTTGTAGTTGAATTTCTGGTGGTGTTCGAATTTTTAACCCTTTCACATCACTCGGGTCAACGATTGCTTTTTGATTATTGGTTATATTTCTGAAGCCCCAATCCCAATTAGAAAGGTATACTAAATTTTGTGCATCTAAATCTGGTGCTGCCCAATCAATAAATGGACCATCTAATACATCATAAGCATGTTGAGCATCTTTAAATGCAAACGGTGCCATAACGGTTGCGAATTTTAGTGAATATTTACTTAAATGCCCTTGAGTAGGTAAACTCATATCAATGACACCTAAAACATTTTGTTCTAGTACATCATTTGGTGAGCCAAGTTGATTCGCAGGATAAACAGTGATAGTAACTTCACCATTCGTTCTCTCCGCGACATTTGTCGCTAATGTGTTTGCAGCAATATCAGCAGGATGACCGGGCTCAGCATAGTGAGCAAGTTTTAAGTTTACAGCAGCTAACGAACTTGTTGAAAATAGCGCACACAGGGTGGCTAGTATTGTTATTTTGTAGGGTACGTTCATGTCTTTCTGCTCCATATAAAAACTTATCAGTAGCACCAAAAATAAATGCTACTGCTAGGTTTATTCAGCGTTATTTTTCTTTGGATAAGTACCATCTGGATTTGGCATAGTGCCGTATTCCGCCATTTTAGCTAAATGTTCTGGTCGGGCTGGCGCAAAAATATCTATCGCCTTCATGCCTGTTTCGCTCTTACCGCCATGTGGGACATTGGAAGGGTGGACAGCTACATCACCGGCTTTCATTGAAATGACCTGATCGCCAATCACATGCTCTTCAGAACCTTCAAGCATGATCATTATCTGTTCACATTCGTGCGTGTGAATTGGAAAGTCAGCGCCAGGTGGATTTTCTATAAAACTCACAAGGATATTGTCACCAAGTAGAAAGCGTGTACTGATGCCTTGATCCTCGATGAGTGGTGTCATTGGTAAATCTTTTATCGTGTAAACGTATTGTTTGCGTTCAGTATTCATATTGACCTCTTAGTAATGTGTACCGTCAAAACTAGTATTCATATACAAACAAACTTATTCAACAGTGAGCTTGCGACACCGAGATTAAGATCACATATGAATTACAATATTCATATATAACCAGATCCCGATCACATGTGAATTTAAATATTCATATGTGATTCATGGTTACTCATTGGTGATCGAAGACACTCTCGAAAACGCACGCGATTTCAATGTACGCTTTGACTTAAAACAAGGTAGATAGCAATGTAATGCCCAGAAATATTATTGCTCGGTACACTCTTAAGTAACTATATCAAGGTCACTAAATACCTATTTAACATGGACAGGGTTATCAAAATCGGCGATTAAAATTGGGAAGGATACTAAGATACTTATATTGGCCATTTGAAGTATACAAATTAATTATAGGATAAAAGACGCTATTAAAAAGAGTGTCACTCTAATTAAGCGTCTTTTATTCTATCCGTTACAGCAGTTCAAATAACATACCGTCTTAAAATTTTATGATGCTTGCCCTAGCTGGGTAGAGATATTTCTAGCACATGACTCCACCAGCGCTTTTACTTCATCAAATGATGGTAGAGGGTAATGTAAGCTCTTACGATCCATTTCAAGGTAAGGAACCGTTAGTACACCTTCAATATGCCCTCCCAATGAATACAACGGATATGAAATATTCGTTAACCCACCAACTTGGGGACTTATTCCTACATAATACCCATTCTGCTTTATGCGTTTTATTTGCTGGAAAACATAGTCACGCTCTGACTTTGTTACATTGACTTTATCCAGAAGCTGATCAATTTCTGTTTCAGAATGCGCAGCTAGATAGACTAGACCTGACCCTGATGCATGAATATCTATCTGCGCACCAAGACGAACACTAAAACCCATTTTGTATGCGCTATCTTGCTGAACAACAACTAACATCTGAGAATTGTCACAAACAGTAACATGGCACGATTGCTCAGCTTCTCTTGCCAGCACTTTCAATAAGGGCCGGGCAGCAGAAATTAGTTTTTCAATGGTTGGTTGCTGATTAGAGAGCTGGAACAGCCTCAAGCTGAGTCCATATGTGCCAAATTCAGCGTTGTGAGACACATAGCCCCTATGCTTTAAAACCTCAAGTATTCGAAAGACTTCGTTCACCGTCTTTCCTAACGCAAGAGTAATTTCTTTCTTTGTCATAGGTTTTTCAGCCTTGCTGAGTAACTCTATGATATCTAGTGCTCTTTCAAGAGCAGGTGCCCGATATTCCGTTTTTGTTGTCACAAACCTTCTACCTTTCACTTTGGTCAACTAGCGCAATTATAAATAACATTGTCTCGTTCAAAGTAAAAGCTAGATCACACTCCCGACCATTTCACATGGAAATAATAATGTTTATATATAAACATACAAGCTATACAAGACAAGAAGGAACAGATAATGATTACGAACTATGCCAGTGCACCACGTGATGTAAAAAACTACAACACCTCTGAATTACGAGAAAACTTTCTTTTCAAACAGTTAGTTAAAGAGGATGACCTAGAGGTTGTCTACAGTCATATTGACCGAGTTGTCGCAATGGGATGCCAGCCAATTAAAAGTGTCATCGCATTATCACAAAAAATTGATACTGATGCCTTTGGAGTCAATTATTTCTTAGAAAGACGCGAAATGGGCGTTGTTAACTTGGGTAGCAATGGCATCGTCAGCGTGGATGGCATTCGTTATGAACTCGATAAGTTGGATGTGGTGTATATTGGGTTGGGTGCAAAAGAGGTCGAATTTGAATCCATGGATGAAACAGATCCCGCTTCTTTCTATATATTGAGCACACCTGCTCACAAAAAATATCCAAATAAAGTGGTTAAACAGGCAGAGGCCAATCGAATTGAACTCGGTAGTTCTGAAACAGTCAATTACCGAATTTTGACTCAATATATACACCCAGATCTTGTCGAATCTTGTCAACTATCAGTCGGTATCACACATATACAGCCTGGAAGTGCATGGAATACGATGCCAGCCCACACACACGAAAGAAGAATGGAGGCTTATTTCTACTTTAATATCGAGCCTGAAGAGGTTGTCTTTCACTTTATGGGAGAACCTCAAGAAACTCGCCACCTTGTTGTAAAAAATCAGGAGCTTGTCTTGTCTCCAAGCTGGTCGATACATTCAGGTTGCGGTACCAAGCACTACAGTTTTGTGTGGGGTATGGCGGGTGAAAACCAGACTTTTGATGACATGGATTTCGTTGCAAAAAATGAGCTTAGATAATGAGCAGCTACAGAGCGTGCCATTAGTCTAATGGGGCGCTCTAACTAGGAGTCGCTATGAATTACTTTGTTTTGGTTAATTGTATCACTATCGTTTTTATCTTTTCGAAAGTCGGAGAGTATATTGTTGAGCTCTCAGGTACCTTTATACCCAGCTCTATCATTGGCCTGATATTACTTTTTATTATGCTTGCCACTAAAGTGATCAAAGTAAGTTGGTTTAAAGACTTCAATGACCTGAATCAGAAATACATGACACTGTTTTTTGTTCCAATCAGTGTTGGTGTGTTTTATCTCCAAGATGAAGTATCAAACATAGGGTTAAAATTAGTGGCTCTTAACATTACGACATCCTTTGCAAGCATCATTATCATTGGTTACTTACTGCAAAAAATGGTGAAATAGTATGTGGTTACTATTAACAGTTGTCATTTTCTCTTGTTCAAGACGAATAAGCGCCAAGTATAATAATATTCTTCTTAACCCACTACTCGTCAGTATGCTATTGATGGGATTGATTCTTTACATCACCAATACTGATTATCAAGTTTACTTTAACGATAACCAGTTGTTACATCAGTGCCTTAATTTAGCGGTTGTCTCATTAGCGATCCCTCTTTACAAACAGCTTCCTTTTATCATCCATAGATGGAAACTATTGCTATTTTCTTCATTGTTCGCAAGCTCCTTTGTAATCTTACTTACTGTTATATCGTGTCTATTTTTCGGGTTTGATAGCCATATAATTGCCGTCATTATCCCTAAATCAGTCACGATGCCCATCGCACTGTCCATTACTAACGCTTTGGGAGGAGAAGCCGCACTAACGGTGCTAATGGTGGTTGTTTCAAGTTGGGTCGGCGTATTAGCCGCATATCCATTGTTTACATTATTTGGTATCAGCAAGACGCTAGCTAAAGGTATCGCTATTGGTAGCGTGTCTCATATTTTAGGGACAGCAAAAGCAGCCCAAGTCAATGAAGCTGATGCCGCAGTGAGCACCATCGCCTTTATTTTATGTGGCATTTTTACTGCTTTTTTAGGTCCTATTATATTCAACATCTTATTCGTTTAGCGAAACATTTAGGAGGTAATTAGCTATATCTCTAACCCCAATGACAAGTTTATTCATCTGCGTTCGATTCTCTTCCGCTCAGAAGCGGTTGGCCGATAACTCCGTGACAGTTTGATCAAGCATACCAAGCTATGTTACTGAGCTCATAGTGCTGATATTCACGAGAATCTTAGCACTTTGAGTGCATCGTTTACATACTGAGACTTTGCCCCATATCCAAAAGCGGTACTTCAGCGATAGAACAATCACAACTGCCTTTCTCTGTCTACATTTACGCTTGCTTACATAGTAATTGCTTTGGTTTGTACGTTAGTTTTGAGTTCCGCTGTATGCATCATTAGAATATCGCCCTTCTAGGCAAATTTTTGCCTACCGACTTCAGCCAAGGTTTCTACTTAATGCCTAAACCGTTCCGTAAACGTCCTATCTTGCTGGCTTGCTTGATTATCAGCATTGGTCAGCTCAGCATGGGACTCATATTCCCCTCTTTACCAAGCATTGCGAATGACTTTAATGTCAGCCTAGATCAGGCTCAACTATTAATCGGCATCTATTTACTCGGCTTTGGCCCCTCACAATTTATTTATGGCCCGGTGTCTGATGCGCTTGGACGAAAAAAGGTGTTATTGAGCGGTCTTCTTATCGCCATTGCAGGGTTAATCGTGATCATCCTGTCTAAGGGAAGTCTCTATGGCATGGTCGCAGGACGATTTATGCAAGGTCTCGGCACTGGTTGTTGTGCTGTACTCGCAAGGGCTTCTACGCGCGACAGTTATACCGGCGAACAGCTTCCTACAGCACTCTCTTACGTAGCGATGGCCGCCTCAATTACCCCGCTTTGTGCACCTGTCATTGGCGGAATGATCAATCACCACTTTGGTTGGACAATGGTGTTTGTTACGCTATTTTGCTATGTGATTATTGCGTGGATTGCTATTTCGGTTCTATTTAAAGAGACGATGACAAACCGCACTAAAGTCCCGAACGTGACGAATATCGGCCGACAATATATAGAGTTACTAAAGTCTCGCTATTTTGTTAGTTTCGCGAGCATTAGTTGGCTCAACTTTAGCCTTGTCATCACCATGGTCTCGATCATGCCCTTCATCATGCAAAATCAAATTGGGATGACATCAGACCAATATGCGATGTGGGCCATTATTCCTGCCGTCGGCATGCTAACAGGGACTGCGTTAACCAATCGGCTACGTCCTGTGATCGGCATAAGAAAAATGCTTTTATGTACACCAGCATTGCACTTCACTGCTGCGGTTTGGTTGTTCTTCACCCCGCTATCACCACTACCTGTGATGATCGGACAGCTGATCATGGTGATTGGTAATGGCATCGCCCTGCCTTGCTCACAAGCCATGGTGATGCAGCCCTACGGTCGACAAGCTGGTGCTGCAGCAGCGCTAGCGGGTGGTGGTCAGATGATTATCTCATCACTGGTCAGTATGGGGCTAGTTCAACTCGGTATTAGCCAGCCATGGCATTTAGGGATCGTTATCGCTGTGTTCGCTGCCATCACGCTTTCCAACATTATTCGTGGCTTTAATACACCCAAACCTGTGGTCTAAATACATTGTATCAATAACACGAATATCGTTGCCGCTCTTTGCCATTTCAGAGTCGGCAACCCTCTCTATTCAATACGACCCTCTGAAAAGCACACTCAATTTCATATGAATAGCATGTTTGATGCTACATGTTTAAAGCGATACGTTCACTTCAAACGGATAAGGGCTTTCCCCGTGCATTGCCACTCCCGTGATGGGATGCTCGAAATAGAGATCACTGGCGTGTAATTGCAGACGGTCAACTAATCCTTGGCTAGTATCGCTGTGGTACAAATCACAACCAAGAATAGGGTGACCAATGCTTAGGCTATGGATTCTCAACTGATGGGTGCGCCCTGTAACCGGTGAATATTTCACTAAGGTACGCGACGGAAGTGTTAATCGAGTCAGCACCTCGAATTTACTGACTGATGCTTTCCCTGTCGCTTCACAAATCTTCACCTTTGGGAATAGCGCTTTGTCTTTAGCGATTGATGCCTCTATCTTGCCATTCTCTTCCTTCAAATCACCTTCCAGCATAGCGACATACTGTTTTACAATACTATGTGATTGAAATTGCTTATTCAGGTGTGTTGCAGAAGCTGCATTTAAAGCCACCACCATGACACCAGAGGTACCGAGATCTAAACGATGTGGTAATTTTGCTTCCGGGAAAGGTGGCGTCACGCCTGCTTGCCCATGCACTAAACGATAGTGTACTGAGTCCCAATTCAATGGATTCTTTCCCGAAAGTGTAAACAATCCACTGGGTTTGTTTATCAGTAATATATCGTCATCTTGGTATAAAATAGTCACGATACCTTCACACACTGGTGCAACAAAATTATCGACGATGGTTTGGGGCATGGGTATTCTTCATTCACAGTTCATGGCTGGGGTATCATACAGGCTTATCAGGCAGTAAACCTAAACTTTAACCTTCATTGTCCCTAAACGTAAAATTTCCCTTTGAAACTAAAACTAACGATTTAATTTGAGCATTAACAAACTTCATCTGTCCGTTAATACTCCGCTGTAGTAATCTGCTTATCACTTCTTGATCCCCCTAAATAATGACGACCCCATGATAAGAAACGTTTTGCTGATAACAATTCTACTGTCTGCTCCCCTAGCTAATGCAAAAAAGCCTGAAATTGATCAAAAAACACTGGGACGAATCCATGTTTGCCATCTCAGCCCATTCATGGATGACTACATCGATATCGGGGTGACTGAACGAATTGCTCGAGATAAAACAGCCCGTCAGTGCCAAGACAAACATGGGGAATCGAGTATGTTTTGTCGAGCTGCTGAGGCAAAGTGTAAGAAAGTATCGCTACTCTGATGATAGCGGTTTAAAGCTAAGATAACAGCGCTTTGAGGATCGAATAATAACGCTTTGCTGCGGGTATAGACCAAAGACTAGCCAAGTGTCTGAGGGTTCCTAAAAAGACAACCCAACAGACAATAAGCGCTTAAGTAAGGCAGTACACTACAGTGTAATCATTAAGGTATTGGCCTAAAATTTATCAAGCCAATACCCTATTTTGTACATCGCTTATTCGTGAATAAACCGCGAATAGAGTAATAACGAATAACAGCCCCTCAATGTTTTATCCAAATGGGCTATCTATTTCTCTATGCAGCTCATTCCCCAAGTAGCTCATTCACCAAGTAGCTTCGCAGGCTAAGCGATGTAGAATGCCTAAGCGATCAAGCGCATGGTAAGCCCAGTTTGTCGCTCTAATTGTGTTTCATTCAGCGTGACCCATTCAGGTTCAATTTGATCCGCTTGTGCTAATTTGACCAATTCGAATCGATGCTCGCCATAGTCTGGGCCAACATCACTCGGTTGGTGTTCTACCCAAGTAATTTGCTCATTCTCTGCTTTTGGGAAATGCTTTTCTCGTACATCCCCCATAATGTTAGCCATACGCTTACTGCAGCTAATGTTAAATTTATTATCCGCTAAATGCGTACATAGCCCTACAATTTGTGACTGAGATTCATCGGTATAAAGTCTTACACGGCATGTTCCGCCCACTGTTGTCGCTTTTCCCGTAAACTGATGTTTGTAATCAACGATTTTTTTCATTTTTGGATCTCTCATCCGGTTCAAAAGCACCTCCATTGTAGGTGTGATCTGTAGATTCTATTATTAAGACCTGATGACATTTTTAATAGCAACACTTGATCTTATTTGGTAACAAAGTATTAAACATTTCCCAACCTATAGATAGTAGACCTTAGGCTTGTATTACGTCGCGACATCCATGAATAGTCTGAGCCAATGTTGTGCCCCAATTCTCAATTCACTATTAATCACACCACCAATATCTCATTTTCCTGACAACGAGATTGATCATACTGAGTAACAAGGTGATAACAGTGGATGCATGAAAGTAGGTAAATTTAGACGAGAAATATTACAACAGTCATTTGATGGAGATACGCTATGCGTTCAGCAATAAAGAAAGGAATTATCGCCCTAACCCTTGCTATTTCATTGCCTGTGGCAGCGAATAACTACACCATTGGCACAGGTAGCCAAAGCGGAACTTACTACCCACTTGGTGGGTTGCTGGCTAAAATTTGGAGTGAAAACATCGACGACTTCAATATGCGAGCTGAAGTGACAGCGGCATCAGTAGAAAACGTCATCAAGGTGTCAACGGAAAATCAGCTAACCGGTATTGCAATGGGCAATGTGGTTCAACAAGCTTATGAAGGTACTGAGCCATTTCGAACAAAAATGGATGTTTCAGTTTTATTTGCACTTTATCCAAATGTAGTTCAATTCTTAGTACCCGCAAAATCAGATATTCAATCTATCGCTGATTTAAAAGGTAAACGTGTTTCGCTCGGCGCACCGGGATCAGGCACTCGCGTAAGTGCGACAAATATCTTAAGCACACTCGGTATCGATGAAGGAGACATAAAAAGCCAAGCGCTCAACTATACCGCAACAACAGAAGCGCTTGCGAACGGTCAAATCGATGCGGGTGTTATTGTCGGTAGCCTCGGTGTCGGTGCTATAACAGAACTCGCACTCACACGTGATATTCGTATTCTTTCATTCAGTGCTGATGAAATAGCCAAAATAGTCGCCGCTAACTCTTCCTACTCTGGCCTTAACGTTGATGCTGATAGCTATCGTAATGTGCCAGCTTTTACCGCTCCCGCCGTCTGGAATGTACTCGTTGCGAAAGGCGATCTTGATGATGATCTGGCCTATGAAATGACCAAAGTCGCCTTTGAAAATATTGACCAAATTCGTCAGGCTATCGGCGTCACACGATTCACGACGATAGAAAACATGAATAAGCTTAGCGGTATTCCACTACATGCTGGTTCTCAACGTTACATGGATGAAAATAAGTAATTTTTTCTAGTCACTTGACGAGTAACTCAAGCTAATCAATTAGGCTAATCACTTTGACGAGTAGCTATATCGAGTAACACGTGTTGCATGCCTCTCTAAGGCATGCAACACGACACGTTTATTGCAAAGGAGCAAGCGATGACGAACCCATCCCCATTGCAACACCGTGTGACTGATATCCTCATGACAATAGCCGCTTTTGCAGCTATCGCTTTATCGGTCTTTCAATTGTGGCAAGGTCTTACGGCCAATTTGTCTGCAACGGTGTTTCGCCCTGTTCACCTCAGTTGGATTTTAGCCTTAGTTTTTCTGGTTAAACCCTTAATTTCTCATCAGCGCCACCCTCAACTTTATGTTCCTGCGCGCGTTATTGATATCGCTATGGTTATCACGATGCTATGGGCTGCACAGCATATTATTCAGTTCAACTATGACGATATCAGCTTCCTTCTTGATGGACTCACTCAAGCAGATATCATTGCTGGCTCCATCATGATTATTGCCTTGCTTGAAGCAACTCGCCGTACTGTTGGTTTGGTGATGGTGGCGATTGCTATGCTGTTTCTAGCCTATGCCATGTTTGGTGACGCACTCCCCGCAGGCGTCGCCAGTAAAGGCTTCGAGCTCGAAGAAATTATCCGTTTTCATATCTTTTCAACTAATGGGGTCTTCGGGGCACCACTCGCCATTGCGGCAGGCGTCGTCTTTATCTTTGTACTCTTTGGTGCCTTCTTGCAGGTAACGGGAGCTGGTCAATTCTTTATTGATGCCGCCTTTGCGGTTGCTGGTAAATATCGAGGTGGTCCAGCTAAAGCGAGTGTGATTGCCTCAGCAGCATTAGGCTCTATTTCAGGTTCAGCGATTGCCAACACGGTAACGACAGGTGCGCTGACGATTCCAATGATGAAAAAACTCGGTTATAAGTCTGAGCAAGCTGCAGGCATCGAAGCCGCAGCATCAACGGGGGGACAAATCATGCCACCAGTCATGGGGGCTGGTGCCTTTGTGATGGCACAATTTACGGGGATTGCCTACAGTGAAATACTGTTAGTTTCTATCGCGCCCGCTATTCTCTATTTTACTTGCACCTTACTCTATGTACATTTAATGGCTTGTAAGCTTGGTTTGAAAGGGATGGACAGTGTTACGCAACTCAACGTGGTTTTAAAACAAGGCTGGCATTTCATCTTACCTCTCGTCCTCATCACGACTCTTTTATTGCTAAGTTATTCGCCAGTACTCGTCGGGATCGCAGGATGTGCAGCGATACTGATTGCAGCAATGTGTCGCAAACATAGCCGCTTATCACTCTCGCTTTTCTTCGAAGGCATGAAAGAGGGTGCGCTATTAGCATTACCGATATCAGTCGCTTGTGCTACAGCCGGAATTGTTGTCGGTGTGGTCGGACAAACCGGTATTGGATTGCAATTCACCCAATTTTTAATGGCACTGTCGGGTGGCTATCTATGGTCTGTCATGGCGCTAATTGCTGTTGCAGCTATCATCCTTGGTATGGGCCTTCCTGTCACAGCCGCCTATATTGTGCTTTCGATTATGGCCGTTCCGGCACTCACTGACTTGGGGCTAAGTATATTAACTGCCCATATGATTGTTTTCTGGTTATCACAAACTTCCAACGTTACACCACCGATTGCTCTCGCCGCGTTTGCCGGCGCGGGAATTGCAGGAGCTTCACCGATGAGATCGGCGATTCAGGCCTTTAAGCTCGCACAAGGATTCTTCCTCATTCCATTAATGATGGCGTTTTCGCCCTTAATCTATTCGCAAGGAAATATACTGGGGTTTGTACTTGCGATTCTCTCGACAATGGCAATTATTGTTGCGTTTACAGGGTCGATTGAAGGACGTATGGTGCATAACTTGCAATGGATTGAGCGTTGCATTCTGTTTATCGCCACCTTCCCACTGATTTTCGGTACTGATTTCTTGAGGATGCTAACCATCACAATCGTTGTAGCAGTCATTGCGTTAAACGCTTTGAGGAAAACCCAACGTGATCCTGCACTCACTCGTTGACGACTAATCCTATCCCTGTCGACAAATAATGGATAACTTAAACAAAAAAGCGCTCTCTGAGACCATCAGAGAGCGCTTTTGTGCACAGGGGGAAACGTATTAATTAAAAACCAAATGCACGAGGCAAGAACAAACTGATTGAAGGTACGAAGGTAATCAATAACAAGCTAATCAGTAGAACAAAACAGAATGGCAGTATTGATTTAATCACATGCTCAATTTTCGCACCGCTGACACTACACCCAACAAATAGCGCAGTACCCACCGGTGGTGTTGCTATTCCGATACACAAGTTGAAGATAATCATCATCGCGAAGTGTAGAGGATCCATCCCTAGTTGTGTTGCGATCGGCATGAAGATAGGCGTGAAAATAAGCAATGCAGGAGTCAAATCCATGAACATACCAACAATCAATAATATGATGTTCATGAGTATCAAAATAACGATTGGGTTATCAGAAATCGATAGCATCCAAGCACTGATAATATCTGGCAGCCCTGTGAACGCCATAGCCCATGACATGATTGATGATGCACCAATCAAGAACAGCATGATGGCAGTTATTTCTGTTGACTCAACAAGGATCGTTTTCAATGTGCTTATCGACAAAGAGCGATAACACAGCGAAAGAGTGAAAGAGTACAACACCGCAATACAGGCGCCCTCTGTGGCTGTAAAGACACCACCAATAATTCCGCCAATAACGACAAAGATAAGGCCAATACTTGGCAGAGCTTTCCAGATCACCATCATCGCTTCTTGCGCCGTTGGGCGCTGGATATTCTGGTTACCGAAGTTTTTCTTTCTCGACACTAAATGAACGACCAGCATACAGCTGAGGCCCATTAGGATACCCGGTAGGTAACCAGCGACGAATAACGCAGCGACAGACGTACCACCACTCACGACCGAGAAGACAATCAGAGAGTTACTCGGTGGAATAAGTAGGCCAGATGGACAAGATGCAACATTCACAGCGGTTGAGAAGGATCGGTCGTAACCATCATTCTCCATTTCTGGGGACAACGTCTTACCGACGGCAGCTGCAGCTGCAACTGCAGAACCAGAAACAGCACCAAACATCATATTTGATAAGATGTTCACATGGGCAAGTGAACCAGGAAGGCGGCCAACAAGCAACTTTGAAAAATTGATTAGCCTAATCGCAATTCCGCCGCGGTTCATGATGTTACCCGCTAGGATAAAGAACGGGATAGCCAGTAAGCTAAAGCTATCTACACCTGTGACCATTTTTTGGCCAGCGGTCATAATTGCAACTTCGAAAGGAAGGATCGTCACCATGATAATCAGTGATGACAATGCGATAGCAATAGCGATTGGCACGCTAAGTGCGATCATCCCCATAAATAATACTAATAGCCAAAATCCAACAGAAATATCCATGTGTTATGCCTCCTCAACGTTTTTAGCACTAAACTGTTCAATGATATTCAATGCGATATAAGCAATGGATAGAACGGCAGAAAGCGGTAATATGACATAAATGTATGCCATTGGAATTTGTAAGGCTGGAGATAACTGTTGCATCGTTCTTCCCATTAACATGACCCCACCTTTAAACATTGCTAAATAGATAAAGGCCATCATTAACATATTAATGAATAACTGAAGAACTAAATTTGCTTTTTTCGGTAATGCATCTTGAAACAAAGTAATAGCAAGGTGACCTCTCTTTCCGAACAAATACGTGGCCCCTAACAGGCCTAGCCAAACCATGGTATATCTTGATAGTTCGTCAGTAAAAGAGCTTGGGTCATTGAGAATATATCGACTAAAAACCTGCCAAGTAACAGTAACCACTAATAGTATTAGTGCTAAGCCACAAGTGACTAATACGGCTTGGTCTAGTTTATTTCTTAATTTTTGTAGCATGTCACAGCCTTAATATAGCTCACCTGCTGTATGTAGGTGAGCACTAAAGTTAAATATTATAAACTTTGAATTTTTTCTACGTAGTAACCCAATGTAGGATCTTGAAGTGCTGAATCAAGCATTGGTTTTACTTTTTCACGGAATTGCTCTTTATCGACATCAACGAATGTCACACCTAGGTCAGCCGCTTTTTTCATGTTTTCAGCGACACTTTCGTCCCAAATGTTGATTTGTTCATCAAGAGATTCAAGTGCAGCCTTCTTCAGGATACCCTGCTCTTTTTCATCTAGGCGGCCCCATGTAGCCTCAGAGATGATGATAAGGTCAGGAGCCATTGAGTGCTCATCCATAGAGTAGTATTTAGCTACTTCACTATGGCGCATTTCTACAAGACTAGGTACGTTGTTTTCAGCAGCGTCGATAACGCCTTGCTGTAGACCTGTATAAATTTCAGTGAATGGCATTGGTGTTGCACGTGCACCTAACAAGCGAATCATTTCCATCATTGTTGGAGATTCAGGTACACGAATTTTTAGGCCATTTAAATCTTCTGGTGTTCTAATTGGCTTATCGGCATAAAAGCTTCTTGAGCCTGAATCATAGAATGTTAATCCAATAAATCCTTTACCTTGGCTAGAAAGTAAAAGTTCATCAGCCAGATCACTTCTCATGAAGTTACGCATGTGGTCTGTGTCATTAAATAGGAATGGGATTGAGATAGTTTTAAATGTAGGTTCAAATGATTCAGCAAGAGAACCATTAATTTTAGCCATATCAATAGCGCCTGTCACAACCTGTTCAGCTTGATCTCTTTCAGAACCTAATTGCGCATTTGGGTAGATTCTAACCTTAAGATCACCACCAGACATTTCTTCTACTTTATCAGCAAAAATAACCATGCCTTTATGGGCTGCATTATCCAATGACATTGCATGACCTAAAGTAAGTGTCTTAGCACTCACTGATGCCGATGCACAAATAGATAGAGCTAATAAAGAGAGCAATCCCTTTTTCATAATATTTCCTTTAATTATCGTGTGTTGGAATGACTTCAAGATTGCCCTACTCATGTTGTAATACAATATATCCAAAGTAAATGTGTGACTGTAGACACTTATGTAATGTTAATTGGTCAAAATTCGGTGACACAAGACATTTTCTGAAAGAGTTTCATCATATTTTCACCAAGCGCTCATCTTGTTTAACTATTGTTAATTTGCACCTTGCGTAGTGATAAAAACTATATCCCATAGTTATAAGCGGACAACACATTGCCTTCCCAAGCTTATTGCTGTGACTAATTACCCTACATAAACAGCGTTTTCCCTTAAACTACCTGAGTCAAAATCACTGTACTCTGAAAGACTTTCAAAATCTTGAAACTTTTGAAAGTAGGGGGTTTCAAATAAAGAAATTGAACATAAAAATCTCTTGGAGTGCCCATAGAGCCTAGCGAAAGAGAGGATTTCTTGCTCGCAAGTGAAATGAATATGAAGCACTCTACTCACGGTGTTGATGCCAATTCCATCCATTGAGCTTATCAATAATATCAATATGTATAACTGGTGATACTCAACAAATACAGCTCGCTTTCTTTGGTCATCAAAATCCGATAACCCTAGGCCGTTTTAGGCTCAACAATGCAAGCCAGCACCACTTTCCTAATCTGTATAGATAATCTGCAAACAAGCTCTTTTTTAATAGATAATCCCCTTTTTTGCTCAGATTTACTTGTCGTAAAATAATCGTTTGCGTTACCCTGTTTGCGCTAATGATCGAATGGATAATTAGTGAATACTTATTTTATTCTCAGGGCGGGGCGAAATTCCCCACCGGCGGTAAATGGTCATTAACAATGCCATAAGCCCGCGAGCGCTTGATATTATCAAGGACAGCAGATCTGGTTAAATTCCAGGGCCGACGGTTAAAGTCCGGATGGGAGAGGGTAAAAATGACGCGGATCTCTCACAGAGATCGGTGCGCTATTTGTTGGTTTCTAACTTATAAACCACTCGTGCTTTATGAGAAACCAACGCCACTTCTTTACGCCCTGATTCTGGTGCACACAGGAGCATAACCATGAATCAGAACCCACAACATCACTCTTTACTTGCACAATTCGGCACACCGATTGAACGTGTAGAAGCTGGTATCGCAGCTCTTAGAAACGGTCACGGTATTCTTGTTCTTGACGATGAAGATCGTGAGAATGAAGGCGACCTTATATATTCTGCGGAAAGCATGACACCAGCACAAATGGCACTAATGATCCGTGAATGCAGTGGCATCGTTTGTCTTTGTCTGACTGATCAGCAAGCAGAACAACTTGCTTTACCCCCGATGGTTGTTGATAACAACAGCGCTAACCAAACGGCATTCACGGTTACGATTGAAGCAAAAGTTGGCGTAACAACAGGTGTGTCTGCTGCCGACCGTGTAACGACCATCAAAACTGCCATTAACCCTACAGCACAGCCTGATGATCTTGCTCGTCCGGGGCATGTATTCCCACTCCGTGCACGTAAAGGTGGTGTATTAGAGCGCCGTGGTCATACAGAAGGTACAACAGACATGATGACGCTAGCAGGTCTTAATCCAGCAGGCGTTTTATGTGAAGTGCAAAACGAAGATGGCACAATGGCACGTACCCCAGAAATCATTGCTTTCGCGAAAAAGCACGACATGCCTGTTCTAACTATCGAAGATATTGTTGAATACCGCCAAGCGGCAATGGAAAAGACAGCATAAAGAGGTCGCACAGTGATAACCACGCTATTTTACGTTAAGTAAAAAGCGTGGTTTTATCTATAGATTGAACAGCACGTTTTACACATACCCTTGTAAACTACTACATTATTTAATCGAAGCAACAAAGGTCACGATTGACACTGGTGGTAAAATGAACTCTCCCCTCTCTTGGTCAAGATTTACTTTACTAAGATCATGATCCTTACTTGTTACAAAGGCATCCGTTTTTTTTAACTCAATGTCATCAAGCTGTATTGCTATACTGTCAGAATTTTCGCTAGCATTGACCACGACGACAACCAATTCATGTCCTTGAGGCTCGAGATATGCTGATGCCATTAAGCCGTCAAGATCGTCATAACCATCTAATTCAACACGCTTATAACCAGGGCGAACAAAACGGCTGTAATTACCTATAGTCCAGAGTAACTTTGAGGATTGCACAGTCTCTGATTCTAATGAAGGGCCTACTGTAACTAAACCTTTTTTACAGTCATAAGGGGTTAACCCTAACCCCCAATGCCAAGCTGATGCATTCAGTCGTGTCAAATCACGATGCATCATTTGACCAATATGAAGAGCATAACTGATATCATTCACGTCGAAGCCTTGGCAGTTAAAATATCTATCGTTGTTTACGCTATTACCTTCACTCATCCAAATTGTTGCATGAGGGGAGACCGCTTGTACGTTTTCGTAAGTCAAATCACAGAGCTTACCAAGAGGATCTCGTGTATTTTCACGAAAATTACCATGTAATAAAATGTTATTTCCAAGAATCTGTTTTATCTCCTCATCACCAAATAACTCATCTATGTGGTGATTGCATAGCCCCGATTCTCTTGTTTTCATATCGTCGTAGTATATCGATTCATCAACTTCCATTTTTAATGAGTCGCTCGACACTGTCTTATACTCTATACTCTGCCCGCCAACAATATGAATCATATCACTCAATTGAACAGCTGTTAGCTTTTTGTTTAAGCTATGATAAATACTTTTTTTCTCATCAGTGTTATACAGGTTTCCCTCTTGTATCCCTAAGTCAGCAGACCCTGCTGGCTCATTAATTGGGCTGATGTAATTGACAGGCAGACCTACTTCATCACTGCGCAAATATTGTAAAACTGATACTAGGAATTCAGAAAAGTGATCAACATTCTTCGCTGGAAGGTTACTAAAACTAAACCTGTCTAAAGCCTGAGGGAAAGTGAGACCATTTTGGGTTAGGTAGTGAGGAGGACTATTCGTAAATGCGATAAGATTATTAACGTCATGAATTTGATATGCATGTTGCATGAATATAATCTGGCCGCGCTGTTTCCTTTTGTCTACCTTCCCACCGAACGTAGGGATCAATAACTCAGCTCGTCGCCAAGGGTCGGGAATTAAGCTATCTTCACCTTGCTCGGCACTGCCTGCTCCTATATTAAACCACCAAGCAGACAGACCAATCCCGTGTGTTTTTGAGAACAGCAAGTCCGAAAGGTCACTAATTGCAGCCTCATCCTCATTTGAATACCATTTAGTAATTGTTGGTTGTATTGACCAAGTATCGTAGGCTCCAAAACTATGGATTGTTTGTCTTGTCTGATTAATATCTATATCAAGCGTAGACGAAAATGTTGGCAAAGATATAGCCAACGCAGTAGTTAAAAGCAACACTACGTACTTCATTATTATTAGCCCTTTACTACTTATAATCTATACCATTAATAAAATAGACAATTTAAATATACAGGTTTTACTTGTGATGGCCGAATACGTACTCATTCCCTTCATTAAACTTCTATTAACGTAAGAAATCCTGAAGGTGCAGACACACTTTTAGTGTTACGTGCGGCTAATTTTTGGTGTGATGCCTGCATCTTCTCGTTAAAGAAATATGATTAAATTCTCAGATAAGTTACTGAGGATCATATTTTGGATTAATTTCAGTGGGTATAGGAGCATTCGTTTTTTCAAGCCAATAGTCCATTTCGGCTTTCATCACTCTGAACTGCTCTGGTTTGCTGTCAACCAAATTAAGTGTTTCACCGATATCATCCACTACATTATAAAGCTCATAAGAATTATCTTCATATAACAAGTGAAGTTTCCAATCGCCTTTACGCACTGCTGATCCTGGTTTAACTCGGAAATGTTCATGACGAGTGCCTGATATATTTTTTATATTTTTCAGATATATGGGGTAATGCCAGAATATTGAGCGTTCTTTAATACCTTCCCTACCTTGCATTAAAGGTAAGAGTGAATCACCATCAATAATCTTATTTTCTGGAATATCAAGATTGGCAGCATCAACAAACGTGGGAAAGAGGTCAATACCTGTCACTGGTTCGTTACTGACTTGGCCACCGTCAATATTACCTGGCCATCTTGCAATCATAGGTACACGTATCCCGCCTTCAAAATATGAGCCTTTACCTCCTCTAAGAGGATCTTGCCTACTTACCCATTGTACGCCACCATTGTCTGAAGTTAATAAAACTAAGGTGTTTTCTTTTGCACCGCTCTCGTCAATAGCTTTAAGTAACTTACCCACTCTATCGTCCATCGCTTCAACCATCGCCGCATACGTTGCATTATGATGGTCAGGGTTAGCTTCCTTATCTAGGTACTTTTCAACCGATTCAGGTTTAGCTTGGATGGGTGTATGAACCAAAAAATATGGTAGATAAAGTAGATACGGTTGGTCACCAGTATTTTTTATGAAATTAATTGCTTCTTGATTCAAACGCTCAGGGAGGTAGTCACCGTCCTCACCATTCTCAAGGTTAGGGATATCCCAAGGACTAAAATAGCCATTAATAGGGTAACCAAAATATGCTCCCCCAATGTTGACATCAAATCCATGCTTCAAAGGGTCTTCACTAATATGCCATTTACCAATCGTCGCCGTTTTGTATCCTGCATCTTGCAATATTGATGCAAATGTTATGTTATTTTCCTCAATCCCGCGTGTATTATTGATTGGAATAAGCTTACGTTCCTTTTCTGGACCCTGCGCAGGATTCCCAACAGTATATACACCATGTCGTGGCGTATTTTGTCCGGTGAGCACACACGCTCGACTTGGTGCACAATTTGCTGCAGGGGCGTAAGCATCGTTAAATACAATACCCTCACTAGAAAGTTGATCAATATTAGGGGTTTCGTAGTAGTCACTTCCCATGAATCCAAGATCAGTCCAGCCTAAATCATCAACATTAATAAAAACAATATTAGGTTGTTCTGGGTTATGGCTGACAGCATGACTATAGAAAGGTGTCATACCTACCGTTGTAGAAATAGCAGCTGCTAGAAATAACTTTTTATTCATTTTTCGAATTCCATTTCCTATTATGTCAAAATCTTTACTATCGATATTGACAACCTCCACTACCTAAGTTGATTTGCAGAGATTCAATATTGAGAAAACAATACTTCACAAAAATTAACACTCAGTACTAAGTTACAATACAGGTTGTGGTTTCATTTTCCTGCAGAAAAACACATGAAATTAATTTATATAAATAATGAACACACAAAACATAAATTACCACAATGCCTGACAGTAATTTATTCTATCCATCCTCAAGTGCATTGTCTGCGAGCGGAACCACAAACCTTCTGATTATGACAATAACGTCGTTTTTATTGTATTAGCTAACCGTGAGTTGTTACTCAATAAAAACTGAGCAATGTCATCTTCGAATCAAAGACGTTTATTTTCGATCAACAGTGAAGGAGAGCACTCTAACACTTATCTGGTAATGATGCAGGTGAGCGCCTTGTTATTAGCCGCTATACAACACGAATTTATACTAAAACCTGCTATCATTATACTAATGAAAGAAGCGGTAATCGTGATGAATAGAGGAGAACAAACAACAAATGATGGTGTAGTGGCCATATCCATAGACCACTACCCCATATAGGGCTCTAATCAAAGAAGAAGAAATACATCCAGAATATATAGTCAGGGTTACACTCTCCTCCCCCAAGATCTATCCCAATGTTATTAACTCGCAATTAGCAAAGTTATACTGCAATGAATACTCTTTTTCATCTCGTACGATGATAATTTCAACAACGTCTTCTGACCACGACACTGTTTTAAGTGAAACACACTGTTTGGTACTTAAATCATGCAACACAACCGCTTTCAGTATCGGTTGTTGTGATCGAATTAAGGTGTATGCAAGATCTGAAGTTGCTGGGTTGTCTGGTGCATAGCCAGTCAGAATGTCCACAGCAGAGTCAACGACAACATGTTGATGGTAATCACTGTCTCCCTCTATGGTATAAGTTTGACTATATGAAAGTAGCCCTTCCACCAAACGTAAATCAGTCATTCTTGCTAATGCACCCTCAAGAGGATTATCAATTCCAGTTCCCCGAAGATCATCTTTATGTCGACCACGTATGTGATAGGTCAAATCAAGTTGCTGTTGGTTAGGGTTACAAACCACATCAATTTCTATAGCCACATCACCTAGCCACAGCATCACACGTCTAAAGACTACATCTTGATAAGCCTCTTTGTCCCATTGCACTATGGTATGACTATCCACTGTCGCTTCCGGACCAGACCAATCTGCTACTGTATCCACTAATGTCCAGTCATCATTTTTCTGGTAGCACAATAACTGTGGATTAATAGGTGATTGATTCTGCTGATTGACCACTAGTGTATTATGGGTAGCACTGTTTTTATAATAACCATAGTGCAGTTCAGCACCGTAGCCGGTTGTACCTAGGTCAGGTAGTATTTCCTTACCACCACGCGTTAGAATTAGACCCAAACGATCATAGTGATCATGTTCGCCCCCATACGGAGCATGTTTAAGTAGCATTGCGTTGTTACGTTCTTCATCGAGAGCTACAGTGATACCCACCTCTGGACAATGAGTTGATTGGCATTTTAATGGCTGTGCTACAGGTATTTCATCCACACCGTAAAGTAACGCATCGATATTATCACGGCTGATATTTTGATAAATACTCGCTAACGCACTTGCAAACTCATCACATGGGTGCTGTTTATAGGCAAACTCAAACAGGTGAGCATGAGTCAGTTTCTCTTGCCCTGCAATACAATCATTCAAGCGAGGAAAATCGCCCGTGTTCAGAACTAAATTCAATGGGTACTTCATCATTTTGAGGTAATTAGGATTGGAAGCCACTGAATAAGGTGTATTACATGCAATTTTTTCAAAATTTTGCAACGCCTGTAAAGCGTAATAATGATAGTGGATAGAACCTTCAAACCACATACCATTACCCATTGCACCGTGATTCAGTTGGTAATGAATGCCATAATTGGTGTCCAGTGCAAAATCAAGGTAGCGTGGCTCATCTAAAATGAGGCCAATGACACCGATCGTCGCGTTAATTTTCATTTCATGGTTATGCAGCTGATCTGTGCGATGCTCAATAAGAAACTCCGCTCCTTCTCGCAATAAACGCGTCTCTATTTTTTCTTGCTCTTCAGCGGTCAATGCTGATTTGATGAAATCGTAGCCTCGTGCAAAATCGATATGACAATTAGCCTCACACAAGGTCTGAGCATTGGCTTTGCCAGGGCCATTGTATGGAATACCACCATGCACTTCATAATCGGGATAAAACTTAGCATAAGCCAATAGAATTTCACGTACTTTTTCTAAGTAGATTGCTTCATCCGTTAAATGCCAAAGCAGACCCAGGTCATAACACGCTTTAGCATTAAGGCCATTTAACCAACGCCACCAAGCGCCATCATATGGTTCACCAGTAAACTCTTTGCCATCAACTGGGCAGCAGTGAGACTCTGGCTTTTCTCTATCCCAAATCAGTCGAACACCATGCTCCGGACAAAAGTAATACAGGTTCCAAGTTGCTCTTCCATCCACAGGCACTAGTACATCATTATTCAATACGATTTCATTATTTTTCTTCAGTGCTTCAATGGTGGAGTGGCTTGATTTGCGTTTAATCGAAGTCATCTCTTGGGATGAAAACTGTAACATATTGATTATCTCACTTTATTAAGCAGTATGATTAAATTTAAAATAGCGCTCTGCATTTTTGTAACAGATGTTCTCAATGGTTAGCTTCAGTAAACTTTCATCACGAGGGATCTCGCCATCTTCAACCCATTTAGCAAGTAGGTTACATAATACTCGGCGGAAATATTCATGGCGACTAAACGAAAATACATTACGCGAATCAGTCAACATGCCAACGAACCGCCCTAGCGCGCCTAAGTTCTTCAGCGTAGTAAGTTGAGCCTCCATGCCATCTTTGTGGTCGTTAAACCACCAAGCTGCACCAAATTGAATCTTTCCTGCTGAACTATCACTTTCCTGAAAGGCGCCTGCCATACAACTTAAAATGGCATTGTGATTTGGATTTAAATTGTACAGAACAGTATTAGGTAAAATTTCTTGCTCATCAAGGGCACTTAACAGGAGGGCTAAATTCTCTGCGATTGCACGATCGTTGATTACACTGAAGCCTGAGCCTCCTCCCAAAGAATTTTTACGACGCTCATTCACATTCATCAACACCCCGATGTGAACCTGCATGGACCAGCCGAACTTGTGGTAATGACGCCCCAATTCAATAAATAAACGTGTTTTGAGCTGTATTACTTCATGCTTAGATAACGGTTCATCTTGTAGTGCTTTGAAAAATAACCGCTCAGCTTCTTGTTCATCACAAGCACTGAAATCAACTATCGTTAAGCCGATATCAGAAAGTCGACAACCTAAATCATGAAAGTATTCAATTCGTGCTTCAATGGCAGCAACAAAATCTCTAAATGACCTTGATGGGACGTCCGTAAGAGTATTTAGCCTCGCCATTAACTCATTGAGTGCTTTTGAATCATGGAAAACAAAAAGTTCATCAGCGCGGAAAGTTGGTAATACTTGCACATCAAAGTCTGATTCAGCTAGCGCTGCGTGATACTGTAAATGGCTAAGTGGAGAATCCGTCGTGCACAAAGTCTTCACCTTCAAATCACTGAGGACTTGACGTGTGCTATTACTCCCTGCATCTAATTGTCTATTGCATTTATGCCAAATTTCTTTGCAATTGCCTTGATTAATTAGTAAATCACAATCAAAGAATCGCTTTAATTCAAGATGAGACCATTGGTAAAGTGGGTTGCCTAATAGATAAGGCATAGACTCACACCACTGTGCAAATTTGTCGTTATCTGACGCATTACCAGTTATAAAGTGCTCATTAATACCGTTGCTGCGCATCGCTCGCCAAACATAGTGATCACTATGCAACCAAGCTGCTGCAATATTTTTATGCTGAGTGTTCTCCCAAATGTCTTTTGCATCAAGATGGTTGTGGTAATCAATAATGGGAAGATCTGCAGCATAAGTATGAAACAGCCTCTGAGCTAACTCGTTATTCAGTAAGAAGTTGTCGTGAATATAACTTTTTTGTTCCATTGTGCCGTTCTCGAAGGTACTTAGGCAAACATTGCATTGCGTCTGCTTTATGACTCTATTCAATAAAAGACCACCCCAAATAGAGTGGTCTTTGTTCGCAGTTAATAACTCAAGCTAACGTTATAATTCCGCCTTGAGTTGAGGAGCAACACGAGCACTCTTTAGAAGCAAACTACCAACTAATAGCACCACACCACCACAGAAAACGAATGCCATACGCCCCCAAAATGGATTAGGAATTAGTACCATCGTCATAACTAGCGCACCAAAAACAAGAATTAAACGACCTAACATGCTACGTTGCTGACGATCAAACTCATCTTGACCTTCCTCTTCAATGACTGGAGTCGCCACATCTGTCCAAAACTCATCGATCTCTTCAGCTCGTTCACCTTGCGGCTCTTTATAGAATTTTGTTGTTAGGCAGAAAAAACCACCTGTAATAACTAAATGACCAATAATGCCATTCATTACAATGAGATCTGATATTTCACGAGAGGTAAACCCACTCTCTAAACCAACCATGTTTGCGATTACATCTGGAGTAATAACAAAGCTCACTAAGTAAGACACACCAATACCGACAACTAACGTTGCCCAAGCTGCCCAATCAGGTGTTTTCTTAACAAACATACCGAAAAATAATGGCACTAGAATAGGCATCTGCAGAAGAGTACTGACAAACATCATTGCATCGAACAAACTCAAATCACGAAGAGAGTTGATGAACAGTGCCACCATGATAATCAGCACGCCAAACACTGCAGTGACAAACTGGCTTACACGCATCAGTTTTTTCTCTGATGCTTTTTTATTAATGATTGGGCTATAGAAGTTACGAACAAAAACGCCTGCATTACGGTTCAAGCCAGAATCCATAGAAGACATCGTTGCAGCAAAGACGGCCGACATCAGTAAACCCACCATACCAACAGGCATAGCACGCTCAACAAATACTAAGTAAACAGCATCAGCTGCTTTGCCGCCAAGTGCATTGGCATGAACAGTAATTGCATCAGGGTAAATGATGGCTGATACCCAAGGCGGTGCAAACCAAATTGCAGGGCCAATCAGCATTAGCGCAAACGCAAGAAGTGCTGCTTTACGAGCATTGGTAGAGTCTTTCGCTGTCAGAAATCGGTAAGAGTCCTGCATGTTGTTAATGTTTTGAAGCTGCTTAACAAACATGAAGATGAACCAAGCAACAAATAGTATTGGGTAGTTCATATCTGGACCCATAATCGAGTCTGCTGGGAATTGTTCAATTAGATTGCTTGGGCCACCAATTTTCACAATAGCAGCGACGGCGCACACGACAGTAACAGCCATTATCACGACCATCTGCACGAAATCAGAAGCAACAACGCCCCATGAGCCACCAATAACAGATATAAACAAGACAATCAGGCCAGTAACAACAATGGTCAACTCGATATCAATCTTAAATACAGCACTAACGAATAGTGCTAAACCATTTAGCCAAATACCCGTGTAAACAATACTGGTTGGCATCGTAGCCCAAGTAAACACTTGCTCATTTGTTGGTCCAAAGCGGCGGCGAACCCCCTCAATTGGGGTGACAACACGCATTTGACGGAAGCGATATGAGAAAAACAACCAAGAAAGTAGGAAGCCAAAGGCATTTGCTACAAAGATTGTCATAATCGGAAAACCATCCGTGAAAGCTTTACCAGCCGCACCAGTAAACGTCCATGCACTAAACTGGGTCATAAATGCCGTTGCACCCACCATCCACCAAAGCATCTTTCCGCCACCGCAGAAGTAATCACTTGTTGAATTTCCGGCATAACGTTTGAATATAAATCCAACCGCTATCATAAAAACAAAATAGACTCCAACTACGAGAATATCTATGTTCATTGTATTACCCCAGGTATATTAAAAAAATGGTTAATTTTTTAGCCAGTGTTATCAAAATATTTATGCGATGCAAAACTATATCCACTGACACGAAAACTTCTCAAAGAAATAAACAGTGTTTATATTTTTTATTATAATTATTTAATGATTCAGAGTTATTCAAAGAAAGTATCAATCAGAATTTAGGCGCAAAAAAACACCTACCAACAAAGGTAGGTGTAAAACAATTAAATGATGTAAAGAGCTAACTTTGCGATAATGATGATATTAGCAACACCACAAAGTTTTGTTTGTTAGTCAATTAGTGACTTAACATACTCTGCAATCTCTGGTACTTGACAGTTAGCAAAGAAGCACTCTTGGAATTGCGAACCACCAACAGCTTGCTTTACTAGTTCTTGGTCAATAGTCTGTAAAGATGCAACAATATCTTTGCTTACCGCAACTTTAACTTCATTCAGAATCTTAGCATTTGCTTGTTGAGGTACAACACGCTCTACTGGGTAGCCTTCGCCACGGTTACCAGTGAATGCTTTTTCAAAAATGTAACGGACATTCAGTTCACCAGCCCAACCAAAACCTTTTGCAAAAGCTAGGGAAAGCGCATTACCGTTATTAATTTGGTTAAATAGGAAAGCATCTGATGGCTCTAGACAGTAGCCACAAACAACACCAGGGTGTAAGTTACTTGCCATTAGTGCGCCTTGACCGGTACCACAGCCAGTTACAATGAAATCAACCGCTTTAGAGTTCAATAAAATACTAGCTTGGATACCAAGGTGAATATAAGTTAAGTGATGATCATTCTCATCTGTCATACCTACGTTGAAGACTTCGTGACCCAAACCACCAGCAACTGAGTTTAGTTCTGCTGCAACCATAGCATTTTTTGCTGCTTGGCTGTTTTCCATTGTTAGTGCAATTTTCATTTAATACTCCAGCAGTTTCCCGCAATTAGTTAATTCTTTATGTAAATATTCTTAAACAAAATCTTTACGCATTGGCGTAAAGTTGTCGATTAGTACGCCAGCCTCAAGGCAAACACAGCCATGCTCAATATTCGGTTCTTTGTACATTGTATCACCAGCTGCAACGACTTTCGTTTCATCACCGATAGTAAATTCGAACTTGCCCGACAGCACATAAGTAAGTTGCTCGTGAGGGTGACTATGCATAGCGCCAATTGCACCCGATTTAAAGCGAACTTCAACCGCCATCATGTTGTCATTGTGAGCTAAAACTTTACGTGAAATACCTTCACCTAAATCTTCTAGCGCGATGTCTTTGTTGTATACAAACATGGTTCAATATTCTCTTGGTATTCGGTTGTCACTTTCGCTTTTCGCTGATCAGCAATTAATCGATAAGTAGTGGTCACATTGACGCCAATTAACGTCATTTCAAGTAACGTACCACCAATAGATCCTATGATAATGTTATTAATCAGCCAGCAAGAAGCACCAACCAAAAACCCTAATCTCATTTTGATACCTTTGAGACAGAACACACTATAAGTGCCTATCGCGGTACCTAATAAAGGCCAAATGTCATGGTAAGATTCAATTAAATAGAATCCACTCACAACACTCATGACTATAAATCCACAGGCAACAACCAGTGACGAAAAATAAATCGCTGTTGCAGTTCTCAACACTGAAAGCGCCGAACTAGCAACAGATACCAGTGAACCTAAAAGAAAGTAGTGAATAAGGTGGTTGATGTGAAAAACCAGCATCAAGATTTTCAGTGCACGATCATCTTTTTGATAGAACGTTGTCACACCTAAGACTAAACTTAAAAAGCCTAGAACTTGACCAATAAATGCACTCTCCATAACCACCACTTCGAAACATCTGAAAAAAGTATTAGCGTGACAACCAACCACCATCAACCGCTACGGTGTAGCCATTAATGTAGTTTGAAGCACTTGATGCTAAGAAAACACATGGACCAGCAAGATCTTCTGGTGTTCCCCAACGAGCTGCTGGAATGCGGTCTACTATTTCTTTATTACGCTGTTCATCAGCTCGCAGTGCAGCAGTGTTATTTGTTGCCATGTAACCTGGTGCAATAGCGTTTACATTGATACCGTGGCTAGCCCATTCATTCGCCATTAGACGAGTCACACCCATTACACCACTCTTGGACGCTGTGTAAGAAGGTACGCGGATACCGCCTTGGAAAGAAAGCATAGAAGCGATATTAATGATCTTACCGCCTTCACCTTGAGCAATCATTTGCTTGGCAACAGCTTGTGACATAAAGAACACAGACTTAACGTTAATGTTCATAACGTCATCCCAGTCTTGCTCAGAAAAATCAATTGCGTCATTACGACGAATGATACCTGCGTTGTTCACAAGAATATCGATACGGCCCAATTCTGTTACTGCTTGGTCAACAATTGACGGAATATCATCAAGTTGCATTAAATTTGCACGGATATCGACAAATTTACGACCGGTTTCTTTAATTTTTTCAATTGTTTCAGTTGGTTCAACGATATTCACACCAACGATGTCACAGCCTGCATTAGCAAGACCTAGTGCCATGCCTTGACCAAGACCAGTGTCACAACCAGTAACGATTGCAACTTTACCTTCTAGATTAAATGAATCAAGAATCATGTTAGTTCCTCAAAAAGCCGTTTTTTGTGTGCGGATGTGCTGGTCATCCATAATGAAACTGATTTTATCAATTTTTAAAACGACATTTCAATAAATTTAGTCTTTGTATTTCATAAATGATGATCTAGATCTCTTTTTTTCATGATTACAGAAAGATTAGTTTAAAATTCAGAAAAACCTTTTAGAATGCATGAAAGTCTACTTAACGATGAAATAAATCACTGATAAACACTAAGACATTGAAATTTATTGATAAATATAATTATGTTCTTCTTGTCAATGTCTCATAGCCTCAAAAGCAACAACTTATCGTTTGCTTTATACGGTAAATGTGTTTGCCTTTAGCGCTGTGGATGCATGCTCTTTAACCGCTAAGAGCCTGAGCTTGCGACCAAAATGATAAAATTATAGAGGTACGCACGATCTTGTATCATCGTAAAATCGACTACAACAACACTTTTAGTATGCCTCATGGGTTGTATAAGCATTTATTATCAGCCTATACAATGCAGAGTGGCAAAATGCTTTTAGCGCAACGTGATAAAGGGTTAATACGTGACACGATTTAGCCTTACCTTGTCTTTCTGCCTAATGAGATAGCAGAAATGACACTGTTAATAAAGTGTAAACTTTATCAATGCAGCATTATGTACTTTTCTTCCATCTAATGGATTTATTAAGCAACGTTTTATTTTGGAGTTTGTATGGGTTCTTCTATCACCCCTAATATTCGCGACTTTCTCACCAGACTGGACCCCTTCGACAAGCTACCCTTATCGCTGGTAGAGTCCCTATCAAACTCCGTTGTGGTTAAATATCTTGCAAAAGATGAAATAATCACGTTCAGCGCGCTGTGTACAAAACGTCATCTCTACATCGTGAGAACCGGAGCTATTGAACAACGCTGCCGTGATGGTTCACTTCGTGCACGATTAGGTGTGGATGACCAATTTGGTTTTACCTTTCTCGATCCGCTAGAAAGGGCTGAAGATGGCTATCAAGCGCAGGCAATAGAAGACTCCCTACTCTATGCAGTACCTCACCACGAACTGACAAGAGTTTGTAAGCAGCACCCAGAATTTGCCGACTACTTCGCATCGCAAGCAACAACACGCCTTTCAAC
The DNA here is from genome assembly GCA_043421945.1 of bacterium sp. HQB-150. GTDB lineage: Bacteria > Pseudomonadota > Gammaproteobacteria > Enterobacterales > Vibrionaceae > Thaumasiovibrio. The sequence continues at coordinate 19,821 of JBHOGO010000025.1, read as the reverse complement.
AGCCGTAAAACATGCCGTACGGAAAGAAGATAAAGGTCTGTTCTTCCGGCAAATCAGCGAAGTTGCAAGCAAGAGCATTGCAATAGTTAAACACAATGATTCAATTAAATCTGTCGCAAAAATCATGTGCGGCGATCAGAGAAGTTCTTGCGCAGTTGTTATGCAGGGTGACGACATTGTAGGCATGGTCACCGACCGCGATATGACTCGCAATGTGATTGCTAGAGAAATATCGATCGAAACTCCTATCTCGAGAGTTATGAGCACCAAGCCTATTTTAGTCAACAGTGAAGACAAGGTGATACACGCGATATCATTAATGCTTCAATACAACGTCCGGTGTTTACCGGTTGTAAAAGAAGGTAAAGTATCCGGCCTACTAACAACAACACATCTTGTACATAACCACAAAACGCAATCGTTGTTCTTGATTGAAAAGATAAAGTACGCTGATTCCATTGATGCTCTATCAGCACTAAAAGAAGAAAAGCAGACAATATTTCAAGCATTGGTTGAGAGCGGAATTAGTGCTGAAATCCAAGGGCAAGTTATGTCTATGATCATGGATGCATTCACTCGCCGAATCATTCAACTCACTGAAAAGTCCCTCGGTGCTCCACCCTGTGAATATGCATGGTTAGTTGCTGGCTCACACGCACGTAATGAAGTGCACATGCTATCAGACCAAGATAGCGCTATTGTCCTATCAGATGATGCAAAAGAAGAAGATTTCCACTACTTTAATTATTTAGCGATGAGGGTTTGTAATGGGCTTGCAGCATGCGGTTACCCTCTCTGTGATGGTAAATACATGGCAGTAAATAGAAAGTGGTGTCAACCTATTTCTCGTTGGAAAGACTATTACCACAAATGGGTACTTAGTCCAGAATATAGCAAACTTCTTAGCATTAGTGTTTTCCTAGAAGTACGCGCTATTCATGGTAATGCAGACTTTGTGGATACTGTTCAAGCACACATGCATCAATGCATACAAAAGAATCCTCGTTTTATTCCAGCACTTACTCGTGATGCCATTGAAACCCAGCCACCACTTGGGATTTTCAACAGTCTTGTCTTAGAAAAAGGAGGCAAGAACAGTAATACCCTTAATATAAAAAAATATGCACTGAACCTAGTAATTGATCTAGCACGTATTTTTAGCTTGGCTGCCGGAGGCTCGTTAACAGGCACAGAAGAGCGATTTCGGTATGCCGCTGAACACGGAACAATGTCACACGACACTTGTGAAGACATCATTGGAGCATTTCGCTTTATCACTCATGTTCGTTTTCGTCACCAACTCAACGCTATACATAATGGTAAAACACCTGATAATCACATTGCGCCTGATCAGTTCAGTAGTTTCGAGCGTAAACACCTCAAAGAAGCATTTAAAATCATTAGTGAGCTACAGGATGTAGCAAAGCTTCGTTTCATTTCGTAAAAGGCAGCTAATTATGTTTAAACGCTGGTTTGGAAAATCGTCAGCACAATGCCAAGAGACACTAAGGCAATCTATTGTGCCCAATACTTTGTATAGTTCAACATTAAAAAAATACCTACAACATCCTCAACCCGCTCTTTCCGAAGGACTGACAGAACTACAATTTGTTGCTTTAGACTTTGAAATGAGTGGACTGGAAGCAAAGAAAGATAAAATTTTGTCTATTGGCTTGGTTCACCTGAACTGCAATGAAATCAACCTATACAGTAGTCATGAAATCTATTTAGACCATGGTGCATACGTTAAAAAAGAAAGTGCTGAAGTCAATGAAATTGTACCACAACAATTAGTCAACGCAACGAAACCGAAAGCGGCTCTTGATGAGTTATTGGCACACCTTGAAGGAAAAGTCGTTGTCGCCCACAGTGCTTGCATCGAGCGTAATTTCCTCAATGCGCTAATGAGGACAGTAAATGGCCTAGAGCACTTACCGTGCCACTTCATAGATACACTACAGATCGAGAAAAAATACAGCTACGCTGGTTCATCAAAAAGCCATCATAGTTATCAGCTCAACGACCTTCGGCGTCACTACAATCTACCTGATTACTACGCACATTCTGCTGCTAGTGATGCTTTTGCTTGTGCCGAACTCTTCCTCGTACAACTTAGCAAATTGAAATTGAAATCAGAGTGTAAAATATCTGACGTCGTTATCTGAAGGCTAAAGAATGTTCCTTAGCCTACTGTCTCTGAACTCATAACGAGGGTTAGCAGCACAATGTGTGCATATGACCTTACGGTGGCTATCGGTATAACTATCTGTTGACGTTGATTTTTATATTGAAATTATGGGTAAATGACACCGGGAAATTTACTTACGGCACTGCTCATTTTTTTGTATTTAAACCATAATCAAAATCATGAACTCTTTAGTAAAAATATGATTTTCAACATACTACTCTATAGACAACTCACGACAACCAAACTAAAATGAAATGATGTTTCATTTTAGTTTGGTTTTTTTGACTTAATCTAAACACAAGCATCTTATTTCTACTAATAATGGTTTATTTTTCAGCTCAGAAAACGGGGAAGGTAGGCTTTCCCTTTAGTTACTTCTTTTTTAAAAGTGAGCCATCAGAAATAGAATAAAAAACCAATACATAACCAATTAGACCAACGATTAGAGAATGCGGATAAAAGTAGATACTATGATTCAATACAAAATAGCTGTACTAGGCGAATGCATGGTCGAGTTGCAAAAACATGATGGGAAACTGAAACAAACGTTTGGAGGTGATACTCTGAACAGCGCACTATACCTTTCACGTCTCACAAAATCGCACAATATCAATGTGAGTTACGTAACTGCCCTTGGCTGTGACCCATTTAGCATGGAAATGTTGCAAGCATGGCAGGAAGACGGTATCAATACTGATTCGGTCCTCAACCTCACAGATAAAACTCCTGGTATTTACTACATCGAGACTGATGATACCGGGGAACGCAGTTTTCACTATTGGCGCAATGATTCAGCTGCAAAATTTGTGTTTGACCAACCAGAGTCAGATACTCTTATCAACAATCTTTTTTCCTTCGACGCTATTTATATGAGCGGTATTACACTTGCCGTTCTTACTGAGAGCGGTCGCCAAAAACTTTTATCCTTCTTAAATGCTTACAAAGCACAAGGTGGAAAAGTGATTTTTGATAATAACTACCGTCCTAAGCTTTGGGAGAGCACAGAAGAAGCTCAATCTTGGTATCTGAAAGTACTCAAACATACTGATATTGCTTTACTCACTTACGATGATGATCAACTACTGTTTGGTGATACTCACATAGAGCAGTGTGTAGAGCGAACTTCTTCACTAGGGGTTAATGAGATCGTCATCAAACGAGGTAGTGAACCGTGCTTAGTTGTAGAGCATGGCGAACAAACTTTTGTTTCTGCCAATAAAGTCGAAAACGTTATCGATACAACAGCTGCTGGTGATTCTTTCAGTGCAGGCTTCATGGCAAAACGTTTCACTGGTGGCACAGCTCAAGAGGCAGCATCAACTGGACACCGTGTTGCCAGCACCGTCATACAATATAAAGGTGCAATCACCCCACGCGATGTTATCCCAGAACTATAAGACCACAACTCGGAGATTAAAATTAATGACTACAACACTAAACAAACAACTTGCAAAACTTAAAGTGATTCCAGTTATTGCTATTAACAAAGTAGAACATGCAATTCCTCTAGGTCGCGCACTTATTGAAAATGGCATGCCATGCGCAGAAATCACACTACGTACAGAATGTGCAATTGAAGCTATTCGTGCTATGCGTAAAGAGTACCCAGAAATGCTAATCGGTTCTGGTACCGTTCTTACTAATGATCAAGTTGATGCTTCAATTGATGCAGGTGTTGACTTCATTGTTAGCCCAGGCTTTAACCCGCGAACAGTTCAATACTGTTTAGATAAGGGGGTTACTATTGTCCCAGGTGTAAATAGCCCAAGCCTTGTGGAACAAGCCATGGAAATGGGACTACGTACTTTGAAGTTCTTTCCAGCAGAGCCATCAGGTGGTGTACCTATGCTAAAAGCTCTTACCGCAGTTTACCCAGTAAACTTCATGCCAACTGGTGGAGTAAGTCTTACAAATATTGACGATTATCAATCTATCCCTTCAGTGTTAGCTTGTGGAGGTACATGGTTGGTGCCGACCAAACTTATGGATGAAGGCAAATGGGAAGAGCTGGGAGAATTGGTACGTGATGCAGTAAGCCACACGGCATCGATGTCTTAGAAAACTCTACATAGACTAAAATTAAGGGTGCCTGAATGATTCAGTCACCCTTAATTAGATTAGTTAGCTGACTCAAGACTCTTTTTAACTTCAGTAACGCGTTGCTCTGTCAATGGGTAGAACTTGACCATAATAGCTACTACGATAAAAATAACACCTGGGATAAGAGTAAATAGTGCATTTATCATAGTAAGAGCACTTTCAGCCTGAACTTCTGCTCCGCCAACATAACCTCCTAAGGCTAATAACCACCCTAGCATTGCACCACCTAACGCAACACCAAATTTTATTGAAAAAAGGTTAGTCGAAAAAACAACCCCGCCAAGAGAACGTCCCGAAAGATGCTTCTCATAATCAACAACATCCGACATCATACTCCACAAGAAGGGGCTTGCTGCCATTTTAAGGAAGTTAACAATAACCATTAAAGCGATAATCAAATTCACTTGGTTGCTTGGAATGAAAAAAATCAATATGGCAAACATACCCATCACCAAATTGATGAGCTGGTAAGCGACTACTTTGTCGAACTTTCCGAATAGAGGCACAGCAAGCATTGCACCACAAACACCAGCTAACTTACCAAGAACCATAAATAAAACGACAAGCTCAGGCCGTTCCAAAATACTCACTACGTAATAAATAATAACGGCATCTTTGAGAACAAAACCAACTAACATTATAATGTTTTGTGCGAACAACACTCTCCAAGCAGGGTTCTTTGATAAGTGTTTCAAGTCACTTTTCAAGTTTCCACTTTTAGTCTGTTTTACATCAATCTTTTCTTTTACGTTGAAGAAACAAAATAGAAAAAGAATGACAGAAAGACTAGACATAACTGACATGGCACCGATATATCCCAACTCCAAATCACCACCACCTATATAATCAACAAGCTTCATAGCAAGAAGTACGATAACTAACCCTGCAATTGAAGTCATTGTAAACCGGTATGATTGTAGGCTAGTTCTCTCATTTGAATCACTAGAAAGTGTATTTGCCATTGCACAATAAGGTACATTAATCATTGTATACATCAATGTAAGAAAAATATAAGACGCATAAGCATATACAAGCTTACCTTTCTCCCCGAAATCAGGTGTATAGAAAACGAGAACACATGAAATAGCAAAGGGAATAGCTACCCAAAGCAAATAAGGTCGATAACGTCCAAACCTCGATTTAGTTCTATCGGCAAGCGAACCAATTAATGGGTCAGTTATTGCATCGAGTATTCTTACAATTAAAAACATCGTTCCCATGTGAGCAGGTGATAAGCCGTATACATCTGTATAAAAGAAGGCTAAAAAAAGCATCACCGTCTGCCAAACAAATGCACAGCCAGCATCCCCAGCACCATAGGCTACTTTCTCTCTAATTCTCAATTTTTCCATGAATCAGTCCTTTGCAAAATTGAATTAAATCTAACAGTTGAAGATAATTAAATACTATAAGGCATAGTAAACTAAAATAATAAAAACCAGTGTTACTGTTTTTAATATGACTATTATTATATGTGTTTACCGTGATAACCTTCACATGAACAACTAATAATAAAGACAACAAAAGCACTTTAAACTTTAGGTTTCAATGAAGCAATTATTGCCCCATTGATAATTGAATTACAACCTTAAAATCACACTGTACTTATCATAGAGTAGAAAGAAAATATAAGGATAATTTAATGAAAAAAGTTGCTTTATTACTTTCCTCTGGATTTGAGGAAGGAGAAGCTATCAATGTGATAGATATACTGCGGCGTCTAAACATATCGGTGACAAGTATATCATGTGATGAAGACTATACTCTTACGTCTTATCACGGTGTTAAATTAATTGCTGATGATCTACTTGATAACCAAAAAAATAATAAATTTGATGCCATTGCATTGGTTGGTGGTCCACCAAATACAGATAAATTAGGTTCAGATAAAAATGTCATTGAATTCATCAAAAATCACATTGACGCTGGTGCATATATAGGAGCACTTTGTTCTTCTGGTGCTAAAGTGCTCGCTAAAAACTCGCTACTATCTGACCATCACTATGTCTGTTGTGGAAACTTACACTGCAACTATGATGATGGTTTATATGTCGATCAACTCGTTGTCGTTGATGGTCAATTTGTGACGGGTCAAGATTACGGTGTAACTATTGACTTTGCCTTTGCTCTTGCAAGTGTACTCATTGGAAATCGTCGTACAAGATCGCCTAAAGTGGATGATATTGATTGGGTGGCTAAGCACATAAACTATAATCGCTTTAGTAACTATCATATGAAGCCTACTAAATAAGAAAATTTATTTCATCACAAAAGACTTGTATTAACTGAGTATGAGATAAATCGACATATTACAATAAATACTGGATAGATTAAAAAATGGGGGTGGCCCCCCCCTAAGTTGACATCATGGATATAATAGTCAGAAAAGAGTCAAGCAACATTAAGTATATATTAACACTAATTTAAACTGCCAGCTAACTTTGTTAACTCCATTCATAAACCTAAATTATACTATGGCCACTGCACTAAGCAACTAGGCATATTAATGCATCAAACCATCTTTTAGTCATTAATAAGGCAAACATAAAATCAAATGCCTAATATAATCACTAGAAAAATCAATGATAGATATTAGGCTTCATTTCAAAAAACAGTCAAGAAGTACATACAATTAAGCGAAAAAGGGCATCAAACTTTAAATCTCTATATTAAAAAATCAATTTGTCACATAACAAATTCATCAGTACTAACACCAACAATCATTTTCTGCAAAAGCAAAGAACGAATGAAGGAGATGCCCTTATTTATATCGCTAAGAAAGAATTCGATTAAAGCGACTTCATGTACAGATCAAGCACATCATCAGCAGTCATCGCTACAGGGTTTCCACCTGCGCACGGATCTGCAAGCGCACTTTCTACCCATAGGTTGATATCATGTTCCGTAACACCTAGTTGTGCAAAACCTTGTGGGATCCCCACTCTCTCGCTAAGTTCGCAGATCGCATTAACGGCTGCAATACTCGCCTGCTCTGTAGATAAACCTTCAACATTACAACCTAATACTGCTGCTAACTTAGCAAACTTCTCTACTCTGTGAGGTCGGTTAAATTCACATACAATAGGTAATAGAATTGCGTTACAAACACCATGTGGTAAATTCTTATGTGCACCAGCAGGGTGAGCCATAGCATGAACCATACCAAGTCCAGCACTATTAAAGGCCATACCTGCAAGGAACTGACCCAAAGCCATCATTTCACGAGCTTCTAAGTTTGAACCGTCCTCTACTGCATGAGGCAAATATTGACTGATTACACGGACTGACTCTAAAGCAGAGTGATCAGTCAGAGTATGTGCTCCTACCGAAACATATGCTTCAATAGCATGAGTTAGCGCATCCATACCAGTAGAAGCTGTTACTTCTGCAGGTAAACCAAGCATAATACTTGGATCATTTACAGAAACATCAGGAATAATATTACTATCGATAATGACACATTTAACCTTTGTCTCTTCATCAGTAATAACAGCATTGCTAGTAACTTCCGCAGCAGTACCTGCTGTAGTATTGATTGCAAATAATGGTACACCTGAATTTTTTACATTATTTACACCAGTATACAAAGTAATTGGTTGTGGATTTGCGGTAAGAATTTTCACAGCTTTAGCAGTGTCAATTGCACTACCGCCACCAAAACCAATAATATAACTTGCCCCTGATTCTTGGTATGCTTTGTATGCCTTATTAACTACACTCACCGTTGGATTCGCGATCGTTTCAGTGAAGCAAGTAAAAGGTAATTCACATTCATTAAGCGCATTTATCAACGGGGTAAGTAAACCCAGTTGTTCTAACGCTTGATCAGCAATAATGAAGCCATGCTTCACATCTTTAGAAGCCAAGTGAGAGACCAACTCTTCAATTGCATGCTCACCCGAGATATTGATCTTTGGAAGTGCTAAAGTAAATGCCATTTTTTTTCCATTATTTATAAAGTTAAAAATCTTAGTAACCAAAGCTTTGAATTATAACTAGTACAATGAGATGTTAATAAATAACAATTCAGATCAAGAATTTTAGAGACGTTACAGTTCACAACCATGTTACATAAATGGGTCGAAACCATACTCACCGAAATAGAAAGAATATTAAAACGCTAACTAGCGGTTTGTAAGTAAGAAACCCTACAACTAGACAAAACAAAGTGTCAATAAATACAATATAACATGTCACGACTTTATAAATTTATGGTCTCGATCATATTTAGACATAAATATTTGGTGTAAAATAAACTTTGTCAATAAAGGAACTATTGGGGATGAAGATGGAACAAAACGCACTATATCAACTGCACAGTAGTTCTGATTCATTGAATGTTAAAAAAAATGAAGCTGTTTACCTGAGCAATACGAAAGCGACCGGGTTTTATTATGTAGATAAAGGATTCGTTGGTTTGTATCAAGTTGCCGATACCGGTAAGGAGTCGCTTTTAAGACTTTATGGCGCAGGGTCATTTTTTGGATACCGATCATTATTTACTAATCAACGCTATCCTTCAACAGCAAGAGCAATGGAAAAAAGTCACATAAAAAAATTCAATGTGAAAAACTTAGAGTCTTTACAACAAATATCCACTGATCTAGCTAATAATTTAGCAATTGAAGTTTGTCACGAGCTTGGAGATGCTGAGAAACGCCTAGTTCAATTTAGCGCTTTTAATGCAAAAAATAGAATTATTGATACAATCTATTATTTCTTCACATACTATCCACAATACCCATGGACATATAGAGAAATAAGCGAATATAGCGCAACTGATGTAACTACCGTTATAAGATTTTGCAAATTATTGAAAGAGTCTGGAGTACTATGCAAGAAAAACCGGAAACCCCGCCCTTTAGATCTGAACAAGCTCAGCCTATTTCGCCAGGTTACAAATCTGGCATGAAGGTTATCTAAAGCTGCTCCGTAATATACATATAATCATAAAAAATTACCGCTAGCAAAAAATTCTAATAATCTAGCACTATTTTACAATTCAAATAGGAAAGTTAATGAACCAAGTAACAAACTGTCATGTGATGGCCAAGCCATCAGGGTCAGTATGCAATATTGATTGTGACTACTGCTTCTATTTAGAAAAAGAAAAACTTTATCCAGATAGACAAAAAAACTGGCGCATGAATGATGAAACTCTTGCGATTTATATTCAGAACTATATAAACGCACAGAATGGTGACCATGTACAGTTTTCATGGCAAGGTGGTGAACCTACTTTACTAGGAATAGAATTTTATAAAAAAGCAGTTCAATTATGTAATCAGTATGGTGCCGGAAAAACCATTACTCATGCATTTCAAACAAACGGCATATTGATTAATGATGATTGGTGCCACTTTTTCAAAGAAAATAGTTTTTTGATTGGTGTATCTATTGATGGTCCCCAAGAGTTTCATGATGCTTATAGAACAAGTACAAGTGGTAAGGGGACCCACGCTAAAGTAGTCAGTGCAATAGAGCTACTAAAAAAACATGGCGTAGAATTTAACACTCTCACTGTTGTCAATGATATCAATGTCAAGCATCCTCTGAAAGTATATCACTACCTTAAAAGTATCGGTTCAAGCTTTATTCAATTTATACCTCTCGTTGAAAGAGAGATGTCTGACAAAAATTCTAACGATACTTGGTTAGTTAATCCAGCAGAGGAGAAGGGAAAAGTTACCCGTTGGTCAGTTAAACCTGAAGAATATGGAACATTCTTAAACCAAATATTCGATAATTGGATTAGAAAGGATATAGGAAAAATTTTTGTTCAACAATTTGATGTAACACTAGCAACATGGACTGGTCAACTAAGTCCTATCTGTGTATTCTCACCTCGATGTGGTCATGCTTTTGCATTAGAAGCAAATGGTGATTTATTTCAATGTGACCACTATGTTTATCCAGAATACAAACTTGGTAATATACACAGTAAATCAATACAAGAAATGAATAATAGTAAAGAAGCTATTGAATTTGGAATAAACAAATCAAGACAACTAAATGAGAAATGCCAGTCTTGTCGTTATCGTTTTGCTTGTCATGGTGGTTGCCCTAAGCATCGTTTTGTAGCTGGTCCTTCTGGTAAGATAGATCATAACTATTTATGTGATGGATATTATAGCTTCTTTGAACATAGCCAAAATGCCATGTCAATAATGACAAAACTCATCAATAATGGCCAATCACCCGCTCAGGTGATGGAGTTCTATAATCAACAACAAGAAAAAAAGAAGGTAAATAGGAATGATTACTGCCCATGCGGGAGTGGTAGAAAGTACAAACGGTGCTGTGCGTAAATAATGATAAAGCAATGTGTATAAATGTGTTCAGGGGGAAGGTAAAATAGATGCCTATAACCCCTGAGCACTTAACCAACACGTTGAAATAGAAACTTGGATTGATTTTTATTATGAGTTATTCTGCAGCAGAGTATTTTATCTCCCTTGCTATATTGATCTGTTGAGATGCTTGTTTCCTGAATTCAGTTTTTCTTTTTTTTCTACTTAACTCATATAAAGAATTCACTTTCTTTATTCTCATTCTGGTTTTTTCATCACCGGCAATACTCATTATACCTCCTTAAAAAAAAGTCAAAGCTCAAGTCAAGAAAAATAAACCCAGCCTTAAACTATGACTTATTGTTAACTTATTCTCAAGGGTTGAAACTAAACCTCCATTATTTCTGGAGTAGCTCCTTCAACTCGATATATTTCCTCCAACAAGAGGACTTTTAAGCTGTTTTTTACTTCTTTTAAATCTTTATTACCAACTAAATTCTCTAGTTGATATGGATCATCCACAAGATTATACAAAAATTCTTCTTTATAGACTTCACTATCTTTACTAAGCAAACCACTTTCACCAGCAGCAGAAACAGAATACGTCCATTTGTCCGTTCGTACAGCACGACCTACTTGCGACTCACTAATTTGAATGAAGCTGACATTTTCTTTGGATTCATTATCAATATATAAGTCTTGCAAAGCTTGACCTTGCATATAGCTTGGTACTTTAATACCTGCCGACTTAAGCAAAGTAGGAACGACGTCGATAATGCTCGCATGATCATCGATTACTTGACCAGCTTTTGCTCTAGGGTCATAAATAATGAAAGGAATTCGAATTGAAGAATCATGACAAGAACGCTTATATTCTCCATTACGCGTCTTAAAGTGAGAACCGTGATCACTTAAGTAAATGATAACGGTATTGTCATCAAGGCCTTTATCTTTAACAGCCTGACGAATTTTTCCTACATTATCATCCAAGTTATTACAACAACCAAGATAGTCTGGATACTCTTCAGCCCAATCACCATTTACAAAGGGTTCTAAGTCTCCAGGAACTTTGAAATCACTCCACTTTTCTTTCGAACCGTGGGGTCCTTCATAAGTTTTTCTATCATTCTGATGGTGAGGCTCAAGGTAAGATAAGAAAAGGAAAAAGGGCTTATCTTCTTCATAATCTTCAATGTAGTCAGTTGTTAAATCAGTTAGAAAGTCGGCACGATAAATATCTTCATCCCAGCTAATTTTATTACCATCAATATCAAACATGAAGCCGCCATAGCCATGCGACGTACCTTCAAGAATATCTGAAGCAACCCAAAAATCTTTATAGCCACCACGATACTGTTTTGGAATTGCAGTAAAACAGTTATCGATTGTTTCACCAGAGCTTTCAGTTGGCGCTGCAACAACAAAACCTTCATGTGCGGTATTATTTGATGCTAAATGCCATTTGCCAACATAACCAACACTGTAGCCCTCATCAGATAAAAAATGCGCTACAGTTTTCTTGTCTTCTGGCAGGATAATATCGTTGCGGAAACAACCCGTTTCAGTTGGGTATAAACCCGTCTGCATGGTAGACCGAGTAGGCCCACACACAGGATTTACGGTAAATGCATTTTTAAACATCACACCGTCCCTTGCTAGTTCATCAAGGTTAGGAGTAACAGGCAAATCCTGGCCATAACACCCTAGTGTGTCCCATCGCTGCTGGTCACTAAAAATAACAATTATATTGGGCTTTTTCATAAGTTCCTCTTATGGTTTCATAAATCTAAATAACAATTGTTATTCTAGATAAAACATCTCTTTCAAATCAGTGGATTGAGGGCTCATATCAGGATTAGTTTCCATAATATCTCCCATATATCTCCACCATCTCTGACAAGCCTCTGTTTTTGAAACGTCATTCCATTTTTCAAGGCATTCTAATTCAACGTATCCAAACAAACAACCCGTTTCTTCATCTAAAAAAATAGAGTAATTTTTAGCCCCTGCACCTTTAAGTACTTCAACTAAATCAGGGGATATATTATCATGTCTTTTTTTGTAATCATCAAAACAGTCTTTATGAACTTTTAGCTTAAATGATTTTCTAATCATTACCCCTCCTAAAATAAAACGTTTTCATTCAGTTTTACATTAAAAGCAGACTCTAACTCTTTAAATTCTTGGGTTTGGATTGTTTGTCGTTTCCCCCCCATCGCTAAAACTTTGACTAGAATTTCAGCTGCCTTTTCAACGGTATCCATCAAACCAAATGCTAAACTAAGATCTTCAGCTGAACAGAAAGTACCGTGATGAGCCCAGATAGCAACGTCATATTTTTTCATTAACTCACTAGTATGTTTCGCGATATCTGAACCGCCAGGAACCATCCATGGAACAATTCCTACACCATCAGGAAATACAACGGGGCACTCGGTTGCCATTTCCCAAAGTTCTCTAGTGAACGTTTCAGCTTCTAGTGGCAATACAAATGTAAGTGCAATTAAGTTTGTTGTATGAGAATGCATAACAACTCGGTGTTTTCCACCAGTAACATCATATTTTACTGAGTGATTCATTAAGTGCGCTGGCAGTTCACTTGTTGGTTTTGCGCCATTAATTAATCCCCATAAAATTTTATATTTACAGCCATCTGAGGATACCTGGATAATACCTGCATTTTCCTCAATACAAACCTCAACATTACGGAAGTATTTACCACTTCCTGTAACAATGAAAATTTGATCTGCAAGATTGGGGACACTGACACCAATATCAAGCCATGCCGAAGACTCAGTAAAGAATTGCTGAGCTTCAATCACTTCTGATTCAGATAGACGGTATGAAAGATTACCGCCATTACGCTCATGCCAACCTTTTAACCAAGCGTCTTGAGCCGTTTTCTTAAACTCTTTTGCAAATGCTAACTGTTCCATTATTCGCCTCGCTTTAGCAGAACATCACGTTCGTAATCGACAACTGAGTTAAACCAGTCTTCATTCGCTGGTACATCATTTATTTCACAGAAATAATTCCAAATGTCGCCCAATGGGTAAGTTTTCAACTCTTCCATGAGTACCAAACGCTGCGTAAAATCACCTTCATTTTGTAGTTGAGTTAACTTTTCGTGCGGCATAAGCATTGCTTCAAGCAGAGCTTTCTGCATGTTCCTTGTGCCTAGAACCCAAGCTGCAATACGGTTAATACTTGCATCAAAGAAATCTAGACCTAAGTAAACTTTATCTAAGCTATCTGTGCGCACTAATTCTTTAGCGATCTCTTTTACTTCATCATTAAATGTCACTACGTGGTCACTATCCCAACGTACTGGACGGGTGACATGAAGAGCGAGTTCATCTTGATATAAAAGCATTGATGAAATTTTGTCAGCTACAGACTCAGTCGGATGGTAATGACCATTATCGAGTAAGCAAAGCTTATTATTTGCAATGGCATACCCCATATAAAATTCATGAGAACCAACGGTATAAGACTCAACGCCAATACCAAAGACTTTGGATTCAACTGAATCTTTGTTGTATTGTTCATCGACATCAACGGCAAAGATTTCATCCAAGGATTCTTTCAGTCTTTGACGCGGTTCGAAACGGTTACTAGGAGTATCTTTGTATCCGTCAGGAATCCAAATATTCGTTAAGCAAGTTTGCTCTAACTCTTTTCCAAAATATTCCCCGATTTTTCGAGAAGCAATGCAGTGTTTAACCCAAAAATCACGAATCTCTTTGTTTGGGTGAGACAGTGTCAATCCTTCGCTTGCATTAGGATGCGAAAAGAGGCTAGGGTTGAAATCTAAACCTAGATCACGCTCTTTTGCCCACTCTACCCAACCTGCGAAATGTTCAGGTTTCAACTCATCTCGTTCAACAACTAAACCATTCGTTTCAGCGTATAGTGCATGAAGATTAATCTTGTGATTACCTGGAATCAGGCTTAGAGCTTTATCAAGATCTGCTCTTAACTCCAGTGCATTAGTGGCTTTACCTGGGTAACTACCTGTAGCAGAAATACCGCCAGATAGTTCATGGCGTGCCTCTTCGAAACCTGTAACATCATCCCCTTGCCAACAGTGGATAGAAACTTTTACTGATTTAAGCTTTTCCAATACAGAGTCAACATCAATACCCCATTTTGCATAAAGTGACTTGCTCAACTCATATCTATTTTTTAAACTTTGTTCCATGACAACCCCTAATTATATACTGTTTTTAATGTATTGTTTTGCAGTCAACAGATTATCGACCTCCCCCATTGAAAGCATCTGTACGATAATATTACCCATACCCGTTGCTTCTACAGGGCCAACAACAATTTCTTTTCCTGTGACCTCTTCGATCAACTCATTCAAGAAATCATTTTTACATCCACCGCCAATAATGTTAATTTTGTTTACCGCTGTGCCTGTCATATCAACTAATTCATCAATGCAATTTCCGTAAGACTTTGCAAGACTGCGATATACACAAATACAAACCTCACCAATTTCAGTGGGATATGGCTGACCAGTTTCTTTACAGTACTCAACTATTTCTTCAATCATATTATCACTGACAAAAAACCTTTCATTATTCACATCAATAATTGAAGTGAACTCTTTTGATTCTCTTGCCATTTGCGCTAATTGAGCATATGAATATCGGTAGTCCAATATTCTAGCTACTTCCTGAATAATCCATAGTCCCATTATGTTTTTCAGAAACCTGAATCTTTTATCGTAACCACCTTCATTAGTGAAATTATTTTTTCTAGAAGCATCTGAAATAATTGGTTTATTTAACTCTTTACCTAAGAGTGACCAAGTACCTGAACTCAAGATGACGCCGTCTTCCTCAATATCAAATACACTAGCGATAAATGCAGAAGCTGTATCGTGAGTAGGAGGTAAAACAACGTTACAATCAAAACCTACTTTTGCTTTAATACTCTCTTCCAAGCGCCCAATACAGTGACCCGGTAGTTTTGTTTCACCAAAAATCTCGCTTCCTACACCAGCAACTTCCAGCAAGTCCTTATCCCATTGACCGGTGGTAAGGTTAAACATTTGCGTTGTTGTTGCATTGGTGTACTCATTAACTTTTTTGCCTGTAAGCAAGTAGTTTAAATAGTCTGGTATCATTAGAAATGAACAAGCTTTACGCTTTTCTTCTATATCAATTGAATCAAGCTGATACAATGTATTGAAGCTCATAAACTGAATACCAGTTTTGTTGTAAATATTTTTACTTCCAACTGTATTACAAACCCTTTCCATGACGCCTTTAGTACGGTCATCACGGTAAGATACAGTATTTCCGATAATTTGTTCTTCTTCATCAAGAAGAACAAAATCAACTCCCCAGGTATCGACACCAATACTTTGTGGGATTTTATTTAATTTCACACACTCTTCTAGACCACGTAAAATATGAGAAAATAACAAATCAAGGTCCCAACATAATTGTTCATTTTTTTTGGACAACTTGTTGGTGAATCTATATATCTCCTCAAGAACAATTTTTTTATCTTTTAAATAACCTAACAAATGCCTGCCGCTAGAAGCGCCAATATCAATAGCCAGAAAATAATTCATTGCAACCTCCGATGTATTTTTAAATTTTACATCAAATGAATTAACTTTTAATATCTCATTCTGCCCTAAATAGAGTCATTTTTTGCTTTTTTCACACAAAAAAATCACCCTTATTAAAATAACAAGAGTGATTTAATTACAATGGATATTTACTGATTAAACATTAACACTTTCACTTGAAGAACTTTCGACCTCTAATGATCGCTTAGATTTAACTAACAATGTACCAACCAATGCTAGGATAGCTGCAATAATGACAAATAGCATTCTCCCCCACATAGGATTTGGAACTAAGGTAAGAGATAGAATAAAGATTGAAGCGGTCAGAACCATCTTACCTAAGACACTATTCTGCTTGTTGTCCATAGCTACACTTTGCGGAGTATCTTCAACTATAACTTCTGTGTCTACATTAGAAAAAAATTGGTCGACTTCTTTTTGTCGTTCTTCAGAATGTCCTTTATAGAAAAATTGTGACATGATGAAAAATGGCAACGTAATACTCATGTGACCTATCAACCCAAGAGTAACTGATTTCATTTCAGTGAATTCTCTAGGCGTTAATGGCTGGTCAAGGTTTAAAATCGATTCCATAACTTCAGGTGTGGCCCCAAAAGCAATGGTTGCTGAAACAAACATACCAACTAGTACAGTACCCCAACCTGCCCAATCTGGTGTTTTTCTAATGAAAAAACACATAATTGAAGGAATTAACATTGGGAAGCCGATCAATGTGCTCACAAGCATAGTTAAATCAAACAAGCCAAACTGTTTCAATGATGTAAGAAATAGAGCCGATACAATAATGACGATTCCAAAAATAGCGGTCAATAACTTACTAATGAAAATTAGGTGCTTTTCAGAATGGTTCTTACAGAAGTAAGGTTCATATACACTTTTTAAAATAATGCCTGCATTTCGGTTCAAAGCAGAATCCATAGATGACATTGTTGCTGCAAACATGGCAGCCAGCATTAATCCAACCATACCGACAGGCATTTCACGGCTAACAAACATGAAATATGTCGCATCAGCAACTTTTGAGCCTAAACCAGCTAAACCCCATGTAGACGTATCAGGGTAATGTGCTGCAACATACCATGCAGGAACAAACCACAGAATTGGACCAATCAGCATTAATGTACCCGCTAATACCGCCGCTTTTCTAGCATTCTTAGTATCTTTTGCTGAAATGTACCGATATGAATCGACCATGTTATTCGTACTGAAGAATTGCTTAATAAACATAAAAATGAACCAACCTACGAATAAATAAGTATGGTTGTATCCATCGCCAACAAAAGGTTGCTCTGGTAAGCCTGCCTCAAAAAGAGAAACAATTCCGCCAGATTTCCAGATTGCAACAGCACCGGTAACAAGAGTCATTGTAGTAAGAATGATCATTTGCATAAAGTCAGAAGCGATGACTGCCCAGCTCCCACCCACAAGCGACATAAACAAAACCACACAGCCAGCAACAACAATAGTTTGTTGAAGTGGGATACCTATAACGGCGCTAGTAAATACTGCAAGAGCATTAATCCAAATCGACGCTTGAAGAACACTTAATGGGACATTAGCCCAAGTAAATACTTGTTCATTAACTGGTCCTAGCCTCATACGAACACCTTCAAGCGGAGTGATTACCCTCATCTGACGTGCTTTAGCGGCAAAAAATAGGTAATTACACAAATACCCCAACGCATTAGCATAAAATACGGTCGTGGCTACAGCAAATCCTCCCGTAAGTGCCTTTCCCATATGACCAGTGAAAGTCATTGCACTCACAGCAGTCATAAACGATGTGGAGCCGACCATCCACCAAAGCATTTTGCCGCCACCACGAAAATAGTCACTCGTAGATGAACTAAATGACTTAAAGAGGACCCCTATTGCAATAAGAAACCCAAAATATACAATTACAACAGCGATATCTACCATAACACTACCCTTCTACATCCATATATAGTCATTCTGATTAACTCCTAAAATTGTTAGAATCCATCTGCTTATTATCTAAACGTCAAGCATAAATAATTCGAGCGTGTCTATTTACAAAAAAGCTTAAACATGAGCTAAACCACAACAATCTTTCATAGTAAAGTTAAACAGACCTTAAAACATGACAAAGCTCACATATTTCACTTCATCAAAATAAAATTAAAAAAATTTCAAACATTATTTTTTATTAACTACTTGACCATGATCACAATTAAATAACTGTTCTAATTGATTTAACTATCTTCATTGTATATCCTCCAGTACATGCAAAAAACGACTATTTTTGATGTAATACAGGGCAAGTTTTGCGTACAAAAAGGACATTTGTCTCTTAATCTTAAATGGAGAGTAACGTAATATGAATATTGGCCTAAATCGAATTGCCGAGTACATGAAAGACAACAATGATGAAGAGAGGAACATTCTTGACCATCAAAACAATATCGACATGTCAATATTTAAGGATGCAAATAAAACCACTATTGCATTTGATAAAGTAAGTGCTAAAGGAAAATTAATCTCTATCAGAAAACATACAAGATATATCCATTATCCTGCACACACTCATGATTATGTAGAAATAAGTTATGTTTTAAATGGACAATCTATTCAATATATTGAAGGACAAAAAATACATCTCAACAAAGGTGATATTCTTTTTATGGGCCCTGGAGCTATCCATGAAATTTTGCCCTCTGATAAAGATGACATATTGATTAACTTTATTGTTCATAAGAAATTCTTTAATTATATCTTTGAATTTATTGATGATAAAAGTAGCCTTTCAAGTTTCTTTATTGATGCTATTTTTAAAAACTCAACGTCGAAAGCTCTCATTTACACTACTTTTAATAAAACAGCAATAGAAGATCTCCTGGATAATATCATTGGTCAGTTAACCATGAAAGGAACTTTTATGGAAGCAAAAATAAAGTTTTTACTTGGTCTATTGATTATTGAGCTGATACAAGATAATCCAAAAACCATTGATAAGAGTTCTTATGAAAGCAAAGTGTTAGCTCAAGTAATCAGTCATATAGAAAGAGATTTGCAAAATGCAAACCTAAATACAATAGCAGATAAATTACAAATGAAAAACTACAATTTATCTAAGCTCATAAAGAAAGAAAGTGGCCAGACGTTTAATAATTTGCTGCGTGACATTAGATTTGACAGATTTTGTGAAAGAATAAAACTAACAAACGTGAGCATTAACGATCTAGCAATTGATGTAGGATTCTCAAATACAAGTGATTTCTATAGAAAATTCAGACAAAAATTTGGTGTATCACCAAGAGAATATAGGAACTCAACATCTCCATCACAGATTCTCACCTAGCAAAAATTTAAATTTTCAAGCTTACAACTTAGAATGCTAACAACCTCTGAAGTAAAGTGGCTTGAAAACCACTTCACTTCAGGGGTAATACTTATATATACCCAATGAACTTAAAGATGCGTGTTTGAGCACCTGAAAATTATCATTTATTCGAGAAGCCAGTGAGCCAGCAATTCTTGGCAAAGTGTCCTCAAAAAATCGTTCTACAGCTACTTTGAAATCAGCCTTGTTTTTAAAGTTGCATATTTCGGAGCATTCCGATCAGTCATTTCGGGATTATCCGATCACCTATTTCGGTTTAAACCGATCACTGATT
>JBHOGO010000024.1:0-50210 GCA_043421945.1 bacterium sp. HQB-150 | reverse complement strand
AGGTTGATCACTGATTGTTGCAAAGCTATTGAATCATACTGCTTTAGCCAGTGATATTTGCGGGATTTCTTGGCAACCGCAAGCAGTGGCTTAATATCCTTTTTAGGATTCAATGTAACATCATGCTTACGGTACATATGAGACTTTAAATGCAGAGCTTTGTTGTACGCGAACCGCACAGCACCGAACTGAGCTACTAGAAACTCAGCCTGATTTTGTGTCGGGTAAATGCGTATTTTGGTTGCTCTTAACATTCAAAACACCTAGCTGTATGAATGACCAGTATTATACAGCTCAAATAGAGTCAGTCTATCTTAAAGTGCTATCGCACTTTCGCCTTATATCCCCGCCCTCATCGGGCGAGGGTTTACGGCAAGGTTGCTAACCTTTGTTCTTTTTCACTTTCCCTTGTACTGCTTTAAACCGAGGGTTCGATTTACAAATAACATAAATACGGCCTCGACGCCTCACCACTTGACAATCATGATGACGATTCTTCGCACTTTTCAGTGAACTAAGCACTTTCATATCAACTTTCCTTCGAATTGAAGTTATCAGCAAGCATGGCCGGCACTCTTATTTCTCTCCTTTATTCGAAGAAAATCGCGCGAAACGGCGGCTAAACGTCGCGATACGTCCTTCTGTTTTTGTTACGCGCTGCTTACCCGTATAGAAAGGGTGTGACTCTGATGATACATCCAAGGTGCAATACGGATATTCTTTACCATCTTCCCATTGGATTGTGCGATCGGTTTTCAGCGTTGAGCCAATCAAAAAATACTTATCTATGCTTGTATCGTGGAAGACCACAGTACGATATTCAGGGTGGATACCTTGTTTCATTCCCTTTACTCCTGCACTTCATGTTGTTCGCTAACATAAAGCGTTATGATATAACATAACTAACGATAATAATTATCAACAAGGAAGTCCAGAAGTATCTATGCTAGGCTCATCGGCAATACCCTTTCTACTATTGCCTCAATGACCTTGCGAAAGTTATGAATTACAACGTTGAACCCATTGGATATATCAAGTCACCTTATAAAGAGAAGTTTGCTGTTCCTCGCCAGCCACGCTTGGTACCGAGTGCAACCGCAGAACTGCATTTATGCGGTGAAGCAAACACCCCAGACTCTGTCCGTGAACTCATGCAATTTAGCCACCTATGGCTACTGTTCCTCTTTGATCAAAACCTCGAAGCAGGTTGGCGTCCCACAGTTCGTCCACCGCGACTAGGGGGTAATGAGCGTGTCGGTGTCTTTGCGAGTAGAGCCACTTTTCGTCCCAATGGCATTGGAATGTCAGCTGTTGAATTACGCGGAATAAGAGTTGAAGGAAAACAAGTGATTGTCGAACTGGGTGGTGTAGACCTTGTTGACGGTACGCCTGTCATTGATGTGAAACCCTATATCCCCTACTCTGATAGCCTACCTGATGCACAGGGTGGCTTTGCATCCGAAGAGCCTGCAACATTATCGGTATTGATACCTAAAGAGTGCGCAGAGCAATTGACGCAAGAACACCTGCTAGTTATCAAAGAAGTGTTGGCACTAGACCCTCGCCCAGCCTATAAGAAAGGCAAGCGTGACGATAAGACCTATGCGGTTCACTTGTTCCACTATAATGTGAAATTCCACGTTGATAATGATCAGGTCACCGTCACAGCGATTGATCTCGTTTGCCAATCGTAAAATGGCTGCTAAACTATCGAGCTCAGAAATTTAAACCTCAACTAACGGATACCATCAATGCGTACCAGTAAATACCTTCTCTCTACTTTGAAGGAAACACCAAACGACGCAGAAGTTATCAGCCACCAGCTGATGCTACGCGCCGGCATGATCCGCAAGCTAGCTTCAGGTCTATACACTTGGCTACCTACCGGTCTGCGCGTTTTGCGTAAAGTCGAAAACATTGTTCGCGAAGAGATCAATAACGCAGGTGCTGTTGAGACCTTGATGCCCGTTGTTCAGCCGTTTGAGCTATGGGAAGAGACTGGCCGTTCAGAAAAGATGGGCGCAGAGCTGCTTCGCTTTACGGATCGCCATGAGCGTCCGTTTGTGCTTAGTCCAACCGCTGAAGAAGTGGTGACTAGCCTAGTACGTAACGAAGTGAGCTCATACAAGCAATTACCACTTAACCTTTATCAGATCCAAACGAAGTTCCGTGACGAACGTCGTCCGCGCTTCGGTGTGATGCGTGCTCGTGAATTTAGCATGATGGATGCTTACAGCTTTGATATCGATAAAGAAGGTCTGCAAAAATCTTACCAAGCGATGCACGAGGCATACTGTAAAGCCTTCGATCGCATGGGTCTTGATTACCGTCCAGTACTGGCTGATACCGGTGCGATTGGTGGCAGTGCATCCCATGAATTCCACGTATTAGCAGAAAGTGGTGAAGACTTAATTGCCTTCTCAACGGAATCTGATTACGCAGCGAACATCGAGAAAGCGGAAGCGCTTGCGCCAGCAACGCCACTAGCGGCAGCAACGCAAGAAATGACGTTGGTTGATACGCCAAATGCCAAAACCATTGCTGAGCTGGTAGAGCAATTTGACCTGCCGATCGAGAAAACAGTTAAAACACTGTTTGTTAAAGCTTCTGAGGAAGTAGATGCAGAGATAATTGCACTTATCGTCCGTGGTGACCACGAGCTAAACGAAGTTAAAGCTGAAAACCTTAAAGAAGTTGCTTCTCCACTAGAGATGGCAACAGAAGAAGAGATTCGTGCAGTGATCAGTGCAGGTCCAGGCTCACTAGGTCCTGTTGGTCTAGAGCTACCATTCATCGTTGACCGTACTGTTGCTGTAATGAGTGACTTTGGTGCTGGTGCTAACATTGATGATAAACACTACTTCGGTATTAACTGGGGTCGTGATGTTGAACTTGGTCAAATCGAAGACCTACGTAATGTCGTTGAAGGTGACCCAAGCCCATGTGGTAACGGTACTATCCAACTTAAGCGTGGTATCGAAGTCGGTCACATCTTCCAGTTGGGTACCAACTACTCTGAGAAGATGAACTGTGGCGTACTCGGTGCTGACGGCAAAAACACTATCCTAGAGATGGGCTGTTACGGTATCGGTGTATCACGTGTTGTTGCAGCTGCTATTGAGCAGAACCATGACGAGAACGGTGTTATCTGGCCAACAGCGCTAGCACCTTTCCAAGTAACGATTGTACCAATGAACATGCACAAATCAGACGCTGTGCGTGAAGCTGCTGAAGCACTGTATAACGACCTAACAGCTGCTGGTATCGAAGTACTCTTCGATGACCGTAAAGAGCGTCCTGGTGTTATGTTTGCAGATGCAGAACTCACCGGTGTACCACACACTGTTGTGATTGGCGATCGCAGCCTGAAAAATGGTGAAGTTGAATATAAAGACCGCCGCACAGGGCAAAAAGAGCCTGTTGCTGCTGAGGCTATTGCAGACTTCATCAAAGCTAAATTGGTTTAATCCTCGGATTTTTCCATTATCAGCCAGTAACGAAGTCCACCAATATGGTGGGCTTTTTATTTGCCTCCCTCATATTTTTCCTCCATCACTGCACACTCTTTCTGATTTTTGACACATATTCTCACCACGGTGCATATAAAACATCAACTATACTTTCTGCACATCGTGCATAAGGGAAAGGTCGTCGGTGCTCTCTATTAATATACTGAACCTAGGGCTCACTTTACTGGGCTTGGTTTGTGTCACAAGCTCAATCCGTCCTGCATATCAAGTCAAACAGCAAGACCCGAAGGGTGGATGGTCACTGTTGATCACATTCATGATTATGTTTATTGCAGGCTACTCCTGTCAGTTTGGCTTTCTACTGCTGAACAATCAACATGAGCTCATAGACAGTCTGCTAAGTGTTATCCTTGCACTTGGAGGGATTTTTGTTCTTGCTACAACTCGACTAAGTCAACACAGTATTGATCGTCTTCACGTCGCCCGTGAACGTGCCCGCTATGATGCAGAGCACGACACCCTGACCAATTTACCCAACCGTCACCACCTCATGCGCAAACTCCATGAAACGGTAGCACTCTCAGAGCATACTGGTCACTGCTTTTCAGTATTACTCCTCGACTTTAATGACTTCAAGAAAATCAATGACTCACTCACTCATGAAATCGGTGATAAGTTGCTTCAGGCGTTTGCTAAGCGTCTTAATGACTACGGTGAAAACTTTTATACAGCGCGGCTAGGCGGCGATGAGTTCGCCATACTGATTGATAGTGACAATAAAGACGACCTCGCGGAACACAGTCATGCACTTGGCGAACTTCTCGCTAAACCCGTCTCTATTGATGGGCATCAAATTTCTCTATCAGCAAGTATTGGTATTGCACGTTACCCGATTGATGGTCGCAATATGGAACAACTTATCCGTTGTGCTGATATCGCGATGTACAGTTCAAAACGGCAAAAGCGCCATTTTATCTTTTACTCCACCTCAATGAATGCGCAGCAACAACAGAATTTCGACATTAATGCCAAACTCACGACTGCCGTTGAGACCAACCAATTTGAGATCCACTACCACCCCTTATTTCTCGCAGGGAGCCATCAGCTGGTTGGTGTAGAAGCACTGATTCGTTGGCGGCTTCCTTCTGGTCGTCTTCTTCCCGCGAATGATGTCATCCCTTTTGCCGAACAAACCGCATTAATGCGCACCATTACACGCTGGGTTATCGAGAGAGCCATGGCAGAATACAGTGTATGGCTACGACAAGGATACGATTTTAACCTGCAGATAAACGTCTCTGTGCGAGACTTAGAAGATGAGGAGTTTACTGCCTTCATTGCTAATACATTGCAGCGCTACCCTGTTCCACCTCCCTGCTTGATTCTAGAGATTACTGAAAACGCTATCATTGAAAACTCAGAATCGTCGAAAAAAGTCATCGATGGTCTCAATCGCCTTGGCGTCAAGCTCAGTATGGATGATTTCGGTACGGGGTATTCCTCACTGTCGCTCTTAACATCTGTTCCGTTCAGCCAGATCAAAATCGATCAAAGCTTCATTCGCAACAGCTCTCATCAGCACCGTGTCATTATTCAAGCGATTCAATTTATCGGCCAAGAATTCAATGTGCCCGTTGTTGCTGAAGGTATTGAAAGCCCAGAACATGTTGAGATGGTGACACAGTTTGGCTGCGACATTCTGCAAGGCTATTGGTTTACAAAACCCCTATCATGCGAAGACTTTAACCGCTGGCTACAAACAAACCATCCTATCGTGCAATCGGTAAATCACTAACGCTACCGTCATACGCAAGGGGCGATATCATGCTGCACTCTCACCCAACTGGCGAGGCAGACTACTTTCAGTATCATCATTGTCTATAAATGCAATATCCACTCTAAGATATTCACCTGTCAGGTATAATGCCCATTCATCAGAGCTTCAATTGAGGAAAACAGCGTCATGGAAGCAGAACTAATCGATATTCTCGGGTTTATTTGTCAGCACCCTCCCTTTGATACCCTACCTGAAGAGCAACAACAGTATGTTGCGACAAATATCGAGGTCGCCTATTACCGTGCTGACAGCACCATCCTCAATTTTGGCGATAGCATTAGCGATCTCTATTTAATCCGTAGTGGTGTTGTGGAAGTTTATCGACGTAAAGGGGAGCTCTACAATCGCCTTGATGAAGGCGGCCTCTTCGGTCAAATGGGGTTACTCATGAACAATCGTGTTCGCCTCCCTGCACGAGCCGTTGAAGATACTCTCGTTTACTGCATTCCTGATGAAGTTTTTCGCCAACTTTATGAACAAGATGAAGCATTTGCTGACTTTGTTGAAGTAGAAGACGGCGCAAGGCTAAGACAAGCTGTTCTGAATCACAATGATGCCAATGATCTTACGACATCAAAGGTAAGAACTTTACTCGCGCGCGATCCGATCATTTTAAATAAAGAAGAATCGATTCAAGTCGCTGCGCAAACTATGGCTGATGAAAATGTCTCTTCGCTACTGATTCAGGATCCAGAGATCGATGATGAAGAAGAGAGCAATATTATCGGCATTCTTACCGACCGTGATCTCTGCACCAGAGTCTTGGCCTGCGGTGTCGATGTCGGCAGCCCCGTCTCTGATGCCATGACCACAGAGCTCGTCTCACTCGATCATAACGCTTATGTTTACGAAGCGATGCTCACCATGCTTCGTTACAATGTTCATCACTTACCGGTTATGCGTAATAAGGTGCCAATCGGCATTATTGAAACAACAGACATTGTTCGCTATGAGTCTCAAAATAGTTTGCTACTGGTCAGCTCCATTTTTCAGCAACAGAGTGTCGATGAGCTCGTTGGCCTCTCAGAGCAAGTGAAAGATAGCTTTGCGCGACTTGTTAATGAAGATGCCAATTCACACATGGTAGGTAGTGCTATGTCGGTTATTGGTCGGAGTTTCAAACAACGTTTACTCGAGCTTGCCGAAGAGTCACTCGGCCCAGCCCCCATCGCATACTGCTTCTTAGCACTTGGCTCAATGGCTCGGGATGAACAACTTATTGTGACCGACCAAGATAACGCCATCATTCTTGATGACAGCTACGATCCCGAAAAACATGATGCGTACTTTTCTGCACTCGCCACTTTTGTCTGTGATGGATTGGAGCGCTGTGGTTATGTTTATTGTACTGGTGACATCATGGCAACAAACCCAGAGTGGCGTAAAACACGTTCTGAGTGGGAGGACTGCTTTGCCGACTGGATTGATAACCCGAAGCCTCAGGCACTGCTCAATAGTTCCATATTCTTTGACTTAGACGGTATCTATGGACGTCTCAAATGGGCAGAGCAACTCAACGGTTTTATCGTCCGCCGCGCTCGACGCAATAATCGTTTCTTGGCTTGCCTTGCTCGAAATGCCATTAACCGAACCCCTCCATTAGGCTTCTTTAAAGATTTTGTGATGGAAAAAGATGGCCAACACAAAAACTCAATAAACCTAAAACGACGAGGAACGGCACCACTCGCTGACCTTATTCGTGTCCATGCACTCGCCTGCGGCTCTCGCTCACAAAACTCACTTGAGCGACTCGATGACATCATAGAAGCGGGCATTTTACCAAAAGGACGTGGGCCTGATTTACGCGATGCGATGGAGTTCATTTCTATGGTTCGCATTCGACACCAAGCACTTGATGTCGAATCAGGGATTGAACCTGATAATAATATTGAGCCAGAAAACATGTCCGATTTTGAGCGCCGCAACCTTAAAGATGCTTTCCAGATATTAAGTAATGCCCAGAACTTCTTAAAGTTTCGCTATAGCGCAAATCGCCGAGGTTAAAGATGAAACCATTATTGAAGCAAGCACTCGACTGGCAAGCTCTCTATAAAAATAAAGCAGGCAGTGTAAAAGATGTAGGCTTACGGCGTTTTTATGACCAAGGTGCTCAAGCGGGTAACACGCCGTTGAACGAAGTCTCGTTTGTCGCTCTGGATTTTGAAACAACGGGGCTAGATCCAAAGAAAAGCGATATTGTCAGCATTGGGCTTGTTCCTTTTGATCTCAATCGTATTTACTGCCGACAGGCTAAGCACTGGGTCGTCAACCCTCGTCAACCGATGGGAGATGCCTCCGTTGTCATCCATGGTATTACACACTCTGATATCGATGAAGCGCCAGATTTACGTCGCGTTCTTGCACAAGTATTGGATGCCCTCGCTGGAAAAATTGTTGTCGTCCATTATCAAAAAATAGAGCGTACTTTTTTAGACCAAGCGTTAAAACTTCGAATTGGAGAAGGTATTCAATTCCCTGTCATTGATACCATGGCGATAGAAGCCGCTGTCCAGCACCAGAGAACTGGGGGCATCATTAATCGCTTAATGGGAAAACGTCCTGAGTCTGTTCGACTAGGGAAATGTCGCTCTCGATATGGATTGCCACCATATCAACCTCATCAGGCACTCAGCGATGCATTAGCGACGGCAGAATTGCTCCAAGCACAAATCGCTCATCATTATCAGCCAGAAACACCACTGAGTATGGTCTGGTTATAGCTGCATACTGAATCGCTTGATCATCGCATCGCTGAAGATAATCGTCTGCCATGATTTAAGTCTATGATGATTTTTGGTTCAACTTCACACCAAAAAAAACGCCACCGCTTTTTAAAGTCTGCACTTTAGCGGTGGCGTTATTCTATGTGACTTATCGCTTTACTTTAGCGAGCCTCGAGGCTCTGTTCTAAAGCCTAAAATTAAGCTCACACACATTGCTAATAGAATGAATACAAATGGTAGAGCTGTCGATATCGCACCCGCCTGAAGCGCTTCAATCGCCTCTGTACCACCAACCCATAGCATAGCGACCGCAATAGAACCTTCAACAAACGCCCAGAAGATGCGCTGGGGAACAGGAGCGTCAATTTTGCCGCCCGCCGTAATGCTATCGATAACCAATGAACCAGAATCTGAAGAGGTAATAAAGAAAACCATAATCAGTAGAATGGCAACGAATGAAAGTACCGTGCCCATCGGCAGCGCATCAAACATCTGGAACATGGCTAACGGTACATCTGTCAGACCTTCCTCACCCAGCTGACCCACACCATTTTGCACTTGATCGATAGCTTGACCACCGAAGACAGACATCCAAACCACAGTGAAAAGTGTCGGAGCAACCAGTACGCCAGTCATAAATTCACGAATTGTGCGCCCTTTTGAAACACGCGCAATGAACATACCTACAAATGGAGACCAAGAAATAAACCAAGCCCAGTAGAAGATAGTCCAACCTTGCATCCAAGCTTCGTCAGCACGACCATGCGGGTTACTCAATGGAATAATGTTTTCAATGTAGCCACCCAATAGGGTTGGAATCGTCCCCATTGAAACGGCAAAACCGACCAATGCAACAAACGTCACCAAGACGACAGCGACAACCATGTTGATATTACTCAACATCTTAACGCCAGCATCAATACCACGAACAACCGAATAGATAGCAAGCAGGGTCACGAAGCTAATCACACCCACTTGTAAACCTAGCGAGTTTTGAATACCAAATACGTGCTCAATACCACTTGCTGCTTGCTGAGCGCCAAGACCTAGCGACGTTGCAAGACCGAAAAGTGTTGCCAATACCGCTAAGATATCAACAACATGCCCAGGCCAGCCCCATGCACGATCACCAAGAAGTGGGTAGAAGATAGAGCGAATAGAAAGCGGTAGGCCTTTATTATAAGCAAAGAAAGCTAATGACAAACCAACAACACCATAAATCGCCCAAGGGTGAAGACCCCAGTGATACATAACCGCACCAAGTGCAAGCTGCTTCGCCTCCTCAGAGTTTGCCTCTACACCCAGTGGTGTCTCAAACCACCCAGTGAAGTAAGCAACAGGCTCTGCAACCCCCCAGAACATCAAACCAATACCCATACCAGCGGCAAAGAGCATCGCAAGCCAAGAAATTCGGCTGTGCTCTGGCTCTGCGTCAGCTCCACCGAGGCGGATTTTTCCCCAAGGAGAGAAAATCAAACCAACACAGAATATAACAAATAGGTTTGTCGACCATAAAAAGAGAGAGTCAAATTGCGCAATGATGGCCCATTTCACACCATCTAAAGTTGCCTTTGCCGTCGCTGTATCACTAATCATGACAGCAACTAAAAAGAGTATGATGAGTCCTGCACTAACACCAAACACAGGGTTATGAACATCAAAACCCCACTTTTGAACATTATCTTGACCGACCGTATAATCAGTACTGTCGATACTGTACTTATCTTGTTTACTCATGATTTCCCTTAATGTTGGTAGAAATCCAACTATATTGAACTCTATTTTATTTTTCCTAAGGTAGATCAGAGCATTGAACACCATTGATTGTCAATCATCGATAACCTAGCACTCTTATCGTGTGCGATACATTTGCCCTATTTATTCATCCTTAGAATAACGAAAACGCGATTACACATGCTAAGCGTTTCCTGTTGAGCATAGAACGCTTTTGACCTGTTATTCACCTTTCCACTTTACGAACAGAGATAAATTTGCGAATAAAGTGGATTCGATTATTGTTAAAACATGAGGTTACAAATCAAGCAATCATCATGACCTCTTTTCGATAGCAAGAGACACGGAGGACGATAATGGCAAAAACCTGCTTAGTCTTGACCGGAGGAGGAGCAAGAGCGGCCTATCAAGTCGGGGTACTAAAAGCGATTGCTTCATGGTATCCACGGGTTCACCACTCCCCGTTTACCATTATCTGTGGCACTTCAGCAGGCGCCATCAATGCAGTCTCTTTAGCCTGCTATAATTCATGCTTTCGATTAGGGGTAAAAAAACTAGAGTGGTTATGGGCGAGGCTTCATACTGAGCGAATTTTTGCAGCACATTGGCGAGGCGTCACACAACATATTGGAAAACAGTGGGTAGCGAGGCTACAAAGCGAACACCTTGCTCCTTTACCTTTTAGCCTCTTTGATAACCGCCCATTAAGGCAACTACTAAACCAAGTCGTTAACTATGCACGACTTGAGAAGCAGATACATCAAGGCTCTCTGGATAGCATCGCGATTACCACATCCCGCTATCATGACGGACATTCCGTTAGCTTTTTTCAAGGTCACCCACAGCAAGTTGAGTGGCAATCAAATAAACAGCATGGGGTTCGCGCTCTCCTGCAAACTGAGCACCTACTCGCTTCCGCAGCGATCCCTCTCCTTTTTCCAGCCTCCCAAATAGGTTCACAATTTTATGGCGACGGATCTATCCACCAACTCGCGCCTCTCAAGCCAGCCATCCAAATGGGTGCCGATAAAATCATGGTTATCGACCTCATCAACAAAACTCATCAACACGCAAAGATCAATCATGCCCCAGGACTAGCCCAGCTAGGCGGGCACCTCATGGACACGGTATTTAGTGACTCATTGGTGGCTGATCTCTGCCATATGCAGCGACTCAATGAATTTCTCGCCAATTTAAGTGAGGAGAGTCGAGCAAACAGCACCTTACGAAGCATCGAACACCTACACCTCTCCCCGCAGCTTCCATTTGAGCCCCTTGTTGAGGAGAACTATTGCCATATGCCACTCGCGGCGAGACAACTACTCAGAATGATAGGAATAAGCCCTCGGCAAGATGCTGCCATCACCAGCTATATCCTATTTGAAAGCGACTATATTCAGTCACTCATCCGTCGAGGTTTTGACGATACAATGGAAAGAGAAACAGAGATAAGAAATTTTTTGTCTTAGATTCATGTAATTAACGAGTAAAAAACAAACAACCTTAGATCTGGCCTATAAATTGCTTTCATTATATCGCTCACAGTTATAGGTAGTAGTGATGATGGATCAATTAATGTGGACACAGACAATCAGTAATAGAAACACGCAACCAATACCGCCAAGGCGATTGGAGGCAGATCAACGACTGCTTGTCCTACAAAAGCTGCAAGGGAAGTTTGATATCAGTTTACTAATGGAAACCTTCACTCGAGAAGTTGAAAAACAGATCGATATTGGCCGTCTCATTTGGGATTTTGAAAATACCAGCAGTATTATCCGTCGCGGTGAAGCCTCTGAATTTCGCCACACCTTTACGCTCAAGTATGCGCAGAATACCCTAGGCAGCCTGCAATATTTCACTCCTTACTCCCTTGATCGTGAAGAAGTCGAGCTGTTACATCAATATCACCGCTTACTTGCAGCGCCACTAATGATGGCCATCGAGTACCAGCGAGTTAAAAACATGGCACTTCTAGATCACCTTACAGGGATCGGTAATAGAACAAGCTATGAGCACGACATCGAGCACGCGATAGCAATTAGCCAACGCCACCAAGATGGCCTCATTTTAATGGCTTTTGATTTAGATAACTTCAAGCAAGTCAACGATGTGCATGGGCACAGTGTCGGTGATGAGGTGCTCGTGCGATTTGCACAGCTGCTAAAAAAAGCGATTCGTACTTCCGATCGATGCTACCGTCTTGGTGGTGATGAATTCCTAGCGGTGATTCAACCTACCAGTATCAAGTCAGCGAGAGTCATTACCCACAGACTGATCCGCCTGATCGCAGAAGATAACCTGCTACCTGAGTACAACGTATCCACTTCTTTTGGGTATAGCTATTGGAAAAAAGGGGATGATATCCTTAGTCTTTATAAACGTGCCGATGCCAACTTATATGAAAATAAGCGCTTTAAGAAAGCACGTAGATGATGTTTTTTCTCATTAAGGGTATATTGACGTCAGAATCAATTACAAAGGAATACTGATGAAAGTATACGATTGCTGTGAGCTTGTTCGAATGACCTACGCTCAAATCGGTGGTGGTGATTTAGGTTACATTCCCAATGCCATTGCATGCGCAGTCAAAGCGCTCAATGAGATTGCTGGCCGTGAAGATTTACCTCAAGATATCAAAGATAAAGCCGCATTTGCTGCAGCCAACCTATTAATGAGTGATCACGAGGACTAAGATGAGCTTAAGCAAATATCAAACGATGGATCCTGTCATGCTGATGAGCATCGTGAATATGAAGCTTCGTGATGAGTATGGTGATCTCGACAACCTCGTGAAATCTCTCGACCTCGATAAAGCGGTATTAGTTGAACGTCTCGCCAAGGCAGGATTCGAATACCTCTCTGATATTAAGCAATTCCGATAGCCTCACCAACACTTTCCACTTGTTCGTATAAGCAGTGCCAATACGACACTGCTTCATCGGCAATACAAAACCCTGCTAATTTCCTCCTACCACACAAAGTGTGACCAAACACTCAAAATAAAACCAACCCCTTGTCTCCGCTTTATTTATATTTTAACCTTACAATAATTGAACAGTGTACATAAAGAGCGAATCACGAAATTGAACACTGTTTTATATTTAACATTTCAGAGATTGAGTCGTTTATGCATCAAATCATGAGCGGTTCATAGCACGAAGATCTTTATGAAAAGTAGAGGAAGTCATCATGTCATTTAAGATCATTGGAAGTGGGAGCCAGCTAGGGGGAGATGTGATTAGTCACATCGCACTCGACACTCAGCTATCTCTTAAGCCAAACACGTGCCACCGACGCTATGGGGTGGAATCACGCTGTTTCGCTATGCCTAATCAGAGCGCCCTCGATCTCGCCAAAGATGCATTGACACTGGCGTTGACAGAAGCTGATCTCACACTCCAGGACATTGATGCGTTGATCTATGCCAGTGGTACACATCACCAAGCACTGCCTTATGATGCAGCAGGCTTATTACATACAATGCAAGCGCCACATACCATTACAAGCTTTGATATTAACAGTACCTGCCTATCATTCTTAAGCGCACTCGATATGGCTCACTGTGCCATGGCCGCTAACCGATTTAATCGCATTGCCATTGTCAGTAGCGAACTGCCATCTCGAAGCACAGTAAAAGAGCACCCTCATATCGCGACACTGTTTGCGGATGGCGCAGCCGCCTTTATTCTAGAAAAAGAGATAGGTGCTCAGGGGCTCCAAGCACCGCATTTCGAAACCTATGCATCTGGTTATCAGCACTGCCAGATTAGAGCGGGGGGCACTAACCTCCATCCTAGTGAAACCGTACCTACAACGCTCATTGATGCCAGCCGCTTTGAAATGAATGGCAAAGCACTTTTTAAACAAGCGACAAAACTGCTGCCTCGCTTTCTAGATGATGGACTCAAACGTGGCGCACTTGCTAGCCACCAAATTGATGTCGTTATACCCCATCAAGCAAGCCACCTTGCGCTGAAACGACTACCGAAGTTACTCGGTTTTAAAGAAGAACAAGTGGTCAATCACTTTGCAACACTGGGTAATCAAGTATCCGCATCGATTCCAGTCGTACTGGATAGGTACCGCCATTCACTCAATGTCAGTCAATCAAGAGATATCGAGAGTTCGTCAAATAGCGAAGCAGCGAACTCGCATCAAGTATTACTCATTGGAACGGCCGCTGGCATGTCGATGGGGATGGGAGTCATCACACTATGAAAAAAACACTCTTAATTACAGGCGGAACAGGCATGTTAGGTCAAGCGATTATTCGTCGCTATCACGACCAA
Organism: bacterium sp. HQB-150; assembly: GCA_043421945.1. Taxonomy (GTDB): domain Bacteria; phylum Pseudomonadota; class Gammaproteobacteria; order Enterobacterales; family Vibrionaceae; genus Thaumasiovibrio. Next base: position 36,154 of record JBHOGO010000024.1, on the reverse strand, counting down.
TATCACTTGATCTTCACGGGAAGAAACCGTCAAAAAATCAACGCGATTATGGCTAGCTCCCCTGTTCAGGGGCATGCTCTAGACCTACAAGACAATGAGGGAATGAAAAGGCTATGTCAGCAAACTCAAACCCCAATTGATGGCGTTATCCATTGCGCAGCGTTGTCCAGCCCGTGGGGGAAATGGGAAGAGTTTGAACGCCACAATATCACCGGCACGCAGAATGTGATTGATGCCCTTGCCCCTAACACCGCACTCATTCATATCTCCACACCCAGTCTCTATTTTGACTATTGTGACAAAAATGCCATCAGTGAATCTGACCCACTGCCAAAACAGTTCTGTAATCATTATGCCACCAGCAAAGCGATTGCCGAACAATTAGTCGCAGATTGTAGTAATCACCACACTATTTTGAGACCGCGTGGTATTTTTGGTCCAGAAGACCAAGCGATTGTCCCTCGATTATTAAAAGCACGTCGGCAGGGCGTACTGACCTTGCCCTCGAAGAGCAACCCAGTGATTGACCTCACTTATGTCGATAATGTTGCCGACGCGGCTATCTTGGCATTCAACACCACACCTCAACGAAGAAGTGGACAAGTTTTTAATATCACCAATGATGAGCCCCAGCCGCTTCATACTATTCTCAACGATCTCTTTGATGCTTTGGAGCAACCTACTCGGTTCAAAGGCTTACCTTATGGCGTTATTAAACCCATTATTCACGCCGTAGAAACAATCTGTCGATATCACCCTGCGACTCCCGAGCCACTGCTAACTCAATATAGCGCTGCGCTACTGCACTATTCTCAGACGCTCAATATCAATAACGCGAAAAAGTATTTAGGCTATCAACCTCAATGCTCACTAAAGGAAGGGATTCAACGCTATGCACAATGGACTATCAATCAACCTACTTGAAGTGGGGCACTGTACCCACCCAGGAAAAATGGTGAATCCCGCATTGAGTATAAAGCCACGGGCTTTTCCTGCCGCTGTCGCTGTGATAACTCATCCCACAGAAGGCACTATTCTGTTTGATACGGGGTACCATACAAGCTTCTTCGAAGCGACAGAGCGTTTTCCTGAAAAGTGCTACGCCATTGCAACTCCCTGTCAGCTACATCATGACGAAGACATCGTGACGCAATTGAACAATCTGGGTATAGCATCAAAGGGGGTCAGCCATATTGTGCTATCGCATTTTCATGCCGATCACATTGCTGCGGTCCGTGAGTTCTCAAACGCTCAGCTGCATTGCCACCCGCACGGTATTAAACAACTACGTAAAAAACCCAAATGGCAAGCCATACGACGTGGCTATCTCAGCGAACTATTACCTGAGGAGCAGCTGTCACAATGCGTCCACCATCAAGAGTTTACGGTAAACATCGCTCAGCTCCTTAGATTAACGCGACTCGAAACAGAAACCGCCACGACAGTAGAAGAGACAACGAAAGTTGCATCCGCTGACAAGGCGTCAACCACAGAGTCTAATGCTGAGCTTTGGGGGAAAGACCTCTTTGGTGATGGTCTGCTCTATTTGGTCCACATCCCAGGGCATGCAGCTGGTCAGCTCGGATTGCTGGTTCGCTTAGAAAACCGCTGGATTTTCTTACTGGCAGACGCCTGTTGGCTAATCGATAACTTGCGTGACGGCATTGACCAGCATTGGCTCGCTAATATTATCTGCGATAATCGCGATGAGTACCGCATGACCCTCAATGCTCTACGCAGACTGTATCAGCAATATAGTGACACGATTACGTTCGTTCCTTCACATTGTCAGGAAACCCTCGACACGCTAAAGCCATTGCATTGGATAAGGTGAACACCATGAATAAGTTGACCGCTGCATTCTCATTTGTTTGGCATTTCATTCGCGCGCGAAAAACACGTGTTCTCGCCCAGCAGACTTCTGAATCGCAACAGAAAGCATTTCGTCAATGGCAACAGACCACACTTCAAAAACATCTCGATTGGGTCTGCGAACATTCACCTTACTATGCGCAATACAAGGGAAAGCCACTCAGTGATTTTCCTTTAATGGATAAGCAATGCATGATGGATAACCTCGACACCATCAATAGTGCAGGCTTAGAAACACCCCATTTAATGCCCTTAGCACTCAACGCAGAGCACTCACGTCAGTTTAATGACTCAACCTATCAAGACGTTACTGTTGGGCTATCTTCAGGGACATCTGGTCGACGCGGGCTATTTCTTGCGAATAAAGCAGAGCGACTACTTTGGGCAGCAACAATCACTGGAAAAATGCTGCCTTCCATATGGAAAAAACAACGCATCGCTTTACTTCTTCGTGCTGATAGCCCTCTCTACCACAGCGTTAAACGACATCGTGTGCAGTTCCACTATTGCGACCTCACACAACCACTAGAAACATGGTTAGCCGATCTCGAAAGATTCGCGCCGACCCTCATGGTGGGAAGCGCACAAGCGCTAATGTTGGCGGCCAAGCATCAAACTACCCTCTCCCCAGAACGTGTTATTTCAGGCGCGGAAGTACTGCTTCCTGAAGACAAAGAGTGGCTAGAAAAGCAGCTAGATACCGACGTTCATGAAATATATCAATGCACCGAAGGCTTTCTCGCCTGTAGCTATGCATCTGGAATACTGCGCTGGAATGAAGATTTAGTCCATATTGAACGGGAATGGCTCAATGATAAAAAAACCCATTATGTCCCGATAATCACTGACTTTCGTCGAACAACGCAGCCAATCATTCGCTATCGACTCGATGATGTCATTGAGCACAAAGACGATTCTGGCACCTTCAGTGCGATTGGGGCAATCATTGGCCGTTGCGGAGACCGGTTCTTCATCCCATCGGTCGATACACAGCTCTACCCACCCCTTCATGCTATTACTCTATTGCCTGACCTTATCGCGCGTGCTGTCATGCTAGCGGCAGAAAAACACTGCAACTACCGCATTACACAAATTGGTCATCGCGACATTCGTATCGAGGCACCTTATGAATACCAACAGTCAATATCTGTCGGATTAGCAAAGCTTTTTGCTAAACAGGGAGCAATATCCGTCAATTTTCACTACGCCGATGCCCCAACTTGGCAGCCAAGTATAAAGCAACGCCGTGTTGTGAATGCAATGGCAGTAGAGAAGCTAAGAACCGTTTCAGAGGCGAAAACGAGTATGCCTACGGAGACCGTCAAGTCTAACGACACTGAACGATTCGATATCGATGTTGACCTCGATGCTGATATTGACGCTGATATCAATACTACTGTTGAGGAGGCTCAGGCTCTTGAAGAGAGCCACCGATGAGAATACTGATCACCGGCGCTCGTTCTCCTGTCGCCGTTGAATGGGCAACAATATTGCGTCAAGGAAACCATCAGGTTTGGCTTTCTGACAGCATAGCTTGGCCACTGGGACGGTTTACGCGGTCGGAACAAAGCTATTTTTATTACCCCTCTCCCCGTTTTTCATCGCTGCAGTGCGCAAAAGCTATTGAGCAATTTTGTCTCGACAAACAGATAGACCTCATCATTCCTACCTGTGAAGAGGTCTTTCATCTCGCCGCTAGGCTCTCTAAATCTTTACCACTGTTTGCGTCAGATGCATCATTGCTTCATCAGTTACACCATAAATACCACGCTATGGCGCTACTTTCAGGCCTAGGAGAGATCAAAACACCCGTCACCGAGCTGCTCACCGATGCGAAACACGCTGACCAACATAAAGATAAGCTTTTAAAGCCTGTTTTTAGCCGGTTTGGCGAACAGGTTATATTCCCAAACAAACCCAGACAGGCTTGCCAACCGAGTAAGGAGGCACCATGGGTTGCTCAGCAATACCTGCACGGTGAGCCCTTGTGTAACTATGCTCTGTTTGAGAACGGCCAGTTAATCGCTCACCAGGCTTATCGCCCTTTGTGGGGACTCAATGGCAGTGCGGCGACCGCTTTTTCTCCTATCGAACACACCATCATCACGGAGTTCACTCGCCAATTTGGTCAGCAGTATGCTTACCATGGCCAAGTCGCTTTTGATTTTATCGACACAACTGAGGGGACTTATGTGATTGAATGTAACCCAAGAGCAACGAGCGGGTTGCATCTACTCAACCGCTCAATTCGACTCTCCCCAAAGGGACAATGGGAAGTCACAGCTGCTCCCACTCGGTCTCAACATATTGGTGTCGGATTATTTTTTCTGTTTGGGATAAAAGCGATAAGAGAGGGCGAGTTTCAATCTCTACTCAGTACATTCCAAAGAGGAAGCACCGTATTATCGTCATCTTCACTCTACCCGCTAGCCTCTTTTTTCAGCTTAGCGGCTATGGCATGGAGAAGTATGAGGAGAGGGATTTCACTCACTGCTGCATCAACGTGGGACATTGAGTGGAATGGAAAAGAAGAATAACTTACCGCAATGGCAACAGCACTTTACCCATCTGATTAAGCAACCCATGATGATTGAGCGCTTTCAAACTCAAGCCGTTCAATACCATATTGATGGCGAGCTGATTACAGCCACAATTAGCGAACCTACTCCCGACAATTGCTATGTATTAGCGCCTTCGACACTGATCACCTGTTATGCAAAAGATGAGCTGTTTAAGCTAAGCAACCCTGCCCTAAAAGGGTTAAGCCGAGCACTGATCAAGTTAATATCGATGCCACTCAACATTGCTCAAATTGATAAACTACAAGTACTGAATAATCAGTGCTTGTCCACCAACATGTATTCATCCGTGTGGGAAGAGTGGAATTTAAACAAACTACGTGAAAAAGCTATAGCCGAAGCACCACAGCACGCACTCATGCTACGATCGGTCAATGAGCATCAACATCCGAAATTGCATCGCCATTTAACCGCTGAAAAGTGGCTCCCCATCGTCACTCGTCAAGTTTATATCCTTTCCCCAGAGAGCAAATGTGGCAGTGATTTTGCTAAAGATGCCAAGCTAACTAGAGAAAAAGGTTGGTCATACAAAACACTTAATGACCGTACTGAGTTTGTATGCGCCAAGCGGCTATACGACCAACTTTATCTGGAAAAATATAGCCAGCATAACATCCGTTTTTCCGTCGACTATATGGCAAACATGAATCAACATGGTCTGATGCAATTTGTGGGATTATTTCACCGTGGGACAATGTGCGCGGTGGTCGGTTTCACTGTTCAAGATAACCATATGACAACGCCGATTTTTGGTTTAGATACCCAGCGTCCAATTGAAGATAACCTCTACCGCCGTATATCATGGTATACCCTAAACTACGCCCATCAACACAAGCTTAGCTTCAACCTTAGCTCTGGAGCACCAGCTTATAAGCGCAGTCGGCATGCTCAGCCATGCCTAGAGCATAGCTTCGTGTATATCAAACACCTCCGCGTCCATCAAAGGTTGATTTGGAAAGCGCTCAGTCTCTTAACTCGTCGCTTTTATAGCCCCATACTCATAAAAAATGCTCTATAAACGGCGTGTTATATAGAGCTAAAATTAAAAAGAGAGGCCATTGGCCTCCCCCTTCATCAGTATCTATCGCCCTATCTTTCTTAAGCGATAAAATGTCTTAGGCAATAAAAAGCCTCTTGATACTCGTTCGTTAAATAGTAACCCACAACACAGTGAAAACTAATAGCGGACAAACAAACCTCACATACCAAGGCCAGATACGTCCAAACAATGAATTTGCAAAGTTAGGATCACCTTGAGCAATTTCATCCATCTTGCCGTTACGTGACCATACCCAGCCACCAAAGAGACAGAATAGTAATGCTGCAAATGGCTGGAAGTACTGCGTCGCCAGCATCGCAACCATGCCAAACATTCCCGGGAAGTTAAAAACTAATAGCACACTGAATAAACAGATCGCACCACCCAGCAACCAACTGGTGTTATGACGAGATACCCCGCTACGCTCACTCACTAAAGCCACTGGGCATTCAAGCATTGAAATAGAAGAGGTCAGTGCCGCAACGGTCATCAGAACAAAGAAAAACAAGGCGACGATATCACCAACAAAGCCTAAGCTATCAAACAGCAAAGGAAGTACTGAGAAAACTAACGTATCAGAGTCAATAAGCTGTTGGTTGGCATCATAGATTTCAACACCATTTTGCATTGCCACAAACATAGCAGGTAACACAACTAAGCCAGCAAGGAAGGCAACGCCCGTATCAACCAGTGTCACTGACATAGCAATTTTAGGCAGTGACTCTTTTTTGCTTAAGTACGAACCATAAATAAGCATAGAGCAGCCACCAATGGTCAACGAGAAGAACCCTTGTCCCATGGCTGCCAGAATTAAATCTTTATCAAAAATAAGGCTAAAATCAGGAATCAAATAATGCTTAAGCCCTTCAACCGCGCCTTGTTGCGTCATGATGTAGATAAACATCAACACAAAAAGCCCAAGTAGTGCTGGCATGAGGCGCTTAGACCATTTCTCAATACCTTCTTTCACACCGGCTCTAACAATCAAAATAGTCAGGCAATAGAAGAGAACAACACCAAACACATTACGGCCGTAACTAAAGCCTTTTAGCCACTCAGCGGCAGAATCTAAGCCAAGCAGGTGAGCCGCGGCACCAAACATAGAGGCCACTAACCAACCGGCAACCACACTATAAAACGCCAATACGAGGCAAGGCACAGCAAGACCAATCCAGCCAACCCCTTCACCGAGTGCTCGCGTCAAAGGCGTTTTCGCAATCGCCTTCATGCTGTCTATCGGGTTAGCTTGCCCATGGCGGCCAATTGCCATTTCAACGACAAGCATCGGATAAGCGACCACAAGGATCATCAACAGGTAGATAAAAAGAAACGCACCACCGCCATTCGACGCAGCTTGCGTGGGAAAACCCCAAATATTACCTAGACCGACTGCAGCCCCCGCTGCCGCTAATACAAAACCTAACCTTGAACTAAAATGTTCACGTTGCATCGCCAAACCTCTTCTGAAAACCACCACAAACTAGCGAGCTAGTACACTAGTCCTTAAGTGTCAGAAGTACAACTTATCACTGAAAATATCTCGTTCGGCAACGTAAAGCTAAACTTACAAAGTGACGCATAAGTAGACCAACTCATGTTTGCCGTTTCACAATAATCCAAGCCCATCTCTATGAAAAAAGCACTAAGGTTTCAGTCATCAGTATCGAGAACAGCACAGTGTGCTACATCTTCGCCCACACGAGGTTAAATCCATCCCCCTCAAAGCCACTGCAAGTAAATAACCCAGCAATGGCCGCAAGCTCATCACCAAAAAAAATCATCGGTAGACGAGTGCGCTGCCAACTCGGCACATCATACTCTTGATACAGTTTTTTGAGTTTACGACGCCCACCCGTTCGCCCATGCGGCTGTACCTTCAAGCCTGTGACAGCAAAACGAATCGTTACCTTCTCATCATCAGCAGGCTGCCTTAGCCCGAGGGTTAACAATTGGGGGGCAATAACATGTTCGTTGCTCGCTAACGGTTTAGAGTCACTCTCTATGGTTTGAAGACGAAGAAGACCAAGTTCATTAGGCAGTAAAATATCCGTATTTATTTCAACAAGATGGGACCAATCGCTAACATCCTCAAACAAAGGTAATAGCCAAAGTTCTTGTTGGAAACGCCTTAATTGGTAGCTCTCGGTGGCAAACTGTGGGTTCGCATCCCCTTTTGCGCCAATAACCTCTTCCATCAGCGTTTTTAACTGTGCCTGACTCGGCATAAGGCATTGATTAACCGCAAACCATTGTCGAAGTAGCTGCCGCTGAACCGCTATGGGCTCCTTCACTAGCCCAGTGATATTGAGACGATGGCAATCACTATCAACATAAAGTTGCGTTAATTTGTCTTGAAGCAACAACTGCAATACCGCCTCTTGTTCAGCACAAAGCGCTGCACTGCGCGCTATTGCCTTGGGCATTTCAGGCCAGCGCTGGTTCAGTAGTGGCAAAATATCATGTCGCAAGAAGTTGCGATCGTAGCGTGTGTCTTGATTGCTTTTATCTTCGACCCAACTTAGCTGGTACTGTTCAGCAAAAGTCTCTAGCGCCTCACGCGGTATATTCAACAGTGGCCTGGCATGCCAACCAACCGCAAGCCGCACAATCTCAGGCATTGCCGATAACCCCTTGGGGCCGCTGCCACGCTTCAAGGCGAGTAAAAAGGTCTCACTCTGATCATCAAGATGCTGCGCTGTCAGCAACACTGTTTTCGAATCCATTTCATCATGGAGTGCTCGATACCTTGCCTGCCTAGCAGACTGCTCAATACCACCTTGACGCGGATCGACATGAACATGGCGAAGCTGAAACGGTAAATGATGCTCATGACACCAATGCATGCACTGCGTAGCCCAATCATCAGCATCGGGGCTTAAACCGTGATGAACATGCACCACTTGGTAATCGTAATCAGGATACTCTTGGCGAAATGTCGCTAAGAGTTCCAGCATGACGCGAGAATCTAATCCTCCGCTTAGCCCCAACAAAATACGAGCCTCTCCCGTTGGGCACCCTGCTTGGACATGTGAACGGAGATAGGTCAGTATTCGAGAGCGAAATTCAGAGTAGAGCATGCTAAGCCTATGGTGGAAAATTCAGAAACAAAAACGCCACCCATTTTAAGGTGGCGTTTCTTAGCGTTCAATCAGTAAGGTACTGAAATCAACAGTAACCGTAGCTCATTAGGCGCTGGTAACGTCGCTCAAGCAAATTATCAGCATCAAGTGCTTGTAGGTCCGTTAGCGTATCAATGAGGTGTTTTTTCAAGCTTTCAGCTGTCTGCTCGACATTACGGTGCGCACCACCTAGCGGCTCCTCAATAATATTATCAATCAAGCCTAACTCTTTAAGACGAGGCGCTGTCATGCCCATCGCTTCAGCAGCTTGGTCTGCTTTATTGGAGTCACGCCATAAGATGGATGCACAGCCTTCAGGCGAAATCACCGAGTACGTTGAGTACTGAAGCATATTAACTGAGTCACCAACACCAATTGCCAGTGCACCACCAGAACCACCTTCACCAACAACATTAACGATGACAGGCACCTTTAGACCTGACATCACTTTTAGGTTACGTGCGATAGCCTCAGACTGGCCACGCTCTTCCGCACCCACGCCAGGGTAAGCACCCGCTGTATCGATGAAAGTAATGATAGGCATATTGAAACGCTCAGCCATCTCCATGAGACGAAGTGCTTTACGGTATCCCTCTGGCTTAGGCATGCCAAAGTTACGTAATACTTTTTCTTTTGTCTCACGACCTTTCTGATGGCCAATGACCATCACAGGCTGACCTTCTAGTCGAGCGATACCACCGACTAAAGCCTTATCATCGGCAAAAGCACGATCACCAGCTAACTCATCAAACTCAGTAAAAATATGTTCAATGTAGTCATAGGTATAGGGACGTTGAGGGTGACGCGCAAGTTGCGCTACCTGCCATGCGCCGAGATCTGAAAATATTTTCTTAGTCAGCTCAAGGCTCTTGCTTTCAAGCTGTTCGATTTCTTTACCGAGATCAACGGCTGCGCTTTCGTCGTGTTTAGAGACACCACGCAGGGCTTCAATCTTGGCTTCAAGCTCAGCGATCGGCTGTTCAAACTCTAGAAAATTAAGACTCATACCAATTCAAATCCTTTTCATGCACGTTGAAAGGCAACGCTACATTCGGGTTTTAGTTAAATTCAAGTTCGACTTGCTGCTCTCCGAGTAAGAGCTTCAAGTCGTCGATTAATTCGTCGGTCGGCGTAATACGCCATTCAGTGCCCAAGACCATTTTTGCTCGGGCATCAGCACGCTGATAATAAAGATTGACCGGAATAAGACCGGCACGGTGGGGTTCCAGAATCTGGCTGAAACGCTCGAAAAACTTCCCATCAATCTGTTTTTCTGTGACCGAAATAGCCAATCCGCGAAGATGTTTTTCACGTGCTTGTGAAATATCCATAAGTTCGCGGCCAGACATTTTAAGCCCACCGTTAAAGTCATCAAAGCTGACCTGTCCGCTAACCACTACAATTTTATCTTTTTCGACTAAATCGAGATACTTGTCCAGTGTATCTGAAAATAACATGACTTCCATACGCCCGGAACGATCGTCAAGACTCATGATACCAATTCGAGAGCCTCTTTTCGTGGTCATGACTCGCGCAGCAACCACAAGCCCGGCAACAGAAACGACCTGATCGCGTCGACCTGGTTGCGCATCTTTCAATCGATAAGTCGTGTAATGCTTAAGCTCTTTGATATAACTGTTAATCGGGTGGCCCGTTAAGTACAGACCCAGCGTTTCACGCTCGCCTTCTAACCACACTTTATCTGGCCACATCGGTACATGCGCGTATTTGGTTTCAACCTCTTCGGGCGCTTCGGTTAATACACCAAACATATCACCCTGTCCAAATGCTTGCGCTTGGTGGTGTTGGCTAGCCGCTTTTACCGCATCATCTAACGATGCCATCAAAGCTGCTCGGTGAGGCCCAAGACGATCTAATGCCCCCGCCTTAATCAATTTTTCCAATACACGCTTATTCACTTTTTTAGTGTCTATACGCGCGCAAAAATCAAAGAGATCTTTAAAGTGCCCGCCTTGTTGGCGAGCTTCAATAATATTTTCGATCGGTGCTTCACCCACCCCTTTAATCGCACCGATACCGTATACAACTTCACCTTTTTCGTTCACATTGAAACGGTAAAGACCACTATTCACGTCTGGCGGAAGAAGTGTTAGCTTCATGCGTATACATTCGTCGACTAAGCCAACGATTTTATCGGTATTATCCATATCAGCAGTCATTACTGCCGCCATGAATTCTGCAGGATAATGGGTTTTTAACCAGAGCGTTTGATACGATACCAAGGCATATGCGGCTGAGTGAGATTTGTTGAAACCATAACCCGCAAATTTTTCTACCAAGTCAAAAATTCGCATCGCGAGTTCGCCATCGACGCCGTTATCAATAGCACCGCTCTCAAAGGTCGCTCGCTGCTTTGCCATCTCTTCAGGTTTTTTCTTACCCATCGCACGACGAAGTAAATCTGCGCCACCCAGTGAGTAACCTGCGAGGACCTGCGCAATCTGCATAACCTGTTCTTGATACAGGATAATACCGTACGTCGGCTCGAGGATCTCTTTTAGTGAATCGTGTTGCCACTTTTCATCAGGGTAAGAGACCGCCTCTCGACCATGCTTACGGTCGATAAAGTTATCTACCATGCCCGATTGCAACGGCCCCGGTCGGAACAGTGCAACCAAGGCAATCATATCTTCAAAGCTATCGGGTTGAAGACGTTTAATCAGATCTTTCATCCCACGGGATTCCAGCTGGAATACCGCGGTGGTCTCAGAGTTTTGAAGTAAGCGGAAACAGGCTGGGTCCTTCATTGGGATCGCCGCAATATTTACCGGCTCTTTACCTTCTTTCTCTAGGCGAGGGTTTATCATACCCAGCGCCCAGTCGATAATGGTTAATGTTCTTAATCCCAAGAAGTCGAACTTGACCAGACCTGCGGTTTCAACATCATTTTTATCGAACTGGGTAACCGGGTTAGCCCCTTCCGCGTCACAATAAAGAGGGGCAAAATCAGTGATCGTTGTCGGAGAGATAACGACACCACCAGCGTGTTTACCGGCATTACGAATCACACCTTCTAAGATGCGAGCCATATCAATTAACGCCCGCACTTCTTCATCAGCGTCGTAGGTTTCACCCAGTTGCGGTTCAGCATCGAATGCCTTCGCCAGCGTCATGCCTGGTTCTGCCGGAACCATTTTTGAGATGCGATCGACAAAACCATACGGGTGACCGAGTACTCGGCCCACATCACGAATTACCGCTTTTGCAGCCATCGTACCGTAGGTAATAATCTGTGATACCGCATCTCGGCCATACATTTCAGCAACGTGGTCAATAACCAAGTCTCGCTTATCCATGCAGAAATCGACATCGAAATCAGGCATAGAGACACGCTCAGGGTTCAAGAAACGTTCGAAAAGAAGGTCAAATTCTAGCGGGTCGAGGTCGGTAATATCCAAGGCATATGCCACAAGAGAACCCGCACCTGAACCCCGACCTGGGCCTACAGGCACTGCATTATCTTTTGACCACTGGATAAACTCCATCACGATCAAGAAGTAGCCAGGGAACCCCATTTGGTTGATACATTTTAACTCTATATCAAGGCGCTCATCATACTCCGGACGCTTCTCCAAACGCTCTTTTTCATCAGGGAACAAGAAGGCTAATCGACGCTCTAGCCCCTCTTCTGAAACCTTAACAAGATAATCTTCAACACTCAGATCACCCGTTGGGAAGTTCGGTAAGAAATACTCCCCTAAACGAACGGTAACATTACAGCGTTTCGCAATCTCGACACTGTTTTGTAGCGCTTCAGGAATGTCGGCAAATAACTCGCACATCTCCTCTTCGCTACGCATGTACTGCTGCTCACTGTAAAATTTAGGACGACGAGGATCTTCTAGTGTGTAACCACCATGGATACAGACACGAATATCATGCGCGTCATAAAGATCCGAAGAGATAAAGCGCACATCATTGGTCGCAACAACGGGTAAGTCTTGTTCAGCCGCAAAGTCCATCGCAAACTTAATGTAGACATCCTCATCAGGACGTCCCGTGCGGACTAATTCTAAGTAGTAACGATCAGGGAAGTGAGTTTGATAGAAGGCGGCTAACTCTTTAGCAAGCCCTTGATTACCTTTAAGCAGTGCTTTACCGACATCGCCTGATTTACCGCCCGACAGCAGAATCAACCCATCGCTAAGTTCGCTTAACCACTCTCTATCCATCACAGGCATATGCTGGACATGACCACGCAAATACGCTTTTGAAATCAACAACGTTAGGTTTTTATAACCCGTGTTATCCATAGCTAGAACCGTCAGATCGGTCAGCTCTTCACCCAACGCCTCACACTGAACTTTAAAGTCGGCACCGATAATCGGCTTAATGCCGGCATCATGCGTACCGTAATAGAATTTCACTAAGCCACATAGGTTAGTGAAATCGGTGAGTGCCATCGCGGGCATGCCGAGATCAGCGACTTTTTTCACCAAGGGCTTAACTTTCGATAGTCCATCAACCATCGAGAAATCACTGTGTACACGGAGGTGTATAAAACGCGGGTCAGCCATGAGGATTACATCTTTCCTAATCATTACTTAAACAGCTTGCCCCCAAGTATCAAGAGACCTTGGGGGCAAGCAATACCACAATCGACGATTGTTGGCAGTATACTGAACAGCTATAACACTGAATAAACGCTATTGCTGATTGCGAAGTCGTTCGACTATTCTAAGCCTAGCGCACGCTTAACTGGCTTAAAACTACGGCGATGCTCTGAGATAGGACCATGCTCAGCCAAAGCTTCAAAGTGCACTTTGGTTGGGTAGCCTTTATGCTTCGCGAAGCCATATTCAGGGTACTCTGCATCTAATGCTTCCATCTCACGATCACGTGTTACTTTAGCAATAATAGAAGCCGCGGAGATCTCTGCAACACGCAAGTCTCCTTTTACTACCGCATGAGCATCAATGCCAAAATCTGGTGTTTTATTACCATCAACGAGTACATAGCCCGGCTTTACATCCAGCCCTGCGACAGCACGTTGCATTGCGACCATGGTGGCCTGCAAAATATTAAGTTCATCAATTTCTGCAGCTTCACAACGGCCAAGCGACCAGCTCAGTGCCTTCTCTTTAATCTCAACAAATAGCTTTTCGCGCTTTTTGTCTGTCAATTTTTTTGAATCCGTTAGCCCTTCAATAGGGTTATTCGGGTCCAGAATAACGGCTGCCGTTACAACCGCACCGACTAGCGGTCCACGGCCCACTTCATCAACACCAGCAATACGTTCTGCGACTGGATAAACAAAGGGTTCAAAATCTGTCATTGTTGCTTTATCTCTTTTAGAACTGCTTGTGCTGCTGCGTTATCCGCATCACAACGGATCGTCTCATGCAGTGTGGTGAAAGTGTCGATTAATGCCGTATTATCATTAGCAAGGTAGAACTCAAGTTCCGCTGCAAGGCGCTCTGGCTCGCACTCTTCCTGTAAAAGCTCAGGCACTAATTGGCGGTCAGCAAGAATATTCGGTAATGAAACATAAGGTGTTTTGATCAGCTTACGCATCATCCACGCTGTCAAATTATTGACTCTATAGCTAACAACCATCGGACGCTTAACCAGCATACATTCCAATGCCGCAGTCCCCGACGCGAGCAATACTACATCGGCGGAAGTCATAACATCTCGCGCTTTTGCCCCAACCACTGTGATAGGCAGGTCAGGCGCCACTTCCGCTTTAATCTCCTCAAACTGTCGTCGGCGTTTTTCGTTGACCATTGGCACAACAAAGCCTAGTTCGGGATGCTTCTCTTTTAACAACAAGCATGTGCGCAGAAATGGTTCTGTGAGCCGTGATACCTCACCACCTCGGCTACCGGGGAGTACCGCAAGCCATTGAGTGTTAGGATCGATATCAAGGCGTTCACATGCAGCAGTTCGATCACTTCGCATTGGAATGTCATCAGCCATTTTATGACCAACGAAGGTACACGGCACATCAAATTTATCATAGAAGGCCTTCTCAAAAGGCAAGAATGCGAGAACACGGTTCGTCGCCTTTGCTATCGAGAAGATACGCTTTTGTCGCCATGCCCAGACCGAAGGGCTGACGTAATGAATCGTCGTAATGCTACTCTCTTTTAACGTTCTTTCGAGACGTAGATTAAAATCTGGGGCATCAATGCCGATAAACACATCAGGCGGGTTAGTTTTGTACGCTTTAACGAGGTCAGCTTTGACTTTTAATAAGCGAGGTAAGCGCCCTAGCACTTCAACAAGCCCCATGACAGCAAGCTCTTCCATATCAAAAAGCGATTGGCAACCTAGCTCGTTCATCTGTGGTCCACCGATCCCGATAAACTCAGCATCAGGATGGATATCACGGATAGCGCGAATTAATCCAGCACCTAAAATATCGCCGGAGATTTCCCCGGCGACTATTCCAATTCGAAGTGGTCGATTCATCTTAACGAATAATACCGCGAGTGGATTTTTCTAAGAACTCGACAAACATGCCGACTTCACTATGCTCTTGTGCAAGCGCCTCTATTTCAGGCTTCGCTTCAGCTAACGTCTTATTGCTGCGATACAGTAGCTTATAAGCCTTACGGATCGCCATAATTGCTGGCTTCGTATAACCACGACGCTTAAGGCCTTCGACATTGATGCCAAACGGTGCGCAGTGATTACCTTGTGCCATCACGAACGGAGGAACATCTTGAACGACAATCGATCCGCCACCCAGCATACAGTGGGCGCCAACATGACAGAATTGGTGAATCGCTGACATGCCGCCAATAATCGCATGATCTGCAACTTTAACGTGACCTGCAAGTGTTGCATTATTTGCAAAAATACAACGATCGCCAATCACACAGTCATGGGCAACATGTGCATTAACCATGAATAAGTTATCGTTACCGACAATCGTGATACTCTCGTCTTGTACTGTTCCACGGTGCATTGTGACGCTCTCGCGGATTGTATTGCGATCACCAATCACTAATTTCGTAGGCTCATCGGCGTACTTAAGATCTTGGCACGCTTCACCGATCGAGGCGAACTGATAAATGCGGTTCTGTTGACCTATTGTCGTTGGACCTTTGATCACAACGTGACTCATGATCTCCGTTTCCGCACCAATTTCTACATCAGCTCCGATATAGGTAAATGCGCCAACCTTGACACCAGGTCCAATCACTGCACCAGCTTCTACTACAGCTGAAGGATGGATTTGAGCGGTAGAATCAATCATTAAAATTCTCGTCTTGCACACTTAAGTACAGCATCACAGACAATAGAGCCATCGACTTTAGCGACACAATTGAAGACAGCGATACCACGGCGCTCTTTAACGAAGTCGACTTCGAGAATCATTTGATCGCCCGGCTCTACAGGTTTACGAAACTTAGCGCTATCGATGGCTGCAAAGTAATACAGTTCATTATCAGCAGGTTCGCCAAAGGTCTTAAATGCCAATAAACCTGTTGCTTGTGCCATTGCTTCTAAAATCAATACACCCGGGAAAACAGGTAGTTGCGGGAAGTGCCCCGTAAACTGTGGTTCATTTACCGATACATTCTTTAATGCATGAAGGTACTCACCTTCACGATAGTCAATCACGCGATCAACTAATAAAAAAGGATAACGATGTGGAAGCAAGGCTTTGATTTCGTTAATAGTTAGCGTTTTTTTCTCGCTGCTCAAAACTGTATTCCTGTGTAAATATGTGCTAATAAACAAAAATGGCCCACTACGTGCGGGCCAATAGCAAACGTAATAATCAGTTGCTAGTTTTATTCGGTATCTAACTGCTTTTCAACAGACTTAAGGCGTTTATTCATCTCATCGATTTTCAACACTCGAGCTGTTGTTTTACGCCATTCACGATTCGGTTGCAGTGGAATACCCGAAGAGTATACCCCTGGTTCAGAAATTGAGCGCATCACCATGCCCATTCCCGTGATTGTCACGCCATCAGTTACCTTAATATGACCATTGATCACACAAGCGCCGCCGATGAAACAATGTTTTCCGAGTTTAAGACTGCCTGCCATTACCGTTGCGCCAGCAATAGCTGTATTGTCGCCGATAGAGACGTTATGTGCAATCTGACATTGATTATCAATAATCACACCATCAGCAATAGTAGTATCTTCAATCGCTCCACGGTCAATGGTGGTATTCGCACCAATCTCGACACGGTCACCAATGATGACAGTACCTAATTGCGGGATCTTAACCCACTGCCCTGCATCATTTGCATAACCAAAGCCGTCTGAGCCGATCACAGCACCAGATTGGAATAGGCACTTTTCACCGATCTGAACGCGATGATAAATGGTCACATTTGCCCATAGCTTGGTATCAGCGCCCAAAACCGTATCTTTACCAACAAAACAGCCAGCACCAATTTGAACATTGTCACCCAGAACAACACCTGACTCGATCACCGCATTTGGACCAATGCTAACACCCTTACCGAGCTTAGCATCTGGAGCGATAACCGCCGAAGGAGCAATATCAGCTGCGCATGCAGGCGTGGTATCAAACAGCTGTGCACACCAAGCGAAAGCTAAGTATGGGTCTTTGACCACCAAGGCATTAGTATGACAGTATTCACGGTCAGTCTCTTTAATTAACACCGCAGAAGCAGCACTTGTAGCAAGTGCCTTACGATATTTAATGTCTGATAAAAAAGTAATTTGACCGGCTATAGCGTTGTCAGTACTTCCAATAGAAGTAATCACTACCTCGCCATCACCGTGTAATTCTGCATTAAGGTGTGTCGCCAATTCAGCGAGTGTCATCTGGGCTAACATGAAGCTTCCTTACAACGCTTTAATGACTTTATCTGAAAGATCATGAGCGTCATCAGAGTATAGAACAGCGTTCGCATCAACGACTAAGTCATAACCTTCTTTCTCAGCAACTTTCTCAATCGCGGCACGCAATTTCACAACCATCTGCTGCTCTTCTTCTGCACCACGGCGACGTTGATCTTCCTGAAGTGCTTGTGCTTTCAATTTGTAATCAGCTTCAATTGATTGAATCTCACGTTCAACCTTACGACGCTCATCTTGTGTCATCAGCTCGCCATCACGATTCAATTTTTCGATCATTGGCTGTACACGCTTTTCTAGTGCTTGTAACTCACCAATACGATCTTTGAATTCGTTTTGTAGTCGTCCACTCACATCGCTTGATTCTGCCAGTTCTTGCATTACTGCATTGATGATCACGTAACCCACTTTTTGTGAAGCGTGAGCGGCAACAGAAGCAGTGCTCAAAATAAGGCCTAGTGAAGCAGCTTTGATCCATTTATTCAAAATTATATTCCTCAAGAATAGTGATTAGAACGTTCGTCCAATTGTAAATGAAAAGAACTCATCTCGGTCGCCGTCGTATTTTTTAAGTGGCTTCGCGAGAGAGAAAACGAGCGGCCCCATTGGTGACATCCATTGTAATGCCGCACCATATGAAGCTCTGAAATTCGTTGGGTCTGAGTAGTCGTAAATATACTGACTACCGCTACCAATGCTCTTACCTGAAAGATCAAACTCAGTATCCCATACCGATGCCATGTCGATAAACACACTGGTACGAAGTTGATGGCGTGCCTCTTCAGACGCAAACGGGGTCGGCACAAATAACTCAGCACTTGCTAAAGCCATGCCATTACCACCAACAGATTTATCAGTCCCTGTTAAACACTGATTACCGCCGATAACACTACCATCACCGCCCACACAACTCGTATTGCCATCGTAAACAGCTTTTGGACCCGCAGTATTAGAACGGAAGCCACGTAACGTCGTGAAACCACCGGCATAGAAGTTCTCATAGAATGGTAGCAACTGCTCATTACCATCAATATTGCCGTAGCCGTTACCATACCCCAAGCGACCACGTAGCATGAAGCTAAACTCATGACCATCAGTCAATGGGAAGTACTGTCTCACTTCATATTGCGCTTTGAAGTACTGAACATCTGAACCCGGTACCGTCATCTTGTAGTAGGCATTTTGGTAACTACCTGCAGTCGGGAAGAAGCCACGGTTTAAATTGTTACGCGTCCAAGAGATCGACCAATCAAAATCGTTCACGTTCAAGCTATTATCAGAAGTGTCAATGTTTGGCGCTTGCACCTGCAAAAACTTTTCAACTTGCAAGTAAGCATCAAGGTTAGAGATCTTATTATGGGTATAACCTAGACCGAATTCGAAGAAGTTCAATTCGTCAAACGGGAAACCCCATGTCAAACTAGTACCATAACTCTGGTTGGTATAGTCGACGATGTTTGCGTCAGAGGCTTCAAATTCGTTGTAGAAGACACGACCACCAAGGCTCACACCATCGAGGGTAAAGTAAGGGTCACGATACTCTAAGCTAATATTTTTTTGGTAATCGTTCATCATCGCACTGATGCCGAAACGGTTACCAGTACCCAAGAAGTTATCCTGCTGAATACCCGCTTGGAAACTCACCCCTGACTCAGTCCCATAGCCAACACCAAAGTTGATATTGCCGGCATTAGCCTCTCTCACAACATACTCGATATCAACCATGTCGTCAGTGCCTGAAACGCGATTGGTGCGCACTTCAACGGTTTCAAAGAAGCCAGTACGACTCAAACGTTCACGACCTCGCTCTAAAGACGCAGAATTCAGCCAGCTACCCTCCATCTGGCGCATTTCACGACGCAACACTTCATCTTTGGTATTCGTGTTACCAGTGAACTCGATGTTGCGCACATACATGCGCTTACCTGGCTCAATGTTCACCACCAAGTTTACATGTTGGTTTTCATCGTCAAATTCAGGGTAGGTCTGAACCTGAGGGTAAGCATACCCAGACTCAGCAAGTTTTCTACTGATCGCCTCTTCAAGAGCTGTGATCTTAGAACCGTTATAGGTATCACCGACAGCAAATGTTGCTAGGTCAAGGTAGCTCGACGTGTCGCCCCCCTCAGTGTCTCTAAAATCAAGGCGGTGAATGGTATAAGGTAAGCCTTCATCCACTTGCAAGGTGATATAAACACCTTTTTTGTCTGGTGAGATAGAGACATTTG
Source organism: bacterium sp. HQB-150 (assembly GCA_043421945.1). GTDB lineage: Bacteria > Pseudomonadota > Gammaproteobacteria > Enterobacterales > Vibrionaceae > Thaumasiovibrio. The sequence goes on along the minus strand of JBHOGO010000024.1, from coordinate 16,504 downwards.
TCGACTCTACACGGAACTTTAAATACCCTTCATTGAGGTACTTTGTGCTAAGCCCTTCAAGGTCACCAGCAAGCGCTTGCTTCTGATAGTTCTCATTGGCCAAAAAATTCCACCAAGGCACATCAGCACGCAATTTAAAGCTAGAAGCAAGCTCACTGTCATCGAAAACCGTGTTGCCGATGAAGTTAATCTGTTCGATTTTTGCCGACACACCTTCAGTGAAAACAAAACGAAGATCAGCACGGTTACGAGGCAATGGTGTAACCACTGCTTTTACACTCGCGCTGTATTTGCCAACACTGTAATAAAAGTCCTCTAATCCCTTTTCGATCTCTCGAAGTGTCGTACGATCCAACGCTTCACCGATGCGAATATTAGAAGCGCCTAAATTTTCAGAGAGCTGTTCTTCCTTCATCACTTTATTGCCTGAAAAAGCAATATTGGCAATGGTAGGACGTTCGGTAACACGAATAACCAAATCTCGGCCATCACGTAGCACTTTCACATCTTCGTAATTACCGGAATCAAATAGACTACGGATAATTTCGGCCGTGTCCTGATCGCCAACGTTATCGCCTACCCTTACTGGGATCTGCAATAATGCAGCACCTAACGTCACTCGCTGGAGTCCTTCAAACCGAATATCGTCAACGATAAAAGGTTCAGCGCCATATGCAGCCATGCTGCTGCTAAACAATACTGACGCGATTAGCAGTTTCTTCATTGCCATTGTATTTGTGAATATTCCTTGTTACTTCGCTCTCTGCTTAACTACTTTCGCAGTAACATTACAGGCGGGTAAAGTCATTAAATAGTGCAACAGCCATCAATGCCATTAGCAGCACTGATCCAATCCGGTATCCTACTTCTTGCACGCGCTCAGATACCGGACGGCGTGTAATCCCTTCAATTGCAAAAAACATTAAATGTCCACCATCCAAAACAGGCAGTGGTAGTAAGTTGACGATACCTAAGTTAACGCTAATCAAAGCAAGGAAGCCAAGAAAGCTGACCAGTCCATACTCTGCTGTCGTACCAGCCCCTTTTGCTATTGATATTGGGCCACTAAGGTTATTCAATGCGACATCGCCAACGATAAGCTTTTTAACCATTTCAAAAGTCAGAGAAACCATATTCCAGGTTCTTTCACCTGCTTTTGCAACAGCTTCAATAGGGCCATATTGTATATCGATTAGGTAGCCATCAGGCCAAGCTTCTGAACTTGGGGCAATACCCGCAAAGCCCATCAACTCACCTTCAACACCCTCACGAGCATCTGGCAGTAACGAGAGTTCGAGGCGTTCGTCATTACGCTCAACGGTTACTGCAATGCTTTGTTCAGGGTTAGATTGAATCATGTCGACAACGTACTGCCAATCATCAATCTCTTGCCCATTTAACGTGAGGAGCAAGTCGCCTACCTTCAGCCCTGCACGTTCGGCAGCACCACCCTCTGATATCATGCCCAACTCAAGTAAGATGGCAGGTCGGTAAGGTGAAAGACCTAAAGTGCCTAGTGGACTATCAAACTCTGGATTGAACGCCCACGTAGATAAGTCTAATGTGAAGTCTTTAGAACGATTTGTCTCCGGCGAATAAGCGCTTATCAATAGATCGTTTTCGCCAATACGAGACACAATGCCTAATGTCACCGATTCCCAATCAGCGGTTTTGATACCAGAAACGGAGGTAAGTTCCATTCCTGATGTAATTCCTGCGTCAGCAGCAATAGAATGGGGTGCTACGTCACCAATAACAGGCTTAACGGCAGGCACACCAATCACAAAGATTGCCCAGTACGCAAAAAGAGCAAAAATAAAGTTAGCAAAAGGACCGGCTGCAACGATAGCACTGCGCTGCCAAAGCTTTTTGTTATTGAACGCTTCATGGCGGCGCTCTTCAGGGACTGGCTCAACACGCTCATCGAGCATCTTGACATACCCACCAAGAGGGATAATCGCCAGGCTAAATTCCGTGCCATTCGACGCTGTTTTTTTCCAAAGCGATTTACCAAAGCCGATAGAGAAACGCTCGACATAAACACCGCAGCGGCGTGCTACCCAATAGTGGCCATATTCATGGACTGCGATAAGTATTCCTAGCGCAACCACAAACGCGCCCATGTTCCATATAAGGTCTAGCATGCCATCCCCTTGCTAATTAATGTCATGGCTTGTTGACGAGTTATTCTATCCAGCTCGATGATAGTTTCCAAGCACGTTGGCGTGGCGACATCAAGCTTCTCAATAATTGTGTGATTCACTCGCGCAATATCAGTAAATTTAATCTGACCTGCAAGGAATGCTTCTACGGCGATTTCGTTTGATGCATTCAATGCTGTTGTTGCATCTTGCCCACTGTAACAGGCATCAATCGCAAGTGCGAGACAGGGATAACGCGCGAAATCAGGCGCTAAAAACGTAAATTCACCGACTTGGGTGAAATCGAGTGGTTTGACACCTGCATAGACTCGATTCGGATAAGACATTGTGCAAGCGATAGGCGTACACATATCTGGCTCCCCCATCTGTGCGAGTACTGAACCATCTTTATACTGCACCATAGAATGGATGACCGATTGAGGGTGAATAATTACCTTTAGTTGTTCACGCTTTGCGTTAAACAACCAGCGGGCTTCGATATATTCCAGCCCTTTATTCATCATCGTTGCAGAGTCTACCGAGATTTTTGGTCCCATCGACCAGTTAGGGTGGGCAATAGCTTGCGCAGGCGTCACCGCTTCCAGTTCACTGATGGGAGTGTATCGAAAAGGTCCACCTGAACCCGTCAACAAGATGTGGTTGATTCCTGCCGCATCGAGGTCACAGCGTCCCATTTGTTGTTGAATATTAGCCGGCATGCACTGGAAGATAGCATTGTGCTCACTGTCCACAGGAAGAAGCTCAGCGCCATACTGCTCAACAGCATCAATAAAGAGTTGCCCAGACATCACTAAAGCTTCTTTATTGGCAAGAAGAATGCGTTTAGATGCTTTGACAGCAGCCATCGTCGGCATCAACCCTGCGGCGCCAACAATTGCCGCCATTACCGTATCGACCTCATCAAGAGAGGCGATATCACACAGGCCCTGCTCTCCCGCTAAGACGGCAGTCTTAATACCCGCGTCTTTTAGCTTGAGTCTCAGGCTCACCGCTGCAGCTTCTGAAGCCATCGCAGCATAAGTAGGTTGCCACTCAGCACAGAGTGCAAACATTGCGTCAGCATTACTGCCAGCGCCAAGAGCGACAATATTAAACTGTTCAGGGTTTTCTCGGGCAACCTTTAGGGTACTGGTGCCAATGGAGCCGGTCGCTCCTAGGATGGTAAGATTTCGCATACAACCACTTATTTCGTCGCGGCTTTCGCCGCGACGTAATTATTTACTGCACGCTAAAGAAGCAATGCAACTCAAAAGGTTAGAGCAACCACAAATAAAGCAGTGCAAAGACTGGTAATGCAGCTGTCAGGCTATCTATGCGGTCGAGAATACCACCATGTCCAGGCAGAATTCGACCACTATCTTTGATTCCTGAGACACGCTTAAACATGCTCTCAACCAAATCGCCCATCACCGAAGCGATAACAGCAATCATAGCGATCAATAACATATTGAAGATACTATGGAATGGAATACCAAATGCATTGGCTCCTACCCAAGTAACACCAATCGCAGCAATGATCCCACCAATTAACCCTTCAACAGTTTTATTCGGGCTAACAGAAGGGGCCATTTTACGTTTTCCAAATGCTCGCCCACTAAAGTATGCGCCACTGTCCGCAGCCCAAACCATAAAGCAAACTAACATCACGAGTTGAGCGCCATGATATGGATTCACATGATAGTCGTAAACTCGTAGTAGAAGAAGAGACCAAAAGAAAGGAATCAAAGTGAGTAGGCCATAGCACTGCTTAATAGCAACATGCGTGGCTACCATGGGGGTAGATTTTGGATAACGTACGACCATTAAAGAGGCTATACACCACCATATTCCACCCACGGCTAAAAGCGACTTATGCGCGCCTGTTAGCGTCTGCAGCGAAGCAATGTCGGTGGGTAAAACAACGACAGTTGCGATCAAGACACTGCTCATAAGAGCGGTCTCTGTCATGCGGCTTTCTGGGCGGGTGAACTGACTCCACTCCCAGAACCCAATAACGGTCAACGCTAGCAGTGCGAAAAGGAAATAATTAAATGGTAAGAAAAAAATCCCAGCAACCACTAGTGGGGCTAAGATGATTGCGGTTAGCACACGTTGTTTCAGCAAACTTTAACCTCGTTAAATTCAGACATGCGATTAGACGTGTTCGGCTTGAACCTGTTCACCCGTGCAACCAAAACGGCGCTCACGATGAACGAACCAAAATAACGCATCTTGTAGTGCCTGTTCATCAAAATCGGGCCAAAACAGTTCGGTAAAATAGAACTCAGCGTACGCAACCTGCCACAGCATAAAGTTGCTAATGCGGCATTCGCCACTTGTACGAATTACTAAATCAACGTCTGGTAAATCAGACATCGTAAGGTGTTTAGCAATATCCGATTCACTAATTTGCTCTGGTGACATCTCACCAGATTGAACTTGCCTAGCTAAAGATTGTACAGCTTGAGTGATATCCCACTGGCCGCCGTAATTCGCGCATATATTAAGTACCATTCCACGGTTATCCGCAGTTAGGCGTTGCGCTTCTTCGATTTTGTTTTGTAAACGTTGAGAGAAACGGCTGACATCACCGACAACTCTTAATTGGATATTATTCTTATGCAGACGCTTCACTTCACGGCTAAGTACCGTGATAAATAGCTCCATGAGGACACTAACTTCGTCTTCCGGACGACGCCAGTTCTCACTGCTAAAAGCAAACAGAGAAAGCACTTCAATTCCAAGCTTACTGGCTTCTGCGACGGTCTTCCTTACCGCATCGACGCCGGCTTTATGACCAAATACACGCGCTTTACCACGTGCTTTTGCCCAACGACCATTCCCATCCATAATCACAGCAATGTGCTTAGGTAAGGCGTCTACAGGAAGCTGTTCAGCCAATATATGCTCTGCCATATCTCTCCCTATATAAACAAAAAGCGCTATGCAGCTGCACAGCGCTCCACTTTAAGCAGTCGAGTGTATCTGAAATCAGACTTCCATCAACTCTTTTTCTTTGCCCGCTAGGACCTCATCCATACTCTTGATCGCAGCATCTGTGATTTTTTGGATTTCATCTTGAGCACGACGATCGTCGTCTTCAGAAATCTCTTTATCTTTAAGAAGCGCTTTCACGTCTGCGTTAGCATCACGACGAATATTACGTACTGCAACACGGCCTTGCTCTACTTCATTACGAACGATTTTAACGAGATCACGACGACGCTCTTCCGTTAATGCTGGCAATGGTACGCGGATAACGGTGCCTGCAGACATTGGGTTCAGACCCAAGTCAGACGCCATGATCGCTTTTTCAATCTTTGGCGTTAGCTCTTTGTCGAATACTGTGATTGCTAGCGTACGCGCATCTTCTGCAACAACGTTACCTAGTTGTCTTAGCGGCGTGTTTGCGCCGTAGTACTCTACTTGAATTCCGTCTAGCAAGCTTGGGTGTGCTCGGCCTGTACGGATTTTTGCTAGCGTATTTTTAAGTGCATCTACACTTTTACCCATGCGCTGTTGCGCATCGTCTTTGATTTCATTAATCACGGTCTGTACCTTTAAAATCACTATTTCGGCATCACTATGCCAAAATTTCCATTAGTCGTTAGAGATCAGAGTGCCTTCCTGCTCGCCCATCACAACACGGCGAAGAGCACCAGGCTTGTTCATATTGAAAACACGAATTGGCATGTTATGGTCACGTGCCAATGTGAATGCTGCTAGATCCATTACTTTCAGTTCTTTCTCAAGAACATCTTGGTAGTTCAGCTTATCACAAAGTTTTGCGTCTGGGTTTTTAACTGGATCATCTGTGAACACACCATCCACTTTTGTTGCTTTAAGCACAACATCAGCTTCAATTTCGATACCACGTAGGCAAGCTGCCGAGTCCGTGGTAAAGAATGGGTTACCTGTACCTGCAGAGAAAATAACCACTCGACCTTGACGCAACTGGCTGATCGCTTCAGCCCAGTTGTAGCTGTCACACACACCATTTAGCGGAATAGCTGACATTACACGAGCGTTCACATAGGCACGGTGCAATGAATCACGCATTGCGAGACCATTCATAACTGTTGCCAACATACCCATGTGGTCGCCCACTACACGATTCATTCCAGCTTCTGCTAAACCAGCACCACGGAACAAGTTACCGCCACCAATAACTAGGCCAACTTGTACACCAAGCTCAACCAGCTCTTTGATTTCTTGAGCCATACGGTCGAGGACTTCTGCATCGATACCAAAGCCTTCTTTACCCTGTAGCGCTTCACCGCTGAGTTTTAGCAAAATTCGTTGATAAGTTGGTTTAGGATTCGTGGTCATTCTTATACCTTTCCGGGTTTGGGAGAGTGTGGGAGTCATAAAAAGACCGCAGCCTAGGCCACGGTCTTAATCAGTATACAGTGAAAAAGGATTAACCTTTTTGAACAGCTGCTACTTCTTCAGCGAAGCTCATTTCTTGAGCTTTCTCAATACCTTCACCAACTTCTAGACGAACGAAGTTAGTAACAGTTGCGCCTTTCTCTTTAAGGAAAGCACCAACAGTTTTAGAAGGGTCCATGATGAACGCTTGACCAGTTAGAGAAACTTCGCCAGTGAATTTCTTCATACGGCCAACAACCATTTTCTCTGCAATCTCTTGAGGCTTGCCAGATTCAACAGCGATAGCAACCTGGATTGCTTTCTCTTTCTCAACTACGTCAGCTGGAACATCTTCAGGGTTAACGAACTCAGGCTTAGAAGCTGCGATGTGCATAGCAACGTGCTTGATAGTTTCTTCGTCAGCGTTACCAGCAACAACAACACCGATACGGTCGCCGTGACGGTAAGAACCCACTTTCTCGCCTTCGATGAACTCAACACGACGGATAGAGATGTTCTCACCGATCTTAGCAACTAGAGCGATACGCGCGTCTTCAAACTTAGCTTGAAGTGCAGTAATATCTAGGCGCTCAGCAAGAGCAACGTCTAGTACTTCGTTAGCAAATGCTAGGAAGTTAGTATCTTTTGCTACGAAGTCAGTTTGGCAGTTAACTTCTAGAAGTGCAGCAACGCCGTCAGCGTCTTTGATTAGGATTGCACCTTCAGCAGCAACGTTACCCGCTTTTTTAGCAGCCTTAGCAGCACCGCTCTTACGCATGTTTTCGATCGCTAGCTCAATGTCAGCGTTCGCTTCAACAAGCGCTTTTTTACATTCCATCATGCCTGCGCCAGTACGTTCACGCAGTTCTTTAACTAGGGCAGCTGTAACTGTTGCCATGGTCTATTCCTCTGTTTGAATATCAATCTTGGTGTAAAATTCAGGGGCCATAAGGGCCCCTGATAACCATTCTTTCATCTACGAATTGTAGACAAAGATGCTCAAATTGGAGCTGGTAGTATTATTCAGCTTCAGCAACGAAACCGTCTTGCTCAGCTTGCTCAACGATGTCTTGGTTGCGACCTTCTGTAACCGCTGTTGCTACTGCACCAGTGTACAGTTGGATAGCACGGATTGCATCGTCGTTACCAGGAACTACGTAGTCAACACCATCTGGGTTAGAGTTAGTATCAACAACAGCGAATACTGGGATACCCAGGTTGTTCGCTTCTTTAACCGCGATGTGCTCGTGATCTGCATCGATGATGAAGATAGCGTCTGGTAGGCCACCCATGTTCTTGATACCGCCAAGAGACTTCTCAAGTTTTTCCATTTCACGGGTACGCATTAGCGCTTCTTTCTTAGTCAACTTCTCGAAAGTACCGTCAGAAGATTGCGCTTCTAGGTCTTTAAGACGTTTGATTGACTGGCGAACAGTTTTCCAGTTAGTAAGCATGCCGCCTAACCAACGGTTGTTCACGTAGAACTGATCACAGCTAACTGCTGCTTCTTTGATTGATTCGCTGGCTGCGCGCTTAGTACCTACGAAAAGAACCTTACCTTTACGCTCAGCAATGCGACCGATTTGCGCTAGCGCATCGTTGAACATTGGAACAGTTTTTTCTAGGTTGATGATGTGAACACGGTTACGAGCGCCGAAAATGAAAGGCTTCATTTTTGGGTTCCAGTAACGAGTTTGGTGACCGAAGTGTACACCAGCTTTTAGCATGTCGCGCATTGATACAGTTGCCATTGAAATATCCTCAATTGGGGTTAGGCGTCCACATACCCCATTCTACCGACCCTACGCTTTCGCGTGGGCACCCCGGAGAACGTGCCGATATGTGTGAGTAATAAAATAAAGTGTTTATAATCGCACACCATCTTCTAGAGACAGTAAGTACGGTTACGGCGCGCTTTATACCATAAAACAGCGACTATTTACCAGTCTTTTGCGTTCAAAAACCTTTGTTGGTTTTCAGAGCGGTTTACGGCTGCTACCATAGAGCCATATAGCAATATCAGCCAACCGAGACAATTGAATGACAATTACGATTAAAACCGCCGCAGAAATTGAGAAAATGCGCGTAGCAGGACAACTCGCCGCGCAAGTGCTAGAAATGATTGAACCACACGTGAAGCCGGGTGTTACTACTGAAGAGTTAGATCGTCTTTGTCACGACTTCATGGTGAATGAGCAAGGCACTGTGCCTGCACCACTGAACTATCATGGTTTCCCAAAATCAATCTGCACCTCAATCAATCACATCGTTTGCCACGGTATTCCCGCGACTGAAGATGTGATGATCGATGGCGTGCGTAAAAAGCCCGCTGTACTCGCTGATGGTGACGTGATCAACATCGATATCACCGTCATCAAAGATGGTTATCACGGCGATACATCAAAAATGTTTGAAGTTGGTGAAGTATCGATTGAAAACAAGCGCCTTTGTCGTATTGCTCAAGAGAGCTTGTACCTTGCCATCAAAAAAGTGAAGCCGGGTCTTAAGTTAGGTGATATTGGTTCATCTATCGAGAAGTACATTAAAACGCAGAACAAAAATAACCCTCGAATGAAACTATCGATCGTTAAAGACTTTTGCGGCCACGGTATTGGTGCTGAATTCCATGAAGATCCACAGATCGTTCACTATAAAAACAGCGACCGTACCCCACTAAAAGCAGGTATGTGTTTCACTATCGAACCAATGATTAACGCTGGTAAATATGGCTGTGACGTTGACGGTGAAGATGGCTGGACAGTTTATACTGTAGATAATAAAAACTCAGCGCAGTGGGAGCACACTCTGCTTGTCACAGAAACAGGTTGTGAAGTGCTGACACTGCGTAAAGAAGAGAGCTTACCTCGCCATATCAAAGGCGCGTAAGCCCCCTCCCCCTTAAGCTATAGTACGATAGACCAAGTCTTCATCGGTCTATACTCAATAGGAATATAAGGGGAAAGGCAAATAGTGATAACATTAGCCGGCAGTTTTGTCGGCTTTTTTGTAGCAAGGATGAGGAACCTATGACCGCCATTGATTTAGTCACACCACTCGACGCCACCAAGATAAAAAAACAACTTGATGACTTTGCACAACATCAAAAAGAACATTTCATCAATGGCATACAAGTCACCTCACTCGTTCATCAGCGCAGTGAATTTATCGATAACATGCTTCTTTCGCTGTGGGATATTTTTGAGTTAAACCAACAAGCCGATTTAGCCTTTGTTGCTGTCGGTGGTTATGGTCGCGGCGAGCTCCATCCCCTCTCTGATATCGATATTCTGTTTATTTCCCAAGGTGCGTTAAGTGAAACCACTTCAACAAAAATTAGTGAATTTCTTACGCTGTTATGGGACTTGAAACTAGACGTTGGACATAGCGTACGTACTCTCGCTGAATGTACGAAAATTGCCGATGACGATCTGACTGTTGCGACTAACTTACTAGAGTCACGACAACTCTGTGGCAATACAGAGACCTACAACTTACTTCTTGATCACTTTGACAGCCCAACATTTTGGCCAAGTAGCGTTTTCTATGCCTCCAAGGTCGATGAACAACTCACTCGTCATGCCCGGTATAACGATACCGCCTACAACTTAGAGCCCGATATCAAATCAACACCGGGTGGGCTACGTGATATCCACACACTCAGCTGGATTGCACGTCGCCACTTTGGTGCCACTAGTCTGCGAGAAATGAGCAAGTATGGATTTCTCACTGAAGGTGAATTTCGTGAATTAGCGGAGTGTCAGGACTTTCTTTGGCGAATCCGCTTCGCTTTGCATCTAGAGCTACGACGTTACGATAACCGACTCACTTTTGGTCATCAGTCATCCGTCGCGGAACTGCTCCAATACCAAGGAGAAGGTGTCCAAGGCGTCGAGCGAATGATGAAAGACTTCTATCGCACATTGCAGCGTGTGGTCGAACTCAACAAGATGTTATTGCAACTCTTTAAGCACGCGATTCGCGATGACAGCGACGCACATAAGGCCATCACACTTGATGCTGATTTCCAGATCCGCGACAACTTGATTGAAGCCCGAAAGCCTGCACTTTTCCAAGCAAGACCAGAAACCATCCTAGATATGTTTTTGCACGTCGCAAATCACTCTGATGTCGAGGGTATAGCAGCTCCGACATTACGCCAACTGCGTACCGCACGACGTCGATTGAACCGCTTCCTCATTGATATACCAGAAGCTCGTGAAAAGTTCATGGCACTGGTTCGACACCCTAACGCACTCTACAAAGCGTATCGATTGATGCATCGTCACGGCGTACTTGCTGCCTATCTACCGCAGTGGAGCCAGATAGTTGGCCAGATGCAATTTGACCTATTTCATGTCTACACCGTTGATGAGCACACCATGCGCCTGCTCAAAAACTTACATAAGTTCTCTTTAGAGGAATCACGCGAACATCACCCTGTTTGCTGTGAAGTGTATCCACGTTTAATTAAGAAAGATCTCTTGATCCTAGCGGGTATGTTCCATGACATCGGCAAAGGGCGTGGTGGTGACCACAGCGAAATTGGTGAGATAGAAGCGTATGACTTCTGCATTATGCACGGCTTAACTCGTCCAGAAGCTAAGCTGGTTTCTTGGCTCGTCAGGCATCACCTATTGATGTCGGTGACAGCACAACGTCGAGATATCTACGATCCAGAGGTCATTAACGCATTTGCCGAAGAGGTCGGTGATGAAGAGCATCTCGACTATTTAATCTGCCTCACTGTTGCCGATATCTGCGCAACAAATAAAGAGCTGTGGAATAGTTGGAAACGTACTCTCATTGCTGAACTTTACTACTCAACTCAAAAAACATTGCGTCGTGGGCTCGAAAATCCGCCTGATGTACGTGACCGCATCAAGCATAATCAACAGCTTGCCTCTGCTCAGCTCCGTAAGCGGAATATCACGCCACGCGATATAGAAATACTATGGCAGCGCTTTAGCAGTGACTATTTCTTACGCCACACTCACAAGCAGATTGCCTGGCATAGCCAACACTTGGTTTCTCATACCGATCTGGATGCCCCTCTCGTACTCGTGAGTAAAAAGGCAACGCGTGGGGGAACAGAAGTCTTCATTCACACTAAAGATAAGCCACGCCTTTTCGCCAATGTGGTCACAGAGCTGGATAAGAAAAATCTTAGTGTCCATGATGCCCAAGTAATGACGAGTAAAGATGGCTACATTATGGATACCTTTATGGTGCTCGACCCTAATGGCAAAGCAATTCCGTTTAACCGTCATGAACGCATCATTGAGTCCATCACAAAAACAATCACTGCGGGCAGCGTAACACCGAAAAAACATCGCCCATCGAGAAAGCTCCAACATTTTGACGTCACCACAAAAGTGACGTTTTTACCCGTGAAGCGAACACAACGCAAAACGCTAATGGAGATTGTCGCCCTTGATATGCCGGGGCTACTCGCCGCGATTGGGCAAGTCTTTGAGAAGCTCAACCTCTGTGTCCACGCCGCTAAAATCACGACTATTGGTGAGCGAGCTGAAGATTTCTTCACCATCACGACGAGTGATGGTGACGCATTGAATAGTGCAGAGCAGGAAGAGCTAGAGAATATGCTGCGTGATAAAATTGACGGCTTAGGCGACATTTAATAACGCGCTCTTCGTTTTTATTCATCATCGTGCATTTTGGCTAAGTGTTTTCAATCAATGAAACACTTAGCCTTAATAGCACGCCATTGGTCTTTCAATCAAAATACTACCCGCCTACTCCTGTTGATTTTTCTCTCATATTTACGTTAATCCCGCGCCTTTTCCTTCTTCTCTGCTAGCTTAAAGTGGTTAGACAATAAATCCTCGTCATGATGAGTCAGTTAGGAGAGCAGCATGTATCCACAACTCAACGCCATCGGTATTGAATCCCCAGAAGCCATTGAGCGCTACAGCCTTCGACAGGAAGCACAGTACGACATCCTAAAAATATACTTCCATCGCCAAAAAGGTGAACTGTTCGCCAAAAGTGTAAAGTTCAAATTTCCTCGCCAGCAAAAGTCCGTATTAATCAGCGGTGGCAGTCAACAATATCGCAATGTCACTGAAATCAATCGCACCTTAACCAAAATCATTGATGAATTAGACACAATAACCAACACCACCCACCGAGAGCAGGACGTGAAACAAAAGATCCTCGGCGACCTACGTCACTTAGAAAAAGTGGTCGCAGCCAAAATAGCGGAGATAGAAGCGGACTTAGAAAAGCTTTAGGACACCAATGTTCTTTTCACTCAACAAGCTGTACCCCAAAGAACATAACAAAACAAAAAACATTAAAAACAACAACATAAAAACAAGGCAAGTATTTGGGCACCTATAGCCCAAAAGCTTGTTGAACTCACTCACTCAATGCTTACCTCTGTTTTTCCTGCACTTTTTAATCGTTGTTTTCGCGATGTTATCTGCACCAACACATCCAATGCAGGCAGATACCGCTGCACTATCAAAGACAAAAAAGCGCTTGAGGGTTTATCCTCAAGCGCCTTCAATAGCTTTAAGCTTGTCGATTAATTCGTTAATCCAAGGTAAGCCCGCCTCTTCAGGCTCGAACGTTTCACACGCATCAATATCAAGGCGGCGATGAATCGGTGTCGCGGTCAGTTCCAAGAGCAACTCATCAAATTGACGTCCACCTCCGCAGAAACGGTGCTCACCATAGCTTGAGTCCCCTAACGCGGCAATCGCATAGTGCATGGACGTTAGCATTGGAAATTGCGACCTCAATGCTTCAAACAGAGGAACAATATCGTCGGGAAGCTCACCCTGCCCTGTCGTTGATGTCACCACAAGGGCAATATCATTTTGATAAGCGGTGAAATCATCAAACTGCGGGTTATCAAAAACCTCCGTTTGATGGCCTTCATTCTGAAGCACCGTTGCAAACTCTTGCGCAAGTCCTTGCGCGGCACCATAAACAGTGCCAACAAAAATACCTACTTTCACCATGATTCTCTCCCTTAATCGCCCCTATAAAGAGTGGCTCAAAACAGAAGAAAATCAAGTAAACGCATGAAAATTAAGCGTACTTACAACAAAGTACTTAATCGTCGAGTAAAGAGGTGCTATCCACATTTAACAGCGCTTCATCCCACTCAAACGCACCCATTACACGCAGCCAGCTATCATCCACAGTCGCACGAATATCAAGTAGCTCGTCAGTATATGGATGCTTAAACGTCAAACGAGAGGCATGTAACATTAATCGGCGACAATCATAATGCTGACGAAAAACGCGATTGTGCCGACCATCACCATGGTTCACGTCACCGATAATATGGTGGCTTAAATGGTGCATATGGCGACGAAGTTGATGTTTACGCCCTGTTTGGGGTTCCATCTCAACTAAACAATAACGGCTCGTCGCATATCGACCGGTTGCAATAGGCACTTCGACAGTCGCTAAAGGGCGGTAAGCCGTAATCGCTTCTTGCGCTGGTTTATCTTGTGCTGCATCTTTATCAGCAATTTTATCGAGTTCTTCTTTCAACGGGTAATCAAGTACTGCCGCGTTTTTAATCCAACCTCGCACAATTGCATGATAGATTTTAACTATCTTATGCTCCGCAAACACAGGCATCATCTTACTTGCTGCTTCACTGGATAACCCAAACACTAAGACACCAGACGTTGGGCGATCTAAACGATGCAACGGAAAAACATGCTGACCAATCTGATCACGTAAAGTTTGCATCACAAATTGTGTTTCATGGCGATCTAGCCAAGAGCGATGAACAAGCATACCGGCAGGCTTATTAACGGCTACATAGTGCTCATCTTGAAACAAGATCTCTAGCACAACAGGCTCTGGGGCGACTAGCTCTGAGCCAGCCGTGTCAGCCGCTGGTGTAATGTTGTCATCTTTCGACGTCGATGAAATGGAATCCGTCATATTCTAGTTCCGAAATAAGGCATCAAGCTGTTGAGTCACAGTCAAAATAGTCGTGAGGTTTTTATGTCCACGCAACGACTCTTCAATATAAGGGGAGATTTCAAAGCCATACGGCAAAGGTTGAGACGTCGCTAAATGTGCTGTCATTTTGGGAATAAAAATCCACTGCAACCACTCTTGTGCATCAAGCATATCCGCAGAAAAAGGGAGTACGCTCTGCAATCGCTCAGGTGTGGGCGACTCGGCTTGCCACATACCGCATTCTTGCATCGCCGTTGCTAACTCACTAATAAGCTGTTTACAGCGCTCATTATTATTCATGGTTTCATCTCACTGCTATGGTGAACACGCGCAGGATCCGTCACATTGACAGCCCAGCAACAGTGCCTCGCGACCAGAAGGTCTCTAATCGTTACAAATACACCCGTTAAAATGGCCGGCAAGAATACCATTAAGCCTACCAACCTGTAAGCCTCTCACTCAATCGCCAGCAAAGCACATTCTCTCTATGTTAACCCTGTACGCGAAAGGGTCGAACCCAGCATCGTGATAGGTATATAATCTCCATTCAATCACAAGGATGAACATGATGGCGACGATGCACTACCTGACTCAATTACTTGAACAAGCTGAATGTCACTTTTCAATTTACGACCTCGGTCGACGAGTGACAAAAATCCCCACCGACATTTTCCAAGCCGTTGAGCAAAACCGTCAGCCATACCCCTACCCACTTCGTCAACATGCCCACTTTGCACTGACCTTCCACAAGCAAGACCAACTAGAACCCTTTATGTGGTTATTAAAATTCCCACTGGATGAACGAGGGCTCCTCAAGGCTGCGCCTGTTGGCGATTTCATCCGCTATGTTGCTGAAGCGATGGGGAGCCAGTTAACGGCTCCACTAAGTGATGATGAGCAACAGGCACTTAGCAGTAATCCTTACCTGTTTAAACCGAGTGAAGATAAACTCGCGATGCTTCATGCGCAGTTACGTGTCGATCTAAACCTATCACCTAGCCATTTTTACCAACCAGCATGTCAATACCTCGGCGCTGAGTCAGACAAAGCACAATGGCAGCATATTGGCATTCAAGGTTTTGCAGAGATCGCGTGCCGCTTGAGTGAAAACAATAATACAACCCGAGTCCGCTCCGCACTCAATAAGATCCCCGACGCGCCTTATTACGCCCTATTAGGTTGTTTAGAACACGTCACAATACCTCAGTCTCTCGCGGAACGAATCATGGAAGCACTCGACGATGCAGTCGCTTCTCCCGTCACTGACAGTACCAAGGTTTCTGCACTGATTCGCTCACTGGCTGGCGCACCACGCCCTGTTCTGATACTGACGCTGACCGATTTACTCTCACACCCGCTCGTCAACGTTGATGATGTTCTCGTCGCAATCGCGGGTCGTTGCTGGCACGGGCTGGACGACAGTAACTTGCTCAGCTATTTGCAACGACTTGCCGAAAATGGTGACCAAGTACTTTTTAATACACTGTTTGCTGATCTCGTCACTATTCCTGCACTTCGTTGCCATATTCTGCCCATGTTGCATCAGCCATTACCAGAAAAGCTCCAACAGGCACTGCAACAAATGCAAGCGACGCTCCAGCACTAATGAATAACATGGCATAATCGCCATATCACCGCATCGAAAGGTACGCATTCAACATGACCGATTTAATCATTATTATTGGCATTATTATGCTTGGCACATTTTTTTGGCAACAACGAAAACAGTCAGAACAAGCACAGCGACATATCAAGCTACGCTGTGATCAACTGGGCTTACAGCTTCTATCAACAAGCCGAGGGCACTATCGCCTCGAAAGCCCACAAGGAAAGCGGGGGCTGTTCGCTATGTTTAATTTTGAGTTTTCAGCAAACGGTGAAGATTACTATGAAGGGCAATGCTGGATGCAAGGCTCCCATCTACTACGATTTGATATCCCCCCTCATCACCTACCTGATTATTAAGTAGTGAATTACTCCCACTAAATCAAAGATTATAGTGTGAGCTTCTTGGTGTAGCCTTGACTTACTCGCCAAACTCACCA
>JBHOGO010000023.1:0-52576 GCA_043421945.1 bacterium sp. HQB-150 | reverse complement strand
TGGTGACAACCATGACACTGATAGATATTACGTGTCTTTAATTGGCAATACTTGTCATGACCACAGTTAGGGCAACGAAATCCAGAGGGCCATCGCATTTCAAACAATCGTTTCTGGCATTGCTCTTCTTCTCCATACATAGAGATAAACTTATGAATAGAAATGCCTTTTTGAAACTGAACTTGATTTTTAGCCATGATGATATCCTCACTCAACGCCTATTACTAAGTATAGCCATCAATACTGAGTTTTAGTGGTAATCAGGTAGCGTTTTGTGAATGAGATGGTATAGCCTTATTGGTTATTGGTTATTGGTTATTGGTTATTGGTTATTGGTTATTGGTTATTGGTTATTGGTTATTGCTTATTAGCCTTTGCTTGACCTGTCACTGTAATGTCACAGAACTCCAATGAAACTTTCATTTAGTCAATCTAGTATTCACCTTTATTGCACAGCTGTGCAATAGGATTCTATGAGGTGAATGTGAACTCTTTACAATCAGACATCATGCTGTCACCACAGAGCAAGTGGGCTAGGCTGCGTTACTATATTCAGTTCGTCATGCAGACACCAACAACCTTTATCGGTGTTGTACTCGCGATGGTGTTTCTTTACTTTATTGCTGTTCCTGTTGTGACGTTATTGCTTGACGCCGTACAAGTACAATTTGGTGACGAACGCCGAATTGGAGAAGCGACTGGGGCTTGGACAAACTATTACGTCGATAGAACAATCTTTTCGGCTATCTCATCGTCACTGTTTTGGGAGCCTCTAAAGAATACTCTGTCAGTCTCATTGAGTGTGATTTTGATTTCAGTGAGTTTGGGTGGTGTATTGGCTTGGCTTGTTAGCCGTAGTGATATGTTTGGGAAAAAATGGTTTGCGACAGCGCTTATCGTGCCTTACATGCTACCTGCATGGACTTTTGCCTTAGCATGGACCAACATTTTTAAGAACCGCTCCACAGGTGGTCAGCAGGGGTGGCTTGAAAATTTAGGTATTGCCACGCCAGATTGGCTAGCCTACGGCGAAGTGCCAATCACGATTATCTTAGCCTTGAATTATATCCCGTTTGTGATTTTACTTTTGGGGAATGCGCTGCGCTCATTTGACTCTCAACTAGAAGACTCTGCGCGTATTCTTGGCGCGAACGGTCGAACGATTGCATTCAAAATTATTATGCCTTTGATGACGCCTGCCATTATGTCAGCGATTGTGCTCATTTTTGCAAAGGTTCTTGGGGAGTTTGGTGTCTCTTATATCTTAGGCTTACCCGTTAACTATAACGTATTGTCGACCTCTTTATATCGTAGCATTGAATCTCGCCAAACAGGTGTTGCTGCGGTTCTGGCTGCTTCAATCATGTTCTTCGGTATTGTCTCTCTGCTCATTGATGCGAAGTTGCTTAAAGAGGCGCGTAAATTCGTTACTGTTGGCAGTAAAGGTGTCATGCACCGAGATAGCCCTCTAGGCCGTTTCCGTTTACCTGCAACGCTATTAGCAGCAAGTGTTTTCATCGCATCTGTTGTCATGCCACTGCTCGCGCTGTTTTTGTCAACGCTAATGATTATTCCAGGCAATTTCGAATTAAGTAACTTCACCTTTGATTATTGGATCGGTACTGGACTCAATACCATAGCACTGAGTGATGGCGTGTTACGTTCTCCAGCACTATGGAATGCGGTTTGGAATACGTTATGGATTGTCGGTATTGCTTCTGTCTGCTCTGGGATTTTAGGGTTGCTGGTGGGCTACGTGGTGGTACGCAGCCCACTGAAAGGCCTTGGCACGCTACTAAGACAAATTACTTTTTTCCCTTATCTTGTTCCAGGGATTGCATTTGCCGCCGCTTACCTAACGTTGTTCGCTATTCCCCGTGGTCCAATGCCTGCACTTTACGGCACTGTCACACTGCTTGTTTTGGCGCTTATTGCAGATGAAATGCCCTATGCGTCTCGCGCAGGTATATCAGCCATGATGCAGCTTGGCAAAGACCCAGAGGAAGCCGCTCAAATGGCGGGTGCAGGCTGGTTTACTCGCATGAGAAAGGTTGTTGTTCCCATTCAAAAGGGCTCACTTGTGACGGGAATATTGTTGCCATTTATATCGGGTATTAATGGCTTAAGTTTATTTGTCATTCTTGCCGTTCCATCGACGGATGTATTAACGACTTATGCATTGCGTCTAGTCGATTATAACTACACGCAAGCCGCGAATGCCGTCGTGCTTATTATCTGTTTCATTGCGTTTGTTGGTACTTATGTGACCCAGAAACTGACTAAAACAAACCTTGCAGAAGGACTAGGAAACTAATGCCGACTATCAGCTTACAAGATGTAAATAAGTGCTATGACAATAGCCAAGCTAACGCTGTTAATAATTTAAACCTTGAAATTGCCGATGGCGAATTCATGTGTCTGCTTGGGCCTTCTGGTTGCGGAAAAACAACAACACTTCGTATGATTGCAGGCTTAGAAAACCTATCAAACGGGGACTTATCACTGGGTGAGAACCTTGTTGACTCTAAAAGCAGTGGCATTTTCGTTCCACCTGAAAAGCGAAACCTTGGTCTGGTATTCCAAAGCTATGCGCTGTGGCCACATTTGACCATTGAACGAAATATCGATTTTGGGCTTCGTTTGCGTAACGAAGAGAAAACGACTCGAGACAAGAAAGTTGCAGAGGTAATGAAAACGCTAGGTATTGAACAATACCGTGGGCGCTATCCTTCACAGCTTTCTGGTGGTCAGCAACAGCGTGTCGCACTCGCAAGAATGCTTGCAGTGAATCCGGACATCTTATTGATGGACGAACCACTGTCTAACTTAGATGCGCGTTTACGTTTGGAAATGAGAACGGAGCTAAAACGCATTCACAGTGCATTCAACTCCACCATTGTCTTTGTTACCCATGACCAGTGGGAAGCGATGGCACTGGCAACCAAGATTGCGGTAATGAATGCAGGTGAGTTACAGCAAGTAGGGACACCGAATGAGATTTACGAGCGACCAGCGAATCGCTTTGTCGCGGAATTTGTCGGTACACCACCGATTAATATGCTGGCGTTGACCGAGCATCATTTACTCAATACGGAGGTATTGAATTACCTCTCTCGTCGCTTTGAATCAGCCATCACTTCTCGCTTAACCCCCGCGACTTTGTCAGAAAGTGCGGTTGGTATGCGACCTGAGCGTTTACAGATATCTCAAGACCGAGCACAAGTCCCTAGTGATCACCTTTGTGTCGGTGGCAAGATCACGAGCACTTTACCAACCGGTGGCAGTTGGATCTTAGAGCTTGATGTTGATGGACAGCATTTGCACGTCTGTACACAAACCCCACCCGCTTACCGTGATGGTGAAAGTGTATTTATTCATATCGCTCCAAGTGATTTTCATATTTTCGATAAAGATGGCCAGCGTATTACTGAGGCCGATGACATATTAAGCAGCAACTGTGCTGTCACTTATTCTCACTGATATTAATTTAGGGTTAACACTGTGTTTTCTAAGCCAATGATGAAAAAAACGTTACAAGTCGCACTGAGTGTTGCACTCGGTTCTACTAGCTTGACTGCATTAGCCGCTGAATCGTTTGATTTAGATGCGTTAATTGAAGCTGCTCGTCAAGAGGGGCCGATTACTGTTTATGCTCCATCAGGTAAGATTGTAGAAACGGCAAATAACTTCACCGAAATGTACGGTATTGAAGTGGTCGGTAATAAAGTTAGTAGCTCTGCTCAAGTCGAGATGCTTATTCGTGAATTCCGTGCTGGCAACATTCAAGGTGATGTTGTCATTACAGGTGATGCATCAGCGACGATGGCACAGCTTATGCCAATGGGTGTGGTTGATAGCTGGGTCTCCCCAGCCCTGGCTGCAGATATCCCTGAGCACGCTCAAAACCCGTTAGTGGTTTATGGGGACCCTGCAGTGTGGACATATAACACTGAAGTGCATGATAGCTGTCCAGTGAGTAACTTATGGGAGCTAACAGAAGCTGATTGGAACCGCAAAGTTGCTATTCCAGATCCATTGAACAAAGGCTCTTACTTGGATTGGTTTAACCAATTGGAGTCGCACCACGACGATGCTATGGCGGCAGCCTATGAAGCACATTTTGGTAAGCCATTATCAACTGAAGAAAAATCAGCAACAGCAGCTTGGGTAAAAGCGTTTGCTGAAAACTCCCCGCTACCAACGGATTCAGATTCAGCGGCAGGAGATGCCGTTGGTGCGCCAGGGCAAGCTGACCCATTCTTTGGCTTGATGTCTACTGCTAAATACCGAGACGTCAAAAGTGGTAAGGTCAAAATTGGCATCTGTGAAGGTTTAGAGCCATTTGTAGGTTGGTCTACACCGGGCTATGGTGTTATGTCGACCAAAACAGAGAAGCAGAATACCGCTAAATTATTCTTACACTTCCTGATGACTGAAGACGGTATTTCAAATCAAACCGTTGATGGCAAGGTATCTGGTAATTCCGCAATTCCACCAAACCCATTAGAAGCGTCTGGTGTACAAGCGGTATATAGCAACATTCTTCAATACAACGCGGAAACTGGCCTTGATGACTTTGACAACCGTCAAGATTGGGCTGATTTCTGGCGCATTCACTTTACTCGTTAATCGTTTGAGGCTGGTTTCCCAGCCTCTGTTTAACTCCCTTCTTTGAGAACAAAATAGATGATAACCACTCTCTCCCCAGAGGAAATAACACTGCGCCTAGACATCGGCATTAAAATCGTTAAGGAAGCAGGGGCTCTTGCGCATAATGCTTTTAAAGCGATGACGCCTGAGCAGATTAAATTTAAAGGCCCACAAGACTTTTTAACTGAAACAGATACGTTGGTTGAAGCATTGATTAAGCAACGCTTAAACGCGGAGCTGCCTCAAGATAACGTTTATGGTGAAGAAACGGGGGGGGAAGTTGGTGAGAATGCTTGGATTATCGATCCAATCGATGGTACTGCTAACTTTGCCCGTACAATTCCTCATTTTTGTATTGTTCTTGCCTTTGTCAGTGGAGAGGATACTCAGATTGGCATTATTTACGATCCTTGCCACGATGAGCTTTATGTCGCGAAGAAAGGGGAGGGAGCCACCCTCAATGATAAACCTATCTCAGTCTCTGAAACTTCGAGCTTTGAGATTGCCAATGTTGAGCTAGGGTGGAGTAATCGTATCTCGCATGATCGCTATATGCAGACATTAGGAAACTTTATTCAGTTAGGTTCGAATGTTCGCCGTAGTGCGTGTGGTGCATTGGCGCTGGCTTATGTGGCTAGCGGCCGCACAGATGCTTATGTTGAAGGTCACATGAATCCTTGGGATTGCGTGGCGGGCATGTTGCTCGTTAAAGAGGCTGGTGGAGAAATTAACGATTTTTATCGTAATAAAAATTGGGTAAGTGGTGGGGCTGTTTTGGCCAGTAACAAACCGCTGTCTCTCTCCATTAGCGAAGCATCAGGTATAGCCCTGTAGCGAACGCTAACAGAGATTAATCGAGTGGGATGATGCTAGCTGAAATAACGTCTAGCCGGACTCTACTTCGGATAAGTATTCATCGATGTATCGGTGTTAAACCAACAAATAACCCGATGAAAGAATGAAAGGTAAAATATGAAAATTGCTCCAGTTTATGAACGAGATGCACTCCACCTTGTTGCTGAAAATATCGGCCCTGAAGGACAGAACCTTTATCTTGGTGGCTATGATGCCGCGCGTGATAAGGCGTTACATAAAGAGTTCGGTATTACGACTTTAGTGAACTGTGCCGTCAATCTTGATATCAACTATGTTGAAGATGCTTATTTACCAGAAGAGGGTGACAGACTTGCTACTGGTTCTGGAGTCGTACGTACGTATAAAATGGGGCTTATTGATGGCCCAGGAAATCCACATCATATGATTTTGGCGGGATATTATATTCTGGACGGTGCTTTTAAGCAGTGTTTACCTGAAAAGCCAAGTTACCCAAATCGTGAAAAAGGCAATGTGCTCATTCATTGCCGTGGAGGTCGAAGCCGCTCTGTTGCGATTGCTTCACTGTATATGCATCGTATGCAGCCTGAGCTTTATCCAACATTACAATCTGCTATTGATGCTGTCCGTGAGCGTCGTGATTTGCGCCCTGATGAGTGGTTTGAAACACCAAAACCAAGCCTGATTGAAGCAATAGAGAAGACAAACCAGATTCTGCAACTTCTCGATGTTAATGGGTTAGGCTAACGAGATTGCATCGTATTGCTTTAACCACCATTAAAAACCTCAGTCTGTGACTGAGGTTTTTTTCGCGTGTTGCTTTCTTTAGTGAGCTGCTCAGTAAATTATTTAGCGAGTTGTTGAGCGGTAAATAGGTTCAACGGGGTAGTAGCTGCATAGAGGAAAGTTTTCTACCGGATGTTGCAGGCGTTCTATGATGTGTTTGGCAATGTCGTCTAACGGCTGTTGGAAAGTGGTGAGTTGGTATGACTCCCAACTTGATTGATGAATGTTGTCAAAGCCAACAATAGCCAGCTCTTCAGGCACTTTCAGGCCAAACTCTTTCCGTGCTGTATCTAAAAAGCCACAACCCAGTAGATCGGTAACGCAGAAGACACCATCTGGCTTGAACTCTTCAAATAGAATACGAGCCATCTCTTGCCCTGACTCATAACTCGTTGGCCCATAGCGTACGACGTTAACATCGATGTTTGCCGCCTTTGCCGCCTTTACAAACCCTTGCTCTCGTACGATAAGGCTTGTCGAGCCTAAATTCGAGTTGATAACGGCGACACGCTGACACCCTTGTTGGCGTAGGATATCAAATGCTTTCTCAGCTGCACTGTGATTGTCTAGCATGATGTGCTCCGCACCCTGATGGATCTGGGTACGGTTAACGAGAATAACGCGCTGACCATTGGATAAGCATTGTTCAATCAGTGCGTTGGAAGGTTGTCCGGACAGAATGATGGAAGCTTCTGCACGAAAGTGAAGTGTTTGAGTCAATGCTTTTGAAACGCTTTTTTTGTCACCTTTTGTATTGATAACCATAGCGACTTTTCCAATTGACTGTAGGAAGCGTGTCAGTGTATCGATGAACTTTGCTTGATAAGGTGTATTAATATCGGTTGTTAAAAGGCAAATAATATTGCTCGAATCGTGAAGACCACGAGCAAGTAAATTAACGTGGTAACCGAGCTCTTTTGCCGCCAACATCACTTTATGGCGGGTTTTCTCTGAAACACTGGCACCTTCGGTGAATGTTCTGGATACTGCAGAGCGAGATACCCCAGCAAGTTCAGCAACTTGCTGGGCGCTAACGAATTTTTTTACCTGACTTGTCATTATTGTCGATGGGGTCCGGTTAACAGTGTACTTACACTGAGTGTCTTACTTCTATAGCGTCATTAAGGCGTTAAATAGATGAATCACACTCAGAAGATAACTAACAACACACTAGTATATCGAACAATGATGGTCTTTATTGTGACATTAAGATTTCACTTTAACCGTCTGACTTAACAGGAATAATGCGGCAGCAGAAACCACAACAGAAGGGCCCGCTGGCGTGTCATAATGCCAAGACATGGCTAATCCACCAAGAACAGCAATACACCCTATGACAGAGGCTAATACTGCCATCTGTTCTGGGCTTGTTGAAAATCGTCGGGCAGTCGCTGCTGGAATTAACAGTAGTGAGGTAATGATGAGTGCGCCCACAAACTTCATTGCGACGGCGATCACTAATCCAATGAGCAACATAAGCACCAAACGCAGACGGTCTACATTGACACCTTCGACCTTTGCCATCTCTTCACTGACCGTCATGGAAAGTAGGGGTTGCCAGATCTTGGCTAAAATGGCTAAAACAATAACAAGGCCACCAAAAATCCAAGTAAGATCGGCAGACGTAATGGCAAGTAGGTCACCAAACAGGTAAGCCATTAGGTCAACGCGAACGTGATCCATGAAACTGATAGCAACCATACCCAATGAAAGCGCACTGTGCGCCAGAATACCAAGGAGGGTATCTGTTGCGATAAACCGCTGCTTTTGTAAGCCAACCAATACAACGGCAAGCATTAGGCAGCAAAATATGATCGCTAAATTTAAGTTTATATTGAGTAAAAAGCCAAGTGCGACGCCTAATAATGAGGCATGAGCAAGTGTATCGCCAAAATAGGCCATCTTTCGCCATACGACGAATGCGCCGAGTGGACCAGCGAGAATGGCGATAGCGAGCCCGCCCAAAAAGGCAGGAAGAAGAAACTCAATCATGGTTTACCGTTTGTTCGTGCGAATGATCATGCTGGCAAGGACCAATGGTGTTGCCTGCTAAGTCGTGGTCGTGGTTATGATGGTGGTGGTAAAGCGCCAGTTGTTCTGCAGATTGCTGACCAAATAGCGCCATGTATTCAGGGTGTTGACTGATTGCATCTGGTGCACCAGAGCAACAGATATGGTGATGAAGACAAATGACATGATCAGTCTTCGCCATCACGAGATGTAAATCATGAGACACCATTAAGATTGCGCAATTAAACTGGTGACGAATGTCAGCAATGAGCGAGTACATTTCCAGCTGACCATTCACGTCAACACCCTGCACGGGTTCGTCTAAAACCAATAGATGCGGTTTACGTAAGAGAGAGCGAGCTAATAATACGCGCTGGGTTTCTCCGCCAGAAAGCTTATGCATATCTGCATGATGAAGATGGCCCGCTTTAACTTGGGAAAGTGCGCTTTTTATCTCTGACTGTGGATATTTTCCACCTAGTCGCATAAATCGGTCAACAGTCAGTGGCAACGTGCTGTTTAGAGCGAGTTTTTGCGGCACATATCCAATACGTAGGTCAGGTTTTCGGTGCACAATACCTGATGTCGGTGCTTGTAGGCCAGTGACAACTTTCACCATTGTCGACTTACCGGCACCATTGGGACCGATGAGCGTTGTGATTTCACCGGCTTGTAGATTTAAATCAATAGTATCGAGAACGCGGCGGTCGCCGAACTCTACAGAGACTTGATCGAGTTTTATTAAATACGACATCTGTATTTCTGTGATTGCAATCATGGTTTGTTATAATGTAACATCCTTCGCCCGATTAGCGCGATAAGTTTTTGAGGTAGGGTGAATGAAAGGGTTAATAGCGGCGTTTGTACTGATGCTTGGAATGAGTTTTCCGACTCTGGCAGGCACTAAAGTTCTTTCTACAATCAAGCCACTGCATATGATTGTGTTAGAAATTACTGAAGGTGCGGCTGAGGCGAGTTATCTTCTTCCTGCGAGCAGCTCTCCGCATGACTTTGCATTACGACCTTCTGATGTTAGGCAGCTTCGCCAAGCTGACCTTGTCTTTTGGGTTGGCCCAGAATTAGAGCAGTTTTTTACCCGTATTGCGCCATCACTCGATACCTCTATCGCAATGACAGAGCAAAAGAGCCTTAACCTTCGAGAATATGAAGAAGGTTATTCACTGGATCATGGTGACCATAGCCACGATCATACGGGATATGATCCTCACCTTTGGTTAGGCCCCCAACAAGCCGCTCAGGTAGCTGATATCGTTGCTCAAGCATTAATTGAGAAAGATCCTTTGCATCAGCAAACGTATACCGATAATCTTGTCAGCTTTAAAGCGAACCTTATTAAAACTACGCAGTCTATATCAGAGTCGTTGGCACCAGTATCTGATTTTGGATACTTTGTTTTCCATGATGCGTATGGTTATTTTGAGTCTCAATTTGCGTTAGAAAATTTGGGACACTTTACGGTATCACCTGACCGTCGCCCTGGTGCGAAAACGTTAATTTCTATAAAAAATCGCTTAAAAAATAATGACGCCGTCTGTGTATTCAGAGAGCCTCAATTTGAACCCGCTGTTATTGAGAGTGTGGTTAGAGGCACTGATGTACGCATTGGGACGCTTGATCCAGTAGCGGGTGATATTCCTGCTAAACCCGGTAGTTACTATAGCTTCTTAGAAAGCATTGCTGCCCAGTATTTACAGTGTTTACATGATAAATAATAAAAAACGTTTTGGGGCAAAGAGCCGTCGTTTGCCCCGACAGCATAAACTTGCTTTGTTTGGTCTGACCGGTATTTTATCTGTCGCCTTACTATGGCAACCTGCAAACTTCGATGTCACAGTGACATCATCTAGGACAACATCTATCACGCTAGATGAAGACAGCCTTACCCCTCTTTCTGCGCAAAACTCTGAGCCTCTCGGAGAGTATATTGATAACGATTCCCCTGAGTTTGCGATTGAACAAGATGAACTTGATCAAATTTTGGCGGCAACCGATACACAAGGGAAGCATAAGGTAGCTGAAGGTGAGACGCTGGGAGAGATCTTTACTCAGTACAGTTTACCCCTACTGAATATGTACCAACTATTGGATTTAGACAGCCGTTTATCCAATCTCCGTGTTGGTCAACAAATAGAGTGGGTACAAGACAGCGAAACGGGTCGTATTCTTGAATTTAATGTCATTCGTAGTCGGAAAACAACGGATGTATATACATGGGATGTTGCCAGGTATTCCCACCATCAAGAAGTCACAGAAGGTGAATACCAACAAGTGCTTCTGAATGGACGAGTGCAAGGTAACTTCTATACTTCGGCAGTCAATGCTGGAATGACACCGAATCAAATCCAAAACCTTGTTAAGGCACTGCAATGGCGCTTTGATTTCGGGCGTGAATCGCGTCGAGGCGATCGTTTTGCTGTGGGTGTTGAGCGTGAATTTATCGATGAGCGTGCAACAGGTAACGGCAAGGTAACCGGTATTCTTTATGAGAGCGGTAATCGTAGCGTTTTTGCGATGCTATACGATGACGGCAATTTCTATGATGAAGAAGGAAATAGTTTGAACCGTGCACTGATGCGTATTCCGCTGGAGCAGCGATACCGTATCAGCTCGTCGTTTAACCCTAACCGTAAGCATCCAGTCACTGGACGTATTCAGCCACACAATGGTACTGACTTTGCGACGCCAACAGGCACACCTGTTTTGGCTGCTGGACAAGGAACCGTGGTCAAATCTGAGTATCACCGAGCTGCGGGGAACTATGTTGTGGTGAGGCATGGTCGCGAATATATGACGAGATACCTCCACCTTGACCGTCTTCTCGTGTCTGTGGGAGATACCGTTAGGATGGGGCAGCGTGTTGGCCTAAGTGGTAACACGGGGATGTCAACCGGACCTCATTTACACTATGAGCTGATTCGAAACAATCGCCCAGTGGATGCAATGCGAGTGCCATTGCCTCAGGCAGACCCTTTAGTCGGTGCAGACAGAACAGCGTTCTTAAAGCGTGCACAAGTGCTAAAGGCTGAGCTACAAGCTTCACTCTAACTCATACGGTATGATCGCTGAGTGTTTCTTATAGATATCAAAAAAACCGACATCTTGATGTCGGTTTTTTTATGTGTCTTTTATGCGTTAGCTACCAATGTTTACAGTAGCGACAAGCATTTAAAGAACACGCATACCAGGCTGTGCACCTTCATGTGGCTCAAGGATCCAAAGATCTTTACCACCAGGTCCTGCCGCAAGAATCATACCTTCGGACATGCCGAACTTCATCTTACGTGGCTTAAGGTTTGCAACCATGACGGTGAGCTTGCCAACCAAATCTTCTGGCTTATACGCAGACTTAATGCCTGAGAATACTTGGCGTGTTTCGCCACCGATATCAAGTTGGAACTTAAGCAGTTTGTTTGCTTTAGGCACTTCTTCACAAGAAATGATTTTGGCAATACGCATATCGACCTTCGCGAAATCATCAAACTCGATCTCGTCGGCGATAGGTTCTTCTACCAATGGGCCAGCAGGTACTGCAGCTGCTTCTTTAGCGGCGATTTCTGCAGCAGCATCTTCTTTCGACGCTTCTACCATCGCTTCTACATGCTTACTATCGATACGGCTAAACAGTGCTTTGAACTTAGTAATCTCGTGATCCGTTAACGGGGCTTCAATAGACTCCCAAGTTAGCGTCTCATTCAAGAAAGCTTCAGTACGTTTAGCAAGCTCTGGCATAACAGGCTTCAAGTAGGTAATCAGTACGCGGAACAGATTGATACCGACTGAGCAGATATCTTGTAGTGCTTGATCTTGACCTTCTTGCTTTGCAACAACCCAAGGGGCTTTGTCATCAACGTACTGGTTTGCTTTGTCAGCAAGTGCAGTGATTTCACGAATAGCGCGGCTAAATTCACGGTTTTCGTAAAGTTCAGCGATACGGTCAGCGGCTGCAGTGAACTCAGCATAAAGCTCAGGCTCAGCAAAATTAGCTGAAAGCTTACCTTCAAAACGCTTAGTGATGAAACCAGCATTACGAGAAGCCAAGTTAACAATCTTGTTTACTACGTCGCTGTTAACACGTTGTGTGAAATCTTCTAGGTTTAGATCGAGATCGTCAATACGGCTGTTTAGCTTCGCAGCGTAGTAGTAACGTAGGCATTCAGGATCTAAGTGCTTGAGGTAAGTGGCTGCTTTAATGAAAGTCCCTTTCGACTTTGACATCTTCGCGCCGTTTACCGTAACGTAGCCGTGTACGAATACGTTGTTCGGTTTACGGAAACCAGAACCTTCTAACATCGCAGGCCAGAACAAGCTGTGGAAGTAAACAATGTCTTTACCGATAAAGTGGTAAAGCTCTGTTTTGCTGTCTTTGTTCCAGAACTCGTCGAAATCGAGATCATCGCGCTTGTCACATAGGTTTTTGAATGAACCCATGTAGCCGATAGGCGCATCTAGCCAAACGTAGAAGAATTTATTTGTCTCACCTGGGATTTCAAAACCGAAGTAAGGCGCATCACGTGAGATATCCCACTGTTGCAGACCTGATTCAAACCACTCCTGCATTTTGTTTGCTGTTTCGTCTTGTAACGCACCAGATTTCGTCCAAGTCTGTAGCATGGACTCAAATTGTGGCAAGTCGAAGAAGAAGTGCTCTGAGTCTTTCATGACAGGTGTAGCACCAGATACTGCTGACTTAGGATCGATCAGATCCGTCGGGCTATATGTTTCGCCACAGTTGTCACAGTTATCACCGTATTGGTCTTCAGACTTACACTTAGGGCAAGTACCTTTAACAAAACGGTCAGGTAAAAACATCTCTTTCTCAGGGTCAAATAGCTGAGAAATGGTACGGTTCGTAATAAAACCGTTGTTTTTCAATTGAGTGTAAACAAAAGAAGCTAACTCACGGTTCTCTTCTGAATGGGTACTGTGATAGTTACTAAAGTCAATATCAAAGCCAGCGAAGTCTGCTTGGTGCTCTTTGCTCACCTCTGCAATCATCTCTTCTGGCTCAATTCCCATCTGTTGCGCTTTTAGCATGATTGGCGTGCCGTGCGCATCATCTGCACAAATGAAGTGGACTTCATTGCCACGCAGTCGTTGGTAACGCACCCAGATATCCGCTTGGATATGCTCAAGCATATGGCCTAAATGGATTGAACCATTGGCATATGGAAGGGCGCAGGTAACTAGAATTTTTCTTGGATTTGCGGTCATAGTTACGTTATTCGCTTATTGATGGGTAAAAGAAAATGAGATTTTCAAAATTAGGCTCCGATATTACCTGATAGGGGTCTCAATGCCTAGAGGGGACAGCACCTCTAGGGCTATGCCAATAGGAAATGCATGGATTAGTTTAGGTAAAATTATCGTATCATGGCGAAGAGTTTCAATTTACACCATCATTAGACCTTTGATGCGGGTGTCGCGAGTAAAAAGAGAGAGCTTTTCATGATCAAAATCGATAATTCTGCTCAAGCTAAAACATGGCTGTCAACGTTTTCCCATCCACTTTTACCGGATGACTGGGCATTTGATCGCGTTGCCGTTACCTTAAATAAAGCGTCTATTGCCTCAGGAGGGGCGCAATTATCACTAACGTTGCCATTTGTTACGAATACCTTGGCTGACGAGATAATGACGTGGGCAAAGCGTCAAGGAGTATTGGTTGATGTCGCTTCTCAAACGGCGGCATTGAAGACAACTCATCAGCGTCAAATTCAAGGTGTTAAAAATATCATCGCGGTGAGTTCAGGCAAGGGCGGCGTGGGTAAATCAACAACCTCCGTGAACCTTGCTTTAGCGTTGCAGGCGCTGGGGGCTCGTGTCGGTGTATTGGATGCGGATATTTATGGGCCATCAATACCACTCATGCTAGGGACGCTTGATGCACATCCCGAGACACTTGATGGGAAGATGATGCAGCCGGTAATGGCACACCATCTCGCAACAAATTCTATCGGGTACTTGATTGACGATGCGGATGCAGCTGTCTGGCGAGGGCCAATGGCATCGAAAGCCTTGATGCAGCTATTGAACGAAACAGCCTGGAATGATCTTGATTATCTGGTCGTTGACTTGCCGCCTGGCACAGGGGACATTCAGTTAACGCTTGCGCAGCAAATTCCCGTGACTGCAGCGGTTGTTGTCACCACGCCTCAAGATTTAGCGCTCGCTGATGTGACGAAGGGCGTTGCCATGTTCGATAAGGTTAATGTCCCTGTTGTCGGTATTGTGGAAAACATGAGTGTGCATGTTTGTTCGAAATGTGGGCATGAAGAGTCTATCTTTGGAGTAGGCGGTGCAGAAAAATTGGCTGTGGAGAAGGGATTGTCGTTATTAGCGCAATTGCCACTGCATATTAATATTCGTGAAGATATAGACAGAGGTTGTCCTACGGTCGTTGCAGCGCCTAAATCCGCATTATCATTGCAGTATCGCCAGCTTGCGGAAGTGATTACTGCCAAGCTTTTTTGGCACGGAGAGACAGTATTGTCGCCAATTCATGTACAACAGCTGTAAAATGGCCATAAAAATCGGTGATTATCGGCTGATATCAGTTTTTTCTGGCATCCGTACAATGAACTGCCTATAATCGCTCGGTTTATTTTCCACCTAGCCAGTAGTCTTCACAGGTGCTTTTTACTATGTCTGAACTTTCACACCAATGCGTAATTATCGGAATTGCAGGTGCATCTGCATCCGGTAAGAGCTTGATCGCCAACACTGTTTATAATGAATTACGCGCCAAGGTCGGTGATCACCAAATCGGTGTTATTACGGAAGATTGCTACTATCGCGATCAAGGCCATCTGAGCATGGAAGATCGTGTTAAAACGAACTATGACCACCCAAATGCTTTAGATCACGACTTGTTGTGCGAACATTTAGCGGAGTTGATGAAAGGCAACGCTGTTAATGTTCCTCAATATAGCTATTCAGAGCATACGCGTGTTGAAGAAAGCACTGAAATGACACCAAAGAAAGTCATTATCTTGGAAGGCATTTTATTGCTGACTGATCCGCGCTTACGTGAACTGATGCACGCGAGTGTTTTCATGGACACACCATTGGATATCTGCCTATTACGTCGTGTTCAACGCGATGTTGCAGAGCGTGGTCGTACAATGGAAACCGTGTTAGATCAGTATCAAAAAACAGTACGTCCAATGTTCATGCAGTTCATTGAACCTTCAAAGCAATATGCAGATATTATCGTTCCTCGTGGCGGTAAAAACCGTATTGCGGTTGATGTACTGAAAGCTCACATTGGTAAATTACTTAAATCGTAATAATACTGAGCAACTCGCTTTCCAAAAGAGAGTGAAGGTATCGTATTTGTAGCGCTAATTTTGCACTACCTGCGGTGTATAAAAGCTGACTTCGGTCGGCTTTTTTTGTTTTTATTCAATATGATTAGCTATTATTAAGGCAGAATGACTTAATACTAAAATACCTTAGTCACACCAATGCCTACTTTGAGGTGATGCTGCTGTCTAAGGCATTTGTTTTACTGCTTCAGCTAGCGAGGATGCGATGAAAAAGCTGTTTCTTATCTTAGGTGGAATACTAGCGACGCTGGTGGTTGCCATTGTAGCATTGATTGTTTTTGTGAATCCGAATCAATTCAAACCTCTCATTGTCGAGCAAGTTCAAACCTCAACAGGCCAGGTGTTGGAGATTGAAGGCGATTTAGCCTGGAAGTTCTGGCCGAGTTTAGGTATTTCGATGGGGAAAACGGGGTTAAAGAACCCTGAGGGCTTTAGCGAAGCGTTTATGGTGAGCTTCGATCATGCCGCCTTATCGATAGAGGTTACTCCACTTTTCTCTCAGCAGCTTTCGATCGGAGAATTGGTACTGAATAGTCCGAAAGTTTATCTTGAGACCTTAACTGATGGCAGAAGCAATCTCGATATGTTGACTCAGCCATCGGATGCTGAGCCTGACGCGGCGGGACAACAAAGTAGTGAGTCAAATACTGAAGAGAGTGCGAATGCTCAACAGGCAAGTGGAGAGCAAGATTGGCAAATATCCCTAAAAGGGATTGCTATTACCGATGCTGAAGTCTCTCAGGTTGATCACCAAACAGGTAGCTCGCTGATTTTGTCACCAGCTAACTTTCATCTTGAAGCATTTTCTCCCGGAGAGTGGACGTCATTACAATTTGATGTGGCAGTAAATGCTGATGACATGATGGCAAAAGTGAAAGGAGAGACATCTCTTTGGCTATCCGAACAGTTAGATGATTATGGATTAAAGGGATTATCGCTATCGGGTAATATCGCTTCACCCGCGTTGACCTTGAATGAATTGACGTTAGCGATTGATGAATTCATGTTCGATAAACCCGCAGCGTTGAACCTTAGTATGGCAGGAGAAGCGGCTGAAACCGCACTGAACTTCGAATTAAAGACAAATGTTGTCGTGCCAAAAGATCTGACAAAGGTGACGTTATCATCATTAAACTCTCGTTTTGACTTGGCGGGGGCAACATTACCCACTGGCGCGCTAAAAGGTTCGCTAGATGGTGAGATTATCGCTGATCTGGAGAAGAGTATACTAGATATCAGTCAACTGGCTTTAGAGGTCAATGACACCAAGTTAGATGGCGTTTTATCGGTTAATTTTCAGCATGCATTCGCGCTACGCTTTGATTTGCATAGCCCTCATATTGATGTCGATGCGTGGCTTCCTACTCAGTCAGGGAGTGATGCACCGGCAGGTAACCAAGACAGTACGGGTGAAACGACAACTGACGCGCAGGGTAGCGCACTGAGTGTGGAGGAGCCGGATTTATCCGGTCTTAGGGACCTCGATATTGCAGGAAAAATGACCGTTGATCATTTTAAAGCGGCGAATGCGAAGCTTGAAGATGTCACGTTGGCATTGAGTGTGAAGGATAGACAAGTTGATATATCATCTTTAAAGGCTAGCTTATACGAGGGCAGTATCGATGCTTCTATGCGTTTAGATGCTCGTCAATCTCCTGCAACCTATCGTGTAAAACAAGCCATGTCGAATATCCACATAGAGCCATTATTGATTGATGTTGCAGCGCAAGATACGCTGTCAGGTCGTGGTAGTGTCGACGTTGATGTGAGCGGTAATGGCTTAAGTGAATTTGCCCTTAGAAAGAACGTTAAAGGGACTATTGCGGTGTCATTAGCGGATGGTGCTGTGAAAGGCTTTAATGTAGCCGAAATGATTCGTGAAGCGCGAGCGACGCTAAAAGGTGACAGAGCAGACTATGTCGAAGAAGTGAAACAGACGGACTTCTCTGCGATGTCAGCCACGGTATCATTAGCAAATGGCGTGGCTAGTAATCAAGATCTCAGTCTCGCTTCTCCATTAATCCGTGTAAAGGGCAATGGTCAAACAGACCTGATGAGTGAGGATATTGATTACTTAGTGGAAGTCGCTGTTGTTGAGTCGAGTAAAGGGCAGGGCGGCAAAGATATTGATGAGTTGAAAGATATAATCGTACCGGTTGAAATCGAGGGTAATTGGACCGAACCGTCTTTCAAACTCGACATTGAAGCTTTACTAAAACAAAATTTGCAGTTGGAACAAAAAGCAAAGCGTGAAATTGAGCGGGGTCTCGATAAGTTACTTGGTGACAGTGCCGAGAACGAAGATATTAAACAGGCAACAGATAAGCTATTGAAAGGACTATTCCGCTAAGGGTATTGATTGGAAGTACCGAGACTTTCAATACTTGAGGTTGATTTCGTCGTAGCTTGTGCCACTCACGGCCTTTGTGAGTGGCACATGGCTGCTCCATAACAAGTGACAAATACTTACCGCTTATTATTTTTCTTTGATAGCTTTTGAGATTCTAAGGTATCTCGAAAAGCGGAAAGAAGATCAACGGCCGATAACATACCGACCAAATCCTCATTTTTATCTAACACCGGGGCAGAAGTAATCCTATTATCAAGTAGGATACCGACTGCTTTGGTTAGCGTATCGTAAGTATTGACATGAATGACGTCTTTACACATGACATCCCCCACATCTAAATCATCACTGACATTATATTCGTGCGCAATATCGGGGCTTTCATCCGCCCAGTTAGGACGTCGTAATTCACGATCGCTGACAAAGCCTATCAGGCTGCGTTCTTCATCCACAACGGGCAAGTGGCGAATCGCTTCGTCACGCATTAAAAAGTAAGCCTGTCTCACCCCCGTGCCAGGTTTTACGGAAATCACCTTTGCTGTCATGTATTCGGAAACTTTTGCTGGCATTCAATCACTCCATTTTCGACTAGTAAATCGCATTGCAGAGACCCATCAGCATAACGAAAAAATAAAATCAAAATTGAGAGTTGCTAGGGTGTTTTGATAATGAATATCAGTGGTTTTTCATTTGTGTTTATTTGGTGGCTTTTTAGTTTCATTTCTGTTGCGTGCCTCAGCGGATGATGAAATGCTCATCACACTGTTAATTAATTGCCGTTAAATGCGTGCTAGTGTTTGATTTTTATCAAATCCCTGTAAGGTATTTGTGTGAACATCAGGAAGGAAAGAATCTTACACGTCTAATTAAAGGAGTTACAGCGTGCTTTATATGCAGTTTTTGTTTCTACTGGCTGTTTTGTATACAGGGAGCCGCTTTGGTGGTATTGGCCTCGGTGTTGTTTCAGGGATAGGCTTATTAATTGAAGTCTTTATCTTTAGAATGCCACCTTCATCACCACCCGTGACAGTTATGCTAATCATTTTGGCTGTTGTTACGTGTGCTTCTATTTTGGAGGCCGCAGGTGGTTTGAAATTTATGCTTCAAGTGACCGAGCGAGTATTACGTCGTAACCCTAAAAAAATCACTTTTCTTGGCCCAATTGCTACGTGGTTAATGACAGTAATGTTGGGAACGGGGCATGCCGTTTACTCAGTCATGCCAATTATCGGTGATGTTGCATTAAAAAATGGTATTCGTCCTGAACGTCCGATGGCCGCAGCGTCGATTGCTTCTCAAATGGGTATTACGGCAAGCCCAATTTCTGCAGCCGTTGTTTATTACCTTGCCCAGATGACAGACCTTAATTCAAATATCACACTTTTGAGTATTCTTGCCGTGACGATGACTTCAACATTCTGTGGTGTCATTCTTGTCTCACTGTATAGCCTTCGCCGTGGTAAAGAGCTCGATCAAGATCAAGAGTATCAAGCGCGCCTTGTGGACCCTAACTGGGCTGAAAAGATCAAGAATACAACGGCTTCTTCGTTAGATGAGCAGTTGCCTGCTTCAGCACGTCATTCGGTATACCTATTCTTAACAGCGCTCGTGACTATCGTGTTTATTGCGATGGTTCCTGCAGTAAGGACGATTGAGGGTAGTGCGGTGTCAATGTCGAATGTCATTCAGATGATGATGCTCGGTTTTGGTGGTTTGATCCTACTTGTAACACATACAAACGTTCAAAAAGTACCGAATGGTGTCGTGTTTAAGTCTGGTATGGTTGCCGCAATTGCGATTTACGGTATTGCTTGGATGAGTGACACCTACTTTCAATTTGCAATGCCAGCGTTTGAGTCTGGCATTATGGGGATGGTACAAGCTTATCCTTGGACATTTGCATTAGCCCTGTTTGTGGTATCGGTTGTGGTAAATAGCCAAGGTGCGACAGCGGTAATGATGCTACCTGTCGGTATTGCGATGGGACTAGAACCTTACCTGTTGGTTGCGTTGATGCCAGCAACATACGGTTACTTCTTCATTCCAAATTACCCATCAGATATCGCAACAACAAACTTTGATGTTTCAGGAACGACTAAAATAGGTAAGTACTACTTCAACCACTCATTCATGATGCCTGGTTTGATCGGTGTTATCTCTGCTTGTGTAATAGGCATGGCCATTTCGAAAGTGATCATTGGCGCTTAATCAACATTAAGGGGCAGATACCAAAAAATAGGGAGCCTAGGCTCCCCTTTTTTATGAACACATTTTTTATGAGCATTCAGCTCTAAATTGAGTGTTACTCTTGATCTTTTTGTTTATCAAGATCTTGTTGCTTATCGAGCGCAACATCATCTTCATAAGGCCAGTAGTGGTGGCCCACACGAACGATCATGGTTGCTGCGGCTAATATGAAGGCAGCAAGAGAAAGCCAAACAATATAAGGGCCGTCCAGCTCTTTCATACCTAGCGTGATGTAACGGGCAATAGCCATGATCGCAATGTAGATTGGATAGCGAACCGGAATCTTACCAATAGCAACAAACTGATGAACCATTGCAAGAACTTCAAGGTAGATAAACATCAGTAGGATGTCAGTCAGTTGAATGTCTCGATTGATGATTATATTGGTGATTTCTGTTGTCATTGCAACCAAGGTTGCAATGGTAATCGCGATGCAAATAATTGCTTCTAATAAATTAAAAACTCTTAAGAATGGTTTCTTTAAGAACTTTGGGAACTGTGAAGGCATGGCACTCTCTTATCGTTATTTTATTCACCAATCCACGCCTTGACGGGCTTTAATACCACTATCAAAGGCATGTTTGATGTTTCTGACTTCTGATACAGTATCTGCAATCTCAATGAGCTGGCGGTGAGCTGCGCGCCCTGTGATAACCACAGTCTGTTCAGGCGGTCGATTTTGTATGGCTTCTACCACCTCGTCAAGAGAAAGATAATCATAGGCGACCATGTAGGTCATTTCGTCGAGTAGAACGACGTCATAAGCGGGATCTGCGAGCATTTTTTTTGTTTCTAACCAGACGGCAACAGCCGCCTCTGTATCCGCTTGTTTATCTTGTGTATCCCAGGTGAAACCTGTCGACATAACGTGAAATTTTACGCCGTGCTGTTCGAGTAAATTCCGCTCTCCGCAGGCCCATGTGCCCTTAATAAATTGAGCAACACCACACTGTTGCCCATGACCAACGGCTCTGGCGATGGTACCAAAACCGGATGTTGATTTACCTTTTCCATTTCCCGTAATGACAATAACGATACCGCATTCTTGTTGTGCGTCGTTGACTCTAGCATCTACTTTCTGCTTCAATTTCTGTTGGCGCTCTTGGTGCCGAGTATTGTCACTCATATTCTTCCTTACCGTGCGTTTCGAAAAGACTAAGCTGTTGCGGTCAGGTTAGCGCAGTCTGTGAGGATATGGAATTGATGAATGTGCACTAGATAAGGATAAAGAGATGAAAATACTGATTGTCTGTATGGGCAATATTTGTCGTTCGCCCACAGCAGAAGCCGTTTTACGATATAAATTGAAAGAAGCGGGTAGTGATGATGTTGTTGTTGATTCGGCAGGTACAGAAGCTTACCACATTGGTGAAGGTCCGGACTCTCGAAGTCGACAGGTCGCTGAAGCGCGAGGCTATGACTTTACTGGAATAAAAGCACGGCAAGTAGAGAGCGACGATTTTAGTTCGTTTGATCTGATTCTGGCAGCGGACAATGATAATTTGCGAATTTTGTTATCTCAGTGCCCAAAGCGGTATCAACATAAAGTGAAGTTGATGATGAGCTATTGTCCACAAGAAGGTGATGTCATACCTGACCCTTATTATGGCGGTGCAGATGGATTTGGGAATGTCTTAGATCTTATCGAAGTTGCGAGTGATGCGATAGTACAGTCAACACTTTAGGGGGGTATCAATAGCTTAAATAGAATTTAGGCAATAAAAAACCCCGCAATAGCGGGGTTTTTTGAACTAACGAAGTATTGTTTTCATACGCTATGAACAGCCGTAGAAAATGAATATATCGTTAAGTTTTAGCTCATTGTTTTAGCCATGGCTGCCGTTGCGTGACTTTTGGCTACTTGGCTTCCCGCTTGGCGGTGGGCTTCAGTAGAGGCACGGAAAGGTGCAGCGTTGACGGTAACAGCTGTTGCATTGCTTTGTGGTGCAGGTGCTTTAGCCATTGCAGCAAAGGCATAGCCTTTTAGCTTTGCAGTCGTTGCATCATTTTCGCGAGAGGTATGGATTTCAACCGCAGCGATAATAGGTGCATCTTCCTGCACGACAGCTTCTTCAGTAACAACAGGTTCAGCAACCACAGGTTTACTAACAGCAGGCTCACTAGCGACTGGTGTATCAATTGAGGCTTCTGTTGCTTCAACAACAGCAGGTTCAGCTTCAATGATAGATACTTCAGGAGCTTGTGTTTCAGCGGCTAATGCTTGTGCCGCTTTCTCTTCAGCTTCTAAAGCAGCTTGTTTCGCCGCTTCTTCTGCCTTCGCTTTCGCTTCTGCTCGTGCTGCGTTTGCTGCGGCAGGAGAGGCTGCTGGTGCTGATGAAGCTTGAGAAACAACACGTTTAGCTGCCACTTTCGGTGCTGTAACCGGTGCCGCTTGAATTGTTTTAGCTTCCACACTAGTTTGCGCAACAGGTGCTGGGCTTGCCGCTGCCGCTTTAACAACTGCTTTGGCTGGGGCTTCTGCTACTGTTTCAGCTTCTTTTGAAACCGATGCAGTTGTTGAGGCCGCCGCTACCGCTACAGGCGTTTCAACATGTGCGTTTGCAGCATTTGTTTGACCACCGGTGTAAGGTAAGACAATTTTGCCCATCGATAACTCCGGGCGAGCACCGCCAAAGGTAGTCGCTTGTGGCTTTTCAGCAACACTAGGCTCAATAGGCTGAGTCGTTGTAACGGCTTCTACTGCTACAGCATTCTGTGCTTTTGGCCAGACTTTACCCATCGCCATTTCTGGAGACGCAACACCTGACTTAAGGGCTACTTGAGTTTCAGCGTTATTGTTGCTTTTGTTCGCATCATCGCGGTCACGATAGCGACGACGACGTTGACCACTTGAACGCAGATGGCGCGGTGTGCGTCGATTGCGGCGTTGTTGCTTCTCGCCTTTCTCTTCGCTCTGCTCTACGTGCTGTGCCTGTACGGCTTCTTCTGCTTTAGCTTGCTGGGCAATTTCTTTGCCTTTAGCTTCAAGTGGAGAAGGCTTCTGCTCGGCATTTGCTTGTGGTCGTTCGACACGAACTTGCTTATCAAGCTTACGACGTTGACGACGTTGTTTCGCTTTTTCTGCTTTCTTCTCTTGAGGAGCGTCAGCAGATTTTTCTACTTGCTTACGTTGCTGTTTAGGCTTCGCTGGTTTATCAGCTTGCTCTACAGGACGTTCTGCTTGTGTAGACTCGGTCTGTGCATCGTTATTGCGTTTAGGGCGATTACGATCGTTTCGGCGACGGTTGTTTTGTTGACGACCTTCGCGATTTTCTTCGTTATTGCTACGCTCTTCGTTTCGTTCTTCAGGACGAGCATCACGCTTATCTTGGTTACGATTACGATTATTACGATTATTGCGATTATTACGGTTGTTGCGATTACGATTGTCACGCTGGCGTGGCTTATCGTTGTTACGCTCTTTGTTTTCTTCTTCTTTTTTCTCTTCTGCTTTTGGTTTTTCAGGAGAGAAAAGTCCTGCTAATACGGTAAAGAGGCGAGAAATTAAGCCTGGCTTCTCTTCTTCCTTCTTGGCAGCAGCCGGTGCAGATGTTGATGTTGGCGCAGGCTTACTCATAGGAGCAGGCTCTTTTGGTGCGCTGAACCCTTGTAGTGCAGGCTCTTCACGCTTTTTAACTGGCGCTTCGGCTTGTACTTCTGCTTGTTCCGCTTCACGTAGAGCGTCAAGTTGTTTAGGGATGTGGTACGACAGCGTCTCTTGTTCTTCACCACCACGGATACGGATGACGTCAAAATGCGGCGTTTCCATATCAGCGTTAGGAATAATGACCGCTTTCACATCGTGATATTTTTCGATGTGCTGTACTGAGCGGCGCTTCTCGTTCAACAAGTAAGAGGCGATAGCGACAGGTACAACAGCCAAAATCTGAGCGGTGTTATCTTTAAGTGCTTCTTCTTCGATAAGACGAAGAATTGAAAGCGATAGAGATTCATTGTCACGAACGACACCCGTACCCGTACAACGCGGACATACGTGGTGGCTTGCTTCAGCCAATGATGGGCTTAAGCGCTGGCGAGACATTTCAAGTAGACCAAAGCGAGAGATACGGCCGATTTGAACACGAGCACGATCCATACGTACTGATTCGCGCAACTTGTTCTCAACTTCACGTTGGTGACGAACTGGCGTCATGTCGATGAAGTCAATAACCACTAGACCACCCAAATCACGTAAACGTAATTGGCGGGCAATTTCTTCAGCCGCTTCAAGGTTTGTTTGCAGTGCAGTCTCTTCAATATCGCCGCCTTTTGTTGCACGAGCGGAGTTGATATCGATTGAGGTCAGTGCTTCAGTTGGGTCAATAACGATTGAACCACCTGAAGGTAGACGCACTTCACGTTGGAACGCTGATTCGATTTGTGACTCAATTTGGTAATGGCTGAAAAGCGGTACTTCGCCTTCGTAGCGTTTTATACGATTGAGGAAATCTGGACGAACCAATTGGATGTGATCACGGGCACGGTCGAAAATCTTAGGGCTATCAATCAAGATTTCGCCAATGTCACGGCGCAAGTAGTCACGAATTGCACGAGCAATTACGTTACTTTCTTGGTGAATAAGCAGTGGGGCAGGGTTGTTATCGGCAACTTCTTTAACCGCACTCCAGTGGTTAAGGAGAACATTTAAGTCCCACTCTAACTCTTCTGCAGATTTACCAACGCCAGCGGTGCGGACAATAAGACCCATACCCTGTGGTAACTCGAGTGTGCTTAGTGCTGCTTTAAGCTGTGTGCGCTCATCACCTTCAATGCGACGAGAAATACCGCCAGCACGAGGGTTGTTTGGCATTAGTACTAAGTAGCTACCAGCCAATGAGATAAAGGTCGTTAGT
Organism: bacterium sp. HQB-150; assembly: GCA_043421945.1. Lineage (GTDB taxonomy): Bacteria > Pseudomonadota > Gammaproteobacteria > Enterobacterales > Vibrionaceae > Thaumasiovibrio. The sequence goes on along the minus strand of JBHOGO010000023.1, from coordinate 27,503 downwards.
GCCGCACCTTTGTTGCCACGCTCTTCTTTGTCAACTTGAACAATAACTTCTTGGCCTTCACGTAACACCTCTTTGATGTTTGGACGACCTTGGTAGCTATAGTTTGCTGGGAAGTACTCTTTCGCAATTTCTTTTAGAGGTAGGAAACCATGTCTTTCAGCGCCGTAGTCCACAAAGGCGGCTTCTAAACTTGGTTCAATACGGGTGATTTTACCTTTATAGATGTTTGCTTTTTTTGATTCGTGACCAGGGCTTTCGATATCTAGATCGTATAAGCGCTGACCGTCGACTAATGCGACGCGCAACTCTTCCTTCTGAGTTGCGTTAATCAACATTCTTTTCATTAATTTATACTCATTTTAATTGTAGTAACGAGCAGATTCCGTTTCTTCTCTCAATGTTGCCTGACCCCAAGTCTGATGTGTTAGAGCCTCACGGCTGGAAATTCAGGGGTGCTCTCGGGCTATACTTCACTCGTTTGGTCGCAATGTAATGCGATCGAGGAACACCACGTTCGCGGTTGCATCTATGACACCGATAAAATAAACGGACTCATACTCGTTATTCTATGCCAGATTGGAGAATGTCTTACGCCAATTGCAGCATCTCATCATCTAGCGTGTGTGAATAACAGTCGTTTCGGTGATTTTATGCTCACCTTATTGCTTGAATGGGCAATTTACCCCATGCAATAAGGTATGATAGCAGGGAGATAAATTTGCGGCAATCCGCTTTGTAAGCATGTTAGACTGAAAACCTATGAAAGATGACAAACCAAAAGTGCAATTCATCGAGATTGCTGACGATTTTGAAGGCCAACGAATCGATAACTTCCTTCGTACACGCTTAAAAAACGTCCCTAAAAGTATGATTTATCGTATTTTGCGTAAAGGTGAAGTACGAGTTAATAAAAAACGCATAAAACCGGAGTACAAACTTCAAGCGGGTGATTTAGTTCGCGTGCCGCCTGTACGGGTGCCAGAACAAGCTGAAACGGTCCCAATTAGTACGAAATTGGATAAAGTCGCCGAGTTAGAGCACTGTATCATCTATGAAGATGATCACTTACTCGTGTTAAATAAACCTTCTGGTACCGCTGTGCATGGTGGTAGTGGATTAAAATTTGGTGCGATTGAAGCGCTACGTGCGTTACGTCCAGATGCCAGGTTCTTAGAATTAGTGCACCGTATTGATCGCGATACCTCTGGTATCTTGCTGGTTGCTAAAAAGCGTTCAGCGCTGCGCATGCTTCAGGAGCAGTTTAGAAACAAGACTGTTCAGAAATATTATTTTGCGCTAGTGATGGGGCAGTGGAAGAGCAGCTGTCGAAAAATAACTGCGCCACTGCTTAAAAATGAAGTAAACAGTATTGTGCGAGTGAACCCAAACGGTAAGGCGTCAGATACACGCTTTAAAATTTTGGAGAAATTCGATCAAGCGACACTTGTACAAGCGAGCCCAGTGACAGGTAGAACGCATCAAATTCGTGTGCACTGTCAATATGCAGGGCATCCTATTGCATGGGATGATCGTTATGGTGACCGACGTTTTGATGCCTATACGGGGAATGTCGGCTTGAAACGACTGTTCCTGCATGCTGCCAATATCCAATTTACGCATCCTGGCACAAATGAAACCATGGAGCTGAATGCGGACATGGGGCTTGAACTTACGTCTGCACTGAAAAAGCTGCGTCGTAGTAACTAGATTTTTGCTTAGAGCATATATGTTCACATCTAATGCCACTACACACTTGTGTGTCAGTGGCATTTTTGTATCCGATGCTTTTACATTCAGCGACTCACTGCACGTTTTCTCAGTGAATATTTAGCTTTTTACGTCAAGTAAAGGGTTGATACCAATATTCATGAGCATTTCATTGAGAGCAATCAACGGTAGACCAATTAAGGTGTTGGGGTCTCGACCTTCAAGGCGGTCAAATAATGTAATTCCTAACCCTTCCGCTTTAAAGCTGCCAGCGCAGTACAGTGGTTGTTCAATCTCAACATAGCGCGTGATCTCTTGGATGCTTAAATCCCGAAAGTGAACAGTAAAGGGTTCCACAGTGCTAATAGTTTCACCGGTATGACTGTTGAATAGAGCCAGACCTGTAAAGAAAGTGATGGCTTGTCCGCTTGCACGCTCTAATTGCTGTATTGCATTTTCTCGTGTGTGTGGCTTTCCTGTGATTTGATCATTTAGCACACAGACCTGATCGGATCCTATGATCCAGTGATCAGGAAATTTTTCTGTACAAGCCTTCGCTTTCTCAATGCTTAGACGTTCAACCAAAGCAGAAGGCAATTCAGAATTAAGTGGAGACTCGTCAATGTTTGGTGAGTAGGCTTCAAACGGCAGATGAAGCTTTTCTAACAAGCTCTTACGAAACGGTGAACTAGAAGCAAGCACGAGGTTATATCGCATATTTGATGATCACTTTACGGCATGGTTTAATAAATAGGTCTAGAATTGTAACCGAAAGAACTTGAGAGTGATATTGAGGAAGATCGGATCAAAGATCCACGTTTGGATCTTCTTCAGGTCAGTGCGTACGTGGCTTAGAGAGAGTTTTGTTTGGTGGTGTTAATTTAACCACTTGTCTGCTTTCAATTAATCACAGCCTTTGGTTCTTTAAATTGACATAAATTTGTTCCAATTTTCTTTGACTCAGAGCGATTAGACCGCTAAAATCCGCGCCCTATGCAAAAGGTAAAATTACCGCTAACGGTAGATCCGCACCGAGCTGCTCAAAAGCGTTCAGACTACAATGGTTTCATTGCAGGAGAATCTTTCGAGCGTTTGGGAAGTTCAACCCAGAGCGTAAAAAGTGACGTGAATGTCACGTTAAGTTTTGATGTTGATAATCAAGGTCTCATTGTACTGCACGGTAGAGCGTCAGTAGAAGTAGAGCTAGAGTGTCAGCGTTGTAACGGTACGTACAATCACGGCTATGAAGTCGAATTCTATTATTGTCCGCTTCGTAACCCGGAGCAGGCAGATGAGTTGCCTGAAGCTTATGAGCCGATTGAAATCGACGAAAATGGTGAGATCAATCTACTTCAACTTATCGAAGATGAGCTGATTGTAGAATTACCACAAGTTGCCATGCATGACGAAGTAGACTGTAAAGTCTCTTCTGATAACTTGGTTTTTGGAGAGATCCCATCTGCTGATGAGCGTCCGAATCCATTTGCCGTATTAGAATCTTTAAAGCACAGTAACAAGGAGTAGGGTCAATGGCCGTACAAAAGAGCAAAGTAACGCGTTCACGTCGTGGCATGCGCCGTTCACACGATGCGCTAACTACACAAGCTACATCTGTAGATGCAACTAGCGGTGAAACTCACCTGCGTCACAACGTGACTGCAGACGGTTTCTACCGTGGCCGCAAGGTTATCAACAAGTAAGGTTGAGCCTTGATGCGTCTATCCGTTGCACTTGATGCAATGGGGGGGGACTTCGGTCCCCAAGTAACAGTGCCTGCCGCCGTGCAGGCACTGTTGCATAACCCGGCGCTAAAAGTCATTTTAATCGGCGACCATGCCGAGATATCTTCTCAATTATCACTTCTTAATCACGCTTCGCACCCTCGTATACAAATCGTCCACAGTGACCATGTTATCGCTAATGATACTCAGCCAGCTAAGGCATTACGCCGTAGTATGGGCAGTTCTATGCGTGTCGCTTTAGAGCTCGTTGCCAAAGGTGAAGCTGATGCTTGCGTGAGCGCTGGTAATACAGGCGCACTCGTTGGATTATCACGCTACCTTATCAAATTGTTACCTGGGGTTGATAAACCAGCACTCGTTTCAATGCTACCCACTCGCATGGGTAATAAATCTTGGTTACTCGACCTCGGTGCGAATGTTGCTTGTGACGCCGATACACTTTTTCAGTTCGCAGTCATGGGCACAGTGCTTGCAGAGCAACATAATGTGGCATCGCCACGTGTTGCGCTTCTTAATATTGGTGAAGAAGATATCAAGGGTAATGATTTGGTTAAGCAGTGTGCAGAGCAGCTTAGCCAATCCCCGGATGTAAACTACTCCGGTTATATTGAAGGTGATCAAATTTATTCAGCGATGGCAGATGTTATCGTCTGCGATGGCTTTGTCGGTAATGTTTGCTTGAAGACCAGTGAAGGTGTTGCCCGCATGTTCATTGAGAGCTTGCGCAGCGCAGTCGGGCAGAACCCAATTCGCCGCTGGTTTGCTAAGTGGTTATTTGCTGACCTAATTACAGAGTTTAAACAACTGAACCCCGACCAGTACAACGGTGCAAGTCTGTTAGGATTGCGCGGCATTGTTGTTAAAAGCCATGGCAGAGCGGATATCGCTGCCTTTGCAACAGCCATAAATGAAGCGGTTCATGAAGTAAAACATCAGATCCCCACTAAGATCAGTGATCGTTTAGAAGCTGTCCTACTCGAGAGGCATTACTAGTCTTTATGTATAGCAAAATTCTAGGTACTGGTAGCTATCTACCAGCCCAAGTTCGTTCTAATGCGGACTTAGAAAAAATGGTTGAGACCAGTGATGAGTGGATTGTAACTCGTACTGGAATTCGCGAACGTCGTATTGCAACAGAGAAAGAAACCGTTGCAGTGATGGGCCACCAAGCGGCGTTAAAAGCGATCGAAATGGCGGGAATCGATAAACAAGATATTGACCTCATCATTGTCGCAACAACAAGTGCTTCCCATGCTTTCCCTTCAGCGGCTTGCCAAGTGCAAGGCTTATTGGATATTCATGGTGCACCAGCATTCGATATTGCTGCTGCGTGTTCAGGTTTTTGTTATGCACTAAGTGTTGCTGACCAATATGTAAAAACCGGCATGGCTAAAAATGCCTTGGTAATTGGTGCTGATAAACTCGCATCTGCTTGTGATCCCGAAGATCGTTCAACGATCATTCTGTTTGGCGATGCTGCTGGTGCGGTTGTTATTGGCGCTAGCGAAGAGCCAGGTATTCTGTCGACCCATATGCATGCAGACGGTCGCTTTGGTGAACTGCTAAGTCTCGAATATCCAAAACGTCCATCACAAGACGATGTTGATAGTGATGCTTGGTTACACATGGCGGGTAATGAAGTGTTTAAGGTTGCGGTGACGCAATTAGCGAATGTTGTCACTGAAACGTTAGCGGCAAATGGGCTTGAAAAATCGGCAATTGATTGGCTAGTACCCCATCAAGCCAATTACAGAATTATTAACGCCACTGCTCGTAAGTTATCAATGCCAATGGATCAAGTTGTTATGACCCTAGATAAGCATGGTAATACATCGGCAGCGACAGTGCCGACTGCACTTGATGAAGCCGTACGAGATGGCCGTATTCAACGTGGGCAACTGTTACTGCTCGAAGCGTTTGGTGGTGGCTTCACATGGGCTTCTGCCTTAGTGAAATTTTAAAAAGGAATAGATATGTCTAAGTTTGCTATTGTCTTCCCTGGTCAGGGTTCTCAGGCTGTAGGAATGCTATCGGATTTAGCGGAAAAGTTTTCGGTTGTCACTGATACTTTCGCGCAAGCCTCTACGGTGCTTGGGTATGACTTATGGGCGTTGGTTCAAAACGGTCCTGTCGAAGACCTTAATGAGACTTTTCGTACACAGCCGGCATTGTTAACAGCCTCTGTTGCCATTTGGCGTGTTTGGGAACAAGAAGGTGGCGAGAAGCCTACTTTTCTTGCTGGTCATAGCCTTGGTGAGTATTCAGCAATGGTTTGTGCTGGTATTATTGAATTCGAAGACGCAGTGAAGCTTGTTGAGCTACGTGGTCAACTGATGCAGCAAGCGGTTCCGGCGGGTGTCGGCGCGATGTCAGCGATTATCGGTCTAGATAATGACGCTATCGCTAAAGCCTGTGAAGAAGCGGCTGAAGGTGAAGTTGTTTCTCCTGTGAACTTCAACTCTCCTGGTCAGGTTGTGATTGCGGGTAACAAGGCTGCTGTTGAGCGTGCCGGTGCGCTATGTAAAGCTGCTGGTGCAAAACGCGCTCTGCCTTTACCTGTTTCTGTGCCGTCTCACTGTGCTTTGATGGCGCCTGCAGCAGAAAAGCTTGCCGCTGCTTTAGAAGGTATTACCTTCTCTGCACCGACTATTCCTGTTATCAACAATGCAGATGTTGAAGCTGTTACTGATCCTGCTGCGATCAAGGCTGCTTTGGTGAAGCAACTGCATAGCCCAGTTCGTTGGACAGAGTCAGTAGAGAAAATGTCAGCTGATGGTGTTGAAAAACTGATTGAAATGGGTCCAGGTAAAGTATTGACTGGGCTGACAAAACGTATTAACAAAGCATTGAGTAGTGTGGTTGTAAACGACACCGCGACGTTAGATGCTGCCAAATAAAAATTAGGGAATTGAGATGAGCCTTGAAGGAAAAGTTGCCCTAGTCACGGGTGCAAGTCGTGGCATCGGTCGAGCAATCGCAGAATTGCTTGTTGAGCGTGGCGCAAAGGTGATTGGTACTGCAACCAGTGAAGGTGGCGCTGCCGCTATCAGTGAGTACCTTGGTGATAATGGTGCAGGCTTGGCATTAAATGTGACCTCTCCTGAATCTATTGAAGAAGTGCTGAAAACAATTAAAGCACAATTTGGTGATATCGACATTTTAGTGAATAATGCAGGTATCACTCGTGATAATCTGTTAATGCGCATGAAAGATGACGAGTGGCAAGATATCATTGACACTAACCTAACGTCGATCTTCCGCCTATCTAAAGCGGTATTGCGCCCTATGATGAAGAAGCGTCATGGTCGTGTTATCAGTATTGGTTCGGTTGTAGGTTCGATGGGTAATGGTGGTCAAACTAACTATGCAGCAGCGAAAGCTGGTTTAGTTGGTTTCACTAAGTCGATGGCGCGTGAAGTCGCTTCTCGTGGGATCACTGTGAATGCGGTTGCTCCTGGCTTTATCGAAACAGATATGACGAAAGCCCTATCTGAAGACCAGCGTGCGGCTATGTCGGCGAATATTCCGTCAGCGCGCTTTGGTGACCCACGTGAGATCGCAGCAGCGGTAGCATTTTTAGCGTCAGATGACGCTGGATATATCACCGGTGAAACATTGCACGTCAACGGCGGCATGTACATGATTTAAACAAAATGTTGCAATAACGCTTGAGTTTGGTCAAATTTGACGTGTTTTTCCATGAAATCGTGGTTTGACCAGCATTAAGGGTGTTGCAACTTTTATAGTATTGAATAAACTACTCGAAACATCGCAGCAGCGAATTCTTTTAAGGAAATAGAATAGTATGAGCAACATCGAAGAACGCGTAAAAAAAATCATCATTGAGCAACTAGGCGTAGACGAAGCAGAAGTTAAAAACGAAGCTTCTTTCGTTGATGATCTAGGCGCTGACTCACTAGATACTGTTGAACTTGTAATGGCTCTTGAGGAAGAATTCGACACTGAGATTCCTGACGAAGAAGCTGAGAAAATCACAACAGTTCAAGCGGCAATCGACTACGTTGTAGGCGCTTCTGAGTAATTAGAACATCCCCCAGGCGGTCTCCATGACCGCCTGATTTTTCATTGAATCACCTCTTTTTTTTTCTATCCCGGAGTAAATAATCGTGTCTAAGCGTCGTGTCGTCATTACTGGCATGGGTATGCTGTCACCGGTCGGCAACTCAGTTGAATCTTCTTGGAAAGCTCTATTGGCAGGTACTAGCGGTATCAGCAATATTGAGCATTTTGATGCGACAGGTTTCGCTACTCGTTTCGCAGGTATGGTCAAAGACTTTAACTGTGAAGAGTATATGACCAAGAAAGATGCTCGTAAGATGGATTTATTCATTCAATACGGTGTCGCAGCGGGCGTGCAAGCGCTGAAAGATTCGGGAATCGAAGTTAACGAACAGAATGCAGCTCGAGTGGGTGTCGCTATCGGCTCGGGAATCGGCGGCTTGGGTTTGATTGAAGCAAACCACCAAGCACTTGTCGAAAAAGGTCCTCGTAAAATTAGTCCATTTTTCGTTCCATCAACCATTGTTAATATGATTGCTGGTCATCTTTCGATTATGCATGGTTTACGTGGCCCAAACATTGCTATTTCAACGGCTTGTACAACAGGTCTGCATAATATCGGCCATGCAGCACGTATGATTGCGTATGGCGATGCAGATGCGATGCTGGCCGGTGGGGCAGAAAAAGCATCAACACCATTGGGTATGGGTGGTTTTGCAGCTGCAAAGGCCCTTTCAACACGAAATGATGATCCCCAAGGTGCTTCACGTCCGTGGGATAAAGATCGTGATGGTTTTGTCCTTGGTGACGGAGCCGGCATGATGATGCTTGAAGAGTATGAGCATGCGAAAGCACGTGGTGCCAATATTTATTGTGAACTTGTTGGCTTTGGTATGAGCGGTGACGCTTTCCACATGACTTCACCTAGTGTTGATGGTTCAGGTGGCGCATTAGCCATGGAAGCGGCATTACGCGATGCAGGCATTGATGCGGCTAAAGTGGGCTACGTAAATGCCCATGGTACATCTACGCCAGCAGGCGATGTTGCTGAAACACTTGGCATTCGTCGAGCATTAGGTGCAGCAGCAGACAGCACAATGGTTTCTTCGACCAAATCGATGACGGGTCACTTATTGGGTGCTGCTGGGTCAGTCGAAGCAATTATCAGTGCGATGGCGCTGGTTGATCAAGCTGTCCCACCAACGATTAACTTAGACAACCCTGATGAAGGTTGTGATTTAGATTATGTTCCGGGTGAAGCGCGTCAAGCGAACTTGGAATACACACTATGTAACTCATTTGGGTTCGGTGGTACAAACGGTTCTCTACTGTTTAAGAAAATCTAAATTAAATTTGTTATTATCAACGGCCTGATTTTTATCAGGCCGTTTTTTTTGTTCGCATTTCTATGGGGGATGCATGAAACCTCAATTGTTCCTTGGAAATGATCAGAAAATCGCTATCGCTGATAGAGGTTTTCAGTATGGCGATGGTTGTTTCTCAACAATGGCTATTCGGCAAGGCAAAGTGTGCCATTGGCAGTATCATCTTGCGCGTTTTGAATCTTCACTAGCAAGGTTATCTATTGAGATGCCAGACCCGCGTTGGCTCTATGAGGTCATCATTGAACAAGCGGCCTTTTTTATCGATAAAGGTATCGATGAAGGTATCGATGAAGGTATCGTCAAGGTTGTCATTACCCGTGGAGAAGGTGGGCGAGGCTACGGTATTTCCGCTCAACTTTCACCTAACGTGGTAGTAACGACCGCTAATATGCCTGAGAACTACGCTTCACTGCGTGAGGATGGCATTGCATTAGGGTGTTGCGAGCAGGTATTAGGTTCTAATCCATTGTTGGCCGGAATGAAGCACCTTAATCGTCTAGAGCAAGTGCTGATCCGCCAAGAAATTGATCATAATGGCTGGCAAGATGCATTAGTGAGTAATGTTGAAGGTCATGTTATTGAAACTGGGCTTGCTAATCTGTTTTGGGAACAAGATGGACAAATCTATACGCCAGACTTGTTGAAGAGTGGTGTTAACGGTGTAATGCGTCAAGTTGTTATTGATAAACTGAACGCGCTTGGACACATTGTACAGGTTGTCCAAATCGACTTGGTATCTCTACTAAACCACGCTGAAAGTCTGTTTATATCGAATAGTTTAATGGGTGTGGTACCTGTTCGTGAGGTGCGGAATCAGCATAAGGATTATGTGTATCCTCTCGGTCCCCTATATACGTTGGTCAAGGACCAACTTTGAAGAATGAGTAGTTAGGAAAGTAATGAAACGTTTTTTGAGTATGGCTTTAGTCTTAGCCATTATCACAGCTTTTGCTGGGCTGTGGGCAGTTAATCAAGTCAAAACGAGTGTTGATGTTCCCCTAAATATTGAAGGGGGCGTGCAAGTTACCGTTCAAACCGGCAGTCACTTAAATTCAGTATTACGTCAATTTGAAGATGCTGGTTGGATTGAGAATAACCCTTGGAGACAGTACCTCCGTCGATTACGTCCTGAGTTGGTCGATATAAAAGCGGGTACTTTTTCTTTAAATGAAGGTATGAGTCTAGAAGACGCACTTATCCATATTATTGCGGGCAAAGAGCACCAGTACGCGATTACTCTAGTGGAGGGTGACCGTTTTATCGATTGGCTTGAGCAATTACAGCAACATCCTGATGTTGTTGTCGAAACAACGAACATGACCGAAGCTCAAATTGCCACTGCGATTGGCTATGATGGACAAAAGCTAGAAGGGTTGTTGTTGCCGGAGACCTATTACTTTACTCATGGTGAATCTGACTTAAGTATTTTAACGCGCGCTTACAAAAAAATGAGCATGCTATTGGAAAGTGCTTGGGAGCAGCGTAACGAAGATCTGATGCTAAAATCGCCTTATGAAGTGTTGATTATGGCTTCAATCATCGAAAAAGAGACCGCTGTAGCGCAAGAGCGGGGTTTAGTCTCATCGGTGTTTAATAATCGCCTTAAGAAGCCTATGCGTTTACAAACGGATCCGACAGTTATATACGGAATGGGGGATGACTATCAAGGCGTTATTACCCGTTCAGCGTTGCGTAAACCGACGCCCTACAACACCTATACCATCGATGGTTTACCCCCAACCCCGATTGCAATGCCAAGCAAAGCGTCTGTGTTAGCGGCGGTCTCCCCTGAAGTGAGCAATTACTACTATTTTGTGGCTGATACGAAAGGTGGTCATACCTTCTCAACCACATTACAACAACACAATCGAGCTGTTCGTGTATATCGCGAATGGGAACGATCGCAAAGATAGTGAAATTATGTCTGGAAAATTTATCGTTATTGAAGGTCTAGAAGGTGCAGGAAAGAGTACTGCTATTGCACGTATTCAGTCTGTGCTTGCTAATGCGAGTATTGCCACCGTATTAACTCGCGAGCCTGGTGGTACACCACTCGCCGAGAAAATGCGTAGCTTAGTCAAGGACGGGCATCCCGATGAGCCATTGACCGATATGGCTGAATTACTGCTTTTGTACGCAGCACGCGTACAGTTAGTTGATAATGTGATCAAGCCTGCTTTGTCTCAAGGGCAATGGGTGATTGGTGACCGTCATGATATGTCTTCACAAGCGTATCAAGGTGGAGGTAGAGGCTTTGATACTGACTTAATGAGTACCATCAAGCACACAACCCTTGGCGATTTCGCACCAGACTTTACGCTGTATATGGATATTGACCCAGCTCTGGGGTTAAAGAGAGCGCGTGTGCGTGGTGAGCTAGATCGTATTGAACAAATGGACTTGTCATTTTTTGAACGTGCGCGAGAAAGGTACCAGTTAATTGCTAGTCAGCATGAAAACATTGTCACTATCGATGCATCAGAATCTATTGAAGCTGTCGGTGATGCGATTGAAAAGGCATTAACGGTATGGCTAGCGACACAATGAGTAAACTTTACCCTTGGCAGCAAGGAGTATGGAAACAGTGGACAGTATTGTTAGAGCAGCAGCGGTTGCATCATGCGGTACTGTTTATTGCACCTAAAGGCAGTGGTCGCGATCAGTTAACGAATATGCTATCAGATGCGTTGCTTTGTCAAAATACGCCCTCTGACCCTTGTGGAATTTGCCATGGTTGTCAATTACGCCAAGCTGGTACCCACCCAGATTACCACCGTATTGAACCTGCTGAAGCTGGTAAGAAAATTTCAGTCGATGCAATTAGACAGGCAAATCGATGGGCAATGGAAACATCTCAATTGGGTGGTGTTAGGGTGATTGAGATCCGTCAAGCTGATGCTCTGGGTGAAGCGGCAGCTAATGCATTATTGAAAACATTAGAAGAGCCACCATCAGGCTGTTACTACTTGCTCACTGCTGATCGTACCGACAGCGTGTTGCCGACTATTTTAAGTCGCTGTAGCCATTGGCGTCAGCGTGAGATAGCTGAGCAAGAAATTCATCAATGGTTGAGTGAACAAACGTTTTTTGCGCCTGAGGATTTACTTCGAATATATCGTCAGTCACCTCTTGTGATTCTCAAGCTTGCTGAAGGTGGAAATCTACAGGGTCATGATCAGGTTATTGCCGCGTTAACTGCATTTATCGCACCGCCGCACCTTGGAATGAAAGCTTGTCTTGATGCCATACTGAGTAACGGAGATGATGCCCTGCTTTGGATTCAGTTCTTTTTACTCGATACGCTCAAATGTTTACAAGGGTGTGATTCATCTTTGTGGATTCACCAAGGGAGTGGGAAGCATGTTTTGGAGATGGCCAAACACTGCCAAAGTGAGCGGTTGTGGTCTCAATTACAAGCACTACATTCTCTACAACAACAATTTACCGACTTTACTGGGTTAAATCGTGAAATTATGATCGCGGACTGGTTGAGTCAATTTATGCAAGGAGATATCAGTGTTAGTTGATTCGCACTGTCATCTAGATAAATTAGATTACGATAAAGCCCACACAAATGTAGCCGATGTGCTTGAAAAAGCACATCAACGTGGTGTGACTCATTTCTTGTCTGTTGGTGTGAGCTTAGATGCTTTTCCTAATATGATGGAAATGATCGAACCACACGACAATGTTTTCGCTTCTTGTGGCGTTCATCCTCTGGATATCGAGAGTGGTTTTGATTATGACAAGTTAAAAGCTTATGCTCAAAATCCCAAAGTTGTCGCTATTGGTGAGACAGGACTTGATTACCATTACCAGCCAGAGTTAGCTGATGCTCAGAAAGCGATTTTTCGTCAACATGTACGCTTAGCCGTAGAAGTTAACAAACCCTTGATTATTCATACCCGAATGGCTCGTGAAGATACATTGCAAATCTTACGTGAAGAAGGGGCTGAAAAGGTAGGTGGTGTATTGCACTGCTTTACAGAAAGTCTAGAGATGGCTGAAGCGGCCATTGAACTTGGTTTCTATATCTCAATTTCTGGTATCGTTACTTTCAATAAAGCGTCAGAATTGAAGCATGTTGTTAGTCAGCTTCCATTAGAACGATTACTTGTTGAAACAGACTCTCCGTATCTTGCCCCGATCCCTTATCGTGGTAAAGAAAATCAACCAGCCTACGTCAAAGAGGTCGCTGACTATATCGGATTACTTAAGGGTGTAACCGGCGATACCGTGGCAAAAACAACATCAGAAAACTTCTTTCGGTTGTTTATCGATAGAAAGTAAGTTTTGAGCGCAAAATAAACAAATAGGGCTGGTGAGCCCTTTTTTTTTTGTTCTAAATCAAAGTGGACATCATATACTGATATTTACTTGGTAAGTGACAGCTGATTTTATAGTGGATAATCTACGATTTGCGCCATGTAAATATGTGTCAATAATTAACATTATGTCTTTAGCTTTTTTTACGTGTAGAACTTTGATCTTGGTCTGATTGTGGTTTTCTCACTTTGATATCAATAACTTAATATATTTTTTCTTGTGAAATAAATAGTCTGATTGTGACTTGTGTAATGTTTTGAGAACTGAGTATTCTTGTCACATAGCCATGTTATTTTCCTTCAGGGTATAGTTACTTCGTTTTCAGACCAGTGTAAGAATGCAGGGAAGAGAATCAGAGCATCAACACAGCGTTACGGGGGGTAACGGTTGGTGCTAGCGACAATTGTTAAGCAAAAAATAACTATTTCAGGAGCACATTATGTTTAAGAACCTTTTTGCGAATATGCAGAAAGTCGGTAAGGCACTTATGTTGCCAGTATCGGTTTTGCCTATCGCTGGTATCCTTTTGGGTGTCGGTGCTGCTAACTTCTCTTGGATGCCAGAAATCTTATCTGGGATCATGGAGCAAGCTGGTGGTTCTGTATTCGGTCAAATGCCACTACTGTTTGCCGTAGGTGTTGCATTAGGCTTTACGAACAATGACGGTGTTGCTGGTCTAGCGGCAATTGTTGGTTACGGTATTATGACTGCAACGCTATCTGTAATGGCTGGCGTTATGGGTGTTAGCGGCATTGATACAGGCGTATTAGGCGGTATCATCGTTGGTGCGATTGCTGGTTGGGCATTTAATAAATTCTTCCGCATTCAATTACCAGACTACCTTGGCTTCTTCGCAGGTAAGCGTTTTGTACCAATTGTGACTGGTTTCACTGCTATCGGTGCTGGTCTACTGCTTTCTATCGTATGGCCTCCAATTGGCGGAGGTATCTCAGCGTTCTCTGATTGGGCTGCTAACCAAAACCCAACTGTTGCGTTTGGTATCTACGGTATTGTTGAGCGTTCTCTTATCCCATTCGGTCTACACCACATTTGGAACGTACCATTCTTCTTTGAAGCAGGTGAGTGTGTGAATGCTGCCGGTGAACTACGTAACGGCGTACTAACTTGTTACCTAGAAGCAGATGATGCGACACGTGCTGCGGGCAATGGCTTCGGTCAACTTGCTGGTGGCTTCATGTTTAAGATGTTTGGTCTACCTGCTGCTGCAATCGCTATCTGGCATTCAGCGAAGCCAGAAAACCGCGCAAAAGTGGGCGGCATCATGGTTTCAGCTGCACTAACGTCTTTCCTAACGGGTATCACTGAACCAATCGAATTCGCATTCCTATTCGTTGCTCCAGCACTTTATGCAATTCACGCACTACTTGCTGGCTCTGCATTCGTGATGACTAACCTACTAGGCATGGTTCACGGTACGTCGTTCTCTCACGGCTTTATCGACTTTGTTGTCTTGATGGGTAACTCGCAGAAGACTATTTTGTTCCCAATCATGGGCCTAATCTACGCAGCTATCTACTACGCAGTATTCCGTTTCGCTATTGTTAAGCTTGATCTTAAAACGCCTGGTCGTGAAGATGACACTGATGGCGAAGCTAGCCAAGCAACTGGTTCAGATATGGCGGGCGAGTTGGTAGCAGCATTCGGTGGGCGTAGCAACATCACAAACTTAGACGCGTGTATTACACGTCTACGTGTTGCCGTGGCTAACGTAGAAAACGTTGACCAAGACAAACTGAAAAAACTAGGTGCAGCTGGTGTTGTTGTAGCTGGTGGCGGTGTTCAAGCTATCTTCGGTACTAAATCTGATAACCTAAAATCAGATATGGATGAGTGGCTTCGCGCTAACGCATAATTACACATCCCCCTGTGTAGTAAAAGGAGCCCTAGGGCTCCTTTTTTCTTTGGTTGCTGTTTCTACATTGGCACCCTATATACTTAACGTACTGTAGCGCCTCCTGTTCCTACCGACTAATAACCAACTCCCCATACCATTATGGTAACCCAGCAAAGGTATACGTATGCTTGAGCATCGAGGCCAGGCAAGTATACCGTGACTGATGGGGTGCGTTTCTAGATGTCCTATTATGCTTAGCGCTGAGCTAACGTAACGTAGTAGTAGGGAGTCTTTGTTCTGGGTTTAGACGCCTTCGTGCCTGTCCCTACATAGACGAAAAAAACAAGATAAAAATGGGGACAAAAAGACTAAGAATAAAGCCACTCACGATGGCGATGGGGACAAGTCTTACACCACCATTCATTTGAATGACAGGCAGTGTAAAATCCATCGCTGTCGCGCCAGCAACCCCTATTGCAGGTACTGGTCTATTGGTTATAAGCAATGGGATCAGTATTAATGCAACTAGCTCTCTGACTAGCTCGTTGATAAAGGCAACACCACCGTAGACTGGGCCATAAATATCTCCGATAAGGATCCCAGCTAGCGTATACCACCCAAATCCAGATGCCATTGCGAGACCTTGGTTGACAGGGATGGATAATAGGAAGGCAGCAATGATCCCCCCTACCCATGAAGTGACTGCAACCGTGATCGCAATGAGCAATCCTGTGCGGTTGAGAAGGATCTGTTTAAGGCCTATACCGCTATTACGTAATTCAATGCCAATAATAAGAAGTAGGGCCATCAATAAGTATTGGCTAACTGTCTCTAATAAAGACGTTGATAGTGGGAGCCATTGCGCCACGATAAACCCTAACACGACGTATCCGATCAGTTTGACGGATTGGAAAATCATCTGACGCAGTGGTGTTTTACCATCTGTGCTTTCTGTATCAAGTAAGATACGTTTGCTCATTAGCCAGAGTCCGATAAGGTTTAACCCTAGTACGACGACGACAAAGACTGAGGTGACTTTCGCGATGACGATAATGTTTTCAGATAGATTATCAAGTCCGGCAAGGCTAAACCCCATCAACGCGAGAATAGCAATGATCATTAAATGGCATAGTTGATTGATACGCTTAAGAATTGTCGGATTAGAAGTTTGAAAGAGGTACCCAAAAACCAACGGTAGAAACACCGTTATCATGCCAGTGAACATAGACGAATCCTATCGAAAGAGATGAAACTTATCACTAGGATCAAAAAGGGTCAAATAAGCGGTCGAAGAGTGTTGAAAAGGCTTTTGGTGTGATTGAACATACCAGCATTAAAACAAGCATGATGAGATACAGGCTAGAGTCATTTTCTAGAGTAGAAGTGTCATTTCTGGTTTATAAAAGCTTGTATTTAAGCCAGTCAGTGACAGTATCTACCACTGGCTGGCTCAATCGAAGTGAATACTATAACCCACTTTTTTGAATGATTTCTTGTATGCGACTTTCGAACTCGAGGTCACTGAGGTTACTCAGCTCATACATGGTTTCAGCACCCGCTAAATCGAGTTCAACTTCATGGTCGTAATAGGCATCGTCGTCATTTCTAAACAGAAGAAGATGATTAGCCATTCTTGCTAAATCAACATATCGAGTCTCTTCGCCACTTTTGGGTGTATAGTAACTATTTCCGGCTACTTCAAGATAGTCAGTATCAAATCCCCAATGCTTCAGGATTTGTGTGCTTGCTTCATTACACCCTTGCGCAAAGACTTCTTTAGCAATGCTAAAATCTAAGTAGTTACCTTGTTCACGATAAATTTCGTACTCTTTGATAAGTGAAAAAAGACCAATATCGGATAATAGGCAGGATAACAATGCTTTCTCGGGCTCAAGGCCGAGCTTTTGCTCACTATGTTTCACGACACCGTTGCAAACTAATGTCGTCGCGCCTGCCAGTAAGCGAGACTGATGAGCACTCTCTTCAAGTAGCTTATTACACTCTTGACTGAAATCAGCAGAGCGCTTGAGCTCTTCAATCGCTTGCGCCGTAACAATATCTCTCACTCGATACATACCTAAGCGAGATACCGCAGTGATAATATCGTGGCAAGTTACGTTGCGAGGGCTAAAAATAACTGAGTTGGCAGCGCGAATAACATAGGCGGTTAAACTAGGATCGTCTACGAGGGCGTTCGCGACATCACGCACAGTACTATCTTCGCATTGGCAAATCTGATGGATGCGCAAGACAACGTCGGGAATAGGCGGTAGCGATAACCGATTTGCGGTAATCGCATCTGTGACACGGGCCTGAAACTCACCACCAATTTCTTGCAAAATATGCTGATGTTCTGGTGTGTGCCACATCAATGCTAAATGGCTCATATTAGGATCATTAAGGTTCTAAACGCAATATAAAATTCCGTTCATTATACCCTGTTTTAGGCGTGATACAGTTTATCTCATCAGTAATTTGTCATTTTTGGCATCTAAATCCAATTTTTGTCGTGTAGCAGTTTTAAAAGAAAACGCTGTGTAAGGTCAGATGTTGGTTGGCTGATAAGCATTCGTTTATGAACGGTTTCTAGTGGTAATATCTCTAACCAACGCTGTGTTACCCAGGTGATATCATCAAAATAAACGCTAGGGTAGAGCTGCCTAATTTCAGGAACGGATAAATAGAGGTCTTCAAGCTTATGAGACAAAATGGCATTTTTACTATTTGTTGAGGTTGCCGTCCAATTTGCGGCTCGGCGGATCTCTGCAAACAGGAGATTGTCTTCGGTGCAATCGAGGCTCAGTAATTCTACTTTATAGCACCCTTCCACAATCGTTGTGTAGGCAGCATCTTGCCGAGCATCACGTTGAATAACCTTAACGACAGTACCAATTGCTGGCAGCGTTGTTAGCTCTTTAGGTTCACCATCACTCATGCACAGAACAAAAACGTCACTTGCGCTGGTTAACAAACGAAGTGAATCAGTACCCCGTGTATCAGAACTTGGGATAACAAAAGAGGCATACCCACCAGGTAAGAGGTGAGTTGTTGAAGGGTAGACGTTCATATCTTATAAGCTTAGTTTATAAATTACTCACTGAGAGACTATATGAGGGAAGTCAGTCGCGTTGAGTTAAATATGTCACATTGGTCATTATTTTGAGGTGCGTAATATGTCTGAAATCTCATATCAAAATGTATGGTGTTGCATATGACTTTTATTGCAATCAAACTGTAGTCAATAACGGATTTAGCTGAAAAGTTTGAAGCACGTTACGAAATTGAGTTTTAGCATTTCTTGGTTAGGGAGGCGATATGCAAGTGCTCAAGGAAGATTTTTTGCAATACCTAGAAAGTTTTGGCAAGTTTGATCAACGCTCAATGTTTGGTGGGACAGGGTTATTTGATAAGGGTGCAATGTTTGCCATCATGACTGATGATGCACTCTATATGCGTGGTGGTGATAAATTAAATTCTCAATATGCTGAGTTAAATTGCGGTAAGTATATCCACGTTAAACGTAGTAGTACTGCGGAAGTCAACTATTACGATGTCACTGCATTGATGGAGTCTCAACCCATGATATGTCGTGAACTTGTCACCTCAACATTGGCACAAGCGCGAAAAGAAAAGAAAGCAAAACAAGAAGGTAAAAATATACGTCTACGCGACTTACCAAATATGCGCTTAACGTTGGAACGTATCCTTAAGAAAGCCGGTGTACCGGATGTTGAAACCTTTATGAAAATGGGCCCTGTTGAGGTATTTAAACGCGTTCAAGCTTGTCATGGAGAAGCAGAAATAAAGCTACTTTGGATGTTTGCTGGAGCAGTGAATAACAAACATTGGACCTTGTTGGAAGATGGCTACAAAGAGAATTTGAAACAACAAGTCTCTTAATACTCAAGTTAATGGACTTCACTGTAGAATTGATCATTTAGGTAGCGTGATTACCACATGGGTTAAATGGGGCTTTCATTCAAAGACAAATATAAGGGAGGCGAATGCCTCCCTTTCTATTGCCTATCAATAATTAATAGAGGTTCAATGATCTACCGAGAATGTTCAGAGTTCAGTCTGAGGGTCTTCATTCTCAATATTAGCGACTTTGTCACGAAGCCACTGCCATCGTTGTCCGAGTGTTTCATACCAATAATGTTCAGTTTGTTCTAAATAGCGTGCTTTAGGCGATAACCATTCCCAAGGTTGTTTGATGTTATCGTGGGCCAAGTAGTTTGTTGGGGCAGCATAGGGTGTTAATTCAAGCTCTTTAAACTCTTTGAGGGCTCGAGGCATATGGCTTGCTGATGTGACCACCACAAAAGGATTATCGCCCACAACGACAGAAGACTGATAGGCCTCTTCCCATGTATCTTGGGCGGTCTCCAGTAGCACGATTCGATTTTTGGAAACACCTAAAGCAACGGCTACTTTAGCGAGCATTCGTGCATGACTAATTTCAGTACCACCACTGTACCCCGAGAGGATAAGTGTCGAATTTGGGTAGTAGCGAAGAATACGTATGCCTTCAGTCAGGCGCATTAATGCCGTTCTTGTGAGTTCAGACGTTGGCGGTAACTCATCGTCGACGACGTGTCCATTTCCGAGGACAAGAATATAGTCAACAGGTCTGTCGTCGGGTATGAACGCTGTGTATTGACGCTCTATAGGCATCAATAGTCGCGTGGCCACAGGTTGGAAGCTGACTAAAAATATGCCAATTATTGAGCAGGAAACGAGCGTTGAGCCCACGCGTTTGTGCCGAGAAAACCATAGAAACAGCAGCCCTAAAAAACCTAATACCAATAAAAAAGGCAAGGGCATGATGAATGCGGTGATAATTTTTTTTAGTTCAAACATCAATGTCGTCCGAAAAAGCAGCACTTGAGCAACTAAACTGCATATCAGTGCTTTATTCCTTGAAAGCTTATGAGAAAATAAGCGAATCCGTCAATGTTACACTATCGTAAGTCCAACGTGAAAGAAGACCGCAATTTCGACGACCTAGCCCACAAATTTGCCGACAGCATCTATGGCTCAGCCAAAGGTGATATTCGACAAGCCGTTGTATGGCAGGATATGGAAAATATGCTGGCTAGTATGCCAGACACGCCAATGACCATACTCGATGCCGGAGGTGGGCAAGGACAGCTCTCTTTGCAGCTTGCCAAATTGGGTCATCGCATCATTTTGTGCGATTTGTCGCAAGAAATGCTAAAACTGGCTCAACAAGAGGTTGAGGAAGCTGGACTGTTAGCGCAGTATCAGTTTCTTCATTGTAGTGTGCAGACATTACAATCACATTTAACTGAACAAGTTGATATTGTTTTGTTTCATGCTGTCATGGAGTGGATGCAGGCACCAATGGAAGGTTTAAGCCAAGTGTTAGCATGCCTCAAACCTGGCGGATGCGCCTCAGTGATGTTTTATAATCAGACTGGGCTGCTATTTAAGAATTTAACGTGTGGCAACTTGACACATATCGAGAAAGGTATGCCGCATCGAAAACGTTTTAAGCTACAACCCCATCAAGGCTTGATGCCTGATGCGGTGTATGCACATTTATTACAAGAAGATATCAACATAAAGGGAAAGACTGGAGTTCGGACGTTTCATGATTATATGCAGACCGAACACTTAGGCGAATTTACGGATGAACAATTGATAGCAATGGAACAGTCGCTGTGTCGTCAGGAGCCGTTTGTCTCTTTAGGTAGATATATTCATGTGTGGGGCCAAAAGGGCACAACACAGCTTTAAAAAGTAACAAGGAAATTGGATGAGTGAGCAGTCCCAGACCGTGCCTGAGCTGGTCAGCTGGGTAAAACAGCAGGACCTCAGTATTCAGCTCCCCGTTGAACGACTTGCGTTTATGTTGGCAATCGCCATTTTAAGCCAAGAGCGTATTGACGAAGAGCTACATGAGGGAGAATTGATTGACGCATTTAAAGTGGTGAGCGATCAATTCGAACAACATCAAGAAACGCTTACTACTCGTGCAAATAACGCCATCAATGAGCTGGTTAAGCAGCGTCTCATTACGCGCTTTACCAGTGATGTGACGGATGGTGTCAGTATCTATCGCCTGTCACCGCTTGCGGTGGGTATCGCTGATTATTATGCCCGTCATAAAGAGTATTCCACGCTTAAATTGTCCATTCAATTAGCGATGGTCGCCGATGAAATTGACAAAGCGAAGCAAGCCGCTCTTTCTGAAGGTGACACGGCTTATTGGCGTAAAAATGTTTATGCGGTCTTAAAATATTCCGTTGCAGAGATTTTTGATCGTATTGATCTCAATCAGCGCACGATGGATGAACAGCAGCAGCAGGTTAAAGCCAACATTGCTGAATTATTGAATCAAGACTGGCAGGCCGCGATTGCGAACTGTGAGCAGTTATTGAATGAAACATCGAATACGCTGCAAGAGCTACAAGATACGTTGCAAGCTGCAGGCGATGAACTTCAAAGCCAGTTACTGGATATCTTGGAACAAACGCATCACGTCGAAGAGCTGACTTTTGTCACCGAGATGGTCTATAGCTTGCAATCTAAACTCGATCGTATTGTGAATTGGGGTCAGCAATCTATTGATCTTTGGATTGGTTACGATCGCCACGTACATAAATTTATTCGTACCGCTATCGATATGGATAAGAACCGTGCGTTTAGTCAGCGCCTGCGTCAATCAGTGACGGATTATTTTGATGCGCCATGGTTCTTAACAATTGCGAATGCAGATCGCCTCATGGATATGAGAGATGAAGCGGTGGTGCTGCGTGACGATGAAGTGACGGGCCTTGCGCCGGAAACATTGGAATTTGAGCAGCTTACTCATGTGACCGATATTCTCGCGGAGCAAATCGCTGAGCAGCTTCAAGTTCACAAAGAGACAGGAGCGCCAATCGACCTTGGTATCCTCTTAAAGCGCTATCTATTAGACCATGCTGACGCACAACATTTTGATTTAGCAAGACTCGTGATTGATCAAGCGGTAAGGCTCGGTTATTCAGAAGCTGACTTTAACGCCGTACAGCCAGACTGGCAGGCAATCAACGACTTCGGAGCGAAGGTACAAGCAAATGTCATTGACAAATATTGAAGAATTTATGCCAGAGAAGTTGGCAAAAGCGATTGCGAATCCATTATTTCCAGCGCTAGATAATCTACTTCGTTCTGGTCGTCATATTGGTAGCGATGACCTTGATAACCATGCCTACCTCCTTGAGTTTGAACTCGAGTTAGCGCAGTTCTATCAGCGATATAATGCTGAACTCGTGCGAGCACCAGAGAACTTTTTCTATCTACGTCCGCGTTCAACATCACTCATTAGCCGAAGCGTGCTCTCTGAGCTCGATATGCTAGTCGGTAAAGTTCTTTGTTTTCTTTACCTTAGCCCAGAACGCTTAGCCCATGAAGGTATCTTTACTTATCAAGAGCTTTTCGAAGAGCTTATCGCGTTAGCTGATGAGAAAAAACTGCTGAAGTTAGTGACTAACCGAGCGTCTGGCTCAGACCTTGACCGAGATAAACTGCAGGATAAGGTACGCACCTCTCTGCGTCGTTTACGCCGCTTAGGCATGATTTTAACCATTGGTGAAGAAGGTAAGTTTCGCATTAGCGAAGCCGTCTTCCGATTCGGTGCTGACGTTCGCACCAGTGATGACATTCGTGAAGCACAGCTACGCTTGATTAGAGATGGTGAAGCCGTAGTACACCAACAGGCTCCAACTCAAGGCAACTTGCTGGACAATGAGCAACAAGAAACAGTAGAAGAGGGTGAGTTGTAATGGAGCGCGGTAAGTACCAATCACTGACAATGATCAACTGGAACGGCTTTTTTGCTCGAACCTTCGATATCGATGATCTTGTCACCACACTTTCAGGCGGTAATGGTGCGGGTAAATCGACCACTATGGCCGCGTTTATTACGACCCTGATCCCGGATCAGTCTTTACTTCATTTTCGTAATACGACGGAAGCCGGAAGTTCAACAGCATCACGTGATAAAGGCTTACACGGTAAGTTAAAGCCGGGCGTATGTTACTCAGCGTTGGATGTCATTAACTCTAAAAATCAGCGAACCTTGTTTGGCGTGAAGCTCCAACAAGTGGCAGGTCGCGATAAGAAAGTTGATATTAAACCTTTCATCATCCAAGGACTGCCAGCAGAGGTAAAACCCACTTCTGTTTTAGTGGAAACGGTTTCTTCGACAGAAGCACGTGTACGACAGCTCAATGAAGTGAAGGAGTGCGTCGCACAATACGAAACGGCTCAGTTTAAAGCGTTTAACTCGGTGACTGAGTTCCATAGCTTTATGTTTGAGTTTGGTGTGTTACCGAAGAAGCTTCGAAATACATCGGATCGCTCTAAGTTCTACCGCCTCATCGAAGCTTCGTTGTATGGCGGTATTTCAAGTGCGATCACTAAATCGTTGCGAGACTACCTACTGCCACAAAACGGTGGAGTAAAGAAAGCCTTCCAAGATATGGAAGCGGCCTTGCGTGAAAACCGCATGACCCTCGAAGCGATTAAAGTAACGCAGAACGATCGCGATCTGTTTAAGCACCTTGTCAGCGAAGCAACGACGTATGTGGCTGCCGATTACATGCGTCATTCCAATGACCGTCGCATTAAAGTCGAAACAACGCTAAAACAACGTGCTGAATTGCAAAGTTTGCAAAACAGTATGTCGAGCCAATTGCATCAGCTAAATGAGATGCAAACAGAGCTTTCTCAGCTAAAAGATGGTGAGTCTCACTTAGAGATTGATCATCAAGCAGCTTCTGATCATCTACAGCTTGTGCAAACAGCGGTTCGTCAGCAAGAAAAAATCGAACGTTACAACGAAGATTTACTTGAGCTTAGCGAGCGTCTAGAAGAGCAGATGATGGTCGTTGAAGAGGCGACTGAGCAATTGATGGCAGCAGAAGAAGCCTCACTTCATAGTGAAGAAGAGGTTGACAGCTTAAAGTCACAGTTAGCCGATTACCAACAAGCGTTAGATGTACAACAGACACGTGCTCTTCAGTATCAACAAGCCGTGCAAGCTCTCGAAAAAGTGAGGGCGCTTCAAGCGAATGCTGATCTTCAACCAGAGGATGCCCCATCGCTGGTGGCGCAGTTGAAGCAAGAAGAAGGTGCACTGACTTCTGATTTACTTGCTATTAAGCATAAGCTGGACCTTTCTCAAGCTGCAAAAAATCAGTTTGAGCAGGGCTATGCACTGGTTAAATCGATTGCGGGTGAGACAGATCGCCAGCAAGCCGCCGACATTGCGAAATCGCTACTTGTAAAAGGCCGTGAAATGTCACGCCTGAACGAACGTGGTGAGATGCTAAAGCGTCAACATTCTGATTTAAGCCGACATGCTCAGCAGCAGCAAACGGCCAAAACATTGGTGGCTGATTATCAACAACGCTTTGGCGAGTTGGATGCCAATATTGATGGCGTTGCACTGGCGGTTGAATCTCAACAACTCAAAGTTGAAAACCTGACTGAGATGCTTGATAGCGCAGCGGAAAATCGCAGCGAGGTGAAACGTCAACGTCAATCACTGGAAGAGCAGCATCAACAATTAACGGCCCGAGCACCGGCTTGGATAGCGGCGAATGATGCATTGGTACAACTTGAAAGCCAGTGTGATAAAGCCCTTCCTGATAGTGATGCGGTAATGTTAGCGATGCAAGCGACGCTAGACAGCGAGCGTCAAGTGTCATCACAACGCGATCAGTTAGCAGCACAGAAGCAAGCATTAGAAACGAATATCGAGATGTTAGCGCAGCCAGGTGGCAGCGATGATCACCGTCTTCGCAGTCTTGCCGATACGCTCGGTGGTGTACTGTTATCAGAAATTTATGATGATATTACGCTCAACGATGCGCCTTACTTTAGTGCGATGTATGGTCCAGCACGACATGCGATTGTTGTTGCGGATCTGAAAGGGATTAAAGAGAAACTTGTCGCCTTAGAGGACTGCCCAGAAGATCTCTATATCATTGAAGGCGATATCGATGCCTTTGATGATAGTGTCTTTGATGCTGATGAGATGGAAGGGGCTGTTTGTGTTCATTTGAACGATCGCCAAATGCGTTATTCGCGCTTCCCTGAAGTGCCACTCTTTGGCCGTGCAGCACGCGAAAAGCGCTTAGAAGATTTGCGCGCACAGCGTGAAGCACTGATTGAAGATCATGCGAAAGCGTCGTTTGATTCTCAAAAATTGCAGCGCCTATACCAGAGCTTTAATCGTTTTGTCGGTAACCACCTATCGGTTGCCTTTGATGCGGATCCAGAGCAACAGCTAGCGGTTGTTCGTGAGCAACGAAATCAACTTGTTCGCCAGCTAACCGAGCTAGAAAACAACGAAGCGCAGCAACGTAGCCAGCTAGCGGCTAGTCGTGAAGCGCTCGTGTTATTAAGCAATCTGCAGCAGCATGTAGCGTCTCTAGATGATGAAACGATTGTCGCTCAGGTAGAAGAAGTAGAACAGCAGTTGAATAAGCTGACGGAAGCCACGCAGTTTATGCGTCAGCATGGACGGGCACTCAACGAACTTGAGGGGATAGTCTCTGCACTTGATGCCGATCCTGAACAGTTCGAACAGCTGGCAAGTGATTACAGCCAATGTGATCAGGCTTTACAGCAATTGAAAGCAGCACTGTTTGCCTGTGAAGATTTGCTAGAGCGCAAAGGGTATTTTGCCTATGCCGATGCCGTACAATTGCTTTCGAAAAGCGGTGAATTGAACGAGCAACTTAAGCGTAAGCTTGAAATCGCAGAGCAAACTCGTGCACGTAGCCGTGAACAACTGAAGCAGCATCAAGGACAAAATAGTCAATATAATCAACTGCTCGCATCCTTAAAAAGTGCTCATCAAGCGAAGCAAGAAACGGTACAAGAGTTTGTCCGTGAGTTGCAGGACTTAGGTGTCAATGCTGATCATGATGCCGAAGATCGTGCCCGTACTCGTCGTGATGATTTACAGCAACGTCTGCAAAATAGCAGAACACGTTGCTCTGAACTTGATAAAGGCATTATCTCTATTGAGGTCGAGCAAAAAGGTGTGTTGAAGCGTCTCCGTCGCCTCAATAAAGAGTATCAAGAGCTACGTAAATTTGTTGTCAACGCAAAGGCTGGTTGGGGCAGCGTGATGCGCCTCGCACGTGAAAATGATGTTGAGCGCCGATTGCAGCGTCGCGAGATGGCTTATATGAGTGCGGATGAGTTACGTTCACTCTCGGATAAAGCGTTAGGTGCGTTGCGCTTAGCAGTGGCAAATAATGAAGATCTTCGTGATAGCTTGCGTCAATCTGAAGATGCTGCGCGACCAGAGCGTAAGGTCTTGTTCTATATTGCTGTTTATCAACATCTGCGGGATCGTATCCGTCACGATATTATTCGTACCGATGATCCTGTTGAAGCTATCGAAGAGATGGAAGTTGAGTTAGCACGTTTAACCGAAGAGCTGACACAACGTGAGCATCGTTTAGCGATTAGCTCAGAGTCTGTTGCCAATATTATTCGCAAGACCATTCAGCGAGAGCAAAACCGTATTCGAATGCTTAACCAAGGCTTACAGAATATTGCTTTTGGCCAAGTGAAGGGGGTGCGCTTAACTGTCAAGGTACGTGAAACTCATGAGATGTTATTAGCCGGTCTTGCAGAGCAACAAGATCAACATCAGGATCTGTTTGGTAACCAACGTCTTACCTTCTCAGAAGCGATGGCGAAGTTATACCAGCGCCTTAATCCGCATATTGATGTTGGTCAGCGTTCACCGCAAACATTGGGTGAGGAGCTTCTTGATTACCGTAACTACCTTGAACTAGGTGTTGAGGTTAACCGAGGCAGTGACGGCTGGTTACAAGCTGAGTCTGGTGCACTATCAACGGGTGAAGCGATTGGTACTGGTCAGTCAATACTATTAATGGTTGTTCAGAGCTGGGAAGAAGAGTCACGCCGTTTACGTGGTAAAGATATCATTCCTTGTCGGTTGCTGTTCCTCGATGAAGCCGCTCGTCTGGATGCTAAATCAATCTCTACCTTATTCGAGCTTTGTGATCGATTAGGTATGCAGCTGTTGATTGCTGCTCCTGAGAACATATCGCCAGAAAAAGGGACGACGTATAAGCTTGTTCGTAAAATCTTCAAAGATCGTGAGCATGTTCATGTCGTTGGTTTGAAAGGGTTCGGACAAGAGAAGCCTCCTGTCGCGGGTATTGGTGACAATATGTCATTGCCTGAACCGATGAGTTTAAACCTCTCTTGATGTCGGTTTTATAACGAACCGTCGTCTGATCCTAAGAGGGATTGACCCTTTAAAACCTCGCTATTCCAGCGAGGTTTTTTTTCGTTTTTGATGTGCGAATTAACAAATACAGAGCTGGGATATATCCGTCATTCCGCACCCAATTTGGGAATTAAAATAGTGTGATCCAGTGATCATTTACGGATGATAGTGACACAGAC
>JBHOGO010000022.1:0-52965 GCA_043421945.1 bacterium sp. HQB-150 | reverse complement strand
GCCGATGCGAGTCACTTGCTAGGTCACTCGCATTAGAATTGGTGAGTTTGGCGAGTAAGTCAAGGCTACACCAAGAAGCTCACACTATAATCTTTGATTTAGTGGGAGTAATTCACGAATGGGCTATTTTCCACCAGCATCTTAGATTTATAGATGACTTTGTCGTGGATAGTTAGAAGTGGGGGCTAAATGGATACGGTAGAGAAAAGTAAGAGCGACATGATGTCGCCCTTGGGGTATTACTAATTGATGACTCTATTTACCCGTTCTTAGCAACGAAAATAAGAAGGGGGTAAAGGGCTGACCTATGCTTTTTGATGACGCTCAGATAAACGCTGAGTGATATCCGCTAAGGTCATGTCTTGATCTTGCAGCAGTACTAACAGGTGGTAAATCAAATCAGCTGACTCATTCACTAGCTCCGCCTTGTCACCCGACGTTGCCGCAAGCGCGACTTCAACGCCTTCTTCGCCGACTTTTTGCGAAATACGTTTGGTGCCGCGGGCGTACAAACTGGCGGTATAAGAGCTATCAGTATCGGCACCTTTTCTTGAAGCCAATACTTGTTCCAGTTGATGAAGGAACACCAAAGAGGGTGGTGCAACGTTATCGCCGTCAAAACAGGTTGTCGTTTCTAAGTGGCAAGTGGGCCCTATCGGCGTAACCTGAACCAATAGCGTATCTTGATCGCAATCGAGCGCAATACTTTTAAGCTGCAAGACATTGCCTGACGTTTCGCCCTTTGTCCACAATCGTTGCTTGGTACGCGAGAAAAAAGTGACCTGCTCTGTGTCGAGTGTTTTTTGTAGAGCGGCTTGATCCATGTAGCCTAGCATCAAAACTTGGCCACTGTTGTTATCTTGAATCACTGCAGGAATCAGATTATCGACTTTTTCCCAATCGATACGTGTTAATAGGCTCATAATCTAATCTCCACACCTTGTTGTTTTAGGTATTGTTTTAATTCACCAATATTGATGATTTGTTTGTGGAATACAGAGGCAGCAAGCGCGCCATCTACATTGGCTTTGTTGTAAGCATCAGCAAAATGGACCATTTCTCCTGCACCGCCAGAAGCGATTAAGGGAACATGGCAAACTTCACGTACCATGTTGAGCTGTTTTAAATCGTACCCATTACGGACGCCATCTTGGTTCATCATATTTAGAACGACTTCACCTGCGCCACGGCGCTGTACTTCTTGTACCCAGTCGCGCGTTTCCCACTTGGTTGCCTTGGTGCGTGACTCATCGCCAGTAAATTGATAAACCTGATACTTGCCAGTATCAGCATCAAAATAAGAGTCAATACCGATGACAATGCACTGAACACCGAACTTATCGGCCAGCTCAGTAATTAAGTCTGGGTTTGCTAATGCTGGCGAGTTAATGGAAACTTTATCTGCACCAAATTGCAAAATACGACTCGCGTCTTTTGCTGATTTGATTCCTCCAGCAACACAGAATGGGATGTCAATAACTTCTGCGACTCGTGCTACCCAACTTTTGTCGACAACGCGACCGTCGCTGGAAGCGGTGATATCGTAAAATACTAACTCATCGGCACCTTCGTCGGCATAGCGTTTAGCGAGAGGGACGATATCACCAATAATTTCGTGATTTCTAAACTGGACCCCTTTGACAACTTGACCATCACGGACATCTAAACAAGGAATAATACGTCGTGCTAGCATGGTAACTCCTTATTCTGCCCAACAAGCAAAGGCTTGTTCTGCGGTAAATTTGCCATCGAGTAAAGCGCGGCCGACAATCACACCAGCGACACCTGACCCTTTTAGCGCAGCGATGTCTTCAAGAGAGCCGATACCACCAGAAGATTGAAATTTCACTTGTGGGTATTGAGCGCAAAGATCACGGTATAGATCGACGTTTGAGCCCGCAAGGGTACCGTCGCGTGATATGTCAGTACAAAGCACATGCTGCAGGCCTACGGTGAGGTAGTCTTCTAACAGCGCTTCAATGGAGACACCTGAGTCTTCTTGCCAACCCGATACGGCGACATGGCGGTTGCCTTCTTCATCAATATTGACATCAAGCGCAAGGACAATGTGCTCTGCGCCGTATTTTGTCATCCAGCCTTTAACCAGTTCTGGGCTTTTGACTGCAGTCGATCCGATGACGACGCGCTGCGCGCCAGCTTCTAACAAGTCTTTTACGTCTTGCTCGCTTCGAACGCCACCACCAATTTGAATGGAAGCGGGTGTGCTATCAAGTAACGATGAAATTAAATCGAGCTGACGTGCTGTCGTGTCTTTTGCACCGGTTAGGTCAACAAGATGTAGCCAATTCGCGCCCGCATTGTGGTAGAGCGAAAACTGCTCTGCTGGATCAACTGGGTACTCTGTTACTTGTCCGTAGTCACCTTGATAGAGACGAACAACCTGTCCATTAATTAAATCTAAAGCAGGGATAATCATTGATATTCCTTATCACATCTCTAAAAAGTTTTTAATCAGCTGTGCACCCGCTTTGCTTGATCGCTCGGGGTGAAATTGCACACCGTAGTAATTTCCACTTTGAAGGGCAGCAGTAAAAGGTGCCCCATATTCGCAAGATGCGATAGTGTTACCTTCGGTGACTGGCATAGCGTAGCTATGAACGAAATAGAAGTAGCTATCCGCTGGAATATCTTTGAACAGTGGATGCCCTTTAGTTGGCGTGATGGTATTCCAGCCCATGTGAGGAAGTGGTAGATCATCTGCAACCATTTTTTCTATCGGGGCATCACAGAGGTTAAGGCAAGGAACTTGCTCCGATCCAGCAGCACCGTGTTCTTCAGATACACGGCAAAGCAGCTGCATACCTAGGCAGATACCAAGCAGTGGTTTATCGACTTGTTTTACAAGTTCAATTAGGTCGCGATCAGCGAGGTTTTGCATCGCTTCACTGGCGGTTCCTACACCGGGTAGAAAAAGCTTGTCTGCTGCCAACACTGTTTCTGGATCTTTGCTTATCGTGACTTGATAGCCAAGGCGTTCAATGGCAAACCTTACCGAGGATACGTTGGCACAGCCTGTATCTATGATAACAACATTGGCCATTACAGCACTCCTTTACTGCTTGGTAGCTCAGTACCTTCAACACGGATAGCTTGGCGTAGTGTACGACCAAATGCTTTAAATAAGCTTTCTACAATGTGGTGGTCGTTCTGACCATCAGACGATAAGTGTAATGTACAAGCAAGGGTATCGGTCAGAGAGCGGAAAAAGTGTGAGACCATTTCCGTCGACAGGTCGCCGACTTGTTCACGGCTAAATGCAGCGTCAAATTTCAAGTAAGGACGCCCTGATAAATCAAGCGCACACTGTGCTAGGCATTCGTCCATTGGTAAGCTAAAACCAAAGCGACCGATACCACGTTTGTCACCGAGTGCATCCTTCAATGCTTGGCCTAACGCGAGAGCGGTATCTTCAACACTGTGGTGATCATCGATATGCAGATCGCCATCAACAGTACAGATCATCTGGAAACCGCCATGAGTCGCAATTTGGTCTAGCATGTGATCGAAGAAGCCAAGGCCTGTTTCGATTACATTACCGCCGGTTTCATCTAGGTTAACGCGTACCTTGATGTCCGTCTCTTTTGTTGTGCGTACGACCTCTGCAACACGCGGATTCGTCGTAAGGTCTTTTACTATCTGGGTCCAATTCATTGTTTCAGGGTGATATTGGATTCCCTTGATTGCCATGTTTTCGGCCAGTTGTCGATCAGTAATACGATCCCCAATCACCGCAGAGGTTGCGAAATCGACTTTACCTTGCTGGAGATAGTCTTTCACCATGCCGAGTTTTGGTTTGCGGCAACTGCAGTTATCTTCATCGAAGTGTGGGCAGATAAGTACATCGTCAAATTTAACGCCCTGTGATGAAAATATATCCATCATCATATTGTGTGGGGCATCAAAGTCTTCTTGCGGGTAGCTATCAGTACCAAGACCATCTTGGTTGGTCACCATGACCAGCTTGTAACCTGCATTTTGCAAGGTCAATAATGAAGGAATGACAAGTGGTTCAAGCTTAAGTTTGTCAAGGCGGTCCACCTGAAAGTCGACAGGGGGCTCAACGATCAACGTACCATCACGATCGATAAATAGAATTTTTTCTTTGCTCACAACAACGTTCCTTATTGTTCTAACTGCTGACGAATAAAGGCGAGGGTTTTTTCACACTCATCGCGGTTGCCAACACTAATACGAATACAGTTTTCGATTGGGCTTCGGCGTAAAATGATGCCGTT
Source organism: bacterium sp. HQB-150 (assembly GCA_043421945.1). GTDB lineage: Bacteria > Pseudomonadota > Gammaproteobacteria > Enterobacterales > Vibrionaceae > Thaumasiovibrio. The sequence goes on along the minus strand of JBHOGO010000022.1, from coordinate 48,709 downwards.
ATCCCAAAGGGAATTAAAGAGTTTGTCACCGTCTGGGAATTGCACCAATAGATAGTTGCCATAACCATCAAAGACGGTAACGCCGGGTAGCATACCTAACCCTGCTTGCAAATAAGCACGATTCGCACTGAGGTCAAGGACTTGGAATTTAGTCTTGGCAAGACCTTGCTCAGAGAGCGCCTGTACTGCGATATCGGCGACAGGGATTGGAACCGGGTAAGGCGCAATCACTTTAAGAAGCAGCTCGATAACTTTTGGGTTCGCTAACGTATATCCACAGCGAAGTCCTGCAAGAGCAAACGCTTTTGACATCGTACGTAAAATAGCGAGGTTAGGGTAATTATCAAGAAGATCAATAACCGAAGCATCCATACAAAAGTCAATGTATGCCTCGTCAACGACAACAATGGCTTTGTCGGCAGTCATTTTCAGCAGTGCTTCGATATCTTCGCGCTTTAATAAGTTACCTGTTGGATTGTTTGGACTACAGACAAAAACCAGTTTGACACCGTCGAGGTTATCTTGGATCGCAGGAAGATCAAGTTGCCAATCTTGGGTTAATGGTATGGCTTTTGTGCCAACGTCAAAAGTTTGAGCACTAATTGCGTACATGCCATAAGTTGGTGGACAGTAGAGAACTTGATCTTGGTTCGGCTCGCAAAACGCTCGAATCAACAGTTCAATGCCTTCATCAGCACCGCGAGAGGTTAGCACGTACTCACTGCTAATCTGCGCATAGTGTGCGTACGCGTTAATGAGCTCTTCAGGTTGGCATGTACTGTAACGATTCAAACGATCGCAGTTGATGCTGTACTCGTTCACAAATGGTGATTCGTTGGCATTTAACCAAATATCGCCACTGCCACCGAGTCGCCGGGCAGACATATAAGGGGTGAGTTCTCGCACTGTCTTACGGGCAAGCTTTTCGATATCCATTCTTCCCCCTTACCTCACGGATAGATTTTTAAGTTTATCAACGCGAATTGTCACTGCACGCTTGTGGGCATCAAGCCCTTCGGCATCCGCAATAGTTTCAACAATAGGGGCGATATTCAGTAGACCATCACTGCTGAGCTCTTGTACTGTCATACGCTTAGAAAAGTCTGCTAAGCCGAGGCTCGAATAAGTACGGGTATAGCCATAGGTCGGCAATACGTGGTTGGTACCAGAGGCATAGTCACCGACAGACTCTGGTGACCATAAGCCAAGGAAAATAGACCCTGCATTATCAAGCTCAGGTAAAAGCGCACGAGGGTTTTTAGTTTGCACAATAAGGTGCTCTGGGCCATAGCGATTTGAGATGGAGATACATTCTTCAATTGAGTCAGCAATGATCAGAATGCTAGACCCCAGTGCTTGACGAGCAATGTCGGCACGGCTAAGCGTTGTGAGTTGAGCTTGAATAGCATCAGCTACGCGGTCTGCCAAACTTGGTTCTGGTGTTACTAGCACGACTTGAGAGTCAGGGCCGTGTTCAGCTTGGCTCAGTAAATCGGCAGCAATAAAGTCTGGGTCAGCGCTGTTGTCTGCAATCACTAAGACTTCTGATGGACCGGCAGGCATATCAATGGCGGCACCACGGAAATCGTTGCTTACCTGACGTTTTGCTTCGGTAACAAACGCATTTCCAGGGCCAAAAATCTTGTCTACTTTAGTGACCGTTTCTGTGCCATATGCCATGGCTGCAACAGCTTGTGCACCGCCGAGGTTATACACTTCATCGATGCCACATAACTGAGCAACGTAGAGGATCTCATCCGCGATAGGCGGAGGAGAGCTTAATACTACACGTTTACAGCCAGCAATTTGTGAGGGTACACCGAGCATTAGTACCGTTGATGGCAGTGGTGCGCTCCCGCCAGGGATGTATAACCCCACGGAGTTAATTGGGCGAGTAACTTGTTCGCACACGACACCAGGTTGAGTCTCAACGTTAACAGCTTGTGGTTTCTGCGCAGTGTGAAATGCATAGATATTCTTATATGCTGACTTAAGTGCCTGCTGCATGGTATCGCTAAGGCGATTCGCAGCGGCTTCAATCTCTTCGCTAGAAACACGAATGCTATCGGGGCGCACTCGGTCTAACTTTTCTGTTAAATCTAGCAAGGCAGTATCACCGCCTTGCTGTACTTGCGTGATGATATCGGTGACTGCTGAAGTAATGTTTGCCCCTTCCGCGATGGCAGGGCGCTGCAGCAGTCCGTCTTGTTGGTATTCGCTTAGGGATTGCCATACTACGGTTTTCATTGCTTACTCCATCATTTTTTCAATTGGTAGAACAAGGATTGAGCTTGCACCTAGCTCTTTAAGTTGTTCCATGGTTTCCCAGAATAAGTTTTCAGAGCTCACCAAATGAATAGCCACTTTGGTGCTATCTTCTGATAGAGGCATAACCGTCGGATCTTCGGCACCCGGTAGTAGAGACTTAATCGTTTCTAAGCGCTCTGTTGGTGCGTGTAGCATGATGTATTTAGATTCTTTCGCTTGAATCACACCCTGCATACGTGTGAGTAGCTTCTCTATTAATGCACGTTTTTCTGCAGAAAAATCACCAGTACGCTGAATCAACACCGCTTTAGAGCGAAGGATAACAGCCGCTTCTTTTAGTCCATTGGCTTCTAGTGTTGCACCGGTTGATACAAGGTCACAGATAGCATCAGCAAGCCCTGCGCGAGGCGCGACTTCAACCGAACCCTGCAGCATGCAAGTACTGAAGCTAACGCCTTGCTCTTCCATATAGCGCTTAACAAGGTGCGGGTAAGTTGTCGCAATACGCTTACCTTGTAAATCTTGTGGGCCGTTATATTGCTCGTCTTTATCAACGGCGATAGAAAGGCGGCAGCCTCCAAAGTCTAAACGACGTAGCGTGTTATATTCTGCTGTGTCACCTTGAGCGACTCTTTCTAGCGCAACTTCTTCAAGTTCGTTTTCACCGATAACACCGAGGTCGACAACACCATCCATAATTAAACCTGGAATATCGTCGTCTCTTACCAACAGAAGATCGATGGGCATATTCTCTGCGTGCACGATAAGGCGCTCGCCAACCATATTAATTTTAACGCCACAGCGTTTGAGAAGCTCCTGACACTCCTTAGCCAGTCTTCCTTTTTTCTGAATTGCGATCCGTAGTCGTTGGTTTTGCATATCCCTATTCCTTTTGCTGCTAGTTAAGTTGCTGCGTGCTAATTTATTTTTGCCAAAAACTAAAAAACCCTCGGAAGGTACTCTTCCGAGGGTCTTAAATTCGCTATATTTATCGACCGTTGGAAGAAGGTTTTTAGTCTTCCATCGGACGAGGCGCATCCTCCCGAAAGACTAATCAGGATGGTGATGATGGTGATGAATGACCAATTGGATACGCATAATTATTCTCTAATGTTGAAACTTGATGTCTGAATTCACACTAACGAAGCTGCTTCAATAATGCAACCCAAAATTTAAAAAATGTCAAAATTGGCACTGTTTTCGTCAATTATTGCGTAACAAGCGCGAGCGAGAGAGTGGGAGTCAGAAGTGGTACCCCAAGCAAGGGCAGCTGTACAAGTGCGTCAGAAACTCTCAAGAATGAGTAATATCGCTGCGGTAAAGTTGTTTAGCCAACCATACAGGCACTTGTATAGCGCCAAATATTTCGCCTAGATGTAGATGTCCAGTAAGCCTTGAGGTTTCTTTTTTTTCTCTTTCTTTTCATCATCATGTTTCTCAGATTTGGGCACAATTCTCACTTGATGATGTCTATCACCACTCTCCTGAGCGGGTTGGATTTTTTTGTTGCTGGATTGTTTGTTGTGGGAGGGATCTGCATATAATCACCCGATAAAAGTCGGTCCTATACTCTTTATCGGATGATTTGATTAAAACTTGAACGCCATTTAGAAGCGGCTCTGTGATGCCCGTTTCGTTGCACGTTGTGAAATGGCAACCGGTTTAGGCTTTGATTATATTGCGCAGCACTTTTTGTACTTTTTACCACTGCCGCATGGACAAGTGTCATTTCGGCCGATAGCTTTTGGCGGCTTAGGGTTTTCTGGGTAAACACCATCGATGTAGTACCACTGACCATTTTCTTTCACGAAACGCGAGCGCTCCTCAAGAAAGTGACAAGCGTTCCCTTCACGGTAGCTCGCAACAAAATGGACAAACCCTTCATCATTATTTGGTTCAGGCGCATCAAGGATTTCGAGGTGAAACCAATGACCCTCGACAGACTCAGCAATCGCATCACGGTAGCTCTCTGCTTGACAACTCACATGATAAGTTGCGACAACATAATCAGTATTTTTAATACAATGGGCTGTATAGCGTGAACGCATGAGCTGCTCGGGGAAAACCGCTAATTTAGGGTTCTCGATGATTGGTTGGCAACAATCGTCTAATTGACGAGTACTTCCACAGGGACAAAGAGACATTAACCTTTACTCTTATAGACAAAATCTTGCGTCCATTGTAAAGAATCTACATAGCAATCGGCAATCTTAGTCTCATCCAGTTGGTAATGTTTGCAAATGAGTTGAATACGGTGCCAGTCAGCACGATCATAAGCTTTCGCTAATGCCACTATACCGCCTAAACGTCCTTTATTTTCGCTGAGGGCGCATTTAACCGCTTCACTCAAGGGCAGCTGACTGAGCAAGTCTTCAATGGGGCTATTCAGTAACGAGTCTAGTAAAGAGAAAAGACCGGTTAGGAAGGCTTCATCTGGATCCTTGGACAATAACGGGGCGACGAGCTCACAGAACCGAGCACGTTGAACTGAAAGGATGTAGAGTGTATTGCCTTTACCGTCGGAAACATACGCAGTGGCAATGAGAGAGACAAAACGTCTTAATCTATTCTCGCCTAAGAAGACTAGGGCCTGCTTGAAAGAGCCGATAGGCTTACTATCAAGCGCGGTCATAGTGTTGACGTATCTGAGTAGTTTGTAGGAAATAGACAAGTCACTGCTAACGATTTTTTCGACTTCTGCAAAATTAACATTCGCAGAGCTAATCGCTTGAAAGAGCCGCATTGTCGTGACGACTGATGGCGAAAGAGAGCGTTGCTCAATGAGCTCAGGCTTGGCAAAAAAATACCCTTGGAAATAGTCAAACCCTGCTGTGGCGGCTTGCTGAAACTGCTCTCGAGTTTCTACTTTTTCAGCCAAATATTTTATCTTTAAATGTTTGTGTGCATTGATAAATTTTACGGCGCTCATGATGCTTGTAGCCAGTAAATCAAACTTAATAATGCTTATATAAGGTAAGAAGCGCTCCCACGCAGAATCGGCCGTAAAGTCATCGAGTGCGAGTGTATAGCCTTTAGCATGAATCTGTTGAACTGCATTGAATAATTCATCGTTGGGGATGCAGTCTTCTAGGATCTCGATGACAAAATCGTCTTTTGGGAATAACGTTGGTGTCATATCAATCAAGCTTTTTTGCGGAAAGTTAATAAACGCTAGCTCAGACGATTTTTCTTTTGTTGTGTTTTGGTGAAGCGCAGTGACACGCTCAATGAGCAACCGAGAGGTGGCGTATTCTGCGGAAACTTGTGGGAAAGCATTACTTGGCCCATCACGAAATAGCAACTCATAAGCAACCGTTTCTTGCTTGAGATTAAGGATGGGTTGTCTGGCAACAAATGAATTCATGCGCATTTAAACCTGTTGAGGATAAGCAAGTGATTCCCATCATGCAGATGGAAAGATGAATCCTCATATTGGATTTACTTAGTCATGACATTAATTGTATCAGCCTTTTGATAAGAAAAAGGTATATTTAGTTGATTTAGAGTATTGAATGTCAATGCCAACTTGATCACAATAGCGCACTTTTTCCATTTGAGTAAACTGATATATGTCAATGTTGCATATGCTGCAAGCTGGATTGCTTGTAGGTGGGACGATGTTTATTGCCATGTTGATAATGACATGGCGCAAGCAACGTGCGCAGGAAGCGCAAACAAAAACATGGGCTATTGCTTTAATTGGTGGCTTCGCAAACTTTTGTGATGCACTTGGTGTTGGTAGCTTCGCGATCAAAACTGCGGCATATAAACATTTTAAATTGGTTGACGATAAGTTGCTCCCCGGTACGCTGAATGCGCAGGCAACACTTGCAACAGTCGTTCAATCACTTCTTTTCTTAACCGCAGTGAATGTTGACCCTCTCACGCTGTTTAGCTTAATTGCTGCAGCCTGTTTAGGGGCAACGGTTGGCGCGAGGTTAGTGGCAGGGTTGAACCGTCAGATGATCCGTTTAATCATGTCTGTTGCGCTTTTGATTGTCGCCGCGCTGATGTTTGCCGGTCGATTGGAGTTGTTCCCACTGGGTGGTGAAGAATTGGGCTTAACAGGGATGAAGCTAGCCATCGGTATTGTGGGTAACTTCCTATTTGGTGCGTTAATGACCGTCGGTATTGGTTTGTATGCACCTTGTATGACCATGATTTACCTACTTGGTATGCACCCATTGGCCGCTTTTCCTATCATGATGTGCTCTTGTGCGTTCTTATGTTTCTTCTCTGCTGGAAGTTTCATGAAACGAGGTGCTGTTGATAGTCGAGCTTCGGTGGCCGTTGCTATTTCTGGTCCTATCGCTGTTTTATTGGCTGTAACATTGGTGAAGTCAATGGACCTCGATGCACTGGCATGGTTGGTCGCTTTTGTTGTCCTTTATACTTCAGTGACAATGTTCCGCTCTTGGCAACAAGAATCTAAATCACAAGACGCAGTCTCTACTGCCAGTGATAACGTTGCGGTAGACGCTAAATAGAGTAGCGTTTGAGCCACACTGTAGAAAAAGGCGCACATTGTGCGCCTTTTTTATGTTTAATTGTTGCTATCAGCCGCGCTTTCTAAAAAGGGGAGGGGGATAAGTTCGTTTGTTCCATCTGCACGACAGCGAAGCATTGAGCCTTGTTCATACCAGTCGCCTAAAACGATTCGTTGACCATTTTGATGCTGGTGGAAGTCTGGGCGGTGGGTGTGCCCGTGGATCATGTGCTGTATTCCGTATTCTAGGAACTTACGTTCTACCTCTTCCTGATTAACGTCCATGATAGCGTTGGACTTCTTTTTCTTCGTTGTACCGCTTTTGCCACGTATTTTATTACCGATGTCAGCGCGGTAGCTTAGTGGCAGCCTCAGGAAAAGCCACTGTAGCCAAGGCATATGAACACGTTTACGGTACTTTTGGTATTGCACATCATCAATACACAAGGTATCACCATGGAGAATCAGCGTTTGAATACCATATAGGTCGATAACAGCGTGTTCATCCAATAGCTTGATGCCTGTCTCTTTTGCAAAACGACGCCCAATCATGAAATCACGATTGCCGTGAATGTAATAGCAAGGAATACCTTGATCAGTAAAGCGCTTAAAGGCCGCTTTTATTGATTCTAAGAAAGGGTTTGTTTCGTCGTCACCCACCCAGAGTTCGAAAAGGTCACCTAATACATAGAGTGCATCAGGCTTTTCTTCACTAAGGCTCTCAAGGAATTGGATAAAGCAAGCGGTGATATCTGGGCGGTTATCACTTAAGTGAAGATCGGCAATAAAGTAGGTATTCATGATAAAAGGTAGTTGACCAATAACGTTGCGATAGCGAAAGAGTACCTAGGGAGGATGTTCAGTGTAAAGTGATTAGCGAGAAATAAAAAAGGGCAGACGTTTGTCTACCCTTAGAGGAAAGTAATTTTCCTATTACTCTTCGATAGTCGTACCAGTAATTAGTACTTCATCGACAGGAACATCTTGGTGCACGTAGCCCCAGTTTCCTGTTGCAACAGATTTGATTTTGTTAACAACGTCCATACCTTCAACAACTTCTGCAAATACACAGTAGCCCCAGCCTTGAGAGTTCTCAGCCTTAAAGTTTAGGAAGTCGTTGTCATTGACGTTGATGAAGAACTGCGAACTTGCTGAGTGTGGTTCCATTGTACGAGCCATCGCAAGCGTGCCCGTTTTGTTCTGAAGACCGTTGTTCGCTTCGTTCTTGATGGTAGCGCGAGTTTCTTTCTCTTCCATACCAGACGCCATACCGCCGCCTTGGATCATGAAGCCGTCAATGACGCGGTGGAATAGCGTATTGTCATAGAAACCGTCACGACAGTATTGCAGAAAGTTTGCACAAGTTTCTGGTGCTTTCTCACTGTTCAAAGCAATTTTAATGTCGCCAAAAGAGGTATGCAGCGTGACCATGGGAGTATCCTTTTGAGATGTCATTGAGTTTTATTAAATACTAACCCTTGTTGAGCCATAAGCCAATCATCGGAGGGCGTTGGTACGGCGAATCAAGCCTATACGGATAAAACATCGACACCTTCATTGATTTCATTGGTGTAGGGTGGAGTTTTTCTTGCGATCGCCCCATAGAACAGGTGTAATGTGGCTTTGTTACCGATCTTTCGATGTTATCAGCGCTGTTTTCGCTATGATGTTGTAAAGAGGAATGTATACCTGTCATCCATAAACGTAGAGTCCAATAGAAGCATGTTGAAAATCTATAACACACTTACCCGCCAGAAAGAGGAATTCAAACCTATCCACGCCAACAAGGTGGGGATGTATGTGTGTGGGGTGACAATTTATGATTTGTGTCACATTGGTCATGGTCGTACGTTTGTCTCATTTGATGTTGTTTCTCGCTACTTACGTTACAGCGGTTATGACCTTACTTTTGTTCGCAACATTACCGATATCGACGATAAAATTATCAAGCGTGCGAATGAGAATGGTGAAAGCTGTGAATCATTAACAGAACGTTTGATTGCTGAAATGCATGCAGATTTTGATGCATTGAATTTGAAGCGCCCAGATGTCGAACCACGTGCGACTGAATACATTGCTGAGATTATCGCACTGTGTGAACGTCTTATCGAACGTGGCTTTGCCTACGTTGCAAGCAACGGCGACGTGATGTTCGAAGTGGCTAAATTTAATGAGTATGGTCAACTTTCTAAGCAAGACCTTGACCAGCTTCAAGCAGGTGCTCGTGTTGACGTCGAGTCAGCAAAGCGCAGTCCTCTTGATTTTGTACTTTGGAAGATGTCTAAACCGGGCGAACCAACGTGGGAATCTCCATGGGGTGAAGGGCGTCCTGGTTGGCATATCGAGTGTTCAGCAATGAACTCTGCTATTTTGGGCGATCATTTCGATATTCATGGTGGTGGCTCTGATTTGCAATTCCCACACCATGAAAATGAGATCGCTCAATCATGCTGTGCGCATGGCAGTGACTACGTTAACACGTGGATGCACAGTGGAATGGTGATGATCGATCGTGAGAAAATGTCCAAATCATTGGGTAACTTTTTCACTATTCGTGATGTGCTTGGTCACTACGATGCTGAAACGGTACGTTACTTCCTGATGTCGGGTCACTACCGTAGTCAGCTTAACTACAGTGAAGATAACCTTAATCAAGCGCGTTCAGCATTAGAGAGACTGTATACGTCATTACGTGGCCTTGAAACGGTTGAGGCAGCTGGTGGCGAAGAGTTCGTTGCTCGTTTTCGTGATGCAATGGACGATGACTTCAATACACCTGAAGCTTATTCAGTGCTGTTTGACATTGCTCGCGAAGTTAACCGACTAAAAGCAACGGATGCACAAGCTGCAGCGGCTTTAGGTGCACGCCTTCGTGAACTTGGTACTGTTCTTGGATTGTTAGAGCAAGACCCTGAAGCCTTTTTGAAAGGTGATGCAGCCGAAAGCGATGATGTTGCAGAGATTGAAGCGTTAATTCAACAGCGCCTTGATGCACGAGCAAGTAAAGATTGGGCCGCTGCTGATGATGCGCGCGATAAACTAACAGCGATGGGCATTGTCTTGGAAGATGGCGCGCAAGGCACAACATGGCGTCGTAAATAGTTTCGTCATCTATACCAGCATTTATCCATCTTCTAACGGTAAATGGTCAAGAAACCAGGACTTAGGTTCTGGTTTTTTTATGCCCAAAATTCATTAAGTGATGAGCTTATCTAAAACGTCATCGATTTGATTATTCAGTATAAGAAACTGGACCTAATCCCATATAGAAATACATTTTTTGTCTCGCTTATTGGAAATTGTCCTATAGTGATTTTATAGGTTTATTCTCAAAGGAGAGACGGATGAGCGCCTCAGCGATGCTTTCTCGGGTAAACGAATTACCCAAAATCCCAAAGGTTCTTCAAGAATTGGTTGAGATGGTCAATCAAGAAGATGTGGACTTGATGCAATTAGCAAAAAAAATATCCATGGAGCAAGTGGTTAGCGCTCGTATTCTTCGTATGTCTAATTCAGCACACTTTGGTCGAAGTCGTACTATTGCATCGATTGATGAAGCCGTTATTCGCCTTGGTGTTGGTCCTATTCGAACTCTACTTGTTGTCTCCGTTTTAGTGAGTGCATTCCCTAAAGTACCTGGTTTAGATATGGCAACCTATTGGAGCGACACATTTGAGATTGCTACCATCGCAAGTAATGTCGCTAAAAAGGCTGGCTTAGATGGCAACCAAGCTTTCACTGCTGGTATGTTACATAATATTGGCGAGTTGATGATCCATACTCTAGCTGAAGAAGAAGCTCATCAAATTACTCAAAAAATCGATGCCGGAGAGGATAAATTCATAGCACAGGAGGCTGTGTTAGGCATCACTGCGCCACAACTGGGTGCTAAGCTAGCAGTTGCGTGGAAATTTGCTCCTCAGCTCGTTGACTCTATAGAGCATTATATGCAGCCAGATAAAGCTAAGAAAGAACCCCAAATGGCAAGTGCCTTACATTTCGCGTATGAGGTGAATCAAAGCTGGGATGAATTCGGTGATGAAGAGAAAGAGGTCTTTGTTAAAGACAGTACTGATCTGAAGGTACTGACCGTCAATGCTAATGTTGTGGACTTACTGAATGAGGCACGTGGCCAGGGCCGTAGTATGGCTGAGCAGATTGTATAGCGCGCCTTTGCTTATAAATGAAGATGTTTTAGATGATAAAACGGCACTTATTTAAGTGCCGTTTTCTTGTTTGCGTGAGTTAAAGCAATGTTTGTAGAGCCGAGTACAAAGTACTCGCCTCATGCTAGCCCTGGGAAAAGCTCTCTAAGCCCAGTAGCAATAAACTCTACACCCAGTGCGGCTAACACTAAGCCCATGATACGAGTGATGACATTAATCCCCGTTTGACCAAGAAAGCGAACGATGAGAGGTGCACTTCGATAGAGTATCCAACAACCGACACAAAATACCCCAATAGTCATCATTAATCCCACCGTGCTCACAGGGCCAGGATAGCGGGCGCCATATACAATCGTTGAACTTATCGCACCGGGCCCAGCCATTAATGGCATTGCTAACGGTACAACCCCAACCTGTTCGCGGCTGATTGACTCGGTTTCTTCTTGCTTATTCTGTTTATCTTCACCGAGCTTACCGCTCATCATCGAAAATGCGATGGAGAGAAGCAAAATACCGCCGGCAACACGAAAGGAGTCCAAAGAGATGCTAAACAAGTCTAAGAGTGCCTGTCCGGCAAGCAGTGAGACAATCAGTATAACTGCTACGGCAAAGTTAGCGGTATAAGCTGTCTTATTTCTCTCAGCGGCATCCATGTGCCCTGTGAGGGAAACAAAAATTGGCATGATGCCAATGGGGTTTACAGCAGCGATTAAGCCAACAAAAAATTGCATATAAATAGCAAGTTCGAGTGAATTCATTTTCTTTACTCGGTGAAGGGAATAGAACGCGGCTCATTTTAGTCAAACAAATTCTCTGTACCACTAAATTTTTTTAGTCATTTACCCTTAGTTAATCTAATGGATTACTTTCTGAACGGAGTGTAACTTGACATATTTATCTTGCGAATGTGTGAGGTGGCTCGTGAAGTTAATTGTATGATAAATTAAGGTTGTGATTTACATAGGGAAAATCCCGTATGATCAGAAATGTAAAAAAATGCTGTAATTTTTCTACAAAATTTGAAAGTTTTTCAGTGGGAATAATTCGTGTAAGGCGCTGTTTTTAATGCGCAAAGCTAGCTGGGTTAACGCCTTGGCAACAAAAGCGCAAAAGATAAACACTTAGAAATTAATCTGTAATTTTTCTACTTAAAAATTCTCGAAAGTGATCTGCATCAACATATTTGTTAACGTGCTCGTTATAATCAATCTCGAAAACAGTTTACTAAGATGGTGTGCTACAGGAATCATTCTCTTACAATAAGCTCACGGAGAGGACTCTGTAAGTAGTATTTTACTAAAATGTTTTTAATTTAAGTTAGGAGTTAACTATGCCTGTTACTAATATGGCTGAACTGGATGCAATGGTTGCACGCGTTAAGAAAGCACAAGAAGAATTTGCTACTTTCTCACAAGAGAAGGTTGACGCAATTTTCCGTGCGGCGTCTCTAGCGGCTAACCACGCTCGTATTCCTCTCGCTCAACAAGCAGTTGCAGAGTCTGGCATGGGTATTGTTGAAGACAAGGTAATCAAAAACCACTTTGCTTCTGAATTTATCTACAACAAATACAAAGATGAAAAAACCTGTGGCATCTTAGAAGAAGATGACAACCTAGGCACAATGACTATCGCTGAACCTGTCGGTATCATCTGTGGTATCGTTCCAACCACTAACCCAACGTCGACAGCAATCTTCAAATCTCTAATTTCTCTTAAGACACGTAACGGCATCATCTTCTCGCCACACCCACGTGCAAAGAACTCAACTAACGATGCAGCAAAACTGGTACTAGACGCAGCAGTTGCGGCAGGTGCTCCAAAAGACATCATCGGTTGGATTGACCAGCCATCTGTAGAGCTTTCTAACGCGCTGATGAAGCACGACGGTATCGCACTTATCCTTGCTACTGGTGGTCCAGGCATGGTTAAAGCAGCATACTCTTCTGGTAAGCCTGCTATCGGTGTTGGCGCTGGTAACGTTCCTGTTGTTATCGATGAAACTGCCGACATCAAACGTGCTGTCGCTTCTATCCTTATGTCTAAGACTTTCGATAACGGCGTTGTATGTGCTTCTGAGCAAGCTGCAATCGTTGTTAGCGATGTATACGAAGAAGTTAAAGAGCGTTTCGCTTCTCATAAAGCTCACGTTCTGTCTAAAGCTGATGCAGATAAAGTACGTAAAGTGCTTCTTATCGACGGCAACCTAAACGCTAAAATCGTAGGTCAACCTGCTCCAGCAATCGCTGAAATGGCGGGTGTTAAAGTGCCAGCTGATACAAAAGTACTTGTTGGTGAAGGTCTTGGTAAAGTTTCTTACGATGACGAATTCGCTCATGAGAAACTATCTCCAACGCTAGGTCTATTCCGCGCAGACGATTTCGAAGACGCTGTTACTCAAGCCGTTACTATGGTTGAAATCGGTGGTATTGGTCACACATCTGGTCTTTACACTAACCAAGATACTAACGCAGATCGCATCCGTTACTTCGGTGACAAGATGAAAACGGCTCGTATCCTAGTTAACATCCCGACTACTCACGGTGGTATCGGTGACCTGTACAACTTCAACGTTGCACCTTCTCTTACTCTAGGTTGTGGTTCATGGGGTGGTAACTCTATCTCTGAGAACGTAGGTCCTAAGCACCTTATCAACAAGAAAACTGTAGCGAAGCGAGCTGAAAATATGTTGTGGCATAAACTACCTAAGTCTATCTATTTCCGTCGTGGTAGCCTTCCAATCGCTCTAGGCGACCTGGAAGGTAAGAAGCGTGCATTCCTAGTGACTGACCGTTTCCTATTCAACAATGGTTACGCAGATGACGTTGTAAGCCTACTTAAAGCACAAGGTATTGAAGTTCAAACATTCTTCGATGTAGAAGCGGATCCAACACTATCTGTTGTTGAGAAAGGCGCTGAAGCAATGAAGAGCTTCCAACCTGATGTAATCCTAGCGCTAGGTGGTGGTTCACCAATGGATGCAGCTAAGATTATGTGGGTTATGTACGAGCACCCAGATACTCACTTTGAAGAGCTAGCAATGCGCTTTATGGATATCCGTAAACGTATTTACAAGTTCCCTAAAATGGGTCAAAAAGCTGAGCTTGTATGTATCACTACAACTTCAGGTACAGGTTCAGAGGTTACGCCATTCGCCGTTGTTACTGACGACAAAACAGGTGCTAAGTACCCTCTAGCTGACTACGAAATTACGCCAAACATGGCTATCGTTGATGCGAACCTAGTAATGAACATGCCTAAGTCACTAACAGCGTTTGGTGGTTACGATGCAGTAACTCACGCGCTTGAAGCATACGTATCTGTTCTAGCGAACGAATACTCAGACGGTCAAGCTCTACAAGCACTTAAGATGCTTAAAGAGTACCTACCATCAAGTTATGCAAACGGTGCTGGTGACCCAATTGCTCGTGAGAAAGTGCATAACGCAGCAACTATTGCTGGTGTAGCATTTGCGAACGCATTCCTAGGTGTGTGTCACTCAATGGCTCACAAAATTGGTGCTGAGTTCCACCTACCGCACGGTCTTGCTAACGCACTACTTATCTCTAACGTTGTACGTTACAACGCTAACGATAACCCAACTAAGCAAACTGCGTTCTCTCAATACGACCGACCACAAGCACGTCGTCGTTACGCAGAAGTTGCTGACCACCTAGGCCTAAGCCAAGCTGGTGACCGTACTGCTGAGAAGATTGAGCGTCTACTGACTTGGTTAGAAGAGCTGAAAGTTAACTTAGAAATCCCACTGTCTATTCAGTCTGCAGGTGTTTCTGAAGCTGACTTCATCGCGAAACTTGACGAGCTAGCGGTTGAAGCGTTCGATGACCAGTGTACAGGTGCTAACCCACGTTACCCTCTAATTACTGAGCTAAAAGAAGTACTAATGTCTTCTTACTACGGTAAAGCTTTTGTTGAAGGTGAAACGTTCGAAGGTACGACAGTTATCAAGAAGAAAGACGACCAAAAGCCAGCGGCTAAAGCGTCTAAAAAAGAGACAGTTAAAGCTTAATTCTCATTAACTGTTAGCGCATTTTAGCCCGCCGTTTTGGCGGGCTTTTTCGTTTTAGACGGTTAAAAATGGAGAGATGAATAGAAGCAGAGAACTAACAATGGTGAGTATGAGTCTATAGTTATTAGAGGATGCTTTACCGCTTTAGGGACGAGCCGTTCTACGCAGGTGGTGTGTTGGATGATTATTAGAGGCTTAAATATTGCTATAATCCTTCGACGACTCTGTACTTAATACCTTTTCCTCGAGAGTGAGCACACATTAGTGATTCAATGGATTCAAGCACCAAACAATGAGCATGTTTCTCAGTATATTGAAAGTTACTGGTTTATCCATCGCACTGCAGATGCAGCGAAAGAGCAACCTTTTCCAAAGTTAAACCCAGATCCTTATCCGCACTTTATCATTTCACCAAATAAACAGCGCTACCTCTATCATTCTCATCGAGGAAAGTATACGGGGAGCGGCAGCCATTGGTTGTTCCCTCATAGCCAAACCTATCAGATGGACCACTCCAGCGCATTAGTTATGATTGGGATAAAGTTTAAGCTTACGGCACTTCATGATTTAGGGTTTCATGCTATCTCATCACTCATTGATTCGGTGAGCGAAACTTCGGTGTCAGATATTTTTTTGAAAGCGAATATCACGGTCGAAAATGATCATGGCGCTCGGCTAGAGTCGCTATTGCCTACAAGCATTGACTTGGCCATTGAGCAAAATGAATCCTACTACATTAATACGTTAGATAATGTCTTATCAGCGCTGTTACCTAAACGCCCAATTGATAAGCATAGTGATCTGGTAAAAGCCGTATTGAATCGGTGCTTGCAGAGGCCTCTGTCACCTCGTTGGGTGAGCAATTTCATCTTTCACAGCGAACAATAGAGCGCCACTTTTTACGTGTGGCTGGCATAAGCATGAAGCAATGTCAGTCGATGATGCGACTTGAAGCGCTGATAACCTATCTTTATCGCCAAAAAGATATTGATATAAACTGGTTAGATGTCACCTATAAATTTGGTTTTAGCGATCAGCCACACTTAATCCGGTACTTAAAAGGCGCTATTGGCGTCACGCCAAAAGAGTACCTAAAGCAGCGTAACCTCACCATTGATGTTTATGGTGGCGTGGAAGAGCTATAAACTGTCGCTTTTCTTCAATTTTCCTCACGTTCAACCCTGTACACTTCTCCTCATTGAACTACGTGATGGTAGTTATAAATTTAAAGTATGATGGTTAAGATAAAAAATAGGTAACGTTATGAGTAGTATAGTAAGAAGGTTTGAGAATACCGATATGGAGCGAGTACTTGATATATGGCTAGAGGCCTCGCTAAAAGCTCACCATTTTGTATCGGCAGATTTCTGGCGTGGTCAAGTTGAAAATATGCGCAATATATACCTTCCTGCTTCTGAACTGTATGTCATTGAAAGTCAGGGTCAGATCGCCGGTTTTTATGCTTTACATGGTAACGTGCTTGCAGCAATCTTTGTTTCAACTGTTCAGCAGGGCAAAGGGCTAGGGGCTACGATGATTGATGACGCAAAATCTCATCGGGAAGAGCTACTTTTGAATGTGTATAAACAAAATACTGCTGCTTATGGCTTTTATCAATCACAAGGCTTCCTCGCTATTGGAGAAGAGATCGATGAGCATAATGGTGAACCGTCACATCTCATGCGCTGGGCATAGTCCACAATAAGATAGGCAATAACGATAGTCATACTTCAGCCATAGGTTGTTAAATGGCTAACTCAGCTTCTAGCAAGCGCCCGCTGAATGTGTCGTTTCTAACGATATATTCGGCATTTCGTACCATTTCGTATTGGACATGAGTATAGAGCTCGTCATCGCATGTCGATTGAGCAACAGTATTCAAGCGAGCTGGTACGATCCCACCGACTCGAATATGGTAAGGTGAAAGCTCCTTTGACCAGCTTTGTGTAATGCTAGAGATCAGCGCTCGAGTGCCACTAACGGCTTGCTTTGAGGAGGTTTGAAAGTTATCTGCGACATTGATTATTACGCCAGGGTGGCCGAATTTGGCCATTTGACTTGCGGCGACACAACCGAATCGAAATAGAGAGGTGACAATGTCACTCATCGAGTGGCAATATTGCTCCAGCCCGTCACTATCAAATAAGCTTGGAAGTGGGTTACTTCGCCAACAGTTCACCAAGACAGTGATTGGACCATATTCATGCCTAATCGTATCAAAACATTCCTCAACAACTTGCTGTGACTCGTCGGTAATGATTTTACTAAAGCATTGCTGCCCGAAACTTTCACACGCCCTTAGCGTCAGGTTTAAGGAGGGAACATGGCTGTCTAAAAGGACAATAACCGCACCTAAACTAGCAAAATGTAAAGCGATGGCTCTGCCTATAGGGCTGCCAGCTTCAGTGACCACCACAACACTTTTACTGATTTCCATACTCACCTAAATATTATTTTATTTTGATGATTTAGTTTGGCTGTTTGATACTGAAATAAGAGGCTGTTGTGTTTATAAAGTGACCTCTGTCATGGCGAAGTGCGTGAAGCAAACGCTAGATCACAAATTAAGGTTATCACTGAAAGCTTTATTGAAAGGCGAGTTGTTGCGAGCATTTCTATATGCCGAAAGCTAAGCCCTTAAGTGAAGTTCTCGAGCTCGCTTTGACAGAGTCAATGCATCTAATAGTTTTTTAGGTGCGACATTTGGTTCACTCGGTGCGGATTCTTGCAAGCGCCTTCGTTGATGGCCACTAAAGTTATGATAGACCTGTTCAGGGTAGCCAAAAGTATCTTGTGGTGGATAGGTGAGGGCTGATGGGTGAGTGTAATGCTGCAATAAGGCAGAGCTGATTCCACCCTCATGAAAAGCGGCCGCTTCTAAGCTTCCTCGTACATAGCTATCTTCATCGGCTGTTAGAGCTTGTGCTTCTGGTAAATCGAACTGTGTTCTTAATGCGGCTTCTGAATTGTCAGGAATCTCAAGGGTGTCAAGAGGGGCGTGCTCACGGATATCTGGTGATAGCATTGCTAGCAGCAACGAAAAATCAGCTCGGTGCCCGCGTGTAACCGATTGGTTTAAGCGTGATCCAAGCTGAGTTTCGTTAATCAGTTGTGCTTTATCAAGCTGATGGACTTTCATCTTCACCGGATAATAAAAAATGTTATCTCTTTATCGTCCACTGAAGCTATTGCTTTAGAATAAAATGAGGAAAAAACTACTGTTTGGACAAACTTTCGACAGCAAGCGCCATGCGTTTTAATGCCTTGGTTAAAATATCTTCACTGCAAGCAAAATTTAGACGTACATACTGGCGATGTCCAAATGTTGATCCTGGTGATAAACCCACACCATGCTGCTCAAAAAATGCGTGGGGGTTTTCAAGTTTGAGTACAGAGGCATCAATCCACGCAAGGTATGTTGCTTCAAGTGGTGCCATTGTCAGACCATCGATCTCACTAATACCGTCATACACACGTTGATACTGTTGCCTTAAGTATGCAAGTTGATGTTGGAGCCAAGCTTCTCCATCTCGGTAGGCAGCTTCAGCGGCAACAAAACCGAGTACGTTCACCTGAGGAATCATCCCCGCCATTTGTTGCTTGAATTGGCGGCGTAATTGCGGGTTTTGAATAATGGCCCATGAGCAACCCAAACCAGCAATATTAAATGTTTTGCTTGGCGCCATCAGGGTAATGGAGCGCTGAGCGGCATCGGCATTAAGACTCGCATACGGCACATGTTTAGCCGCTTCATCAAGCAGTAGATCGCAATGTATCTCATCACTACAGACAACCCAATCGTGTTGTTTTGCCATACGATCAAAAGCCAGTAATTCTTGGCGTCTAAACACTGTACCACCAGGGTTGAGTGGGTTACACATCATAGCCAACTGAATATCTTTTGCAGCGTTGCTATTGGGGAGAATGGGTAACCAGCGGTTATCTATGAGCTGTGTTTCTTGGTATACCGCTTTTCGCTGGGCATTTTTAATAGCAGCTTTAAAGGGGGGGTAAACAGGATCGGGGCAGAGGACGCTGTGGTCTTGTGTACTAAATGCTCTGACACTGAGGTTTAAACCAGTAACGAGTCCGGGCAAGTAAACGATATCTTTGGGTTCAATTTGCCATTGGTAGCGCTCAACAAGTCTCTGCACAATGAGCGCAGAAAGCGTTTTAGGCTCCGTACCGTAGCCAAAGACGCCATGAGTAACACGATGATGTAAGGCTTCGGTAATACAAGAGGGGGTCTGAAAGTCGCTATCAGCGACCCACAAAGGCAAAATATCGCGGTTGGCGTATTTAGACCATTTCACGCTGTCTGTATCGTAACGTGACGGAAAAGTTAGCGGCATCGTTTCACCTCCCTGTGAAAGCGCGATGTTGATTTTAGTTCCGGAACACTAGCTAACGTTAATTAAAGTTGCTTTATGGTTGGGTTCCGAACTGTTCAGCTGACCATGCAACTCGCTCAGCAGGTTTTGGGTACTCTAAATGCTCACCCATGTACTCTACTAGCCGTAAACGAGGTAACAAACCGCAGTTATTCGCGATTTGGATAGCAAGTCCTGGGCGGGCGTTTAGCTCAAGCACCATCGGTCCCATCGACTTATCAAGTACCATGTCAGTACCCATATAGCCTAAGCCGGTCATCTCCCATGCACTGGCAGCAAGTGTGAGCAGATTCTCCCAATGCGGTACGTGAAGTGTGCTGAGATCTTTACCTGTATCAGGGTGATGAGTAACAGGCTTATTGAACTGTACGGCATTAATTGCTTTACCGGTTGCGATATCG
This sequence comes from bacterium sp. HQB-150, assembly GCA_043421945.1. Classification (GTDB taxonomy): domain Bacteria; phylum Pseudomonadota; class Gammaproteobacteria; order Enterobacterales; family Vibrionaceae; genus Thaumasiovibrio. The sequence continues at coordinate 28,970 of JBHOGO010000022.1, read as the reverse complement.
ATACCGACACCGACAGCCCCTTGGTGGAGATTCGCTTTACCATCTGATTGAGACGTCGATAAGCGCATCATAGCCATCACTGGAAAGCCTTTAAAGACAATAACGCGGATATCAGGCACACCTTCATAGCTAAAGCCATCAAAGACATCATCGAATTCAATTAAGCTTTCAACCATAGCAACGTCATTTTTGCCACCTAAGGAAAAAAGCCCTGCCAGCGTGTTAGTAATATGACGCTCTACATCCTGTTCGTTGATCGTGCTACCAGAAGGTTTGGTATACACCCCATCTTTATGGGAAGTAATCACCAAAATGCCCTTACCACCAGAGCCTTGTGCTGGCTTAATCACGAAGCCAGGCCAGTTTTTCACCATTCGATGAATACGCTTAACTTCAGCCTGATTATCGACAACGCCAATTAATTCAGGAACGGTGGCTCCATGCTTTTGTGCAATGACCTTCGTCTGTAGCTTATCGTCAACCAACGGGTACTTAGTACGATCGTTATAGCGACTGATATAGCTAATGTTCCGTTGGTTCATGCCCATAATGCCTTTTTGTTTTAGGCGAAATGGAGAGGTAAACTGCGATAGCATGTTAGTCCTCCGCCAACGGCTTAAAGCGACGTAATTCACTGAGTCGATATCCAGTGTAGTTTCCAAGGACCAGGATGAGTGCCAAAATCATGAACTGTAGTCCAATGAAATTGAAAGTCAGGTGGCGAATAACATCGTTTGTCATCGCCATGTAGACGAGAACAGCGGTTAGCAGTGAACCACCACCTTGAAGTAATACCTCTTTCGCGCCTTCTTCTTCCCACAAGATAGACATACGTTCAATCGTCCACGAGAGGATGATCATCGGGAAGAAGGTAATGGTAAGCCCTTCGACCAAACCAATCTTGTAAGCGATAACAGTAAACGCTGAGATAATTAAGATTACGGTGATAATGACGGCAGATATTCGAGCAACAAGCAGCAGGTTGAGCTTTGATAAATAGCTTCGAATAATCAGACCAACGCCAACGATTAAGACAAAACCAAAAATACCGGTAAAGAGCTGTGTCTGTACGAATGACATCGCGATCAATACAGGCATAAAGGTACCTGACGTCTTCAAGCCCACCAAAATTCGTAGGAATACAACAACCAGTGCACCAATTGGTACGAGCATAATTCCCTTAAACATCGCTTGCTCTTCAATAGGTAAGCTGTGTATTGAGAAATTAAGAAGATTATCGGCTTCTACTTTTTGCTCTGTAGCGCGCTGAGGGGTGATATCTTGAGAAATAAACGAGAAGCTAACCGCACTGTTTTGCCCACCCATGACATCTAGCATAGAGGCGCCAGACTGATTCCAAATCATCAGGTTATCAGGCTTACCTTCAGCACCTGTACTTGCATTAAAGATTGACCATGATTCACCATCCCAAATTTGAATCATTTGCGTCACGGGTTGGCGACGGCGACCATCTTCAAGTTGAAGGCCACCAACAATTTGTGCAGGAATCGACTCCAATGCCAACAGCGTTGTGATGAGGTCTTCACGATTGAAATAGTTAAGTAGTAGCGATGCGTTCTGGTTATTAACATCGTTAAACTGCAGGATGACTTGGCGAGTAAAGGTTAAATTATCCGCAGACTGTTGGCGAGCAGTCGCAAGTAGAGCATCAGCCGCTTTTTGCTGAGAGCTATCAAAGGTAAGTCGAGGAGAAACGCTATCAGGCGCTGTCGATTCGAATAGTGCCTTATCATCGACAAGCATTTGGGTTTTGTAGTATAGGATTTGTCGCCCTTCCGCTTCGCGAATGGTCCATTCTACACGCTGCCCATATTCACTGTCGATCATTGCAACGCCATAACCAGGTGAAGAGCTAGTCTCATTGATCAACGTGAAGCCTTCTTGGGTGCCAGGCGCAGCGAGTGAGACTTTAACGGCTTCCCCTATGGCATCAAACTCGATACGGGCTTCTAGCTCCCATACTTGGGCACTGCGATTAGGAAGAAGTGGTACGCCATAAACAGTATGGCGGTGCCAAGTCAGTGTTAATCCTCCAAAGATCAATAAAGTGATCAGGAGGTAGAAAGGAGTTCTTGAAACCATAGTTTCCTCAACGGATTTTATAAATTTTGCGCACTATTATTATTGTTGGTTACCGACAGCAGGTTTTCCCTGTAAGTAGGTACGGCCCACATCAACGACGGCGATATCTTGGAAAAACTCACGGCCCAGCAATATTGGATATTCCATTTTGGTGCGGTCAGCAAGTGTGAATTGTGTACGCTCACGTAAATCACCGATACGAACCCACGCTTCAATCACTGGGCGGCGGTCTGTCTCATTTGTGTTTGATTGTCGAATTTTCACCCAGCGAATGACGCGAGCTTCTACGATTTCTTCTTCTCCCGCTTGCTCATCATCGATGTGAGCTAAGTTAAACCGAACCCATGTCTTACCTTCACGCTCAAACTGCTGAATACCAGTGGCATTAAGAGAGGATGTTGTGGCGCCTGTATCGACACGCGCTTTGAAATAGCTATCGACCATATCGAGCCAAACCCACTCTTGAGCGCCCAACAACGTTTTTTCTACTGAATCACTGGAGACGGTTGGAGAGGTCGAGGTCGCTTCTTCTTCAGCAATGGGTTCAGGCTTACGTAAACTGTCACCATCTGCTGCGTTAGCGATCTGGGCCAGTAATAGGTTGGTTTTATCGAGAGAATAACCCATTGAGGCAACTTGTTGCTCTAGCTGACCAATGATGTCTAGTTGTTGTTCGACACGAACGTTGAGGTCATCGATTTGGTTGTGAAGTTGTACTTCGACTTGACTTAGAGAGTCAATCGTTTCTTGGTGCGCGATATCGTGATTCTGCTGGGTCATGACACAACCTGAAAGAAAGGCGACAGTCAAAAGAGGCAAGCTGCGGCGAATCATCAAAATCTCCTGAATGATTACTACTTGATTTATTTAGCGATAGTTTAGCTTAGCAAGAGGGATGCGAAAAGCATCCCTCTATTAAAATCCCGTTAATGTGGGTTAGTTGCCACTAAAATCGCACGTTTTGGAGCAGGATATCCCTCGATAGTCTTTGTTGGGTCATTTGGGTCGAGGTAATCAGGTAATGAATTATGTGTCATCCATGTGGTTGAGCGTTGTTCATCTGTACTCGTTACGCTTTCATCAACAATACGAACGTCAACAAAGCCTGTTTGTTCTAGCCACACTTTTAAAGCTTTTGCCGATGGGAAAAAGAAAACATTGCGCATTTGCGCATAGCGGTCAGTAGGGACTAAAACGGCAGTTTCATCGCCATCAATGACTAATGTTTCGAGTACAAGTTCACCACCTTTCACCAATTGGTTTTTAAGTTGTAGTAAATGATCGAGCGGAGAGCGACGGTGATAAAGGACACCCATGCTGAAGACTGTATCAAATGCGCGAAGCTCAGGGAGTTGTTCAATACCTAATGGCAGCAAATGAGCGCGTTGATCGTTGCCCATGAGCCTTTTGATGGCATCGAACTGTACTAAAAAGAGATGAGAAGGGTCGATACCAACTGTAAGGTCAGCACCTTCTCCTAACATTCGCCACATGTGGTAGCCATTACCACACCCCACATCGAGGATATGGCGGCCTTTTAACGGAGAGATGTGCGGTAGTACACGATCCCACTTCCAATCAGAACGCCATTCCGTATCGATATGAATGCCATGTACATTGTAAGGGCCTTTACGCCAAGGGTGAAACGTGCGGAGTAAATTCTCAAGCTTGGCTTGCTCACCGGCGTGAATCGGAGTTTGGTTGCTGACTGATACTGACTCTTTTAAGTCGATATTATCAGGTGTCGTTGTAGAAATCTTATTGAGTACGCGAAGCCATTTAGGCATGTCGCCATGTTCAGCATTTTGCCAGTCAGTGAGTTGTTGAGGCAGCGTATTCAGCCAACCGCTCAAGCGATTTTTAGCGATGAGCTGGTAGAAGTCTGAAAAATCGAATGTCATGGTATTACCTTATATTTGCCAAATATGGCGGGTTGACGATTACTTAATGGCAAACATGGAGCCGAAGTTAAAACATTGGAACCAAACATCGACACTGCTAAATCCGATTTCTCCTAATCGCTCCTTATGGAGTGCGATGGAGTCAGGTCGCATGACGTTTTCAATAGCGCTACGTTTTTGGCTGATCTCAAGCTCGCTATAGCCATTTGCGCGCTTAAAATCGTGGTGTAGGTCGATCAGGAGTTCATTCGCCTTTTCGTTCTCAAAGACGTATTTTTCTGACAAAATTAAAATACCGCCTGGGCGAAGACCCGCATAGATATTTTCAAGAAGAACTTGACGATCTTCTGGGGAAAGGAACTGAAGCGTGAAATTAAGGACAATGACAGATGCGTTTTCTATTTTTATTTCGCGAATATCAGCTTCAATAACGTCAACTTCAGTATCACTGCGGTATGCAGAGACATGTAAGCGGCAGCGCTCTACCATTGCCTCTGAGTTATCGACCGCGATGATTTTACACCCTTCTTGGGTGATACTTCGACGCATTGAGAGTGTCGCAGCTCCTAACGAACAGCCGAGATCATAGATATGAGAGTGTGGCTTGGCAAAACGCTCAGCGAGCATACCGATAGCAGAAATGATATTGCTATATCCTGGCACCGAGCGCTGAATCATATCTGGGAACACTTCGGCGACGCGTGCATCGAAAGTGAAGTCTCCCATCTTTTCTATTGGAGCCGAAAAAATTGTATCTCGTTGTGCCATGTCGATTGTTACCTAAGCGAAACTGCAGGCTATTAGAAGCCAAAATAATAAAACGCGCTATTGTAGGGGATAAATGTATCAATGTCTTCAATCACTCGCCAGCTGATCGATAGTTTATGTGCTATTGAGGAGGTTAATTGACACATTCCTGACTTTAGATGATTTTATCGTCAGGCGTTTCATTTTAAGGTGAGATTTTTTCCCGCACATATTCTCGAGTGTTGATTGAAAACCCTACCAATATGACCATTTTGTAATGGAAAGCACTGGGAGTGCACTGCCAATTAGAAGGAGTTGCTAACATCTGTCGGGTTTCAAGTCCGGTAATGAGTGTTAAGTAATTAAAATCTTAAGCTTGAAACGCAAAAGGAAGTGAACTTGTATCAGAGCCTGAATGGAAATTCAGGCTCAGTTTGATTGCGTCAGAGCAACCTTACTAGCCTGATTCAATACGACTACTTTTCAGCAGCGACGACTGATATTTCAACGAGAAGCGCTTCTCGTGCCATGCTCGCCTGTACACAAGCACGTGCAGGCGCATGACCTTCTGGAACCCAAGCATCCCAAACGGCATTCATTTCAGCAAAATCTGCCATGTCTTTGATGTAAATAGTAGCAGACAGCAGGTGCTCACGGTCGCTTCCGGCCTGTAAAAGCAATGCATCAACTTTATCTAACATTGTTTGGGTTTGGTGGGTGATATTTTGTGTCGCATCTGCGCAGACTTGCCCACAAAGGTAAATGGTTCCATTGTGTTTAACAATACGACTCATGCGCTGCTTTGTTTCTTGACGTTCAATCATCATTAACTCATTGTTTAGTAAACAAGGTGCTGAGTCTACCTAGATATATGTTTTTGCTCAACACTGCCAGTGGCTTCACTAAAGCAACGTTAATTGGCTATCTTGCTCCTGCTCAATGAGGGAGGGCAGAGTTGGCAAGTCAGGTGTTTTATCTTTTAGGCGCTCATAGAGCTTGGTGGCGAGTTCCGGCGCAGACATGTTATCTGGTGTATGGATCATCAAATATGGGCTACGGTCTTGTGCTAGCCATTGTGGTATTTTGGCTACCCAGCTGTCGAAGAACGTCAGGTTAGCGCGCCAGTCGTCGATATGGTTGTCCTTCTCTATGCCGATAAAGCGAATCATGGGAGAGTGACTTGTGGCTATAGCATGGACAGGCACTCGCGGTTTTTTCTGTTGGGCATCAATCAGGGCGGCATCATCCCGGTAATGAGAAAAAACGGGTCTGGAATCCATAATGATTCGGCTTATATCGTTCTCCATCAGCAGGGCATTGAAACGTCTCTCTTCATCGCCCTTGGAAAAAAATAGAGGGTGCCTCACTTCAACGCCCAAATGCAGTTCAGAAGGCATTTTTTTGATGAATCTTTCGAGAGCCAATAGACTTTCAGGGCCAAAAGAAGCGGGTAGCTGAATATTCCAAATACCCGTTTTCTCGATAAGTGGTGTCATAGCATTGAAGAATTCGTTTAATAGGCGTTGGCTATGTTGTAGCTTTTGTTGATGTGTAATGGTTTGAGGTAACTTAAAAGTAAAACGAAAATGCTCTGGCACAGCCCGCGCCCATTGTGTGGCGACAGGGATTGAAGGCGTAGCGTAGAACGTGGTACTACCTTCCACAGAATTGAATACTTGGGCATATTTCTCAAGGCGCTGTGCTGTCGGTGAGCCTTTGCCATAGAGGCGCTGTTGCCAAGCAGGATTAGACCATTGCGCGAGACCAAGATAAATCACTGTACATCCCTTTTGTATCATGCCGCGAAGACCGTATTATCATTATCGCGAGAGTAAATTCTATATAACCAGCGACGTTTATATTACCGAATTGTTACTGATGAGCCTAATTTGGATGATAAGGACTGACTGAGTGGGGGATTCTTCATCGATTGGTCGCAAATGCATCATTCTTTGCCAATATTAATGGATCTCACTTTACCCTCTGTGGCAATTTTCCTTTATAATGCAAAATTACCAAATAATCCCATTTCGTGGCTGAGACTCATGAAGACCTCGATGAAATGGACACCCTGATGGTGTGATTAACACCGCAGGTAGGATTTAAGCAACTATTATCTATCGGGATTTTGATATGCGCACCCAATATTGTGGTCACCTGAATGCGTCCCTTGCGGGACAAACTGTAGAATTATGCGGCTGGGTAAATAAACGCCGTGATCTAGGCGGTTTAATCTTCATTGATATGCGAGATCGTGAAGGTATTGTTCAGGTAGTGGTTGACCCGGATATGAAAGATATCTTCTCCGAGGCGAGCCAACTGCGTAACGAATTCTGTATCCGTATTACCGGTGAAGTACGCACTCGTCCAGAGAGCCAAATCAATAAAGATATGGCAACGGGTGAAGTTGAAGTTATCGCTAAAGGTTTAGAAATTATTAACCGCGCTGATGTGCTGCCGTTAGATTTCAACCAAAATAACAGCGAAGAGCAGCGTCTGAAGTTCCGTTACTTGGATCTGCGCCGTACTGAAATGAGCAACAACATTAAAATGCGTGCGAAAGCTTCTGCATTTGTTCGTCGCTTTATGGATGACAACGGTTTCCTCGATATTGAAACGCCAGTATTAACAAAAGCGACGCCAGAAGGTGCTCGTGACTACTTGGTACCAAGCCGTGTTCATAAAGGCAGCTTCTACGCATTGCCTCAGTCACCTCAGCTGTTCAAGCAATTGTTGATGATGTCAGGTTTCGACCGTTACTACCAAATCGTTAAGTGTTTCCGTGATGAAGACTTACGTGCTGACCGTCAACCAGAATTCACTCAAATTGATATCGAAACGTCATTCATGACGGCTGACGAAGTTCGTGCAAAAACAGAAGAGCTTGTGCGTAACATGTGGCAAGAGCTTCTTAATGTTGATCTTGGTAGCTTCCCAGTGATGCCATTTGCTGAAGCGATGCAACGCTTTGGTTCAGATAAGCCTGATTTACGTAACCCGCTAGAAATGGTTGATGTTGCAGATATCCTAAAAGACGTTGAGTTTAAAGTCTTCGCAGGTCCTGCTAACGATCCTAAAGGGCGTGTATCAGTGATTCGTGTACCAGGTGGTGCATCACTGTCTCGTAAGCAAATTGACGAGTACACCAAGTTCGTTGGTATCTACGGTGCGAAAGGCCTAGCATGGATGAAAGTGAACGATCGCGAAGCTGGCTTCGAAGGTGTTCAATCTCCAGTCGCTAAATTCCTGAATGAAGAAGTGGTATCTGCGATTCTTGAGCGCACTGGCGCTGAGTCTGGCGATATTATTTTCTTCGGTGCAGACAGTGCGAAAGTCGTCACTGAAGCAATGGGTGCGTTACGTCTTAAACTAGGTACTGACTTAGAGCTGACTGATTTGTCTGCATGGGCACCGCTTTGGGTTGTTGATTTCCCAATGTTTGAAGAAGATGATGAGGGTAACTTGCACGCTATGCACCACCCATTCACTTCGCCATTAGGTGTTTCTCCAGAAGAGTTGAAAGCGAACCCTGCAGCAGCAAACTCAAATGCGTACGATATGGTCATCAACGGCTACGAAGTTGGTGGTGGTTCTGTTCGTATTCATAGCTCAGAAATGCAATCAACTGTTTTTGATATCCTTGGTATCGAGACGAAAGAGCAGCAAGAGAAGTTTGGTTTCTTACTTGAAGCGTTGAAGTACGGCACGCCACCACACGCAGGTTTAGCATTTGGTCTTGATCGTCTAGCCATGCTGCTTTGTGGGACAGATAACATTCGTGACGTTATTGCGTTCCCGAAAACAACGGCTGCATCATGTCTGTTAACCGATGCACCAAGCCTTGCAAACCCTGCAGCGCTTGATGAGCTATCTATTGCCGTTAAGCTCGCTGAAGAAAAAGCAGCCGTTGACGCAAGTGATGCTGAATAGTAAAAAGAGAATAGGGCGAGGGTAGATGCTTGCCCCTTTTATCTCATTCTAAATGCCCTTTATTGGGCATTTTTAGTTTCTGTCCTTAATAAAAGGAGTCTTATATGGCAGGTCATAGTAAATGGGCCAATATCAAACACCGCAAAGCAGCCCAAGATGCGAAACGCGGTAAAATATTCACTAAGTTGATTCGCGAAATTACCGTTGCCGCTAAAGAAGGGGGGAGCGAAGTCGAGAATAATCCACGTCTACGCGCTGCTATCGATAAAGCATTGTCAAACAATATGACGCGCGATACCGTCAACCGTGCAGTGAGCCGTGGTGCTGGTGGCGAAGGTGATGATAACGTTGAGACCGTTATCTACGAAGGCTATGGCCCTGGCGGCACAGCGGTTATGGTTGAATGTATGACTGATAACCGTAACCGTACTGTTTCAGGTGTCCGCCACGCGTTCTCTAAATCCGGTGGTAATTTGGGTACTGATGGCAGTGTTAACTACCTTTTTGAAAAGAAAGGGGTTATCTCCTATGCACCCGGTCTCGATGAAGATACAGTGATGGAAGCGGCGCTTGAGGGCGGTGCTGATGATGTTGAGACGCACGAAGATGGGGCGATTGATGTGTTTACCACCCCTGCTGATTTTGGTGCGGTTAAAGATGCATTGGATGAAGCTGGCTTCTCTGCAGACAACGCCGAAGTTACTCTCGTTCCTTCAACTAAAGCCGATTTAGATGCAGACACTGCACCGAAGTTATTACGCCTTATCGATGCGCTTGAAGAGCAAGATGACGTGCAAGAAGTTTATCACAACGGTGATATCTCTGATGAAGTGGCGGCAACACTTTAATGTCCGTTATTTTAGGTATTGATCCAGGCTCACGGGTAACCGGTTACGGCGTTATTCATCAAAATGGTCGACAGCTTAGCTATCTCGGTAGCGGCTGTATCCGGATGTCAGCAGAAGACTTGCCAGGAAAGCTTAAGCAGATTTATGCAGGCGTGACCGAAGTTATCACTCAGTTTCAACCAGATAGTTTTGCCATTGAGCAGGTTTTTATGGCTCGAAATGCCGACTCTGCACTAAAGCTGGGACAAGCGAGAGGGAGTGCGATTGTTGCTGCTGTCAATGCCGACTTGCCCGTTGCCGAATATGCAGCTCGCTTAATTAAGCAGGCTGTTGTAGGTAATGGTGGAGCAGATAAAAAACAAGTTCAGCATATGGTGACCTCCGTACTAAAGCTCAATGCAACGCCTCCGTCAGATGCTGCTGATGCGTTAGCGGTTGCTATTTGTCATGCTCATACCAACAAGACGCTGATTGCGATGGCTGGTCACGCTCGTAGTAGTGCACGTGGTCGATATCGTTAGTCAGTCACACTGAGTTTTTCATGAACCCATCAAGCATCACTAAGTAAATAGAAATCATAAAAAACCGCTACCTCTGTGTATTACATGTCAGCATAAGAGCCTGATTCATACACAGAGACAGCGATTTGAGTTTGTGGTGTAGCTTTTTATTGTCAGGATTGCAGGCCACTGCTTATCCTTGAAAAGGCTATTTCTTCTTCTGATACTTCATTGAGTCGAGTGCAACAGCGAAAATTATAATGCTGCCTTTAATAATGTATTGCCAGTATGGGCTAACACCGATGTAGGTCATCCCGTAGTTAATGACCGTAAAGATTAATACTCCCGTCACGACCCCGGCAACACTACCAACGCCACCTGCAAACGAGACTCCCCCAACAACACACGCAGCAATAGCATCCAATTCGTACATAAAGCCGAGGTTATTGGTTGCACTGCCAATACGCCCTGCTTCAAGCATCCCGCCAAATGCGTAGAATACACCTGACAATGCATAGATTTTGAGCAGTGTTAACGGAACATTCACCCCTGAAACTTTAGCGGCTTCTGGGTTGCCACCGATAGCAAAGATATTTTTACCAAAAACGGTTTTATTCCACAGGATCCATACAAATATGGTGGCAATAATCGCATAGAAGGTGATGTATGAAAGTCTAAAGTCCCCCATTTGGATAAAACCTTGAGCGAAGGTAGAAAATCGAGAATCAAACCCTGCGACGGGTGAAGCACCTACTGAATCAAAATAGAGTGAATTGAGGCCATAGACGATGATCATACTGCCTAGCGTGGCAATGAATGGGGTAACTTTGAGGTAGGCAACGATAATCCCGTTGACTAAGCCAATGATGGCACCCACAAAACAGACGGCAAGAATGACTGCCACAATCGGAATTTCACCAAGGTTAGGGAAGACCTTGTTCACGTTATCAACGGATTGAAGGAGAGTGGCAGACAATACGGCGGCTAAGCCTACCTGTCGACCTGCTGAAAGGTCGGTTCCCTGTGTCACAATGAGGCCAGCGACACCTAGTGCAATGATAATACGCACAGATGACTGCGTTAAAATATTACTCAGGTTTCTTAAACTTAAAAAAGAGGGTTCTTGAATAATAATGATGGCTAACAAAATGAATAGGACTGCGTAGATGCCGCCTTCTTTTAAATAGTCAGCGATTTTTATCCCTTTTGGTGGGCGTAGTTTTGCGATTTCCATATATGCGTCCTTACAGATATTTTGAGGCTAAGTTGAGAATTTCATTTTGGTCAGTCTCTTTGGTGACCAGGGTTCCTGCGGCTCTACCGTTACTCATCACCATGATTCTATCGGTAATACCGAGCAGCTCTGGCATCTCTGAAGAGATGATAATTATCCCTTTTCCTTTCTTGGCAAGATCAAGGATTAGCTGGTAGATCTCAAATTTTGCACCCACATCTATCCCGCGTGTAGGTTCATCCATCATGAGAATTTCAGGTTCCGTTAATAACCAGCGACCGATGACAACCTTTTGTTGGTTACCGCCAGAAAGTGAACCAATCTGTGTTTTATGTGCAGGGGTCTTCACGCTCATGGAATCAATAACCCACTGTGTGTCTCCATGCATTTTTTTATTACTGAGTAACCCCGAACTTTGGCGGTAGCTTTCAATATTGGCGACGAGAGAATTAAAAGTAATATCCAAGTTTGCATAGATGCCTGTTGAGCGACGCTCTTCAGTGATAAGCGCAAAACCGTTTTGAATCGCCTCGTGAGCATCTTTATTTCGCATAGGCTTATTGTGAAGGAGGATTTCACCGCTTTGCTTCTCTCGAATACCAAAGATGGTTTCGACGATATCGGTACGTTTCGCACCGACAAGGCCCGCAATCCCGAGGATCTCGCCTTTACGAAGCTCAAAGCTAATATCTTGAATTGAAGGCTGGTTAGTCGCAGTGAGATTTTTGACCTGAAGGATTGCCTCCTGTGGGTTGCTGCTTTTTGGAGGAAAGCGTTGCGTGAGTTCTCGACCAACCATCATTGCGATGATTTGGTCCATGGTTAGCCCGTCTAAGGCACACGTTTTTACCCACACGCCATCACGTAATACTGTCAATTCATCACATAGAGCGAAAATTTCTTCCATTTTGTGGGAGATATAGACAATGCCACAGCCTTTATCTTTTAATTTTCGGATGATGGTAAAGAGATGATTAATCTCTTTCTCGGTTAGCGAAGAGGTCGGCTCATCCATAATGACGATTTTGGCATTATAAGAAAATGCTTTCGCGATCTCGATCATCTGCATCTCAGACACAGAAAGAGTCGCCACATTAGCGCGTGGGTCAATGTCGATATCGAGTTCTTTAAATATCGCTAATGTGTCTTGATACATTTTGTCATGGTCGACAAAGAAGCCTTTTTTAGGGTAGCGACCAAGCCACATATTATCCATGACAGAACGTTGTAATACTTGGTTTAACTCTTGGTGCACCATGGATACACCATTATCGAGCGCCTCTTTAGAAGAGGTGAAATTGATCTCTTTTCCTAGAAAGTGGATTTCACCTTCATCTTTTTCGTAGATTCCAAATAAGCACTTTAGGAGCGTAGATTTACCCGCTCCATTCTCGCCCATGAGGGCATGGATAGAGTGAGGACGCACTTTTAGGGTGACCTTGTCGAGTGCTTTGACACCGGGGAAGGACTTGCTAACGCCTGTCATCTCAAGTAACCACTCGGAAGACGATTTTGTTTTTAACACTGCAGTCATAGCATTCATCTCTAAACGGTGAGGCAGCACGAAAGCGCTGCCTCGAAATGGCTCTTAATCTAGGTTTGAAGCGTCAACACCCACGTATGGAACACGCACGACTTTGTCAACGATCTCCCAATCAGTACCCTCTGCTGCTGGTTTGCCATGTGCTAGATTACGGGCTAGCTCAAACGTTGCTTTAGCTTGGTTGTTAGCATCGTTCAGTACTGTTCCTTGCATTTCGCCCGCGCGAACTAATGCCAATGCTTCACTCAACGCATCCACACCAAAGACTGGAATTTCGCTACGTCCAGCGGCTTTCAAGGATTCGATAGCCCCCATCGCCATTGCGTCATTGTTGGCAATAACGACCTCGATATTTTTGCCGTTTGGACCTGAGATCCAAGCATCAACTTTATCTTTCGCCATCGCGGTATCCCACATACCAGTGTCGAGATGAAGCTGTTCTGTTTCAATGTTGTGTTTGTCATTGAGAGTACTAATCACATAGCTAGAACGTGCTTCTGCATCTGGATGGCCGGGTTCACCTTTTAAAAGAACATATTGGATTTTTCCATCACCGTTCATGTCCCAATCTGGGTGTGCAGCCCAGTGTTGAGCAATTAAGTCACCTTGGATGATGCCTGACTCTTTAGAGTCTGTGCCGACATAGTAAGCTTTGTCGTAACTTGCTAACGCTTCAGGGCTTGGTTCTTTGTTGTAAAAAACAATCGGAACATCATCCAACTTGGCTTTATTGATAACAACAGGTGCAGCTGCAGGGTCGACGAGATTGATTGCCAGTGCTTGTACGCCACGGGCTAACAGAATATCAATTTGATCATTCTGCATGGATTGGTTGTTCTGAGAGTCATTCATTAGTAAGCGAACGTCACTGTCAGTCGCAGCTTCAGACTCAATGGCTTGTCTCACGACAGACATAAAGTTGTCGTCATACTTGTAGACAGTGAAGCCAAGAGTCGTTTTTGCTTGAGCGACGCCAGACATTGCGAAGCCTGCTAGTAGGGTTGCAGCGATTATTGTTTTCTTCATCTTATCAATCCTGGTTTTAGTTATTGGTCTTTTCAGCTTTTTAGTATGTCCTTTACGAATATGTAAACTACGTTAAAAGAAATAATTGAAACGTGATCTCTGAAACAAATTGGAAACGTTTACATGGCGAAGTGATAAGAGTGTGATTACAACGATGGATATAAACACTGGATATATAGGCTGTAGAGGCAAAAATGCCTTTACCGAATAACGAAACCAGTTGTGGACAAACTGACATCGCTACCCTTGGCGGTATTTTTGGCAATTGTTCTGCTGAAAAGGGGGGACTTTGCCGTACTATTTGATTTTACGTGGCTGATACTCCAGTTTGTTCTCTGAAGAGTTATTATGGCGATTAGCTTCACGTTTAATTGCGATCGTTTGGTTGATTCCGCTGAGTAACTTTATTTGATAGATTGTTTCACGTGCCAAAAGCTGACGAAGTGAAGATCCCCATGACTTTAGATAACTCTTTTTAATAGCTGCTATGGCATCTGGAGAGCGATCGATAAAAGCTTGGCACCACTTCTCTGCTAACGCGAGAGGAGAGTCTGATATTGCTGATATCAAGTGCTGTTGAAATGCAGTTTGACCATCAATTAACTCACCAGTAAGACTTACTTTCAATGCCCAATCTTTACTGACATTACCCCGTAGACCCTCAAGACCAGCCATATCAGGCATGATTCCCCATTTACTTTCCATAATAGAGAAATGGCTATCTGGTGACGCAATTCTAAAATCACACCCTAGCGCAAGCTGTAAGCCACCTCCTAAGCAATTTCCTTGTATAACGGCGATCACAGGGATAGGGAGGGAGCGCCAGCAAAGAGAAGACTGCTGAACGGTATTCGCTTGACCAGGTAGCCACTTAAATAGCAATTTTAATACGGTTTTAGGACCCTCTTTCAAGGTGGCGAGATCAATACCGGCACAAAAGTCGTCGCCTTGTCCTTGTAAAATCACTGCTCGTATATCTCGGTTGTGTTGGATTTCTTTTGCAAGGGAAACCAGTGTGTAGAACATTTCTTTGTTAATGGCATTTCGCTTTTCTGGGCGATTCAAATAGACGTAAGCGATGTGGTTGTTTACTTCATAATAGACATCATTATTTTTCATAGGATTTCACTGCCCTGAGTAATGTATGGCCGTTACTTGCTATTTGGGTACTCATAACAATGGCTATAAGCTGTCGAGAGTAGAGCCACACTGTGGAGCGTTGAATGAGTATCAAGATAAGAGGGTCACTTAAAGTTGAGTATTAACTCAAATGCGGGGTGGCACTGACATTATTTACCTTATGTGATGAGAATCGATACAGATGATCATGTGGAGACAAAAAGACTGGATATCCATCCAGCCATTGTCTATTCTATGGCAAATTTCATTAATAGAGTTACCTTAGCTGTGATAGGACGTTTACGTGGTGTACTGGTGGAAAAATTACCACCACAAGTTGTGATTGAAGTGGGTGGAATTGGTTACGAAGTACAAATGCCAATGAGCTGTTTCTATGAGTTAGGTGATGTTGGCCAAGAAGCCGTGGTTCACACACATTTCGTTGTCCGAGAAGATGCACAGCTACTCTATGGGTTTAATACAAAGAGTGAACGAGCGCTGTTCCGTGAAGTGATTAAAGCGAATGGGGTCGGGCCTAAGCTGGGACTTGCCATTCTTTCAGCAATGACTGCCAGCCAATTTGTCTATTGTGTTGAGCATGATGACCTAACCACCTTGGTAAAGATTCCTGGTGTGGGTAAGAAAACTGCCGAGCGCTTGTTGGTCGAGATGAAAGACCGCCTCAAGGGTTGGGGAGAGGGGGATCTCTTTACTGCAGCTGATCCTTCTGCTGCATCGAATCATGCACCTGAAGCCGCGAAGGCGAGCGCTGAAGATGAAGCCGTCAGTGCGCTTATTTCACTAGGTTATAAAGCACCGGCAGCGACGAAAGTGGTATCTCAAGTCGCTCGCGCTGATATGAGCAGTGAAGATATGATTCGTGAAGCATTACGAAGCATGGTTTAAGGGTTAAATATGATAGAAGCAGATCGCATCATTACTCAGGAAGTACAAAGCCGTGATGATGAAGTTATCGACCGCGCAATACGTCCTAAAAAGCTGGAAGACTATCGAGGTCAAGATCATGTTCGTGATCAGATGGAGATTTTCATCCGAGCAGCTCAACTGCGTGAAGAGGCGCTAGATCATCTGTTGATATTTGGCCCT
Organism: bacterium sp. HQB-150; assembly: GCA_043421945.1. Lineage (GTDB taxonomy): Bacteria > Pseudomonadota > Gammaproteobacteria > Enterobacterales > Vibrionaceae > Thaumasiovibrio. Next base: position 12,912 of record JBHOGO010000022.1, on the reverse strand, counting down.
CCGGGTTTGGGTAAAACCACTTTGGCAAATATCGTTGCCAATGAGATGGGCGTTGCGATTCGAACCACCTCAGGACCAGTGCTTGAAAAAGCGGGGGATTTAGCTGCACTTCTCACTAATTTAGAGCCACATGATGTGCTGTTTATCGACGAAATACATCGATTAAGCCCAGTGGTTGAAGAAGTTCTTTATCCAGCGATGGAAGACTATCAACTGGATATTATGATCGGAGAGGGCCCTGCTGCTCGCTCTATCAAAATTGACCTGCCACCTTTTACGCTTATTGGTGCAACAACACGTGCCGGCTCGCTGACCTCACCACTACGAGACCGTTTTGGCATTACGCAACGTCTGGAGTATTACAAGCTTGAAGATTTGCAATTCATTGTACAAAGAAGTGCAAATTGTCTAGGTTTGTCGATGGAAGAGACAGGAGCATTAGAAATTGCTCGTCGTGCTCGTGGTACACCTCGAATCGCAAACCGATTACTACGCCGTGTCCGTGATTACGCTGAAGTGAAAGGGAATGGTCATATTTGTTCTGAAGTCGCAGCGAAAGCACTCGATATGCTAGATGTTGATAGCAGTGGCTTTGATTATATGGACCGCAAGCTATTGGTTGCCATCATCGACAAGTTTATGGGAGGGCCTGTTGGTCTTGATAACCTTGCCGCGGCAATTGGTGAAGAAAAAGAAACGATTGAAGATGTGTTAGAGCCTTACCTGATTCAGCAAGGTTACTTACAGCGTACACCGCGCGGTAGAATTGCAACATCTCGTGCATATTTGCACTTTGGCTTCGATCAACCTGAATGATAATGATTTGTTAACGTGCAGTCGTTGTGCTGCGCGTTGATATATGATTCTGTCATTTGTGTCACATTTGTCTTATAAATAGCTCATTTCTGAAACCCTACCTTAATAGTATCGTTGCTGTATAAATGACCACATATTGATTTAGATCATTTAGTTTTGATCTATTGTCCTTTTGCAAGTCGTATATTGACATTTATCAAGGTAAAAAGTGGTAAATGCCTCTTTGAAGCCCTTCTTGATTCCAGTAATATTAGGCTTGTCTATATTAGCTATAGCTTAACAAAATACTAACAACTTTATACATACTGGTAACACTTACGGGGAGCACTGATTTGGAGTGACCAAAGCAGTAGATTATGTCACTAGACGTCTGCATGTTTGGCTGGTCCAACCATCGGTACACTGTAGTACAGTTCGCCATTCAGCCTGGCGAAAAAAGGAGTTTCATCATGTTCGATTTCGATATCGTTGAACTATCGAGGTTGCAGTTTGCGCTGACTGCAATGTACCACTTTTTATTTGTACCATTGACGCTCGGGATGGCTTTCTTGCTTGCCATCATGGAGTCCGTTTATGTCATGACAGGCAAGCAAATCTACAAAGACATGACGAAATTTTGGGGTAAGTTGTTTGGTATCAACTTTGCTCTAGGTGTCGCTACTGGCCTGACGATGGAGTTCCAGTTTGGTACTAACTGGTCCTATTACTCACACTATGTGGGCGATATTTTTGGTGCTCCGTTAGCCATTGAAGCCTTAGTCGCTTTCTTCCTTGAATCTACTTTTGTTGGTTTATTCTTCTTTGGTTGGGATCGCTTATCTAAACGTCAGCACTTAGTCGTGACTTGGTTGGTTGCACTCGGTTCCAACTTCTCTGCATTGTGGATTTTGGTGGCGAACGGTTGGATGCAAAACCCTGTAGGTGCTGAATTTAACTTTGAAACAATGCGTATGGAGATGGTGAGCTTCGCAGAAGTTGTACTTAACCCTGTTGCACAAGTTAAATTTGTACACACTGTTGCTGCGGGTTACACCTGTGGTGCAATCTTCGTCCTCTCAATTAGCTCGTACTACATCCTTAAAGGTCGTGACCTGCCGTTTGCACGTCGTTCGTTCGCGATTGCTTCCTCGTTTGGTATTGCCGCGATTTTGTCGACGATTGTTTTAGGCGATGAGTCAGGCTATGAGCTAGGCGATGTGCAAAGAGTGAAATTAGCGGCCATTGAATCTGAGTGGCATACCGAACCTGCACCTGCTGCATTCACCGTATTTGGTATCCCAAATCAAGAGACGATGGAAACAGATTACGCGATTAAGATCCCATACATGATGGGTATTATCGCGACGCGTTCGCTTGATACTGAAGTAACAGGCCTGCGTGAGCTAAAACTTGAGCATGAAGATCGTATTCGTAACGGTATGATTGCTTACGAATTACTCGAAAGACTTCGCTCTGGTGATAGAACACCTGAAAATATTGCAGCGTTTGATGATGTTAAGCATGACCTCGGTTATGGTTTCTTACTTAAGCCGTATACAGATGCCGTGGTTGATGCGACTGAAGAGCAGATCTCTCAGGCAGCTGACGATTCCATACCAACTGTATGGCCATTGTTCTGGAGCTTCAGAATCATGGTGGCAGCGGGTGTTGTGATGCTGTTTGTTATCGGTGCGGCGTTTATTCAAACTTGCCGTCATAAAATCACCGACAAAAAATGGGTATTGAAGGCATGTCTATATAGCTTGCCATTGCCATGGATTGCCATTGAAGCTGGTTGGTTTGTGGCAGAATTCGGTCGTCAACCTTGGGCTGTTGGTGAGGTTCTTCCTGTATCAATGGCTGTGTCGCAGCTAACGCCAGCTGAAGTCATTACCTCAATGGTAGCAATTTGTGGGCTTTACACTGTTTTCCTTATTGCTGAAATGTACCTGATGATTAAGTTTGCTCGTTTGGGTCCAAGTAGCCTGAAGACAGGTCGCTATCATTTTGAAACTACGAACGATGCTGAAAATGTTGTCGCTCGCCAAGTTGATGCTTAAGCAAGGAGAGTTAAGCCATGTTTGATTATGAAATTTTGAGGTTCATCTGGTGGGTACTCATTGGGGTACTTTGTATTGGATTTGCAGTAACTGATGGTTTTGATATGGGGGTAGGGGCGTTAGTTCCTGTCCTTGGTAAAACAGACACTGAACGCCGTGTGATGATTAACTCTATTGCACCGCATTGGGATGGCAACCAGGTTTGGTTGATCACTGCTGGTGGTGCGCTATTCGCTGCATGGCCACTCGTGTATGCAACGGCATTCTCTGGTTTCTACTTTGCCATGATTATCACGCTTTGTGCGTTGTTCTTCCGTCCAATCGGTTTTGATTACCGCTCGAAGTTGGAAGATCCACGCTGGCGTAAAATGTGGGATGCAGGCATCTTTATTGGTAGTTTTGTTCCACCAATCATTTTTGGTGTGGCATTTGGCAACCTGTTACAAGGCGTACCTTTCCAGCTTAGCGAACTATTAATTCCAACCTATACAGGCTCTTTCTTCGGTCTATTGAATCCGTTTGCTCTGTTATGTGGTTTGGTGAGTAGTGCAATGATCTTGACACAAGGTGCTACTTACTTGCAGATGAAAACCTGCGATGAACTTCGTGAGCGTTCAAGTAATACTGCTGTGATAACGGCACTCGTTACAGCTGTTTTGTTTGCGGTTGGTGGCGTATGGGCGCAGTTTATCGAAGGTTATAGCATTGTAGGTAACCTTGATATTGCAGGGCCTTCTAACCCGCTGAATAAAGAAGTGGTACGTGAGAGCGGCGCTCTATTTGCCAACTTTAAGGAATACCCTATTTTATGGGCAGCGCCTGTATTGGGTGTCGTTATGCAGTTGTTGACGGCCGCATTTTCTAAATTGCATCGTCCAGGACTTGCCTTCACGACGTCGAGTTTATCGATGGCTGGCATTATTCTGACGTTCGGTTTCGCACTGTTCCCGTTCATTATGCCTTCAAGCATTATGCCTTCGCATAGTTTGACGGTTTGGGATGCCACAAGTAGTGAGCTGACACTCAACATCATGACAGGTGTTGCGTTTGTGATGGTGCCAATCGTGTTGAGTTATACCATTTGGACTTACTATAAATTGTTTGGCCGTCTGGATAACAAATACATTGAAGATAACAAGACCTCGTTGTACTAAGGAGCATTATTATGTGGTATTTCGCTTGGATTTTAGGTGTGTTGCTAGCCTGTTCGTTCGGTATTATTAATGCCCTTTGGTTAGAAACAACGGAAGACATGGATAAAGATGCAGAATCTTGATCAACGCCTAACACAATGGCATCAGCCAGTGAATCACGGTTTACTTCGAACGGTGGTTCTGTTGCTTGGCTTGGCATTGGTTGGCGTACTGATGTGGGAACCTACCCAATTCGCTGAGTCTGTTGGTGGCTTTAACATTGTTAAAGGGCCATTACTCATCTGGGGTATGTGTAGTGCGATGGTGTATGGTGTTGGTTTTACACCTTATCGCTGGTACTGGCAGCTGCTTTTCACGCCTTATATTAGTGCACCTATCGTGATGACTTTTTGGCTACTCTATTTATAGTTAAGTAGCCTACATCAGATGTTCAAAAAAGCCTGTTATCATTGATAGCAGGCTTTTTTTGTATGCATTAAATAAAAGTGTGAAGGGGTTAGCAAAGCGTGTGTCAGAATTGATTCTGTTGTTAGATTAGGCAATTAAACGCTAATTTATTGCTGTGACATGCAAAAAAAGCGCTAAGTTACAGTAACATGATTGCAGTTAATTACGGGTCGGGTATAGTTTTAGTTTGGAGTAAGGTGTCTCTTCTGAATTCGCTAGTAATGCTCAGTTTTCGCCACGTTTGGCGTTAATTTGAACACTCAATATGGCTCAGAGGTAGGCTCGCTTCTTTACAAGGAACTTAACAGTACTGGGTTTGTCAGTTCTTAACACACTGTGTTGATAGTGTCGTAAGGGCATGTTTAAGACTGTTTGGTTGATAAGTGATTTTTGGTCGACATTTGGGCGTTACTTGGCCGAGTATGCATCAATTTTGTCAGGCTTTAGTTAATTGTTGAATCGTCCCGTTGTGCTTTGCTGCGGTTAGCGTAGCCTTAGCGTAAAGCATACCAAGGGCTTTTATTGCGCTCTTTAGCGTATTTTATCGGAGATCTATTGTGGCCGCGGATTTATCTATTCTTGACCTCTTTTTACAATCTGGCCCTTTAGTGCAGATTATATTGGCAGGCTTGCTGCTAATGTCTGTGATGTCTTGGTCGATCATCATTCGACGTAGTAAGGCATTGTCAGAAGCAAAGCGTCGTGCTGTACGCTTTGAAGACCGCTTTTGGTCTGGTGTTGACCTTTCTCAGTTGTACCACGAAGTACAAGCCCGTAAAGATGATTTAACGGGTACAGAGAAGATTTTTTATAGCGGTTTTAAAGAATTTGCTCGTTTGCACCGTAACAATGAACAACAACCAGGTGCAGTAATGGAAGGCGCAACACGTGCAATGCGCGTGTCGTTGTCGAAAGAAATTGATGAGTTAGAGTCTAATCTACCTTTTTTAGCAACCGTCGGTTCAGTTTCACCTTACATCGGTTTGTTTGGTACGGTTTGGGGAATTATGAATGCATTCATCGCTCTTGGCGCTGTGAAACAGGCAACGTTAGCGATGGTTGCTCCAGGGATTGCAGAATCACTAATTGCAACAGCGATGGGTTTGATTGCAGCGATTCCAGCGGTGACATTCTTCAACCGCTTGACCAACAGTGTTGAGAAACTTGAAAACAACTATATGACCTTCATGGATGAGTTCTCGAGCATATTGCATCGTCAAGTTTTCAATTCGTCGAAAGAGGGGTAGTTGAATGGCGTATCATCGTAAGCGACGTAAGGTTAACTCCGAAATAAATGTCGTACCTTATATCGATGTGTCATTCGCTTTGCTGGTTATTTTTATGGTAACCGCACCATTTGTGACCCAGGGTGTTGATGTCGAGCTTCCTACGACCCAAGAAGCTAAAACGGCAGCAGAACTGGCACAGGACGAGAATGACAGCACGTTTATTATTGTTGAAGTTGATAGTGACGGTAATCATCGCTTAAGCGTTGATAATGGCGATTTTATGCCCTTAGCGTTGCAAGATATTCTAACGCGAGTGAGTGCAGAGTTATCGATCAACCCTAATGCTACTGTCTTGGTTGGAGGCTCCGCTCAAGCACCGTATTTTTATATCATTGAAACGCTCGATGTATTGAATCAAGCCGGTGTCGGTAAAGTAGGGCTGATGACTGAAGCCACGGATGGATAGCAGTAGGCGAAGACACCAATGAAGAAAAAACAGAATAGTTATGGTGCTTTTGCTCTTTCCTTAACAGCACATGCTGTTGTGGTCGCTTTATTAGCCTGGGGCGCAGATATTAAATCTAACAAGCCAGTTGTGCCTGTTGGTGCATCTATCGAAGCGGTGGTCATTGACCCTGCTGCTGTTCGTCAGCAAGCCAAGCAGCTGCGAGAACAACGCGAAGCAGCGACGAAAGCAGAAGCAGAACGACTACGCCGCTTGGAGCAACAAGCAGAAGCCGTTGAACAAGAGCGTCAGGCACAAGAGGCTCAACTTAGACAGCTTCAGGCTGATAAGCGTCAGGCTGAGCGTGAAGCACGAGAAGCTGAAGAGCAACGTATTGTCGTCGCAGAAGAGAAGCGTAAAGCAGAAGAAGCGACGAGGATTGCCAACGAAAAGGCAGAGTTGGCGCGTATTGAGGCTGAAAAGCAGCAAGCCGCTGCAGCGAAAGCTGAAAACGAACGCCTAGCACAAGAAAAAGCGAAGCGAGAAGCTGATGCCGCTCGTGAAAAAGCGGAAGCGGAGCAAAAGGCCAAAGAAACAGCAAGACAAGAAGCAGAAGCCGCCGCAGCTCGAGCTGAAGCGGCTGCAAGGCAGGCTGAAATTGACCGCAAAGCTGAAGAAGAAGCGAAGCGTAAAGCTGAGGCTGAACGCGTCGCAGCAGAAGCCGCCCGAGAAAAAGCAGAAGCTGAGCGCCGTGAGTCAGAGCGTAGAGCTAAGGAAGCAGAGCAGCGCAGGCAGGATCAGGAGGCTGCCCTTAACGACATGTTTCTAGGTCTTGAAGCTGAGTCAGAGCAACGTACAGGCGCCCGAGGACAGTTTATTTCAAGTGAGCTAGATCGTTATGGCGCAATCTACAAGCAAATGATTGAACAGAACTTATTAGTTGATAGCAGCTTTAGTGGTAAAGAGTGCGAGTTAGGCCTCTCTTTATCATCGACAGGTTTTGTTATTCGTGTCGATGAGCGTGGTGGAGACCGAGCGGTTTGCCGAGCAGCGAAAGCCGCGGTAACGACAGTGTCAGAGTTTCCTATGCCATCGGACCCTGACATCGTAAAGGAACTACGTCAAATTAGTCTCGTGATACAACCAAATTAGGATAGAGATAATGTTTAAAAAAGGATTAGTCGCTGTCGTTGCAACACTGCTTCTATTTAGTCAGGTTGCACGCGCAGAGCTTCAGTTAGTGATCACGGGGGGAGTTGATTCAGCTCGTCCAATCGCAATCGTTCCTTTTCAATGGGATGGCCCTGAAGCATTACCACAAGATGTGTCTAGTGTGATTGCTTCTGATCTACGTCGTAGCGGTAAGTTTAATCCTGTTGAAGTGAATAAGATGCCCCAAACGCCTTATTCACCAGATGATATTGACTACAGTGCGTGGTCTGCCATGAGCGTTGATGCGCTTCTGACCGGTAAAATCACCAAAAATGGAGATCGCTACGTTGTCCACTATCAATTGGTTGATATTGTTCGTGGGCAGCTCACCGGTGGAGAGAGTAAAACACTGGTAGATGGACAGCTCGTATTAAGTAACGACCATATTATCCTTAATACACGAGCGACCGTGATTGAGTCTCAACTTCGTGCACAAGCACACCGCATCTCTGACGTGGTCTATGAGGCACTGACGGGTGAAAAAGGGGCTTTCCTAACGCGCATTGCTTATGTCGTTGTTGACGAAAACGAAGAGTACCCATACCAATTACGTGTTGCTGATTATGACGGCTACAATGAGCGACTAGTTTTAAAGTCACCTGAGCCTTTGATGTCACCATCATGGTCACCTGATGGGAGTCAACTTGCTTATGTGAGTTTTGAAAACCGTCAAGCGCAGATCTTCATTATGAATATCTACACGGGGGAGATTGAAAAGATAACGTCATTCCCTCGTCACAATGGTGCACCACAGTTTTCGCCTGATGGCAAAAAACTGGCTGTGGTTTTATCAAAGACGGGTAGTCTCCATGTCTATGTTAAAGACTTGGAAACTAAAACACTTACACAGGTTACGCGAGGTCGCTCTAATAATACTGAGGCCGTATGGCATCCCGATGGTAGCTCTTTGATGTTTACTTCAGATCGGGGTGGTAAACCACAGATTTATCAAGTAAATTTAGTAAGTGGTGAAACTCAGCGTGTTACTTGGCAAGGATCGCAGAACATGGGCGCGCAAATCACGCCTGATGGACGCTTTCTTATCATGGTGAACCGTTCTGCATCAGGGTACAACATTGCTAAACAAGATTTAGCGAGTGGTGCGGTTCAAGTGTTAACAGAAACGCTATTAGACGAATCACCAAGTATCGCGCCTAATGGCGGTATGGTTATATACAGTTCTATCTACGGTCGGGCAAACGTTTTATCGTTAGTGTCGATTGATGGACGGTTTAAGGCTCGGTTACCAGTGACAAGCGGCAGAGTTCGGGCGCCAGCCTGGTCACCATTCTTATAATCTTTGCGAAAATGCAATATTTAAAAAAGGGAAATAAAATGCAACTGAACAAAGTTCTGAAAGGGCTGGCGATTGCTCTACCTGTATTGGCAATGGCAGCATGTAGTTCTACAGAAGGTACGACTTCTAGCGGCCAATCTGACACTACTGGTACTGATGAAAATCAAGCTGTCATTTCACAGCCAATTGCTGATGCAAATGATGGAATGACTGAAGAGCAAATGAAGGAGCAAGCGCTTCTTAAACTTCAGACTATTTACTTCCAGTTTGATAATTCAGAAATCGAAAGTGATTATGCAACGATGCTAGAAGCGCACGCTGCTTACCTTCGTACTAACAACAAAAACGTAATGATTGAAGGTCATGCTGACGAACGTGGTACACCTGAATATAACATTGCTTTAGGTGAGCGTCGTGCAAATGCAGTTGCTAACTACCTTCAAGCACTGGGCGTTAGTGCTTCACAAATCTCTATCGTGAGTTACGGTGAAGAGAAGCCAATCGCTTACGGTCAGAGCGAAGCTTCTTACGCTAAAAACCGTCGTGCAGTTTTAGTTTACTAATAACTAGCTGACTAATAGGTAAATTGTCATGAGTAGTAACGTAACACGTATCGCCGTGTTGATGTTGCTGAGTGGGGCTGCTATTGCAGCCCCTGCGCCCGTTACGGACCTAACAAACAGTGGGGATTCGGAACTTGCGCGACTTGAACAACTGATCAACACTCGAAATCATGTTCAAATTCAAATGCAGCAGCAATTAACTCAACTTTCTTCCGAAATTGATGAGTTGCGTGGCATGGTTGAACAAAATAGCTACGATCTTAGCCAAATGCTGAATCGTCAACGCGATCTCTATCGTGAAGTGGATGCATTGAGTTCTCGTCAACCCGTCGCCACGAATACAGCTCAGGTCAATAATGATGAACCTGATGTCGCCTATTCATCTAATCTCGATGAAAATGCCTCTTATGAGGCCGCCGTTGCTCTTATCTTACAAGAAAAAGATTATGTCGGTGCGATAAAGGCCTTTGATGCATTCTTAGTGCAGTACCCAGAATCAGCGTACCAAGCTAATTCACATTATTGGCTGGGGCAACTTCACTTTGTTCAAGGTAGTAACGCTGACGCTACTGAACATTTTAATGCTGTTGTTGGGTTTGATGACTCGAATAAACGGGCTGATGCCATGTTTAAGCTAGGTTTAATTGCCGAGCGTGAAGAGAATACAGCAGAAGCGAAGAAGCATTACCAAGCAGTGATTGATACTTATCCAGGAAGTACAAGTGCTGTCCAAGCTCAGCAGAATATCGACAAGTTATAGTACAGCGAAGCAAGCAGCTTCAAGTGATTAAACGAAAGCTTGAAGTTGTTTGAATCGTATTTTTTACATCACAATATCCTTACCTCTAGGCTACGAATTCACTGCGGTCGCGTGTATAATGCTCGAATTAGTCAGTTTTCTGATAGAGCAATGCAATGAGTGTACAATTCGATCCAAGCCAAACAATTTACCCTTTTCCTCCTAAGCCTGCGAAGCTTAATGATGATCAGAAAGTAGAATATCGTGAAAAAATCCATGCTTTGTTAAAAGAGCGTGATGCGGTTCTGATCGCTCACTATTATACTGATCCAGAAATTCAAGCACTTGCAGAAGAAACTGGCGGTTTTGTTGGCGATTCATTAGAGATGGCCAAGTTTGGTAACCAGCACCCAGCAAAGACGCTAATTATTTGTGGTGTACGCTTCATGGGTGAGTCAGCAAAGATCCTGACGCCTGAAAAAACGGTATTGATGCCGACACTTGAAGCCGAGTGTTCACTCGATCTTGGTTGTCCAGCCGATAAGTTTACTGAATTTTGTGATCAGCACCCAGATCATACTGTCGTTGTTTACGCGAATACTTCTGCTGCGGTAAAAGCTCGTGCCGATTGGGTGGTGACATCAAGCATTGCTCTTGAGATTGTCGAACACCTTGATGCTGATGATAAGCCGATTATCTGGGGACCAGACCGTCATTTAGGCTCTTATATTGCGAACCAAACCGGCGCAGATATGATCTTATGGCAAGGCGAATGTGTCGTTCATGATGAGTTTTCTGCGAAAGCGCTACGTGACATGAAAAATGTTTACCCTGAGGCAGCCATCCTTGTTCACCCTGAGTCACCAGCAAGTGTGGTTGAACTCGCTGACGCTGTTGGTTCAACGAGTCAATTGATTAAATCGGCGAAAAGTCTTCCAAATCAAAAATTGATCGTTGCGACAGACAAAGGCATTTTCTTTAAAATGCAGCAACAAGTGCCAGAGAAGGAGTTGATTGAGGCTCCGACTGCAGGCGCTGGTGCAACATGCCGTAGCTGTGCACATTGCCCTTGGATGGCGATGAATGGTTTGCAAGCGATTGAAGGTGCGTTACGTGAAGGCGGAGCAGAGCATGAAATCTTTGTTGATGAGTCATTACGAGAGAAGTCTTTGATTCCACTAAACCGTATGCTTGATTTTGCTGCTGACTTACAATTAAAGGTAAAAGGCAACGCTTAAGCCAATATTTGTCGCTGACAGCGTATTCATTTTGAATGTGCTTAGCTGATTAAATAGAAAAAGGGTTGATATCACTATCAACCCTTTTTTATGCCGATTAGGGGTGGTGATGAGCCACCGTTATTCTTGTTCGGCGAGTAACTGCTGGGCTTTAATCGTTAACCCATTAAGCATGGCAGGCATCGCATTGTAGATCTCTTCAAATTGCTCTAGCCCTTCAATGCCTTGAGAAGCTAGCTCTTTCATCGCTGTTTCAGGATCAAACAGTAAGCTTAATGAAAGTAGTACACCACCAAGGAGTGCATTTTCTTCACTATGCTCTGGCATGAGTGTTTCCCAGTCATCGCGTGCTAATTGCCAGCCTTGTAGAAGACCTTCACAAAAAGCTTGCGCTTCCGGAGTGACGATATCTTCATTATCTAATTGGCAGGCTTCAGGCCATTGCCACTGTTGGCTAAATAGAGCGTCGCGCGTGTGGTTAAAGGTATCAACCACTGCGTTTGCAAATGCTTCAAATTGTTCGGCACTTTCAAATGGTGCATTCTCTTCACCCCCCCAAAAGAAGCTGATCCACTCTGTTGGGTCGATAATGTTAGGTGCTGCAGCCATCGCTGTCACGAACCCTTCACCTTGGTAGGTAGATAACAACCCTTCTTGGTCAGGGTACTGCTGATAAAATGATAACAATGCGGACATCTTCTAATTCTCATTATCTTAAAACGCTTAGTCTAACAGGTTTCTACCCTACATGTTGACGATGAGGGTAAGATGAGGATAGTGTTTGTAATACGATGTTTTTCTCGTGTGTTCAAGGAAATAACAGCTAATCAAGTTATGATTAAAAAGCATTCGTAATAACAAGGAGATGTATATGAAAACAGTGATTGTTAGCACCTTTATAGGAATAGCAATTTGTGCATCAGCCACAGTTAGTGCACAAAACCTTGAGAGTGAATATCTTAATCTCGAAGAAAGAACCTTATTCGCAAACAAATACGTTGCATCACCGGGTCAGTACCGAAAAGCTAACATTGAATCTAACACCTATTATATCCCAGTCTCAGAAGCTAGTTCTGGCAATATCGTTGCGGGGTTCATTGCTGAGCCATGGATTGGTTTCGTTGAATACAATGGCGAACTTTGCATTGCAAACTATAAAGGTGTGCGCTTTTGTGAAGAAGGCGTTCAGTACTCTATGACTAACTAGTCATCATTCCTCATCATTTGGAAATGATCACCTCGAGATAGCTGCGCCCTAGGAGCTATCTCTTATTACACAATAACCTAGAAATTAATAACACGATCTTTACGATTGTCTGTGCTAAGTCAATTTAGAACTATTATTAAGCACTTTAAAACGCCGCCGTAAGATATTACAGCGTTCACAAAATAAGAAATCAATTTCCGATGCTTTACTTCGGTTTTTTCGAGTTGGGCCTGTTTGACTATGTTGGTTGATTGTGATTATTGTTAATGTCAGCGGATTATTAAATCATTTATCAAAGTTGAGGGTTTATCTCTCCAGGGCAAGATCATGAACGTTTTTCGAGCAAAATGATCAGTTTGACGATCAGTTTTACTTGTGATCTTATACTCCCTTTTTCGGGAGCACCTCATGAATATCGATGCCTTTTCAAAGTACTTCGCAAAAATCAACCTGATTACCACCGAGCCTCAGCTAGCTTAAGCAGCCTTTCTGGCATTGGAGCTGTTTGAATGCTTGAATACAGCAA
>JBHOGO010000021.1:0-53630 GCA_043421945.1 bacterium sp. HQB-150 | reverse complement strand
CACTAGCTCAGCTGGTAGAGCGCAACCTTGCCAAGGTTGAGGTCACGAGTTCGAACCTCGTGTGTCGCTCCAAATTTAAAAGGATTGTTGTTATACAACAGTCAACATAAGGTTCCTTACTAGAGCGTATTCTATGCGTTAGGTGAGGATTTTTTTATGTTATCTCCATATTGCTAATTGATTAGCTTCCGCCAGAAATGGCGTTAATGCTGTGAAGCATTATTCCAATAAGCCAGAGAGCTGGCGCTGATATGAAGTCATATCATCCCTTACAAACAATAAAACATGTCAATTTCTAAGTTATTGCTCTGCAATCACTCTGCGATGAATCTGCGTTAGCCCTTATAATCTCTGCGGTTTGGCGTTTTGTATCCTATTCGTGCACAGAGTTGTCCACAGCTTATGTTTTGTGGATAAGTCTGGTGATAATCGGTGTTGTATTTCCGTTATCGCCTTAGAATTATGCCTGTTACCGATGCTGGCATGCGGTTTTCCACAAGCTGTAATTTTATAACAATCCCATTAGTATCAATGGTTTAAGCGTTCTTTTCAGTGTTTAGAAACAGCTTGTTCAATTGTTATTCATATTGTGGGTTTGTTGCCGTTATGCTTTTCTCGACATGTGTTTAAAATCCAAAAAGCGCGCCAGTTTGAACGTATCTGAAAATGTTTTCCACATTTGATGTGAAAGTTTGACATTACGCGGGTATATGACTGTTTTGTCGGTGGGGATATGATGGCTTAAGCATCCCTGCTTAAGCCTTTCTCTACAATACGGATTAATCGCTCTGTTTTTTGGCTACGCTGGAATTGATCTTTCTTTTGTTGCTCTATCGCCCAATGTAGATGAACATCCAATACCTCTGTCATCCCTAATCGTGCATTCAATGCATCCACATACTCGACGGAATAGGGCGCGTTGCCGATGGCGATAGCAATATTACGTAGCCACTTCTCATGACCAATTCGACGAATCGCAGAGCCTTCGGTCTTAGAGAGGAAGGTTTTTTCATCCCAAGTGAATAGCGAGAGTAGATCTTGTTGGTGAAGTTGAGGGCGACAATGAAAATCTTGCTCCGCGGTAATATGGCTGTAGCGGTTATAGGGGCAAACCAGCTGGCAGTCATCACAACCATAGATTCTATTGCCGATAAGAGTTCGAAACTCTTCAGGAATAACCCCATCAAGTTCGATGGTGAGATAAGAGATGCAACGTCGAGCATCAACGACAGTATCGCCGACAATTGCGCCCGTCGGGCAGCTAGTCTTACAGGCGACACAGCGACCACACTCATTTTCAACCGGTTTATCTATGGGGAGTGGGATGTCGACAAGTAACTCACCTAAAAAGAACCATGACCCACCTTGAGCGTTCAAAATAAGCGAATGCTTTCCTGTCCATCCCAAGCCAGCCTTCTCAGCTAACGGGCGCTCTAAAATAGGCGCAGAGTCGACAAAAGGCCGAAAGCCGAGTTGTTCAACTTCTTTCGAAATTTTTTCACCGAGCTTTTTTAGCCTCTGTCTTACTAGCTTGTGGTAGTCACGCCCAAGTGCGTAGCGGCTGATATACGCTTTATCAGGTTGCTTTAGTGTCTCAGCAAACCCTGCTTCGGGGGGTAAATAGTCCATGCTGACGCTGATCACACGCATTGTGCCTGGTAACAGCTCCTCAGGGCGCGCGCGCATCATGCCATGCCTAGACATCCAATCCATATCGCCGTGATAACCACTATCAAGCCATTTCTGAAGCGGTGCTTCTTGGTCTTGCAAGTCAATATCGGTAATACCCACTTGCTGAAATCCCAATTCAGCTCCCCATTTCTTGATATTTTGGGCTAATACTGTGTAATCAATAGTGTAGTTCGACATGGTAAGGATGATAGGTATGACAAAAGTGTCGTTAAGTTTACCACACTCTCTGTATTGCGCTGATCAGGTGAAGCTGGGGGAAAAGCGAATAGCAAAACAGTTGGACATCACACTTTACACTTTGATGGAACGTGCTGGTGAAGCCGCTTTTGAGTTGCTGCGTGAGCGTTGGCCTGATGTGACTCGGCTACTGGTTTGCTGTGGGTCAGGTAATAACGGTGGTGATGGTTACGTGGTGGCAAGGCTAGCTAAATCCGCTGGGCTTGATGTGACCGTTTGGCATGTTGGTGCACTTGAGCGTCTCTCCGAGGACTGTCAGCAAGCACAGCAGGCGTGGTTAGAAGATGGCGGCACCCTTTCTGATGTTGAAGTAAGTATTAAAGATGACTTTGATTGTGTCATTGATGCCATGCTGGGAACGGGGCTAAAAGGTGATATTGCCGCTAAGCATCTTGATGTCATCTCTGCTGTTAACCATAGTGCCGCACAAGTGTTGAGTTTGGATGTGCCTTCAGGTCTGCATGCTGATAGTGGGCATGTGATGACATCAGCAGTAAAGGCTGACTTAACGATTACATTTGTCGCCGTTAAGCGTGGTTTAATGACCGGACAGTCAGCAGACTTTACGGGTGAGCTTCACTTTGCAGGGTTAGGTATCGAAGCCGAGTTTGCATCCACGATTACGCCTAACTGTTTGCGTGTTATGCCGATGGATGTCGAACCTTATTTATTGCCGAGAAAACGTACCGCACATAAAGGCGATCATGGTCGACTGCTTTGTGTCGGTGGTGATAAAGGGATGGGGGGCGCTATCCGTCTCGCGAGTGAAGCGGCATTACGCACCGGGGCAGGATTGGTCTCTGTGATCACGCAACCTGAACATGTTTCTCTTTTATTAGCCTCACGGCCTGAATTGATGGCACTTGGTTGGCAGGATAAAGCGCATGTGGTCGCTTCTCAATATGAATGGGCTGATGTGTTGCTTATTGGCCCCGGACTTGGGCAAAGTGATTGGAGTAAGGCACTCATCTTTCATCTACAAGGTGAGAAAAAAAGTTGCGTAATTGATGCTGATGGATTGAACTTATTAGCATTATCACCAGACTATAACCCTAACCGAATTTTAACTCCTCACCCAGGAGAGGCCGCTCGATTGCTTGGCTGCAGTATCAGCGATGTAGAAGCTGATCGTTTTGATGCTGCTGTGCATATCCAACAAAAATATGGTGGTGTCACGATATTAAAAGGAGCGGGAAGTATTATTTATGATGGTCAACAGTCTTGGTTGGTCTCAGCAGGTAATCCCGGTATGGCGAGTGGTGGGATGGGAGATGTGCTCTCTGGTATACTTGGTGCACTTGTTGCTCAGGGACTATCACTCTCTCAAGCAGCAGTATGTGGCACTTGGTTACATAGTCAAGCGGCGGATCTTTGCAGTCAAGGCGGAGAGCGCGGTATGCTGGCAAGTGACCTCTTTCCTTATATTAGACAACTAGTGAATCCAGATAGACATGACGCAAACAGTATTTGAAACCGTGTTGGTTGATGAAAACGCAACGATCCAGTTAGGCCAGCAACTAGCAAATGCGTGTAACACTCAGACAACGATTTATCTGCACGGTGATTTAGGCGCGGGGAAAACGACATTTAGCCGTGGTTTTATCCGTGCGTTAGGTCATCAGGGGAATGTGAAGAGCCCAACGTATACTTTGGTTGAACCTTATGAATTAGACACATGGCAGGTCTATCATTTTGATCTGTATCGACTTGCCGATCCAGAAGAGTTGGAATTCATGGGGATTCGTGATTATTTTACACCTGATGCTATTTGTATTGTCGAATGGCCAGAAAAAGGTGAAGGCATGCTGCCTGCCCCTGATCTTGATATCGATCTTCGTTATCTTGGTGAGCAGCGTAATGTAACCATTCGTGCCAATACTGAATATGGCGCGATGTTGATTCAACGACTGGAGTTATGTTGAAACGAGTATTTCCACGGATCCGGTGGCTTATCGCTGCCGGCTTGCTGAGCTTATTGTGCTCTCAAGTATGGAGTAATGAGCTAAACGGTATTAGAACGTGGCCGGCACCGGACAAAACTCGTGTGGTGATCGACATGAGTACCACGCCGGACTATAGCTATTTCACATTGACCGAACCGAATCGGTTAGTGGTTGATCTCAAGAAAACAGCCCTGTCGACGGCGCTGCCTGTCACGGTTCAAAAGAGTGAAGTGTTAACTCGGATTCGGAAAAGTACCCCACCTGAAACATCGTCTTTTCGGTTGGTCTTTGAGTTAAATCACATGACGACACCGGCGATTTTTGACCTAGCTCCGACCCCTGATGGTACTTACGGACATCGTCTTGTATTGGATTTACCACATAACACACAACCTGCTGAGGTCGCTGAACCCGCACAGCCTTCCTCGACGGCACCGACTTCTGTAGCAACGCCACATGGGGTGGAGGATATTATTATTGCTATCGACCCTGGCCATGGCGGGGAGGATCCCGGCTCGGTTGGTCCTAGTGGGCGATATGAAAAAGCTGTGAATTTAACCGTATCACGTAAATTGGCGCAGAAAATTAATGCGATCGAAGGCATGCGTGCTGTTCTCACCCGAGACGGTGATTATTACGTTAGCCTCAATGCGCGTACTGAAATTGCTCGAAAGAGTCGTGCGCACTTACTTGTTTCGGTACATGCTGATGGTTTTCATAAACCACAGCCCCGTGGTGCTTCTGTATGGGTATTGAATACTCGTCGAGCGAATACGGAAATAGGTCGTTGGCTCGAGCAACATGAGAAGCAGTCAGAGCTATTGGGCGGAGGGGATGTCCTCTCTGGAAGCCAAGATGATCAGTACTTAAGTATGGCAGTGCTGGATTTGCAGTTTAGCCACTCGCAACGAGAAGGCTATGATGTTGCGACTCGAGTGCTCAATGAAATGCGTAAGATAACGACTCTGCATAAAAGTAAACCTGAGCATGCCAGTTTGGCCGTATTGAAATCACCGGATATTCCATCTTTATTGGTGGAGACGGGTTTCATAACGAACCCAACAGAAGAGCAACTACTCTTCAACCGTACGCACCAAGATAAGCTGGCCAATGCGGTACTCGCCGGAATCGAAAGCTACTTTGATGTTAGTCCACCAGACGGCACATTATGGGCAGCTCGTCGTCGAGGTATTAAGCATACCGTGACTTCTGGTGAGTCTTTGGGGAAAATTGCTAATCAGTATGGAACGACGGTTAAAGCGCTCCAAACTCAGAATAAACTGCAATCGACCACACTAAGAATTGGTCAGGTCTTGAGAATCCCTGACACTCGCGCACCTTCACCATCTGTGCAGCCAGTGACGCAGGGTCAAACCGCGACGCACGTTGTCCAGCGAGGTGAGTTTTTAGGTAAGATAGCCCAGCGCTATAATGTCACCGTACAAAGTATCCGTGAAGCTAATGAGTTGCGCAGTGACAGCTTGGCGGTTGGTCAAAAATTGACGATTGAAGGCGCAACAAAAGGTGTCGGCACGACAGCGCTACCGACACCAACGGTGATGACACATACCGTTCAGCGCGGCGACTATCTCGGGAAAATTGCGGAGCAGTATGGTGTTAGCATCAGCTCTATTCGTTCTGGTAACAACTTACGCAGTGATCAGTTACGAGTCGGGCAAAAGCTTAAAATTGCCGGTGGTTCATCGAGTTCTTCACCGACATCCCGCTTAATCACTTACACG
Organism: bacterium sp. HQB-150; assembly: GCA_043421945.1. GTDB lineage: Bacteria > Pseudomonadota > Gammaproteobacteria > Enterobacterales > Vibrionaceae > Thaumasiovibrio. Next base: position 48,016 of record JBHOGO010000021.1, on the reverse strand, counting down.
GTGAAGCGTGGGGATTACCTGGGGCGAATTGCCGATAATCATGGGGTTAGTGCGCAGAGCATTCGCGTGCAAAATAACCTAAAAAGCGACAAGTTATTGGTGGGTCAGAAGTTAAGTATAACCGCTGAGGTCGTGCCTGATATCGCCCATACCGTCCAGCGAGGTGAGTTTTTAAGTCGAATTGCTTCGCAGTACGGGGTGACGATTGACAGTATTCGTCATGCTAATAAGCTTCGCTCAGACCAACTTGCCATTGGGCAAGTCTTGAAAATACCGAGCTCTTAAGAGGGCTGTAGTCGCCCTCTTCTCATACTCCATGTATAGAAACTAAGTAGTTAATCATGCCTATTCAGATATTGCCTGCTCGACTGGCTAATCAGATCGCAGCAGGGGAAGTGGTTGAAAGGCCTGCCTCTGTGGTGAAAGAGCTGGTAGAAAACAGCCTTGATGCGGGAGCAAACCGCGTCGAAATTGATATAGAAAAAGGTGGAAGCCGCTTAATTCGCATCCGTGATAATGGCTCAGGCATTCGTAAAGATGAACTTGGCCTAGCATTGAGTCGACATGCAACCTCTAAAATTGCCACTCTCGATGACCTTGAAGCCATTGATAGCCTTGGCTTTCGTGGTGAAGCGCTGGCGAGTATTAGCTCGGTCTCTCGATTAACACTGACCTCACGAACAGCTGATCAGACCGAAGCGTGGACAGCCTATGCCGAAGGCCGTGATATGAATGTGCAGCTTAAGCCTGCAGCGCATCCGGTTGGTACAACGCTAGAAGTCCACGACCTCTTTTTCAACACGCCTGCACGTCGTAAATTTTTGCGAACGGATAAAACAGAGTTTGGTCATATTGATGAACTCTTGAAGCGCATAGCATTAAGCCGTTTTGATACCACGATTATTTTGCGACACAACGGCAAAGTCGTTCGTCAGTATCGACCCGCCAGTACAGACAGCCAGACAGAACGACGTTTGGCAGCCGTGTGTGGTTCGCCTTTTCTTCAGCATGCTCTGGAAGTTGAAATGGCACATGGTGATCTTAAGTTGAGAGGCTGGGTCTGCTCTCCAGAAGGTGCTCGCTCGCAAAACGATATTCAATATTGCTATGTGAATGGACGGATGATGAAAGATAAGCTCATCAATCATGCTATTCGTCAGGGATATGAGAACCGATTACAGGGCGATCAGTATGCTGCTTATGTGCTTTTTATTGAAGTCGATGCGCATCAAGTTGATGTGAATGTGCATCCCGCGAAACATGAAGTACGTTTTCATCAAGCTCGCTTAGTGCATGACTTTATTTTTCAGACCGTTTTTGATGCCCTGAATCAGGGAGAGCTTCTGCCTTCAAGCAGTGAAGCGATTCATTCCCCTCAGTCTGCACAGCATCAAGAAGCGGTCTCTTTTCCTTCATCGCCTACGCAAGAAGGTCATGCAGATGATGTCTTTGTTGGAAATAGGCACAGTAGCGATGCTAAAGCGAGTGATGTCCATACCGGTGGAAATCAGAACCGTAGTGCCTATGTTGATGCCGTCGCATCAGTACCGAGCTACCCTTCACAAGCACCTGCCTCCTCTTGGCGAGAGCAATTTCCCAAGCAGTCGGCGCATTCGGGTTCATCGAGAGAGCCTTCTTCTCCACGCAAGAATGAGGTTAATGAACCTTATCGAGGCAAAGAGTATGGAGCGGCTTCTCCCTCTCCGCGAGCAACGGCTGCCTATCAAGCCTTGATGTCAACAGGGTCGGCGGTAGAAGGTGCATCAGATACTCAGCAAGTACCGCATACCTCAATACCGACAGAAGAGATTCAGGCAGCAACCAGTGAGTCCACGGGGCGTGGTGCTCAGGGGATTGGTAAGGTAGTCAGTGTCATTGAGGGGAAGTATTTACTTGTCGAACAGGGAGCAGGGCTGTGCCTTGCATCGATAGAGCGACTGCGTTATTTACAAGTGAGGGGGCAATTACAGCTTGCTTCGACAGAAGGGCTAAAACCTCAACCGCTTTTGATACCATTAGTGCTCTCAGTCGATTCATCCTTAATCAATATCGCCACATCGACACAAACTGTGCTACAACAGTTAGGGGTGATACTTCAGGTAAAAGGAAAGCAGCAGCTCATGGTGATGGCGGTATCATTACCAATGCGGCAGCAAAATTTGCAAGTGTTTATCCCTAAGCTTCTAAAGATATTGACCGAAGACGCTGAAAGTATGCAGGAAACTTTACTCGATAATGTTGCAAAAGCATTGCTGGGTACTGCAGAACCCTATAGTCTGTCGCAAGGAATCGCCTTGGTGACTGAAGTTGAACAACTGTGGGCATTAAAGCTAGAGCGGTATTTACCATTCCTGTTGCAGGCGATTGATTTAGCTGCAGCAAAACAAGCATTTGAGTGATGAGTAACAATAATTTACCAACAGCCCTTTTTTTGATGGGACCAACAGCATCAGGGAAAACTGATCTGGCGATAAAACTACGCCAAAAGTTACCTGTAGAAATCATTAGCGTCGATTCAGCCCTTATTTATAAGGGTATGGATATCGGAACGGCAAAGCCGGATGCGGATGAGCTTGCGCTCGCTCCTCATCGTTTGATTGATATCCTTGATCCAGCAGAAAGCTATTCAGCTGCGGATTTTCGACGCGATGCACTTGCCGAAATGAAGGCAATTGTCGATGATGGAAAAATTCCATTGTTGGTTGGTGGAACAATGCTCTATTACAAAGCATTGTTGGAAGGCTTATCACCTTTACCAGCTGCTGATCCGGAAGTGAGAGCACAAATCGAACTTGAGGCACAGCAAAAAGGCTGGCAGGATTTACATGACGAGTTGGCACGGATTGATCCCGTCGCTGCTCAGCGTATTCATCCAAATGATCCGCAACGTTTGTCGCGAGCATTGGAAGTTTTTCGTATTTCGGGTAACACTTTAACAAACCTGACACAGCAAAAAGGAGAGGCTCTGCCTTATAACGTTCACCAGTTTGCTATTGCACCAGATGATCGTGCCGTTCTGCACAAGCGTATAGAACTACGATTTGAAAAAATGGTTGCAGCTGGCTTTGAACAAGAGGTTAAGTCGCTATTTGAGCGTGAAGATCTACACCCTGATCTTCCTTCTATTCGCTGCGTAGGTTACCGACAGATGTGGGATTATCTGGCGGGAGAGTCCTCATTTGATGAGGCGATTTATCGGGGGGTTTGTGCTACCCGTCAGTTAGCCAAGCGACAAATTACGTGGTTACGTAGTTGGCAGTCACTGACATGGTTGGACAGCAGCCACCCTGATTTGGCTTTGCAAACAGTTATGAACTCTTTGAGTTGTGACGGTGTGTAAAGGTGTATACTATCAATTGTTTGCGTATTTTTATTTTATAAAGTGCTAATAACTACAAATAGATAAGGAAAAAAATAATGGCTAAGGGGCAATCATTACAAGACCCATTTTTGAATGCGCTGCGTCGAGAACGTATTCCAGTGTCAATTTATCTGGTAAACGGCATCAAACTACAAGGTCAAATCGAATCCTTTGATCAGTTCGTGATCCTTCTTAAAAATACCGTTAATCAGATGGTATATAAGCATGCTATTTCGACGGTTGTACCAGCTCGAGCAGTGAGCCATCACAGTTCAACTGGTGAGCGACCACAAGGTGGCTCGGAACGTCCCCAGGAAAAGACTGAAGAATAATTTGTCTTTGAAGGAGTTAATGCTTGTTTGACCGTTATGAAGCCGGTGAGCAGGCTATTCTTGTTCATATCAACTTCAATCAAGAAGAAGAGTGGGAAGATCTCAGCGAATGTGAAATGCTGGTATCTTCTGCGGGAGTTAACACACTGCGAGTTGTTACTGGCAGTCGACAATCTCCCCACCCTAAGTACTTCGTGGGTGAAGGTAAAGCACAGGAAATAGCCCAAGCGGTAATGGCCGATGGTGCAGATGTCATCATTTTTAACCATTCCCTCTCACCAGCACAGGAACGTAACCTTGAACACTTGTGTAAATGTCGAGTATTAGATCGTACAGGTCTCATTCTCGATATTTTTGCCCAGCGTGCTAGAACGCACGAGGGTAAACTACAAGTTGAACTTGCTCAGTTACGACACATCTCTACTCGTTTAATCCGAGGTTGGACGCACCTAGAACGCCAGAAAGGCGGAATAGGGCTTCGTGGACCCGGTGAAACTCAACTTGAAACTGACCGTCGTCTACTTCGTGATCGCATTAAAACTATTTTACGCCGCCTTGAAAAAGTGGCTAAACAGCGTGAACAAGGGCGTCGAGCAAGGCAGCGCGCTGAAATACCTACTCTCTCACTAGTCGGTTATACCAATGCAGGTAAATCTACATTGTTCAACTGTATTACTGAGTCGGGTGTGTATGCCGCTGATCAGCTATTCGCTACGTTAGATCCAACGTTACGGCGCATTGATGTTGCCGATGTAGGCCCTACTATCCTTGCTGATACTGTGGGCTTTATTCGTCACTTACCGCATGACTTGGTTGCTGCTTTTAAAGCAACACTGCAGGAAACCCAAGAAGCAACCTTGCAGTTGCATGTTGTGGATGCCAGTGATGATCGCTTTCGTGACAATATCGAAGCGGTTAATGTTGTTTTAGAAGAAATAGAAGCCAGCGACATCCCTTCTCTGTTAGTCATGAACAAAATTGACAGTATGGATAATCGCGAGCCCGCTATTGAACGTAATGAAGAAGGGCTTCCTACCCGAGTTTGGGTTTCGGCACGAGATGGAATAGGTATCGATTTACTGTTCACTGCATTTCAAGAGCTATTGGCGGGGACAATGGTGAGACATCGCCTTGCGCTACCTCCCCAATATGCAGGGCGACTACGTAGTCAATTTTGCCAGCTTGATTGTATTGAACATGAAGAATATGAAGCCGATGGCACCCTTGTCATCGATGTTCGTATGCAGCAAACCGATTGGCAGCGGTTACAAAAAAGGGAAAGTAGTTTACATGAAGACTTTATCGTCTCGTGATGGACTGCTAAAGTATTAAAAAAACTGTCGTCATATCATACTGATGGAGTTATCTAATGGCGTGGAACGAGCCTGGCAACAACGGTGGAAACGATAAAGACCCTTGGGGTAATAAAAATCGTGGCGGCCGCGATCAAGGTCCACCTGATCTCGATGAAGTATTTAGTAAGCTGAGTCAGAAATTGGGTGGAGTTTTCGGGAATAAAAATGGCCCATCAATTGGTGGGGGAAATGGAAAAGCTGGTATTGGCGTTGTTGCAGCAGTTGCAGCAGTTGTCTGGGGACTATCTGGTTTCTATACCATCGGTGAAGCAGAGCAAGGTGTGGTGACACGCTTTGGTCAGTACCACACGATTGTGAGCCCAGGTCTAAACTGGAAGCCAACGTTTGTTGACGAAGTTCAACCAATTAACGTACAAGCTATTCGTTCTTTGCGTGGTTCAGGCTTAATGCTGACCCGTGATGAAAACGTGGTAAACGTTGATATGGATGTTCAGTACCGTATCGTGAACCCTCGTCAGTATCTCTATAACGTTACCAATGCAGATGATAGCCTTCGTCAGGCGACAGATGCTGCACTTCGTGCTGTTATTGGTGATGGTCAGATGGATGATATCCTGACAACCGGTCGTCAACTGGTTCGTGACCGTACTCAAGAGATGATTAATCGCATCATTGAGCGTTATGAATTAGGTTTACTTGTTGTTGATGTGAACTTCCAGTCTGCGCGTCCGCCTCAACAAGTGAATGATGCGTTTGATGACGCGATCAAAGCTCGAGAGGATGAAGAGCGTTATGTTCGTGAAGCGGAAGCTTACCGAAATGACATCTTGCCTAAAGCGCAAGGTCGTGCAGAACGTGTGAAGAAAGAAGCACAAGGTTACTTCGAAACGACAACCAACCAAGCGTTGGGTGATGTTGCACGTTTCGAACTGCTACTTCCTGAGTTTAAAGCTGCGCCAGAAGTAACGCGTAATCGCTTGTATTTAGAAACGATGGAACGTGTCTTCGGCAATACCAGTAAGGTACTGATTGATGCGGAATCGAGTGGCAATATTATGTATCTGCCATTGGACCGTATGATGAATAAATCGAGCAGTGAGTCATCTAACCCGATCACGACAGGCTCAAGCCACGGTATTGAACTAGAACAGAAACCAGATGTATCTCCAACATCTGAAGGTCGCACATCAACACGTCAAGGGAGATTTTAAGTATGCGTAAGTTCTTATTACCTCTTGTCGTCTTTTTAGCAGCGATCATGCTAATGTCGATGTTCGTGATTCAAGAAGCTGAGCGTGGCATCGTTGTTCGATTCGGTCGAATTTTGGATGATGGAAATGGTGTAGCGAAGATTCGTGAACCAGGCCTTCAGTTTAAGATTCCACTGTTTGACCAAGTGAAAATCTTAGATGCTCGCTTACAAACGATGGATGGCAACTCTGACCGTTTTGTTACCTCTGAGAAAAAAGACGTTATCATTGATTCGTACGTGAAATGGCGTATTGAAGACTTTGGTAAGTTCTACTTGGCAACGGGTGGCGGTAACATTCTGACAGCGGAAGCACTATTGCAACGTCGTGTGTCAGATGGCCTCCGTAACCAGATTGGTGGTAAAACCATCCAAGAGCTTGTTTCTGAGAAGCGTGACCAAGTGATGGAAACCGTACTGGTTTCAGCACAGCGTAGCTCTGAAGATTTAGGTATCAGTGTTGTTGATGTTCGTATCAAGAAAATCAACCTACCGGATGAAATCTCTGAGTCTATCTACCAACGTATGCGTGCAGAGCGTGAAGCTGTAGCGCGTAGACACCGCTCTCAAGGTCGTGAGAAAGCAGAAGTTCTGCGTGCTCAAGCCGAGCTAGAAGTGGCGACGACGTTGGCAGAAGCGGAGCGTGAATCGTTAACCAAGCGTGGTGAAGCCGATGCAGAAGTTGCTCGTGTTTATGCGGGAGCATTTAACAAAGACGCTGACTTCTATGCATTCTTACGTTCACTAAGCGCGTACGAAACGAGCTTTAGTAGCAAAGACGATGTGATGGTGGTTGACCCGAACAGTGAGTTCTTCCGATTCATGAAGGATCCAATGGGCGGCAAATAACCGGCTATCCATGATAAAAAGCAAGGCGAGAGCCTTGCTTTTTTTATGTCTGGCGCTCAATCACATAGGATAATTTTAGTTTTGAGGGAAAAGTAATGAAGTCTCTATGGTTGGCGTTTGGTCTAGTATTAGTACTGGAAGGCTTGGGTCCGATGCTGGCTCCTAAAGGGTGGCGTTCAATGATGACAGAGATAAGCCGTTTTGATAACAACCAGTTGCGTCGTATTGGTGGCTGCCTTGTTGTTGCAGGTTTGGTTATTGTCTATACCATCCTATAAGTAAAGTAAAACGGTCAGTATTGCTTTCATGACATTAAGCTTACAAAAAAATGCTAGTATGGTTAAAAAGTGACTGCAACGCGCAGTCTAACCTGCTAGAATCCTTTTTTAACTACTGACAGACGAAGACAAATGGCAAATAACGTAGTCGTTCTCGGCACCCAATGGGGTGACGAAGGTAAAGGTAAAATCGTTGACCTTCTTACCGAAGATGCTAAATATGTAGTGCGCTACCAGGGCGGTCATAACGCTGGTCACACCCTTGTCATTGACGGCGAAAAAACCGTTCTACACCTTATCCCATCAGGTATCCTACGCGATAACGTTAAATGTGTTATCGGTAATGGTGTTGTACTTTCTCCAGATGCGCTAATTAAAGAAATGGCTCCACTGGAAGAGCGTGGCATTCCTGTGCGTGAGCGTCTGTTCCTATCAGAAGCTTGTCCGCTAATTCTTCCTTATCACATTGCTTTAGATCAAGCGCGTGAAGCTGCTCGTGGCAAAAAAGCGATTGGTACTACAGGTCGTGGTATTGGTCCTGCTTACGAAGACAAAGTTGCTCGTCGCGGTCTACGTGTTGGCGATTTGTTCGATAAAGAAGCCTTTGCCGAGAAGCTTAAGGAAGTAATGGAGTTCCACAACTTCCAGTTGGAACACTTCTATAAAGCAGAGCCAGTAAGCTACGAAGCAGTACTTGAAGGCATTCTTGCTCAAGCTGATCTTCTAACTTCTATGGTAATGGATGTTACTCAAGAGCTTGATGACGCGCGTAAGCGTGGCGACAAGATCATGTTTGAAGGTGCTCAAGGTACACTTCTAGACATCGACCACGGTACTTACCCGTATGTAACCTCTTCTAACACAACCGCTGGTGGTGTTGCTGCAGGTTCTGGTTTCGGTCCTCGTCACCTTGGTTACATCCTTGGTATCGCGAAAGCATACTGTACTCGTGTTGGTTCTGGTCCATTCCCGACAGAGCTATACGACGGTCTAGATAAGCAAGACCCAGTTGGTAAGCACCTAGGTGATGTAGGTCACGAGTTCGGCGCAACGACTGGTCGTCTACGTCGTACTGGTTGGTTTGATGCCGTTGCAATGCGTCGTGCTGTTCAAATCAACTCAATCACTGGTTTCTGTCTAACAAAACTAGACGTATTGGATGGACTGAAAGAGCTGAAAATCTGTGTTGGCTATAAGCAAGCAGACGGTACTGTTCTTGAAGTGTCACCAATGGCAGCTGAAGCGTACGAAAACCTAGAGCTAATCTACGAAACAATGCCAGGCTGGACTGAGAAGACATTCGGTGCGAAATCACTTGAAGAACTTCCTCAGACTGCGCTTGATTACATTGCTCGTATTGAAGAGCTAACAGGCGTACCGATTGATTTGATCTCTACGGGCCCAGACCGTAACGAGACAATCATCAAAGTTCACCCTTACGGTGAATAATTAAAAAAAGCCAGCCATGTGCTGGCTTTTTTGATCTTAAATTGACGACACGATAAAATCCATTCATCACCAACGCCAAAAAATACTAAAGATTCGTCGGTCAACGCCGATAGTCATAATGGTCCAGCCAGAGAAGTATTATGAAGCGACGTTTAGCCCTACTCACTACCTTGATGCTCAGTCATCTTCCGATAGCTTTTGCCGATAGCCATGATGGTGCGGTTGAAGTCTATACGGAGACACAACTGATCCGTTGGTTCGAGAATAACCAGCATCTGCGTCAGGTGAAGCAAGATGAGTGTCAGCTCGTACAGGACATTGAAGCTCGTGCTCGTGTTGTTGAGTACCCCGCTTTTCAGTTCTTGTATGGTGATATGCTGGCGTGGGGTGTTTGTGTGGATCGTGATGTTGAGCTTGGTGTGTTTTATATCAACCAAGCTGCTCGTCAAGGGCTACCCGCTGCGTTAGAGCAGTTAGGGCGCTATTATGCGAAAGGCACTCTTGTCCAGAAGGACGGAGAGCGTGCCATTCCTTATTTACGTGAAGCGGCTGCTTTGGGCAACCTATCAGCACGTATTCAGTTAGCTGAGCTACTTCTGAATGATTTTGGTAGTCCTCTTGATTACGAAGATGCTTACCGTTGGCTCTATAATTCGGTTACAGCAAATGATGTCGCGCATCAGCGGATTGCGCAATTACGTCAAGGCTTAGAACGAAGAATGCCAGAGAACATTATCCATCGAGCAAAAATGCGTGATACTTTCTGGTAATCATCACCACTATCTCTCCTTTGTTGTCTACTAATATTCCTCGCTTGTGCTATCTGAACCGACAAGGCTCAGATATACTTGTCCTATTATCCGCCATTTACGGATCACTACATGTCAGAAGACACCCAATTACCTCAAGACCCTCACGCCAATCGTGAAGCGTCTAACTATGAAAATCCGATCCCAAGTCGAGAGCATATTCTCGGTGTGATTGAAGGATTTGAAACGCCAGTTAACCGCGATCAGCTCTTTGAGGTGATGGGGTTGAAAGGTGATGATCACTATGAAGGCCTACGTCGTCGACTTCGAGCGATGGAGCGAGATGGGCAGCTAATCTTTACTCGTCGTAAGTGTTACGCCCTACCTGAACGTATCGACTTGATTAAAGGTCACGTTATTGGACACCGCGAAGGCTTCGGTTTCTTGCGCCCAGAAGGTGTTGGTACGAAAGAAGACTTGGTACTGCCTTTCCATCAGATGCGTGGTGTGATTCACGGTGACTATATTCTTGCTCAGCAAGTGGGTGTCGATAAGCGTGGTCGTAAAGAAGCACGTGTTGTTCGTATTCTTGAAGAGAAGAAGAGCCAAATTGTAGGTCGATTCTTTATTGAAGAGGGGATGGGTTATGTAGTGCCTGATGACTCGCGTATTGCGCAGGACATCGTGATCCCACAAGATCAAAAGCTGGGTGCTCGCATGGGTAATGTTGTTGTGGTTGAGATCACACAGCGTGCCACGCGACAATATAATGCGGTAGGTAAAGTGCTCGAAGTACTTGGCGAAAATATGGCGCCGGGTATGGAGATTGAAATCGCAATGCGTACTCATGATATCCCGCATGAGTGGCCACAAGAAATCGAGAAGCAGACGAAGGACTTAGCTGAAGAAGTCCCTGAAGAAGCAAAAGTAGGTCGTGTTGATCTTCGTGATTTACCGCTTGTGACCATTGATGGCGAAGATGCACGTGATTTCGATGATGCCGTTTATTGTGAAAAGAAAAAGTCAGGTGGATGGCGTTTATGGGTCGCGATTGCAGATGTGAGTCACTATGTACGCCCAGACTCAGCGCTTGATAAAGAGGCCATTAAGCGGGGTAACTCGGTGTACTTCCCATCGCAGGTTGTGCCGATGTTACCGGAAGTGCTTTCAAATGGCCTGTGCTCGTTGAACCCACAGGTTGATCGCCTCTGCATGGTTTGTGAAATGACGATCTCTGCTTCAGGTAACCTATCAGGTTATAAGCACTATGAAGCCGTCATGAATTCGCATGCACGATTAACATATAACAAAGTACACAGCATGCTGGAAGGCGATGAGACATTGCGCGAGCGTTATGCACCGCTTGTCCCTCACCTTGAAGAGCTCTATGCGATGTACAAGGTATTGAAGGTGTCACGTGAGCAACGTGGTGCTATTGAATTCGAGACCATTGAAACTAAATTCATTTTTAACAGCGATCGTAAGATTGACCGTGTTGAGCCTGTTATTCGTAACGATGCTCATAAGATCATTGAAGAGTGTATGATCTTAGCGAATATCGCTTCGGCGCGTTTTGTTGAAAAGCTGAAAGAGCCAGCGTTGTATCGTGTTCATGAAACTCCGGGTGAAGAGCGCTTAACTGGATTCCGAGATTTCTTAGGGGAGCTTGGGCTGCATCTAGGGGGAGGACTCGATCCATCTCCGAGTGATTATGCTGAGATTGCTCATGCTATTCAGGGACGTTCAGATAAAGAGCTGATCCAAACCATGCTATTGCGCTCAATGAAGCAGGCTATCTACCAAGCCGATAATTTGGGTCACTTTGGTTTGGCGCTAAAACAGTACGCACACTTTACGTCACCAATTCGTCGTTACCCCGATTTATTGCTTCATCGCGCGATTAAATATCTGATTGCGAAAGAAGCTGGCACGAATAAAGATCGCTGGACGCCAACAGGCGGCTATCACTATAGCTTTGATGATATGGATAAGTTTGGTGAGCAGTGCTCGATGACCGAACGCCGCGCTGATGATGCAACGCGAGATGTGTCGGATTGGCTTAAATGTGAGTACATGCAAGACCATGTTGGCGATGAATTTGAAGGTGTTATTGCTAACGTGACAGGCTTTGGTTTCTTTGTCCGTCTAACCGAGCTTAACATCGATGGCCTCGTGCATATCTCTAACCTTGCTAACGATTACTACCAATATGACCCTATTGGGCAGCGTCTTGTTGGTGATAGCTCAGGACGTGTGTATCGCTTAGGTGATACCGTTCAAATCAAGGTATTGGCTGTGAATCTTGACGATCGCATGATCGACTTTGATATGGTAGGCAGCAATCGTAAGCCGCGCGGCGCTGGCAAAACGCAAAAACAGCGTATGCGTAAAGCAGAAGGTATTCGTAATAACCTTGCCTCGGCAAATACGAAAAGCTTTAAAGCGACTGACGATAAAGCTCAGGAAGAGAATGCGAAGAAGAAACGTGACCGACGCTCAGTGCGTCAGTCCCTGAAGCAAGGTGCCATCCCTAAATCAGGTAAAGAGCCGTCTGCAGAAGGTGATTTACCACCATCGCTAGGTGGCAAACCGCCAGCAAAAGGGAAGAGAAAGCCGAAAGCCGGTGGTAAACCTGGCGGTAAGTCGGGTGGAAAAGCGGGCGCTAAACCGAAAGGTGGTAAAGCGAACCCTGCACCTTCTAAGAGCAAAGCTGAGAAAGCGCGTAAGAAGAAAAAAACACGCACTAAAGCTAAGTAGCCACAGAGCCTAGGCAATAACAGAACCTAAGTAATAAATAGATAGACGATTAACGGGCAAACGAACTAATTATGAGTAATGAGATGATTTACGGCATTCATGCCGTCAAAGCGGTGTTGGCAACAGATCCGGCTCGCTTCATTGAAGTGCTAGTGCTAAAAGGGCGTCAGGATGATCGTCTATTACCTGTGCTGAATGAAATTCAATCGCTAGGTATCACAGTACAAGAAGCAGGACGCAAAGCGTTGGATGATCGTGCCAAAGGCGCTTCTCACCAAGGCATCATCGCGCGAGTTAAGCCGATGAAACAGCTTAACGAACATGACTTAGAGCGTATTGTTGATGAACATGATCAACCAATGCTATTGGTGTTGGATGGCGTGACAGATCCACATAACCTCGGTGCGTGTCTGCGTAATGCTGATGCCGCTGGTGTTGCTGCGGTGATCGTACCAAAAGATAAATCTGCGCAGCTCAATGCAACGGCCAGTAAAGTGGCGTGTGGCGCTGCGGAAGTCGTCCCGCTAGTTCGAGTGACGAACTTGGCACGTACGCTTCGTGCACTGCAAGAGAAAGGCGTTTGGGTTGTTGGTACGGCTGGTGAAGCAACACATGATGTTTATCAGAGTAAGCTAACGGGACCGATGGCATTGGTGATGGGCGCAGAGGGCGATGGTATGCGTCGTCTTACGCGTGAAACCTGTGATGAACTGATCAAGATCCCAATGGCTGGTAGTGTTTCGAGCTTGAACGTTTCTGTCGCAACAGGTATCTGCCTGTTTGAAGCGGTTCGTCAGCGTCAGCTATAACCATTCATTCAATGGCATCGATAGATGTTTGAATGCCAAAAGCCTTCCTCATATGGAAGGCTTTTTTGTTTCTATCGTCACCTTGTTTATTGCTCTCTATGCTACGAAATAGAATGAGCGATAGAGGTATATGGCAGCTTTGTTGGCTGCTCGATGCATATCGAATGCTTCACTTTATGGCGTCAGAAATATTGTGCGAAATTAGCACAATTACTGTTTGCTATTACTAGACCAATTCTGTAATATTCAGCGTCCAAATTCTCGGTTCTTTATTTCAGTTCCTTGCTTCCTCAGGATAACCGAGCCTAACGTGGAAGCTGAATAATCCGTAAGGAGCAACCAATGCGTCATTACGAAATCGTATTCATGGTGCACCCTGATCAAAGCGAACAGGTTGCTGGCATGGTCGAGCGTTACACTGCTGCTATCAAAGATTCTGGTGGTCAGATTCATCGTCTAGAAGATTGGGGCCGTCGTCAAATGGCTTACCCAATCAACAAACTGCACAAAGCACACTACGTTCTTATGAACGTTGAAGCTGAGCAGGCTGTAGTTGATGAGTTGGAATCTACTTTCCGTTTCAACGATGCAGTGATCCGTAACATGATCATGCGTACTAAAGGTGCTATCACTGAGCCATCTCCTATGATGAAGGCGAAGGAAGAGCGTGCACCACGTCGCGAAGAGCGTGCAGCACCTGCACAATCTGAAGGCGAAGCAGCAGCTGAGTAATTTGTGTGACCAATCGTCTTGAGCTCACTGGCGTTATCGTCAAGGCATTAAGGCGAACCCAATCGCCGGCTGGAATACCGCACTGTCACTTTGTGTTAGAGCATCGTTCCACTCAGCAAGAAGCTGGTCTACCGCGTCAAGTGTATTGTTGCATTAACGTCGTAGTCAGTGGGAAAGGTTTACAAGCACTCACGCAAGATTTAGCTCAAGGTAGTCACATTACGGTAAGTGGCTTTGTCTCTTACCAAACCGGCCGTAATGGTCTGGCGAAAATAGTGTTGCATGCCGAGCATATTGAAATTATTTAGATCAGGAGATTAGCCCATGGCACGTTTCTTCCGTCGTCGTAAATTCTGCCGTTTCACTGCAGAAGACGTACAAGAGATCGACTACAAAGATGTAGCGACTCTAAAAAACTACATCACTGAAGCTGGCAAAATTGTACCAAGCCGCATCACTGGTACTCGCGCTAAATACCAGCGTCAGCTAGCTCGCGCTATCAAGCGTTCTCGTTACCTAGCACTTCTACCGTACACTGATAAGCATCAGTAAGCAGTAGCGGTTTAATTAAGTTTAAGAGGACAAGATAATGCAAGTTATTCTACTTGATAAAATCGGTAGCCTAGGTGGCCTAGGCGACCAAGTTAACGTTAAAGCTGGTTACGCTCGTAACTTCCTTATCCCACAAGGTAAGGCTGTTATGGCAACTAAATCAAACGTTGAAATGTTCGAAGCTCGTCGTGCTGAACTAGAAGCAAAAGTTGCTGAGCAACTATCTGCTGCTGAAGCACGTGCTGAGAAAGTTAACGCTCTTGAAGCTGTTGTTCTTGCTTCTAAAGCAGGCGACGAAGGTAAACTATTCGGCTCTATCGGTACTCGCGATATCGCTGATGCAGTTACTGCAGCTGGCGTTGAAGTTGTTAAGAGCGAAGTTCGTCTTCCAGAAGGCGCACTGCGTCACACTGGCGAGTTCGAAATCAGCCTACAACTACACTCAGATGTATTCGCAACTATCACTCTAAACGTAGTTCCTGCAGAGTAATTTCGTTTTTGATAGTTGAAAAACCAGCCTTCGGGCTGGTTTTTTTTTGCGTGCAAAACATTGAGAGAGCAGTATTGCGTTTACTTTCCATTGTTCGTCGGTGCCACGCTCTCGACTGGGCAGCCTCAGAGTAACGTGTTATTAAGCTTGCCGTTTTGTGCCACTATCTATCATTTGGGCTTTAAGATTGCCGCATTCCTATGTGAAACTTATGTCAGTCACGAAAATTCGCCTACCTGAATCGCACACATTCGCGCATAATCTACCTAAGACTCAATACCCCTTCACTTTGGAAACTAAGGTATACTGATCCGCTAAGTTTCCGTTAACGACGCAGTATTTATGGCCGAACAACGACAATCAAAACCTGCCAGAGACAACCAGGTTGATGCCATTAAAATGGCACCGCACTCTTTGGAAGCCGAGCAATCCGTGCTGGGTGGACTTATGCTGGATAATGAAAAGTGGGATACCGTCGCTGAAAAGCTGATGGCGAGCGACTTTTACAGCCGCCCACACCGCATTATCTACGAAGGTACAAAGCAATTGCTCGATGGCGGTCAGCCGCTTGATTTGATCACACTTTCTGAGCTTTTAGAGCGGCAAGATAAGCTCGATGAAGTGGGTGGTTTTGCTTACCTTGCCGAGCTTGCTAAAAATACGCCGAGTGCAGCGAACATTAATGCTTATGCGGGGATTGTGCAGGAGCGTTCTTTAATTCGTGGCATGATTGGTGTAGCGAATGAAATCGCCGATGCGGGTTACGATCCTCAAGGGCGTTCTAGTGAAGACCTGCTCGACTTAGCGGAAAGTAAAGTGTTTGCGATTGCTGAGCAGCGCACTACGGCTAACGAAGGCCCACAAAACGTCGAGTCGATTCTAGAGAAAACATTAGAACGTATTGAGCTGCTATACCAAACACCACAAGATGGTGTGACAGGTGTTTCGACAGGTTTCTCTGACCTCAATAAGAAGACCGCGGGTTTGCAGTCATCAGATTTAATTATTGTTGCCGCACGTCCATCGATGGGTAAAACCACGTTTGCGATGAACTTATGTGAAAACGCAGCAATGGACCAAGAAAAGCCGGTCTTAATCTTCTCGCTCGAGATGCCCGCCGAGCAGATCATGATGCGTATGCTGGCATCATTGTCTCGGGTGGATCAGACGAAAATCCGTACGGGTCAGTTAGATGACGAAGATTGGGCGCGTATCTCTTCAACCATGGGTCTTCTGATGCAGAAGAAGAACATGTTTATTGATGACAGCTCTGGTCTTACCCCGACCGAACTGCGCTCACGTGCACGTCGTATTGCACGTGACCACGGTGGAATTAGTATGATCATGGTCGATTACTTGCAATTGATGCGAGTGCCTGGTCTACAAGAAAACCGTACGTTAGAGATTGCTGAAATTTCACGTTCATTAAAGGCTTTAGCGAAAGAGCTACAGTGCCCTGTTGTGGCATTATCTCAGCTTAACCGCTCCTTGGAGCAGCGTGCCGATAAGCGACCAATTAACTCCGATTTGCGTGAATCTGGTGCGATCGAGCAAGATGCCGATTTAATTATGTTTATCTACCGTGATGAGGTCTATCACGAAGACAGTGCGCTAAAAGGCATTGCAGAGATTATTATTGGTAAGCAACGTAACGGTCCTATCGGTTCAGTACGCTTGACCTTCCAAGGGCAATGGTCGCGATTCGACAACTATGCAGGACCCGCGTACGACGATGAGTAATTTTCAATCGGGGCTGTGTTGGCAAGCCGCAACGGCCACGATTAATACACAGGCTCTTCATCATAACTTGATGCATGTTCGAGATATTGCCCCGAACAGTAAAGTGCTGGCAGTGGTGAAAGCGAATGCTTATGGACATGGTTTATTGCCTGTTGCAAGGCACCTTGAAGGGGTTGATGCCTTTGGGGTTGCACGTATCGAAGAAGCCTTAACACTGCGTGCTGGTGGTATCGTTACACCTATCTTGCTGCTTGAAGGGTTTTACTCTTCAGCCGATTTGTCGATAGCCGTTACGAACAACATCCATACTGTTGTCCATACGATTGAACAAGTTGAAGCGTTGGAAGAGGCGACGATTAATTTGCCAGCGCAAGTATGGCTAAAAATTGATACCGGTATGAATCGACTTGGTGTTCGTCCTGAGCACACCGAAGAGTTTGTTCGTCGTTTAGAAGCGTGCGAGAACGTCGCAAAGCCACTGCGCTTTATCAGTCACTTTTGTTGTGCTGATGAGCTTGAGCACGATTTTAGCTTAAAGCAGATTAGCTGTTTTGAAGAGGTGACGGCGAGCTATCAAGGTGAGCGTTCGTTAGCGGCCTCAGCAGGCATCGTCGCATGGCCTGATAGTCATTATCAGTGGGTTCGCCCTGGTATCATGCTTTATGGTGTATCGCCGATAGAATCCCAGTCAGCGGCTTCCATGGGATTAGCGCCAGCGATGACATTGTCAGCAAGCCTGATTGCTATCAATGATGTCAAGCAGGGTGAAACCGTGGGTTATGGGGCGCGCTGGCAAGCCAAGCGTGATACACGTATTGGCGTTGTTGCCATCGGTTACGGTGATGGCTATCCACGTATGGCTCCGAATGGAACCCCCGTCTTAGTTAATGGGCGTAAGGTTGAAATTGTCGGGCGTGTCTCTATGGATATGCTGACTGTCGATCTTGGCCCCGATGCCAAGGATAAAGTCGGCGATAAAGCTGTTTTGTGGGGAGAGGGATTACCCGCCGAAGATGTTGCTTCTCATATCGGAACCATCGCGTATGAACTAGTGACGAAACTCACCTCACGTGTCGTTATGCAGTACAACTAATCATCTCTTATGAAAAAATTAGCGATAGCCACTTTCTGTGCTTCTACATGTTTCTCATTGCCTACCAATGCAGATGGGTGGCCGAATTGGCTTCCTGAAACCACGGCAGTCCCTTTTGCCTTTACGAGTGAGTCGATTGGTAATTCAATTGGCTTCGCTGGCGTGATGAAAGGGGTGGGGCAGCCACAAGCTGGACTGCTGGCCAGTGGTTTCGTTTCTGACAAAGGTAGTCACGTTGTTTATGCATCGGCGAATAACTATCTGTTTTCAGAACAAAGTCGTTGGGTATTGAGCGCTGAAGCATTTCAAGCCCGCTTTAAAGATAGCTATTACTACCTTGGTGATGCCAATAATCATGGTAGTGAGCTTGACCAACGTACCAACGCTGATGGCGATGAGGCGCAATATCGTTTATCTGCGCGTTATATTTTGCCAATGGGCATGGCATCAAACCATGTCATTGAAGGGCTGTTACCACAGCGAGAGCTCACAGGGGGTATGCCTTGGAATAGTGGAGTCTCATCTATTGAGCTACGCCCTTTCTTCATTCGGCAAGATCTTGGTGAATCTCAAGGTGATATGACGAGTGAAATATGGGGGTTAGAGACGGTTTTTGATTGGGATAACCGTGATGATGTCCGTAATCCAACCCAAGGCAGTCGGAGTAAGTTCCATCTCCACTATGATGCAGGTAATGATCAGCGTGCAAGTTGGTTGAAATGGGAGTGGAACCAAAGTTGGTTTTATGAGCTCGGTAAGCAAAGTGAATGGACGAATCGTCAGGTTTTAGCCTTTAACCTTTATGCTTCTGATGTGCCGACTTGGAACAGCACTGAAAGTGTCAATGGTACCGAAGAGTATCGCCGTCCACCAGATTATGCTGCCAGTCGACTTGGTGGTTTATTCCGTCTTAGAGGTTATGCTGGCGGGCGTTACGCAGATCGCTCAGCGCTACACTATAGTTTTGAGTACCGAGTGATGCCTAAGTGGCAGCCTCTGAGTGAGTGGCCAGTATTTAATTGGTATGATGTTCCATGGTGGCAGTGGGTGGCGTTTGTTGATGCTGGGCGTGTGGCTGATGAGTTCAATTTAGAGACATTGCACGATGATATGCAGTGGAGTGTCGGCGGTGCTGTCCGTTTTCAAGTTGAGGGCATTGTTGTGCGGACAGAAATGGCATGGAGTGAGCAAGATAGCGTCTTCCGCGTGATGGTCAATCAGCCTTTCTAGCCCACACCCTGTCAGTTTTATTGCCCCTGAACAGTGATAATTACTCGTCGTGATCCGCCGTGGTCACGATGCTCCCCAAGATAGATCCCCTGCCATACACCAAGCCCCATTTTTCCTTCTATGATTGGAATCGTCACACTATTGCCAAGAAGTGATGCTTTGATATGGGCTGGCATATCATCTGAACCTTCGTAGGTGTGTTTATAGTATGAAGCATTCTCTGGCACATAGCGGTTAAAGTGCGACTCCATATCGATGCGAACCGTAGGGTCTGCATTTTCATTGATGGTTAAGCTTGCTGATGTATGTTGAATAAAGAGGTGTACCAGTCCCATTCTCAGAGGCTGAATATCGTGAGCAATGAGCGCTTCAATCTCATCGCTGATCAGGTGGAAACCTCGGGAATAGGGGGCCAGTTGAAGGATTTTTTGTTGCCACATAGAGGGTCTCCGAACGTAAATATTCAACGTCAATTTACCTATTTTACATCGTGCTGCGATGTTTATTCCGTTATTTAAACGGATCAATGCCCGTAAACCTTTTTGTCAGGTAAAAGGGCTAAGTACGATGGGAAACTGACCTAAAACAAACAGTGCTTAGGTTGTTGAGAGTATAAAGGAAACCTGTGGTAAATTGTTTGCACTTTGTGGACCGCAGAGTAAAGATATACCCAAGTGACTTATCGAATGAAGTGATGATTATCCCTTCTTCTGTGCCAGTGTTTCAGTGAAATGCTGCCGAGTTAGGTTGCTTAGGTATATAATCATAAAATTTCATATCGGGGAACTGGTGTGGGCAGGGAACTCGGCTCACTCAGTAGATATTACTAATCAGGAATAGTAACTATGTTGAAAAGTATCAATCCAACTCAAACTCAAGCATGGCAAGCATTGACTGCCCATTTCGAACAGGCACAAGACCTGACTTTGAGTGAGTTGTTTGCAGCCGATACGACGCGTTTCGATCGTTATTCAGCGCGTTTTGGCGAAGAAATCTTACTCGACTATTCTAAGAACTTAGTCAATGACGAAACGTTAGAAAAATTATTCGCTTTAGCGGATGAGACTGAGCTTAAGTCGGCGATTTCTGCCATGTTCAACGGTGACAAAATTAACCAAACCGAAGGCCGCTCGGTGTTGCATGTTGCTTTACGTAACCGCAGCAATAACCCTATCCACGTTGACGGCGATGATGTTATGCCTGCAGTCAACGATGTGTTGGCAAAAATGAAGTCTTTCTCTGACCGTATTATCAAAGGTCAGTGGAAAGGTTACACCGGTAAGGCTATTACTGATGTTGTTAATATTGGTATTGGTGGCTCTGACTTAGGCCCTTACATGGTGACTGAAGCATTGGGTGCGTATAAAAACCACCTTAACCTTCACTATGTTTCGAATGTTGATGGGACACACATCGCTGAAACACTGAAGAAAGTGAACCCGGAAACCACGCTGTTTTTGATTGCGTCTAAAACGTTCACCACACAAGAGACCATGACGAATGCATTAACAGCACGTGAGTGGTTCCTTGAAGAAGCTCGCAACAGCGCTTATGTTGCGAAGCACTTTGCGGCGCTATCAACAAACGGCAAAGCTGTTGCTGAGTTTGGTATTGATACTGACAACATGTTCGAATTCTGGGACTGGGTCGGTGGTCGTTACTCACTATGGTCTGCGATTGGCATGTCTATCTGCCTCTCTGTCGGTTATGACCGTTATATTGAGCTGCTAGAAGGTGCTCATGAAATGGATCAGCACTTTGCGACAGCGGAGTGGGAATCAAACTTACCGGTTATTCTGGCACTACTTGGTGTGTGGTATAACAACTTTTATGGCGCTGAGTCTGAGTCTATTCTGCCTTATGATCAGTACCTACACCGTTTTGCAGCATACTTCCAGCAAGGCAATATGGAGTCTAACGGTAAGTGTGTTGACCGTGATGGCAACGATGTCGATTATCAAACTGGTCCAATTATTTGGGGTGAGCCAGGCACTAATGGTCAGCATGCTTTCTACCAGCTTATTCACCAGGGAACGAAGCTGATTCCATGTGACTTTATTGCACCAGCGATTAGCCATAACCCAACAGGCGATCACCATCAGAAACTGATGGCTAACTTCTTTGCACAAACAGAAGCGCTCGCATTTGGTAAAACAAAAGCACAAGTAGAAGCTGAGTTTACTGCTGCGGGTAAAACAGCGGAAGAGATGGCTTCATTAGTGCCGTTCAAGGTATTCGAAGGCAATAAGCCAACCAACTCTATCCTTGTGAAGAAAGTGACACCAAAAGTATTAGGTGCATTGATTGCCATGTATGAGCACAAGATCTTTACTCAAGGTGTTATTTGGAACATCTTTAGCTTCGATCAGTGGGGTGTTGAACTAGGGAAGCAGCTAGCAAACCAAATTCTACCTGAGCTAAAAGCAGAAGGTGATGTAGAAGGGCATGATTGCTCGACGAATGGTTTGATTAACGCATTTAAAGCATGGCGTGCTTAACGGCTAATGGCTTGCAGTAAAAATTCGTTATAAAAAAACGCCGCGATAGCTATCGCGGCGTTTCTCTTTTCTGTTCTTATGACAGCACGTTATGACAAGGGTAAATTAAGCCGCTGTCACTTCACTTGCCTGAGGGCCCTTCTGGCCATCAGTGATAATGAATTGGACGCTTTGTCCTTCTTGAAGTGATTTACGACCATCAGCTTGAATTGCGCTGTAATGTACGAATACATCTTTACCATCAGCACCAGAGATAAATCCAAAGCCTTTCTCGTCATTAAACCATTTTACTGTGCCGTTCAATTTGTTGCTCATTTTTCAAAATTCCTTTCTTGTAGGGTATTGCAGAAGCGTTTCTTGCTTCGCCTAGCAGAATGCAAGAACAACACACGTGCAGCATGTTGATCAGCAATCATGATTCAGTCTAGAATTTTTTTATGACAGATAATAGGACGAAGATCGGTTTTTTCTTATCTTTGAAGTGGTTAATAACGAATTGTAAGGGAATAGTCAGGCAGCAAAAGAGGTTTGCTGCCTAAAAAAGGGAAGATTAGCCGTCGAAGCTAATTTCAATAAATGCACTACCGTATTCGGATTCGAATGGCATCAGTATGATTGAGCCTTCACTCTTATGAGTGATAGTATGCCCACGGCCAGAAACCACCGCAGGTGTTGCCATATCAAAATCGTAGCCTTTTTCTGCAAGGATACGCTTTGCTCCACCGGTCACCATGTTGGTAATTTCGCCTACCATGTCAGTCACTTCTTCATTGATGCCGTTTGGACGCTCACCTAACATGCGTTGCATGATTTCTAACGCAAGGTTCTCTTCAAAGGTAATAGATAGAGAACCTTTGGTTTGTGGGCCTACCATACCAATCAAGCCAGAGACATCGCCACGAGCGACTTCGTCTTTCTTGATTCGTGGCTTCTGTGGCGCTAATTCCATTGACGCCATGGTCTTTAACACATTCAGAAGGGAGGCTAAAAATGGATTCACAAATTCTGCACGCATAATTTATATCTGGCCGTTTAATCTCGATAAAAAGGATTTAGTTGCTGTCCCTGCATTTCCGACAGACGCCGTGGCTTTCAACCACGTGGTGTTTCACTGTAAAGTCTTGATATTCTGCTCTACGTAACAGTAAAGCAGCAAGTTCGTTATCATGACATTCTTCCACAAAGCCGCACTGGTCACAAATTAATAATTGAGAGCAATGATCTGCATGCCCAAGAGCACAGCATGCGATATAGCTATTGGTTGATTCAACCTTATGAACGAACCCTTGCTCTAGCAGGAAATCCAACGCACGGTATACCGTGGGCGGCTTAGCCTGAGGCTCTGTGACTTTCAAAAGGTCTAATAGCTCGTAGGCGCTGATCGATCGTCCATACTCGATAATTAATTCTAACGTCTTAAAACGCTGGGGTGTTAAGCGTACACCTCGTTCATCACAAAGTTGTCGCGCTTTATCAAGAATCCCAGAAGACTCGCCCATGTAACCTCATCAACTTCGTACTGTGTAAGCCCTTAATTCTACCATAGCATCTCAGTCTGCGGGTGGGAGAACACATTAAGAATGTGAGTCAAAGCGAAGATATGCGCTAGGTAGTAAGATAGCACCGCACATGACTAAACGAGATCAGTATAGATGAGACAAGATAAGTTGCGCACTTTGGGAAGGGAATTAGACATTTATGTGCCTTTATCGATTGATATTTCTGCTTATTGTTTTAATACCCAATCAACAAATATTTTTGCTGCTGGGTTAGTGCAATGATCGGCAATGGATAGAAAATAAGCTTTTTCATCAAAATGGAGCATGTCCGTTAACGCGATCAGTTGGCCTGTTTCAAGCAGGTCTTTGACGTGCCAATCCCATACTAGTGCAATGCCTGTATCATTTATGGCTGCCTGTATAACCGCTATTTGGTCAGTCATGGAAATAGCATCATGGGGTATGCGGTACTCTAAACCGACTCTCTCAGCCCATGTCTGCCAGCCTTCCCAAACTTCTAGCTCTTCTTTTAGCATCACGAGAGGAAAATCAAAAACGTTCTCGATACTTATGTGACCATTGTATTTTTCAAGAAAAGTAGGGCTACAAACTAATAGAATGCGTTCATCAAAAACCAAGTGGTGATTATTCGCATACGAATTTTTATGGGAATAGAAGAATGCAACATCATAACGATCTTCTTCTGAGATGAGCCTTTCATTATTCACAGTGAGGTTAAAAAGAACATCTGGGTGTTCTTGACGAAACTGATCGAGTCGAGGTAATAACCAGAAGTGTAAAAAGCATGAGCCAATTTCTATATCTAAAGCGGGTAAATTTGCCGCTTCATCCATACTTAGAGTCTCTTCGGCAAGTATTCCTAATGCTTCATTAACTCTATCTAAATAGCGCCTTCCATCATCAGAAAGGCGAACGCCCTGTGGTGACCGCACGAGTAACTCGGTACTTAGCAGTGACTCTAATTTTTTTATTTGTTTACTAATTGCCGTAGGCGTAACACAAAGTTCATCGCCAGCTTTCGTTAAACTCCCTAAGCGTGCTGCTGCCTCAAACATGATTAAACTATTGGTTGAGGGTATTAACTTGGAGTCGATAGGCATAATGTCCACTTGTATGAATAAGTCCCTTAAATTCACCAGTGTGAACTTTTAGTTCAATCGAGGATAACTAAATACTGATTTACTGACAAGCTGAGGGCTTTAAGATATTTAGTCAATGATTAGAAATACAAGAACACACATGAATCCGATTAAAGAGATCCACCACGATTGGCTCACGTTACCGAGCGGTATTCGCCTCGCTTACCGAGCTTGGATGCCTGAAGATGCTAATACCAATCCAGTTCCCGCGATACTTGAGTTTCTCCCCTACCGTAAGAATGACGGCACGATAATCCGCGATGAAATCACAATGCCTGAAACGGCTCAGCATGGGTATGCCTGTATTCGTGTGGATTTACGTGGTTGTGGAGAATCTGAAGGGTTATTTGATGATGAATATTCTCAGCAAGAGCTTCAAGATGGCTGTGATGTTATTGCGTGGATCAAGTCTCAATCATGGTGTGATGGCAATATTGGTATGGTTGGCATCTCTTGGGGAGGATTCAATTCACTTCAGATTGCAGCTCTAAACCCATCAGGTCTAAAGGCGATCATTACTCAATGTTCGACAGACGATCGTTTCCGAGATGATATTCACTTTTCTGGAGGCTGCCTACTTAACGACAACCTCGATTGGGCCGCTTTCTTCTGGGCTTATGCACAAGCTCGTTCGCCAGATGCTCGTCTTGTTGGCGATAGTTGGAAAGATATTTGGATTGAAAGGCTTAATGAAATGCCGTTCTTGGCTAAGCCTTGGATAAGTGAGCAGACTCGATCAAGCTATTGGAAACACGGCTCGGTGTGTGAAGATTATTCGGCTATCAAGATTCCTGTTTATGCCATGAGTGGCTGGGCTGATGGTTACCGAAATACGGTGTTTACACTGCTTAGCAATTTAACGGGTCCTAAAAAAGGTCTTGTTGGTCCTTGGGCACATAAATACCCCAATATTGCTTACCCTAATCCCAAAATTGACTATGTCGCCGAATCTGTTCGATGGTGGGATCGATGGCTAAAGGGAATTGAAAATGGGATCGATAGTGAGCCTGAGCTGAATTATTACTTACAAGATAGTGTTGTGCCCCAAACGGATTACACACATCGTTCTGGTTCATGGGTCAGTGAGCCAACGTGGCCATCACCGAATACCTCCAACAAAACGTATTATTTCTCAGAGCAGGGATTAAGCGATACTGTCAGTAGCGCCAATCCATTGTCTATTCAATCCCCCCAAACCGTTGGTTTAGATGGTGGGCGCTTCTGCGTCGGTATTCGACTTGATATGGAGCATCCCGCCGATCAGCGTGTTGATGATGGAGGGTCCTTGACCTTTGATTCTGAAGCACTGACTGAAGCCCTTCCAATTGCTGGTCAGGTCGTCGCGAACCTTTCGTTAGCGAGTAACAAGCCTCAAGCGTATGTTGCCGTTAGGGTTTGTGATGTCCATCCAACGGGTGAAGTTACGCGAATCACTCATGGCGTTTTAAACCTCTCTCATCGTAATAGTCACGAATTCCCTGAAGCACTAGAGGTGGGTACAACTTACGATATTGCTGTAGAGTTAAACCATATTGCTTATGTTGTGCCTCAAGGCCATAAAGTCCGTATTTCAGTATCAACAACCTATTGGCCTCTAATATGGCCATGCGCAGAAGATGCCACACTCACTCTGCAGCCATCGCTGTGTTCGGTCAATCTTCCGATTAACCTTTCTCAAACGCCATCAAATCATATTCAAGATTATGACAGTGAGGTTAGCTTTAACGGCCATGTTATCCGTGAATCGAACAGCCAACGTGTAGTCGAAAAAGATTATAAAACGGGCGTAACCACACTTAAGACTCTTGATGATTTTGGTCAGCAATTTTATACGTCAGCACAAAGCGAGATTGATTTCGCCATTGAGCAATCTTTATCTATACACCCCCAAGATCCCCTCAGTGCAAAAAACGAAATTCACCTAAAAGTTGAGCAAGGACATGACAACTGGCGCACTGGTATCGAGGCTCGCTATACGATGACGTGTGATGCGGAGCACTTCTACATTCAGGCACAATGGAAAGCGAGTTGCGACGGAAATACCATTTTTGAAAAAGGCTTTGATGAAGTTATTAAACGTAATTTCATGTAATTTATTCTTAGGGACAGCAAATGTTTAAAACACTCAGGCCTTTGGTCTTCTTTCCGACTTTTGTAATATTAATCTCGGCATTAATATTAAGCTTGTTGGATTTAGAGCAATTCACAAGTATTACCGGTGCTATTAATAACAGCATTTTAGCCAATTTTTCTTGGTTGTTTAGCCTTGGTAGCTTTTACTTGCTGCTATTAATTATCTGCACTTATTTCTCTAAGCTAGGGAATATTCGTATCGGTGGAGAATTAAGTACTCCTCATATGAGTAAAAAACGCTGGTTTATGATTGTACTCTGTACAACACTCGCGGTAGGCGTTCTTTTTTGGACAACGGCAGAACCTATTTACCATATCTATGGGCCGCCAGAGAGCCTTGGTATTGAGCCTGGTGGGTCTGATGCCAAGTTGTTTGCCATTTCGGCAATGTTCCTTCATTGGGGACCAACGCCATATGCTATTTACTGTGTTCCTGCGCTGATTTTTGCCTTAGCATTTCATAACTTAAAGCTACCCTTTTCAATATCTAGCTCATTACAGCCCGTATTTGGTAAATATCTGACCCCACGTGTTTGTGATGTAATTGATGCCCTAGCTCTCTATTCCCTCATTGTTGGGATGGCCTCATCGCTGGGTACAGGTGCTCTCACCTTAGTTGGTGGCGCAAGCCAATTCATCGATATTGAAACGAATATGGTGACGCTGGGCATATTTATACTGATTATTGTTTGTACGTTTATTTTCTCGGCAGCAAGTGGGTTGATCAAAGGGATTGCTCGTATGTCACAACTTAACTTCTGGTTGTTGATCATGCTGTTTATCTTTGTTCTTTTTGTTGGTCCTACGACCTATGCGCTTGGACTTGGTGTTGAAGGTTTGGGGGCATTTGTTCAATCCTTTTTCCAATTAAGTCTCTTTACTGGTGTTGCGGCGAGTGACCCATGGCCACAATGGTGGAGTGTATTTTATTGGGCGGTTTGGTTTGCCTGGGCTCCAATTACAGCCATGTTTTTGGGGAAAATAGCTCGAGGTTATACGGTAAAAGAGTTCATTCAAATTAACCTGATATACCCTAGTCTGTTTATCATTATTTGGGTGGCTGTCTTTTCGAGTACCGCTATCTTTATGGATACAGAATCCAGTGGTGGACTTTATGCTGTGCTTAACGAACAAGGTGTCGAGCAGCTGTTGTACCATATTATGGGTCAGCTTCCTTTCGGTGGAGCAACATCATTCCTATTGGTTTTGATTGCCTTCCTTTCGTACGTCACTGCTGCTGATTCAAGTACAGATGCTATTGGTGATTTGTGTACAAAAGATTTCGATGCTGAGTCTGATTCAAAAGCCTCGCTTCCTATAAAGATTATTTGGGGGGTGATTATTGGTCTGGTCTCTTGGATCATGGTGAGTTCTGTCGGGATTGACGGAGTGAAGCAACTTTCAAATATTGGCGGCTTACCTGCGACCATCATTATTCTGTTTTCGAGCATCACTTTAGTGCGTTGGTTACAAAACCCTACGCTATTAACCGGCGATAAATAAGGCTAGTCATTACTTATAGACTCATTTGTCGATATAAATAAGAGGTGCTTTGCGCCTCTTTGTTTTCCACACTTTCCCTTTTCCCTTTTCCCTTTTCCCTTTTCCCTTTTCCCTTTTCTGTCTATCAACCTACCAATACATATCGATGCCCCCTTTATCGCCAAGAAGTCATTGTTCGTAAACCAGAGTATGCTTTGTGGTTCGTTTTCGATGATTATTTTCTCTCGGTGAATGGATACATTGAGGGTGTTGGCGGTATCCCCAAAGTGCTTAATTGAAGCATTGGTTAGCTGTATGTATAATCCCGCCTCTAGCTACGTTTCGTGCTTTTGTTGTCCTTAAAATATCCTTTGGGGAGCATTTAGGGGGATTAAAGCGGTAGTAGCACCGAATATAACTCGTTTTGCCGTCATGGATTGTATGGCTAAAACCTTGAACATTAGAGAGATTTTACCCATGTATTCAGCCTCGCGCTTCTCCGTTGCTCCAATGCTCGATTGGACAGACCGTCATTGTCGATACTTTCACCGTATCATGAGTAAAGAAGCGTTGTTGTATACAGAGATGGTGACAACAGGCGCAATTATTCATGGTAAAGGCGACTTTCTTGCGTATAACGAAGAAGAGCATCCTTTGGCCCTGCAGCTGGGCGGTTCAAATCCTGCGGATTTAGCGCAATGTGCCAAATTAGCGGCAGAGCGTGGTTATGATGAGATTAACCTAAACGTGGGCTGCCCTTCAGACCGAGTTCAAAACGGCCGTTTTGGTGCATGCTTGATGGGTGAAGCTGAGTTGGTATCACAGTGCGTGTCGGCGATGCGTGAGGTGGTTGATATTCCTGTGACGGTGAAAACCCGAATTGGTATTGATGACCAAGACTCTTATGAATTCTTGACTGATTTTGTCGGTACAGTGTATGAGAAGGGCGGTATCGATATGTTTATTATCCATGCGCGCAAGGCTTGGCTAAATGGTTTAAGCCCTAAAGAGAATCGTGAGATTCCACCGCTAGACTACCCACGTGTTTATCAGCTGAAGAAAGATTTCCCTCATCTAACACTTTCGTTGAATGGTGGCATTAAGTCTCTGGATGAAGCTGAAGAGCACTTGAAGCACCTCGATGGCGTTATGGTTGGGCGTGAAGCGTATCAAAGCCCTTATCTGATGGCTGAGGTCGATCAACGTTTGTTTGGTGCTCCAAATGAAGTCATGAAGCGCCGTGCCATTGTTGAAGCGATGTACCCGTATATGGAAGAGCAACTGAGTAAGGGCTCTTACCTAGGACACATTACGCGTCACATGCTAGGCCTTTTCCAAGCGATGCCTGGTGCACGACAGTGGCGTCGTTACATCAGTGAGAACGCACATAAGCCAGGTTCTGGTATCGAAGTGGTTGAAACGGCACTGGCAAAAATCCCTGCTGAACTTGATGTTTAAATAGATATATATCGAGTGGTAAATTAGACTAACCTCTCGTAAAATTGACGAAGGCTTGACGATTAATTGTCAGGCCTTTTTTGTTTCAGTGTTTTAATTGCATGATTTTAAAGAGTTAAGTTGTGGCTAAATATTGGCATGTCTCTTGTAATACTGTCGTTGTAGATAGACAAACTAATTACTTGAGGGGTTGTCATGATTGAATTCTTATTCGTGTTAGCGTTCGCTGCCGTTTTATTTATTACAGGGATTAGCATCGTCGGCATGCTGGCAGCGATGGTTGTTGGCTTTGCGATTATGGCGTTAGCAGGCATGATTGGTATTGTGTTTAAGCTACTGCCTTGGTTGCTTGTTGTTGGGGTGGTTATTTGGTTAGTGCGAGATAAAGCACCACAGAACAGTCGTTGTCACTCGGGTCGTTGTTACGGAAGCCGCTATCGTGATTGATTTTTTAAAGCAAAGTTTAGTGTTTGAAAAGCTTTGCTCTTGAATAGTCAGGCTGGCTCCCTTCTGATATAGTCGCAGCCAATTATTTGGGGGAGTCAGATTAATGAAAAAATTCTCTTTAGCTATGTTGGGCTTAGCAATGGCATTGCCAGCACAAGCCGACATGTTTTTAGGCGCAAAAGTGGGCGCTGACTTATGGACTGTCGATTCAAAAGTGAATGATGCGAGCGGCGGCAGTGATAATACTGGGTCATTCTACGTCGCGGTTGAACATTTCATTCCGTTGATCCCGAATGTTCGCCTACGTCAGACAAACATTGATACACGTGACGTTGCGTTTAAGCAGACTGACTATACCGCGTACTATGAGATTCTCGACAATCGCGTGATTGCGTTTGATATTGGCCTAAACATGGCGAATATTAGCAGTGGTCGTTTCGAAACGCAGACGTTTGATGAATGGCAGCCTAGCGTTTACGGTAATGTGGAAATCGGCATTCCAGCGACAAACTTCCGACTATTTACTGATCTTTACTTCAGTAACATCAATAAAACAAGCACGGTAGATGGTCAAGCGGGTGTGATGTATACCGTCGGTATGTACGCATTTGATTTGAATTTGCGTGCTGGCTACCGCGTGATGGACTACGACATGGATTGGGTTCGTGGCGATGGTGCGGCGTTTATTGATGGTGTATTCGCAGGTATTGAGCTAGATTTTTAAGCTTAATATGGTCGAATTACCAAAAAAGCCACACTCTGTGTGGCTTTTTTATTGCCTATTTTCCGTCTTTAGACCACTTTTAGAAGAGGCATTGAGGAAGGTAGAGCCGTTTATGACATTGAATGAACTACAGCGTTTATATGATTCTCATGAGCTTATTGAAGCAGTGGTTGAACCCTCTATTCGAGAAGATGGATGGATCGTCGAATTTCGTCATCGACGCGGCGGGTTTGTCCCATTGACGGACGCTGCAGGGGTTGAGAAGAACTATCTTAATGTCGATCAAGCAACGGAAACGGCACTGGAAGTTGGCTTTCATCAAGTCAGAATCGCTGATGATTTTTAATACCCAATAAGCAGGTGCTAGGTCCCTAGCACGTCTTTTTTGTTGTGTTTTTAACCTAACAAAAGGTTATAAAACATTCTTATCTATTCTTTCTTGTTATTTGGTGAAATGGCTACTCTATCATCACGCAATGTATAGGGATCGTCGTGTCATGTTACCAAAGGAACTCTCGGCTCTAGCCAGTCCGATTAATGACCAACAATTAGGTCAACTACAACAAACTGTCGCCGAACTTAATCCGCAGCAACTTGCTTGGATGAGTGGTTATTTCTGGGGACTTAGTCAAACTCAATCAGTTGGTCAGCCTACGGGTCAGACTGGTCTTGCTTCTGTTGCTGCAGTCGCGAGTCAACCGGCTGGTAAACTCACTATTATCTATGCTTCTCAAACGGGTAACGCCAAGGGTGTCGCTCAGCAACTAAAAGATGAAGCGTCCAATTCTGGTATCGATGTAGAGTTATTCTCTGCGGATGATTACAAGGGTAAAAACCTCGCTAAAGAGCAGTATGTCATTATTGTGGCTTCGACCAACGGTGAAGGTGAAGCACCAGATAATGCGATTGAATTGCATGAATTTTTGCAATCTAAAAAGGCTCCGAAGCTACCTAATTTGAAATACGGTGTTATTGGCCTTGGGGATTCAAGCTACGAATTTTTCTGCCAAACGGCGAAAGATTTTGATAGCTACTTATCGAAACTGGGTGCGACGCCGTTCCAACCTCGTGTTGATTGTGATGTGGATTATGAGCAGCCAGCTGCTGATTGGCGTTCACAAGCATTGGGCTTCCTAAAAGAGGCGCTAGCGTCCGCGCAAGCTGAGGTTGTTACGCTACCGGTCGGGCAAAGTTCACCTGCCGTTGAATCTGCCTATAACAAGCAAAACCCTTTCGCTGCAGAATTTCTGGTAAGCCAGAAAATCACCGGTCGTCACTCTGGGAAGGATGTTCGCCATATTGAAATCGACCTAGAGGGCTCAGGTCTTAGTTATCGTCCTGGGGATGCTCTCGGCGTTTGGTTTAATAATGATCCTGCACTGGCAGATGCTATTGTCGCCAAGGTCGGTTTAAAAGGCGATGAGACCGTTTCAATCGGTGATGCAACTCTCTCTCTTCGACAGGCCCTGATTGAAAAATTGGAGATCACGTCGGCGAATCCGCAGCAGGTTAGTCAATATGCTGAGCTTTCGGGTAGCAAGAAGCTGCAAAAGCTTTCGGAAGACAAAGATAAGCTGCGTGACTATGCCAACAATACTCAAGTTATCGATGTACTTGGTGAAAAGAAAACGAAACTCACTGCTGAACAGCTGGTGGGTCTGCTTCGTAAAATCACGCCGCGCTTATACTCTATTGCTTCGAGCCAAGAAGAGGTCGACAGCGAAGTTCATCTTACCGTGGGTGTTGTTGAATTTGAGAAAGGGGATGAGCAACGTTTAGGTGGAGCTTCAGCCTTCTTGTCTCATCGATTGGAAGATGGCGATAAAGTGAATGTCTTTATCGAGCACAATAATAACTTCAAGTTGCCAGAAGACGACAACGCACCAGTGATCATGATTGGTCCTGGGACAGGTATTGCACCTTTCCGAAGCTTTATACAAGAGCGTGATAACCGTGATGCAGAGGGTAAAAACTGGCTCTTCTTTGGTGATCGAACCTTTACGGAAGATTTCTTGTACCAAGTTGAGTGGCAAAAATACCTGAAATCAGGTGTGTTGAACCAGCTTGATGTTGCCTTTAGCCGCGATCAAGCAGAAAAGGTTTATGTACAGCATCGTATTCTTGAGCAAGCAGAACAAGTTTGGCAGTGGCTGCAAGAGGGCGCGTACCTTTATGTGTGTGGTGACGCGACTCGAATGGCGAAAGATGTGCATGATGCACTCGTGACGGTGGTTGAGCAACACGGTGGAAAGAGCCGTGAAGATGCTGAAACCTTCTTGACTGAACTTCGTAAAGCCAAGCGCTACCAAAAGGATGTGTACTAATGAGCGAACAAAAAGTATTGGGCGAAGTGCTTGGCCCGTTATCTGACAATGAGCGCCTAAAGGCCGGTAGTCATCACTTACGTGGGACGATCGAAGAGGATCTGCAGGATCGTATTACTGGTGGGTTTAACGGTGATAACTTTCAACTGATCCGATTCCACGGTATGTATCAACAAGACGATCGTGATATTCGTGGCGAGCGCGCCAAGCAAAAATTGGAGCCTCTGCACAATGTGATGCTTCGTGCTCGTATGCCAGGTGGTGTGATTACTCCGACGCAGTGGTTGGCTATCGATAAGTTTGCTGAAGAGCATTCTCTGTATGGCAGCATCCGCTTGACGACACGTCAAACGTTTCAGTTTCATGGAGTACTAAAACCGAATATTAAGTTGATGCACCAAACGCTGAATAGTATCGGCATCGATTCTATCGCGACGGCTGGTGATGTTAACCGTAACGTATTGTGTACCACTAACCCTGTCGAATCTGAGCTTCATCAAGAGGCTTATGAGTGGGCGACGAAAATCTCTGAGCATTTACTGCCGAAGAGCCGAGCGTATGCAGAGATATGGCTAGATGGTGAAAAAATTGAGGAGACAGATAAAGAGCCAATCCTTGGTGATAACTATCTACCTCGTAAGTTTAAAACTACCGTCGTTATTCCGCCGCAAAATGACGTTGATGTGCATGCCAATGACCTTAACTTTATTGCGATTGCCGATAATGGGAAGTTAGTTGGGTTTAACGTACTTGTTGGTGGTGGCTTAGCTATGACACACGGTGACTCAACGACTTATCCTCGCCGTGCGGATGATTTTGGTTTTGTGCCAATCGATAAGACACTTGATGTTGCCGCTGCCGTTGTGACAACACAGCGTGATTGGGGTAACCGTAGTAACCGTAAAAATGCGAAGACGAAATACACCCTCGATCGTGTCGGTATTGATGTCTTCAAAGCGGAAGTCGAGAAACGTGCAGACATTCAGTTTGAAGCGAGTCGACCGTATGAGTTTACCTCTCGAGGTGATCGAATTGGTTGGGTTGAAGGGATTGACGGTAAACATCATCTAGCGCTGTTTATTGAAAATGGACGCCTGTTAGACTTCCCGAATAAGCCGTTGAAAACGGGGGTTGCTGAAATTGCGAAGGTGCACAAAGGTGACTTCCGCATGACCGCAAACCAAAACTTAATTGTGGCGGGTGTGCCTGCTGGGCAAAAGGCAAAGATTGAAAAAATCGCGCGGGCTCATGGTCTGATGGACGATGGTACGTCTGAGCAGCGCAAAAACTCGATGGCATGTGTGGCGTTTCCAACGTGTCCGCTTGCGATGGCTGAAGCCGAGCGAATGCTACCTGAATTTGTCACGGATGTGGAAGCCTTGCTTGAGAAGCACCACCTAGCTGAGGATGACAATATCATCTTACGCGTGACAGGTTGTCCGAATGGGTGTGGTCGAGCCATGTTGGCTGAAGTAGGGCTAGTGGGCAAAGCACCGGGTCGTTATAACTTACACCTTGGCGGTAATCGTGCTGGCACGCGCGTCCCTAAGATGTATCAAGAGAATATTACTGATAAGCAAATACTAGAAGAGCTTGATAGCCTGATTGATCGATGGGCGTCTGAACGTGAAGAGAATGAAGCGTTTGGTGATTACGTGATTCGCGCCGGCATTATTGCAGAAGTTAAAGTCTCAAAGAGGGATTTCCATGCCTAAATATCAACTGGCTGATTTGCTGGCCTTGCCAAAAGTAGGGCAAATCTTAGCACTTGCCGAAATTAACGGTGAACTAGAAACAATGTCGGCGACTCAGCGTGTTGAGTGGGCGATAGAAAATCTACAGGGTGAGTTTGCGCTTGCTTCTAGCTTCGGTATTCAAGCGGCATTGATGCTCCACTTAGTGACATCAGTCAAGCAGGATGTACCTGTTATTTTGACGGATACGGGGTACTTGTTTCCAGAAACGTATCAATTTATTGATCAGTTAACGGAACAGCTGAAGCTGAATTTGCATGTTTACCGTGCTCGAGAAAGTGCGGCTTGGCAAGAGGCTAGATACGGAAAGCTCTGGGAGCAGGGTGTAGATGGTCTTAAGCAATACAACCGTATCAATAAAGTTGAACCAATGCGCCGAGCGCTCGATGAGCTGAATGTGGGGACTTGGTTCTCTGGGTTGCGTCGCGAGCAGTCTGACTCACGTGCTAATTTGCCTATTCTGGCAATTAAGAACGGGCAATTTAAATTTTTGCCTGTGATTGATTGGAGTAAGCAAGACGTTGACGATTACCTTGAAAAGCATCAGCTCCCCTTACATCCTCTTTATGAGCAGGGCTATCGTTCTGTCGGTGATGTTCATACGACGGAGAAATGGCGTCCTGGAATGACAGAGCAAGAGACGCGTTTCTTTGGGCTTAAGCGTGAATGTGGCCTGCATGAAGATGACGTGAAAGGCGACGGTGAAGGTATTTAATGCTGCTTTGCTAGACAGGCTGATGGATACACATAGCATTAAAAGGGAAGCGAAAGCTTCCCTTTTTATTTATTCGCTCTACGTGTCATACCGAGAATGACTACTCGCTCCACAAGCTCGTCAGGGAGCTCATTAAGCCACTGCTTGCACCTGAGTCGCTGAGGTAGCTCAACATGACGGGGGCATATTGAGTGACTAATGAAGGGTCGATACCGAGAGTTTCAAAAATACTCATTACGCTGCTAAGGCTTTCAGCGCCTTCCAGCATGCTAGAGAGGCCGGGGACAGAGCTTGTTAAGCTGTCCATTCCTGGAATGAGACTAGTGAGTTCGCTACTTTCATCGCCACTAAGGCTATTACCCGCAAGAGCAAGCAGAGCACTCGCGCCACTTGCTGCATCAGTACTGCTGACGCCAACTTGTTCAGAAAGCAATGAGACGAGAGGATTGCTCTCGCTACTACCAGTCAGTTGGCTTAACCCTTGATCTAAGAGGCTGCTTGTTTCTGTTTCGGTGGTTTCTGTTTCATCATCAGATCCAATGAGGGATCCAAGGCTCAGCGCGTGGACAGGAAGAGTGAGTGTTGCAAGGACGGCTAAAGTAAATATTTTCATGTGTTAACTCCTTGTTAATAAGGATAACTTAGCTCAATACTTGCGATAAGGGAATATTATTTTTATCGACGAATACAAAAAACGGCACCGAAGTGCCGTTTTCTCAATATTGGAGCGGAGTCTTATAGAATGTCTAGAAGCTCAACTTCAAATACTAGTGCTGCATATGGAGGGATTGCTGCGCCAGCGCCGCGCTCACCGTATGCAAGGTCTTGAGGGATGTATAGTTTCCACTTAGAACCAACAGGCATTAGTTGTAGAGCTTCAACCCAACCAGCGATAACGCCAGTAACAGGGAACTCAGCAGGTTGACCGCGTTCAACAGAGCTGTCGAATACAGTGCCGTCAGTTAGCATACCGTGGTAGTGAACACGTACTTGCTTATCGCTAGTTGGTACGTCGCCGTTACCTTCAGTGATTACTTCGTACTGTAAACCAGACTCTAGTACAGTAACTTCTTGACGTAGTGCGTTGTCCGCAAGGAACGCTTCACCGTCTGCAGCTGCAACTTTAGCAACTTCTTGACGAGCTTCTTCTGCACGAGTGTGGATATCACGTAGTGCATTGTTGATTTCGTCTACTTCGATTTCTGGCATTTCACCAGTTAGTGAAGCAGCGATGCCTTTAGCGATAGCTGCAACGTTTAGACCTTCAAGGCCGCTTTGTGCTAGTTGTTGACCCATTTGAAGGCCGATACCGTAGCTTGCTTTATTTTCAACGGTGTCCAGTTTTACGTCGAACATAGTTACTCTTCTGTTTATTTGGTATGAAAACGTCGAGGATAGCAGCTATCAGGGGCGCGGGTAAACTTTTACGCTGTTTAGTCGTCTAATTAGTTTATCAATCCTAGTTATGTCACGGTTTTTTGCTGTGGCTTCATTTTTCACACAGAAATAACCTTTAAAGTAAAGTAGCTAGGTATACTGGAAAGACTCAACGTAGGCTAAGGGAGAGACTATGGCTCAAGCCAAGCGTCGCAAACAATCAAAGACATCACAACCACCCAAAGAGCGTTTTCTCATGCTTGCTCAACAAACCGCTAAACGTTTATCGGTAGGTGCAAAGCGGCTTGGGGAACAACTCCGTGCGATGTGGGACAAAGTGACGCAACGTATTCCGATTTTACATCGTCGAGTACTTGTCATTCTTGTACCTATTGTTTTGATTTTACTGTTACTACCCAGTCGCGGAGACAAGCCAGCGTCAATTTCAGTAACGGAGCCCCGCGCTATCCCGATTCATTTGCCTGAAGAGAGGCCGTCGGATGCTTCACCGCAGAGAGTGGAACCTATTGAGCAGGTCATTCGACCGCTAACACCGACAGCTGATGTCGCTAAAGCATCTCCGGTTGCGGCAAAGCCCGTGGTGGTGAAGCCGGAACCTGTGGTTGATGCCGCACCAGTTACTCAGTCTACTTCGACGAATTGGCAGCAGCATAAAATAGCCAATGGGGAAACCTTGGCAGCTATTTTCAGGGATAAGGATCTACCGTTGAAAGATCTTTATGCGATAGCTGCTATCGAAGGTGAAGATAAGCCACTGAGTCGCGTACAGGCTGGTCAGTTATTACGCTTTAAGCAAACGGCTGCTGGTGGTGTCGATGTTTTACAGATTGAGCGGCGCAATCAAGAATCCGTCGTGTATGTCCGTCTATCTGATGGGACGTTTTTCCGCAGTGATAGATAGTATTCCTGTCGTTAATAGATGGTGATGATCGAAAAGGCAGTGCTCATGGGCACTGCCTTTTTATTTCCCCACTACCGTGGATGGTGGCTCGTTTATATCGAGTTCCTTTATCTTTACGGTGTATCTGTAGCGGTACTTGCTTTCGTCAACGATAACCAACGGCGCCAAGGTAGCGGCATCATTGGGATAACAATAAATAGAATACCGAGTAGCGTAATAAGATCAGGGATTTCATCAAACCACATGACGCCAAATGCGGTAACAAAGACTAAGCCAGAATATTCTGCTAATGCGATTTGACCTGCATCGACCTTTTTATACGCCATGACTGCCAGTGCGTGATAGCCAAGAACGAACAAGTTAATGGCCATGATCCAACCAATGTGTTGCCAGCTGATGCTTGCCCATTGTGGTAAAGCCAATATCAGTGAAAGAGGCAATGTCATCACACCTGTCCAAAACAGTGTTGAAATCAGATGCTGCTCTTTAGGTAGGCGACGGATCAAAATATTACCGAGCCCCATTGCCAAAGCACTGCCTAACCCCACAACGGCTGCCCAGTGGAAATGACTCGGCCTTAGTACAAGGAGTACGCCAATAAAGCCAATACTGGTTGCAATCACCTTTGCTTTTGGTGGTGTCTCTTTTAGCAACATGACCGAAAGCGGTAACATTAAAAGCGGACCGACATAAAACATGGCGTTGGCTGTTGCGAGGGGTAAATAGGTGATAGCGACCATTGCGCAGGCGCTGCCTCCAAGAATCAGCTGTGCACGGCTAAAGGCAATTTTACAACATCCCTGACGTCGCTGAGCTGCGGGCAGTTTTAACCAGAATGGAAGTAGCAGTATTACACTGAGCAGTTGGCGAATGAAGACATATTGAAAGGTGGGTACATCACCATCAAGGACTTTAAGGGAGACGTCCGAAAAGGACGCAAGAAGGTTAGCTAAAACCAGTAAAACAATGGCGCGGTTAGTATGTGAGGTCATTCCTGTTTCTTCAGTATTAATTGCATATCAATGTGAGGTATATCGTCTTCGAGATAGGGTTCTGAACATGCTTCAAACCCCAGTTGGCGGTAGAAATCGATTAAGGCATGTTGTGCACCAATGGTTATACTGGTGGCCAAAAGCTTCTGTTCTGCGATTTCTATGCCTTTTTGCATTAATGGAAAACCTAATTGCTGACCGCGGGCATGAGGTGCAATAAGCACTCGTCCGATGCTAACGCTGTCATAGGTAACACCGCTACCGAGCACACGAAGATAAGCGCTAAGTTGATCACCTTGGTAACCTAGCAAGTGGTAGACATCTTGGTTCATGTCATGGCCATCTAACTCGTGATAAGGGCATTGCTGTTCGACAACAAAAATATCGACACGTAGCTGCATTAACTGATACAGCTCAGTGGTCGTCAGCTGCGTGAACGTGCGTGTTTTCCATTCCATCGAAGACTCCTTGATTTTATCGGCGTATTCTAAAGCCTTTAAGCTAATTGGAAAGTGCTTTCAAAAAAATAGCCACCAAAGGGTGGCTATGATGCGACACAAAGAATGATTACTCGTTCGAGTGAGTGAGGTCTATCTGGTAGATAGCAAAACCGATGTCATCATTTTCTAGGAATCGCATCGGGTATTGTTGACGTTCAGAGATGAACATTTTTGCTTTTTCACTGGGGGAAGTTTCGAAGCGAATATCGAGTGTATTGTCAGTGATAATAGGAATGAACTGCCAGTTGTTATCAGCTGTTGGCGTTACTTGCCCTTGCGATTGACTGATTTTTGAAATGTAATTTGAAAGAACAGTACGATTTTCATCTGGTGACTCAAAGGCAATATAATCGTCACCGGTTCCAGGGAATTTACCGCTAAAGGCTCGGAAGTTGTTGGTGGCAATTAAAAACGCTTGATCAACGTCGATTCCTTCTCCTTGATAGGTGAGATCTGTAATGCGATGAGATGCTTCATTGATAAGCTGACATTCACCGTTGTAACGAGCAGGCTGAGTTAAGTCTATTTGGTAGTTTACGCCATCGATAACATCGAAGTTATAAGTTCGGAAGTCGTCCCAATTAAGTAAAGACTGTGGGGCACTAGATTCTGGGTCAATCTGATTGAACTGCCCAGCAGAACACTCTAACCACTCTTTCACTTCTTTTCCGGTGACTTTTAGTGCCACGAGTGTATTGGGGTAAAGATATAGGTCTGCGGCATTTCGGAAGGTGAGCTGTCCAGCTTCGACTTCGGTAAAGTTGCTCGGGTCGTTTTTACGACCGCCAGCTTTGAAAGGCGCAGCGGCACTCAATACCGGAATACCATCAAGATCAGGGTCACCTTGGATATAGGTTTCGACATAGTCTTTTTGCGCTAGATTGACAATTTGAATGGTAGGGTCATCTTGTACTAATGAGAGAAAGCTATACATTACATCGCTTGCTTTCCCTATCGGCTGATTGACAAACTCTTGTGTTTCTTGATGCTCGGTTGCTATCGCTGCCACGAGAGTAGGGTCGGCATTCACGACGGGTTTATCATTTTCAAATATTGGTAGTGCAGCGGTTTGAGCATTAACAACTTGCCATTGACCAGATTGGTTATCGAGTGTCAGGTCCATTTTGCCAACATAACTTCCCCATCGACCAGGCATGACCGCGGCGACACCATTGATGGTCCCTCTCTCTATATCTACACCTGGAATATCAGCAAAGTCATTATGTGGGAATACAGCGTGAGCATGCCCAAAAGCGATAGCATCGATCCCTTCTACTGTTGATAAGTAATATGTCGAGTTTTCTGCCATTACTTTGTAGGGATCAGAGGAAAGGCCTGAGTGTGGAATAGCGATAATGATATCAGCGCCTTTCTTCTTCATTTCGGGAACTAATTGTTTCGCACTTTCAGTAATATCGTCAGCGGTCACTTTTCCCGTTAAGTTCGCTTTATCCCAAATCATTATTTGAGGGGGAACAAAACCAATATAGCCGACATTGAGGGTGTGTGGCTTACCTTGGTTGTCGGTAAATTGATGCGGCTTGATGAGATAGGGTTTGAAGTAGTGCTCATTAGAATCGGCGTGTTTTACATTGGCACTAATATAGGGGAAGTTTGCGCCTTTTAGGCTGGTATTGAGAAAGTCCAAGCCGTAGTTGAACTCATGGTTTCCTATATTACCCACGTCATAGCCCATTTTATTCATGACTTTAAAGGCTGGGTGAGTCTCTTCTTGCGTTATTCCTCTTGCGGCCATGTAGTCGCCCATCGGACTACCCTGCAGAAGGTCGCCATTATCAACCAAAATACTATTGGTCACTTCTTGCTGCATGACTTGAACTAAGCTGGCTGAGCGAACCAAGCCGATCTTTTGAGAGGGGGCATTACGGTAGTAGTCGAAGTCCATTAGGTTGGTATGTATATCTGTGGTCTCGATGACTCTTAACTCAATGGTTGCAGCAAATGCTGAGGCTGACAGAGATAGAGAGATAGCAGTGAAAAGCAGGCTTATTTTCATGGCTTTGGCTCGCACGAGTAATGGTTGATTCAGATTAGCACTTTTGTATGAATGGCTACCCTTCATACAAATAACTTGTGCAGTTGATCACCTATGATCGTATTGCTCTGCTTAGATGAACTGGTTATGTCTCATACTCCTTTGTTCGCTATAAAAAACAGCCTTAAACAACAAAGTAAAAATATTCCTTTAAAAACAAATCCTTATGTTTTATCTCTTTAGGTGTCTACACGTTCGACACTTTGATAAAACAAAAAGGCATAAAAAATGAAATTTTAGAATTTCAGGTAATATCGGCATCCTCCTATAGTGTCACCATCTTAATCGATGAGGCTCAGATAATGGATTTTCTGCCACTGCTTTCAACTTTACGTCGCGCACCGCATTCAGAACAGCGCGCAGTTGGTGATACCAACTCTGTCTTATCCCAAGCAGGCGTGGATATTCGTCACTTTATTCATAAAGCGATTCGTCTTATTCCTTCTCGTCCTCAGTCGCAGGGAAGTGTTGCATTGATTGGTTCAGGGCCGGGAGATCCTGGCTTACTGACATTGCGTGCGCTTCAACTGATGCAAGCGGCTGAGGTTGTTCTTTATGATTACCTTGTTTCTGATGAAATCATGGCTTTAGTGAGTACGAAGGCCAAGCTGGTTTGTGTCGGAAAGCGAGCTGGCTATCACAGTGTTCCACAAGAAGAGACCAATCGATTATTGGTCGAGCATGCAAGTAAAGGTAAGCGTGTCGTTCGTCTTAAAGGCGGAGACCCGTTTATCTTTGGGCGCGGTGGAGAAGAGCTTGAAGTGCTTGCCGATGCCGGTATCAGTTTTCAAGTTGTGCCAGGTATTACCGCTGCAGCAGGCGCAACGGCTTATGCTGGAATCCCATTAACGCATCGAGACTATGCGCAAAGCGCGATGTTCATTACCGGGCATTTAAAAGCAGATCGTGATGATTTGGAATGGACAACATTATCCCGCGGTAATCAAACGTTAGTTATTTACATGGGGTTAATGAAATCAAG
The DNA here is from genome assembly GCA_043421945.1 of bacterium sp. HQB-150. Taxonomy (GTDB): domain Bacteria; phylum Pseudomonadota; class Gammaproteobacteria; order Enterobacterales; family Vibrionaceae; genus Thaumasiovibrio. Next base: position 6,007 of record JBHOGO010000021.1, on the reverse strand, counting down.
CCATATCCAAGCGCAGCTCCTGACTCATGGGCGTAGCGCCGATACCCCTGTCGCTATCATCGAACGCGGCACCCATTTACAGCAAAAAGTTCAGATAGGTCAGCTCGATCAGCTGACTGAATTAGCGAAAGATGCGAAATCACCTTCACTCATAGTGATTGGTGAAGTCGTTCGCTTAGCCGATAAGCTAGCCTGGTTTGAACAGGTAGCGACCCCATATTCATCCTTGCCTGCTGCGGCTGGCGAATAATAGCAATGGAGAGAGAGATGGATCAGAAGCGATTAACCCACCTCAAGCAACTGGAAGCGGAGAGCATACATATTATTCGCGAGGTGGCTGCCGAGTTTGATAACCCGGTCATGATGTACTCAATAGGCAAAGATTCATCAGTGATGCTGCACCTTGCGCGTAAGGCGTTTTACCCCGGTAAGATTCCTTTCCCGTTGTTGCATGTGGACACTGACTGGAAGTTTAAAGAGATGATTGAGTTCCGTGATAAAACAGCGGAAAAGTATGGCTTTGAGCTTTTAGTGCATAAGAATCCAGAAGGGTTAGCGATGGGATGTAGTCCATTCGAGCACGGCTCCTCTAAGCATACCGATATCATGAAGACGCAAGGCTTGAAACAAGCGCTGAACAAATACGGATTTGATGCGGCATTTGGTGGTGCTCGCCGAGATGAAGAGAAGTCTCGAGCGAAAGAGCGTGTTTATTCATTCCGAGATAAAAACCACACTTGGGATCCTAAGAATCAACGTCCGGAATTATGGCATACCTATAACGGTCAAATTAATAAAGGAGAGAGTATTCGGGTCTTCCCGCTCTCGAACTGGACCGAGCTAGATATTTGGCAATACATCTATTTAGAAAATATTGAAATTGTTCCTTTATACCTCTCGAAGCCACGCCCGGTTGTCGATCGTGATGGCATGCTCATTATGGTTGATGATGATCGGATGAAACTACAAGAGGGTGAGGAGATTCAGCAGAAAAGCGTTCGTTTCCGTACTTTAGGCTGTTACCCACTGACTGGGGCCATTGAATCTGAAGCCGATACATTGCCTGGCATTATCGAAGAAATGCTGGTGGCAACGTCAAGTGAGCGCCAAGGGCGTGCGATCGATCATGATCAGTCAGGTTCAATGGAATTGAAAAAGCGTCAAGGGTATTTCTAAGGAGAGCAGCATGAATAGTGTTATTGAACAACAAGTCGCAGAGCTAGGTATCGAAGCCTATCTCGATCAGCATCATCACAAATCACTGTTGCGCTTTTTAACGTGTGGCTCCGTTGATGACGGCAAGAGTACGCTTATCGGTCGATTGCTGCATGACTCTCAACAAATTTATGAAGATCAGCTAGCCGCAATTCATGCTGATAGTCAAAAGGTAGGTACAACAGGTGAGAAGCCTGATTTGGCACTGCTGGTCGATGGTCTGCAAGCTGAGCGAGAGCAAGGTATCACTATCGATGTTGCTTATCGTTACTTCTCAACGAAAGCACGTAAGTTCATTATTGCGGATACACCGGGGCATGAGCAGTACACGCGTAACATGGCAACGGGGGCATCGACCTGTGATCTTGCTGTCATCCTGATAGATGCCCGTAAAGGGGTGTTAGATCAGACGCGTAGACATTCATATATTGCCAGCCTGTTAGGGATTAAGCACTTCATTGTTGGTGTGAACAAAATGGATTTGGTCGATTTTGACCAAAACCGCTACGAAGAAATTCGCGATGAGTATTTAGCTTTTGCCGAGAAGCTGAATAAAGATATCGACATCAAGCTTGTTCCTATTTCGGCGTTAGAAGGTGATAACGTCGTTGATGCGAGTGCGAGTACGCCTTGGTATACAGGACAAACGCTATTACAGATTCTCGAAACTGTCGAGTTAGGGGTTAAAGAAGCGCAATCCTTCCGTTTACCAGTGCAGTATGTGAATCGTCCTAACCTCGATTTCCGTGGCTTTGCCGGTACGTTGGCATCAGGCAGTGTGAAAGTGGGGGATGTGGTGAAAGCTCTGCCGTCAGGTAAGGTTTCTACTGTCTCAAGCATTGTCACATTTGATGGCGATTTACAGGAAGCACATGCAGGTCAAGCTATTACGTTGACTCTGAATGACGAAATCGACATTAGCCGAGGCGATCTAATTGTCCCTGCCAATGATGAGGTACTGCAGAGTAATGCCTTTTTAGCGGATGTGGTATGGATGGCTGAGCAGCCATTGGTACCCGGTCGCCAATATGATGTGAAGATAGCCGGTAAAAAAACAGTCGGCAGCGTTACGGCAGTCGAACACCAAGTCAACATAAACAGTTTAGAGACGTTTGAGGTTGCAGAGCTACCACTCAATGGCATCGGTTTGTGTGAATGGGAGCTTACCGAATCTGTCGCCTTTGATCGCTACCAGCAGGTTCAAGATACCGGTGGCTTTATTGTTATTGATCGATTGACCAATGTGACGGTCGGTGCCGGTATGATTCGCGATGCGAGTGCAACAAAAGAAGTGACCAAAGAAGGCAATATGCAAGCCTTTGAAGGGGAGCTTAAAGCGCTAATCCATAAATACTTCCCTAGCTGGGATCCCAGCATTTAAGTGTTTGTGTTGAAGAGCTGGCAATCAAGGAGGCATTAGAATGGTGAGTTGGGAGCAGGGAATGGTTCTTGCGTTATTAATGGTCATTGTAACTTGCCTGCTTACAACTCGCATAAAGCCAGCTTTTTTGTTTGCGGGGGCAGCATTTGTTGCCTTCCAACTTGGTCTGATTGAGTTGAAGGATGTCGCAAGTAATTTTACCAATTCTTCGTTATTGACGCTGGTACTCTTAATACTCGCTTCTGTTGCGTTGGAAAAAACACGACTAATTTCTTGGGTCGGCCAACAGATAAGTCAGGGTGGGCAATCAAGCGTCGTTGCAAAGCTAGGTTTATCGACGGCATTTCTTTCTTCATTTACCAATAACACGGCTGTTGTTATCTCACTGATTGGGGCGATTAAGCGTAATCAGCGCCACGCTCCTTCTCGTCTTCTATTACCACTATCCTATGCGGCAATATTAGGTGGAACACTGACGTTGATAGGAACTTCTACTAACCTCATTATCAATAGTTTTGTAGAAGATGCAGGCTTGCCGAGTCTAGGTTTTTTTGCGCCCAGTGTTGTTGGCCTTGCAGTGCTATTTGGCGGCTTACTGATCCTCATCCCTCTGAGTCATCTTTTACCTATTAATGATGATCAGCATCAGGATGACCTACCTTATTTTTTGGAAGCGAAAGTTTCAGGTGGCTCGCCACTGGCAGGGAAAACGGTTTCAGAAAATGGTCTGAGAGCGCTGCGTAGGCTATTCCTTGCTGAAGTGATTCGGGATGGCGAAACGATAGCGCCAGTTTGTCCAGATACTGAGTTGAAAAGCGGTGATACCTTACTTTTTTGTGGTGATGTAGAAAGTGTGACCACATTGCAGGAGATTAAAGGGCTACAGCTTTTTGGGCAGCACCATATCAATGGGCAGAATTTGTTGGAGCTGGTGGTGAGCCAATCCGCTTCTATTCGGGGTAAAACACTCAAAAGTGCTCGCTTTCGTGAAAAGTTTGATGCGGTTGTTGTCGCGATTCGGCGTGGGCATGAACGATTAGAGGGTGGGCTGGGCAATATAGAGCTGAATGCCGGAGATACATTGGTTATTGTGCCGGGGAAGTCATTCTCTGCAAGCCAGCATCAATTGAGCAGAGAGTTCGTACTCGTTAACGGTCTAGATTCGAGTGTTCGGTTAGACAGTCAAAAGAGTACAGCGGTCTTACTTGGTTTTGCCAGTGTGATCGGGCTGTCATTGCTTGAAGTCCTTCCAATCATTAAAGGGTTATTGGGCTTTCTTCTTATCATGCTGGGGACGCGAGTCATTAACCTGAGTGAAATAAGACGGCGCTTTCCGACAGATATTGTCATTATTGTAGGATCAGCTTTAACCATAGCTCAATTGATGATGAGTTCAGGGCTCTCAGAAAACATAGGAGAGTTTTTCGTTGAGTCTCTGAATGGCTGGGGGGTATATGGAGCATTAATCGCGACTTATTTTTTGACCATGATTTTTACTGAACTGGTAACGAATAACGCGGCTGCCGCTTTGTCATTTCCATTCGGCTATAGTTTGGCGCTTGCATACGGTGTGGATCCAATGCCATTCATTATGGTTGTACTATTTGGTGCGAGTGCGAGTTTTGTTTCCCCTTATGGCTACCAGACTAATCTTCTCGTCTATAGCGTGGGAAATTATCAGATAAAGGATTACATCAGAGTAGGGCTACCTATTTCCATTATCTATTCGGCATTGGTGCTGATTTTGGTTCCTATTCTGTTTCCGTTTTAATTTAGGGAGAGTGTGATGAGCGCACTAAAAGACAATAATGTTGTGTGGCATGAGCATTTTGTGGATAAATCACAACGAAGTAAGCAAAAGGGTCAGCGTCCTGTGGTTTTATGGTTTACGGGGCTGTCGGGGGCTGGTAAGTCGACAGTTGCAGGTGCATTGGAAGCTCTGCTTGTTGAGCAAGGCCAGCATACGTATTTATTGGATGGTGATAATGTGCGACATGGTCTTTGTCGGGATCTTGGTTTCTCATCAGAAGATAGACGAGAGAATATTCGTCGTATAGGAGAAGTGGCTAAGCTGATGTCGGATGCAGGCCTCATTGTTCTTTCTGCGTTTATCTCACCTCATCGTAATGAACGTCAGCTTGTACGTGATCTTTTACCTGACGGTGATTTTTTAGAGGTCTTTGTTGATACACCTCTGGCTGAGTGTGAAAAGCGAGACCCTAAAGGGCTATATAAGAAGGCAAGAGCAGGAGAGATTAAAAACTTCACAGGTATTGATTCAGAATATGAAGCTCCGTTGAAACCAGAAATTCATTTGCAAGCGGGAAGTGCGTCAGTAGGTGCATTAGCTCAGCAGTGTTTGGATGCGCTTATAGAGCTTAAAGTGGTGGGTGCCGAGTGAACGAAACCCTAGCCAAGATTGTCAATATTGCTGAAGAAGCGGGGAATATTATTCTTAGCTTCTATAACGATGATGTTGCCATTGAGTATAAAGAGGATGAAAGTCCTTTAACTGAAGCTGATATAGCAGCGAACCGCTATATTACTAATGCACTGTTGATGTTGTGGCCCGAAATTCCTGTGCTTTCGGAGGAGTCAGAACATGCGGAATGGCAAGAGCGTCAAAGTTGGACGTCATTCTGGCTTGTTGACCCAGTGGATGGAACGAAAGAGTTTATCAAGCGGAATGGTGAGTTTACTGTCAATATCGCCCTTATCTCTGAAGGAAATCCGGTAATGTCGGTTGTCGTTGCTCCAGCATTAGACAAAACCTGGTTTGCTGATGGAAATCGAGCATGGCTTAAAGACGCGGGAAATACTAAAGAGATAAAGGTGAATGGTGAGGTTAACCCGCCTATTGTTGTTGGAAGTCGCTCTCATCAAAGCCAGCATATGGCAGCTTTCCTATTAGATCTCGGGGATCATGAGTTTATATCGGCGGGTTCGTCATTGAAGTTTTGTCTCATTGCTGAAGGGGCTGCTCAGTATTACCCGCGTTTAGCACCTACAATGATGTGGGATACTGCCGCTGGACAGTGCATAGCAGAGAGTGCAGGAGCAAAAGTCACCACAATCGATGGTGAAGAGCTGCATTATCACCGTGAGAACCTCCTAAACCCTTTCTTTATTACCTCTGTATAGTGGCTATATACGGCGTAAATGTACCATTTATGACCGTTGCGCTCCTTTTTTAATCGAACAAGCTAAAAAAGTAAGTATTCTTTGAAAAAGGGGTTGCCAGTGTGACGGAAGTCTCTATAATGCCGCCTCACTGACACGGAGCGCAGCGCTGAAAAGCCTAATCGGTTTTGAAGATAAACGCTGAAGCATCGCCGTTCAGTCCTCGAAAGAGGGGCGTCAAAAAGTGGTTTTGAAAAACTTAAAATTACTTGTTGACACCAAATCAGGAAA
>JBHOGO010000211.1:0-1011 GCA_043421945.1 bacterium sp. HQB-150 | reverse complement strand
TTATTCATGTGGCACTTTCCTTTAAAGACTAAACCAGTTCAAGTTTAGCTGTAGGGAGGGACGTACCATCTCATTAAACGTTTCAGGAGCCATTGCAAATCCATAGGATTTGCTTATGAGCAAGTACTTCTGCATGCCCCCAATTGTCCAACAGGCTATTGGACGAAGCTCTAGTATCCAATTTTGCAATCTAATCCTAAGATCTCTTACTAACCTATTGATAATCCGTTGAACTGTGTTTGGAAAGGCTACATGATAGGAGCATGAAAAGCGTTTTACTTTATCGGGGATAAATTACATGGAGTTAGTTGTACCATCGCAAGAGTTTAAGTCTGCTTTTGAATGCTTCTATGAGGATTTTGCTCAAAACGATGTTGAAAATGCTGAATACTACCTTGAAGGTAAAGTTGATTTTTCCAAATATGTTCAGCGCTTGAATGACGAATCTGCGGGTATAAACTTACGTGACGGTTATGTGCCATGTAGTCATTTCTGGCTTATAAATAGTACAAAGTCTATCCTCGGAGCTATTCGGGTTCGCCATAATATCGATAATGATTTCCTCTCTTTGGAAGCAGGGCATATTGGCTACGATATAGCCCCTTCATATCGTGGAAACGGTAACGGTAAGTTAATGCTGAAGTTGGTACTTCCGAAAGCCGCTACTCTTGGCATAGAACGAGCGCTACTGACAGCTGATGAAGATAACTTTGCATCGCGTGGTGTCATCGAAGCTAACGGCGGTGAGTTTGAAAAAATCGTTATAGGTAAGGTTTTTCCTAATCCTTTGGCTAGGTATTGGATCGCTGTGAGTGGCGGTATAACGGGCGTTTAAAGTTTCAAGATACTTTTTCTGAAACTAGTATTCCAGAACAACTGCACTAATGCTCTTTTGTTCAAGGGCGTGCTGAAGCCGATCGCGGTAAACACACCTTTGCCCCATTCGAAGTTACACCTGATTGAGTTCGCACTTCACCAAGGTATCAATTGACTTACTTTTCGTAATATCAG
>JBHOGO010000210.1:0-1058 GCA_043421945.1 bacterium sp. HQB-150 | reverse complement strand
GTTTCAGCTGTCGCACCATCTTCATCAATGACGGTGACATCGAGTGATACGTTGCCATCGAAGTTTTCATTTGGTGCGAAGCTGTACGTGCCATCGCCGTTATCGGTGAAGATACCGTTAGTGCCGGAGTAGCTCACGCCATCAACAGCCACATCACCTTCAATATCAGATGAATTTGCCAGAAGCTGTTCATCACTAATCGTGATGACGCTGTCTTCGTCTACTTGGTAAGACGTTGCTCCTGCGACCGGTGGATCGTTCACCTCATCGACGGTGATATCGATGCTGGCATCTACAGTATCTGTGCCATCCGATACCGTAAAGCTTAAATCGACTTCGCCATTGAAGTTTTCGTTCGGTGCGAAGGTGTATGAGCCATCACCATTATCGGTGAAGACACCGTCTGTGCCGGTGTAGCTCACAGACTCGACAGACAGATCATCCCCGTCGATATCGGCAGAGCCGTCCAGTAGCTGTTCATCGGTAAAGGTAATCGTGCCGTCTTCGTTGACTGAGAACGCTTGGTCTTCGGCAGTTGGTAAGTCGTTGACTGGGTTAACCGTGAGGTCAGCCGAAGCAACAATGGTGTCTTCGCCATCGCTAATCTCGAAGCTCAGGTCGATGTCACCGTTGAAGTTCTCATCCGGTGTAATGGTGAAGGAGCCATCGTCATTCTGTGTGACGGTTGCGTTATCACCCGCTGACAGGTCAGAAGCGGTTAGCTCATCCCCTTCCACATCACCGGCTTGAGACAACAGCTGCTCTTGGCTTAGGGTAATGGCGCCATCTTCATCAACGCTGTAAGCAAGGTCACCAGAGACTGGCGCATCGTTCACCGCAATAACATCAATGCCTGCCGTGGTTTCTGCGGTTGCACCATCTTCATCAACAACCGTCACATCGAGGCTGACATCGCCATCGAAGTTTTCGTTTGGTGCGAAGCTGTACGTGCCATCACCGTTGTCAGTAAAGATACCGTCAGTACCGGAGTAACTCACATCATCGACAGCCACATCACCTTCAACATCTGAAGAATTAGCCAGAAGCTGCTCATCACT
>JBHOGO010000020.1:0-58506 GCA_043421945.1 bacterium sp. HQB-150 | reverse complement strand
TATCGCGATCGCGGCCTACGGCCGCTCATAAAAGAGAACCCCACTTCGAAAAGTGGGGTTCGTCAGCAATCTGAGGCGTGGTTAACCACGCCTTTTTTAATGCTTATCTGATGGGGTTTTTATTATCATGTTTATTTGGTGCGCGGGTCCCTGTCGTCATATAAACTAGTCTGACCATCTGGTCGGGTTTTAAAGCGACGGTGAAGCCACATATATTCGCCAGGCGCTTTTCGAATCGCTGCTTCAATCACACTATTGACCTTCGCTGCTGCTGCCTCTTCATCGCCATAGGGAAAGTCCTCTACAAGTTCAACTTCGCATAGGTAGCCACGGTTATTCGGCTTACGTCGAAAGCTAAAGGAAGCGAGTGCGGCGTTAGAGGCGTCTGCGAGTATTGATGTACCTGTTGTGGTACATGCCTCTTGAACGGCGAAGTAGGGCACAAAGACGGAACGACGCTTTCCGTAGTCATGATCGGGCATATACCACAAGGCACCACCATTAGACAAAGCCTCAATCATGCCGCGTACATCGCGCTTGTGTATCATGCCGCGGTTAACCTGCACACGACCACGGTACTGGATATAGTCAAATGCCGCGTTGTTATTAGGGCGATACACCCCCCATCCTGGCTCTTCAGAGCCTAGGGCGCGAGCGCAAATCTCCAAGTTGAGATTGTGATAAGCGAGTAGGATAACGCCACGGCCATTTTTCATTTCAGCCGTCACTTTATCCATACCTCGGACATCAACTAAGCGACGTAATCGCCATGCAGGCCAAAACCAAGCGATACAGGTTTCAATAATAGCAAGACCACTATTTTCAGTATTTTCTTTGACTAGTTGATCGATTTTTTCACGACTAAACTCAGGGAAGCAAAGCTCAAGGTTGCGCTGCGCGACATAGAGGCGCTTACTCATGATTTTCATCATGAGGTGACCAAGCCCTTTACCCAATTGGAATAACACAGGGTATGGAAGCCAAGAGATCAGATACATGATCGCCATGCCGAACCAAACCAGCCAGTATCGTGGATGAAGTAGCCCGATATGAAATCGCGGTGATGAGTATTTGCTCATAGGCATAATATCGCTGTCTTGAGTTAAAATTAGCCTTGTATTGTAAAGGAATTACGCATGAATGGTAGCGTCAGCCTTCATGCAAGATAGTGATATGGTACACTCGCCTAGTTTTCTGAATTTCGGAGAGAAAAATGAAACTGACTCTGCCTGATTATGATCTTGCCTCTGTACTTGTAGTTGGTGATGTAATGTTAGACCGCTACTGGACAGGGCCTACAGGTCGAATTTCCCCTGAAGCCCCTGTACCGGTGGTGAAAGTGGATCAGATAGAAGAGCGACCAGGTGGAGCGGCAAATGTGGCAATGAATATTGCTGCATTAGGTGGCCATGCACATCTGATTGGACTAACAGGAAAAGATGAAGCTGCAGATGCATTGAGTCAGACGTTGACGTCGTTGAATGTTCATTGTGACTTTATTGGTCTTGAAGGCTATCCGACGATCACCAAGTTACGGGTGATGAGTCGTGGTCAGCAGCTGATACGCCTCGATTTTGAAGAAGGCTTTCATAACGTCCCTCAACAGGATGTTGTCCCTCCAGTGGTGGCGGGGTTAAGTCATGCAAAAGTCGTCATTCTTTCTGATTACGCTAAAGGCGCGCTTGAGCACGTTCAAAGTATGATCACAGCAGCAAAAGCTGCCAATGTGCCTGTATTGGTTGATCCAAAAGGATCTGATTTTGAGCGCTACCGTGGTGCGACACTGTTAACACCTAACTTGTCAGAATTTGAAGCGGTTGTCGGTAAGACCAACGGTGATGAAGACATCGTTGAGAAAGGCTTAACATTGCTTGATCAGTTTGACTTAGAAGCGCTGCTTGTAACGCGTTCTGAGCACGGCATGACCTTGATACAAAAAGACGCTGCTCCATTCCATTTGCCGACACAAGCACAAGAAGTGTTTGATGTGACCGGTGCTGGGGATACGGTTATTTCCGTATTAGCATCGTCATTGGCGGCAGGAAAATCTTATGAAGAGGCATGTGTGCTTGCAAATGCAGCAGCAGGTGTTGTCGTTGGTAAGCTCGGTACATCAACCGTGTCTACCATCGAATTAGCAGAAGCTGTGCATGGCAGTCAGGAGACGGGTTTTGGGGTTATTGCTGAGTCTGCATTAAAAGTAGTTGTTGCCGAGGCACGTAAGCGTGGTGAGACGGTTGTGATGACGAATGGGTGTTTCGACATCCTACATGCTGGGCATGTATCGTACCTCAATGAAGCGGCTAAACTCGGAGATCGCTTGATTGTTGCAGTGAATACCGATGAATCTGTCAAGATCCTAAAAGGACCGGGTCGTCCAGTGAACGCTGTTGATCGTCGTATGGCGGTTCTTGCCGGGCTGGGCAGTGTTGATTGGGTCGTACCTTTCTCAGAAGAGACGCCTCAACGTTTAATTAGTGAAATCCTTCCTACTCGTCTAGTGAAAGGTGGTGATTACAAACCTGAAGAGATTGCGGGTGGTGTCGAAGTGATCGCTGCGGGTGGTGAAGTGCTTGTTCTTAACTTTGAAGATGGCTGCTCAACGAGTAAGATTATCGAAGCGATTCGAAGTGGCAAAGGCTAATTAGGCAAAATACTAGTGCTTAAACTAGCGACTTGTCATAAGGTTGAGTTTGAAACATAACCTTATCTAGAGTGGTATAAAAGAGATAAAAAAGGCACCTAAACGGTGCCTTTTTTGATCCCTAATGAAGTGAAATGTAAGTCACACTCACTTTATTTAAAATCATTTTGCAGTGATTAAACCGGCATTGATATCAATGACATCTTGTTCGCTTAAGTTACCGACGGCTTGCTTAAGCTGAAGGGTGCTAAGGATATAATTATAACGGGCACTCGACAGGTTACGGTTAGCATCATAAAGACGACGGGTTGAGTCTAAAACATCAACAATCGTACGTGTTCCCACATCGAAGCCTGCTTCCGTCGCTTCTAGTGCTGAACGTGCCGAGATGACGGTCTGCTCATAAGCGCGTAGGCTACCAATGCTGGCATTGATGTTGTTGTAGTAAGCACGAACATCACGCACAACGCCACGATAGCTCTCTTCCAAGTCTTGGCTTGCCGCCACATAACCATATTGAGCTTGTTTAATTTGTGATGTGGTACCACCACCTGTATAGAGTGGCATACTTAGATTCAAGCCAGCTGTGAAGTCGTTATAATCATCGTATGTCGCTGCACTATCGAGGTTTGCGTAGTCGTAACCGGCAGAAAAACTGATTGTCGGTAAACGAGAGTCTTGAGCGAGTCCGATACTTTCACGAGAGATGTCTTGTGCAATACGGCCAGCAAGTAGTACCAAGTTTTGCTCTTGAGCAGATTGAAGTAGATCGTTCACTGAGCTGTCTGGACGGCTAGCACTGAAGCGTGACGTATCTAAAACATCTAAAGAGGTATGCTCTTGGCCTGTGATTTCACGAAGCCCTTCATAACTATTGACTAACTCATTTTCAGCTAAGATTTCGTTCGCAAGAACACTATCGTACTCCGCTTGAGCATCATGTACATCGGTAATGGCTGACAAGCCGACTTCAAAGCGCTGTTGAGTTTGCTCCAATTGGCGGCCTACAGCGGCTTTTTCTGCACGAACAAACTCAAGGCTATCAAGTGCACTAAGCACTTCAAAATAAGCGCTAGAGACGCGAAGGATTAAGCCTTGTTGTGTTGCGGCATAAGCAGCATCACTTTGACGCGCTGTCATTTCAGCTACATCTAAATTAATCCAACTTGTTCGGTTGAAGACTTGTTGCGTCAGACCTACGCCTACATTTAATACGTCGCTGTCACGGCTATCGACATCACTGCGGGTAATGTTATACCCACCAGTTAAACTAATCTGCGGAAGGAGCGCGCTTCTTGAGCTGTTGATAGCTTCAAATGCTGCATCCTTGCTAGCAGCAGCCGACAGCAGTTGAGGGTCATTCTGTTTGGCTTGCTGGTAAATTGTTGCAATATCGTCAGCCAGAGCGAAGTGACTTACACCACCCAGAGTGATACTAATGACGAGTGGCAATAACTTATTCATGGATACAGTCCTTGATGAATATTAGCAATGAATGGTTTAGTTTACAGCATAATAGCTTTCTTGAAACTGATCATTACGTAACTTTACGCGCTTAAGTTGTTGTTAATTTCGTAGAGTAAACGTTATGAAAGTGCAGTTATTTTTAGTTTATAGCGCTTTGTTCTTGTATGTAAATGTCACGGATGCAAAAAAAAGCTTATAGAGGCTAAGTAGTATTATGAAACATTAATCTTACCAGAAAGGATTTCTTTGTGTGATTGTTTCCCCTGTAGGGATTGATGACAGACTCATGAAATAGCTGATCTCATACAGTAAAAGTCATAAGGCAACTGTCTTTTTTTTAAGAGTGTTTGTAATTTAAGATATTGATTCGCACTATAATTTAATCTTTATGACATTTGTTGAATCTCCGCGATGTGATAACCTGTATACATCTAACGACTTGGCTTCGGGATGAACCAGAAGATGACGCGAAACTACCAAAAGAATGATGTTGAGCTAATTGAAAAAGAGACTGTTTTTCAAGGCTTTTTTAAGATGGTGAAGTACCGCTTAAAACATAAACTCTTTGCGGGTGGATGGAGCGCAGAAATGGATCGTGAAGTCTTTGAACGTGGCCATGCTGTGGCAATGCTGCCTTATGATCCCGTTCGAGATGCCGTGGTGTTGATTGAACAGTTTCGTATTGGCGCTTATTTAGCAGACTGCGCACCATGGCAGATGGAAATTGTCGCTGGTATTATTGAAGAAGGCGAGCAAGCGTACGATGTTGCGCTTCGTGAAGCGCAAGAAGAAGCTGGACTTAACGTCAAACAGCTCCGCGATGTGACTCGTTATCTATCCAGCTCTGGTGGGTGTACAGAGTGCTTAGATATAACCGTTGGTTTAGTCGATAGCCGCCAAGCGAGCGGTATTCACGGTTTGGAAGAAGAGAATGAAGACATCCGTGTGCATGTTGTGTCACGGGAAAAAGCCTATTCATGGGTTGAAGAAGGTATAATTGAAAATGCAGCGTCAATAATTGCGCTACAGTGGCTACAGTTAAACTATTCAAAGCTTCAACAAGATTGGAATCAGGAGTGACCGTGAACCGCAACTATACCGTCGATTTCCCCGCGATTATGCGAATGTATGAAACTAACTATGCCAAGTTGGTGTCTTTATTGCCGCGAGGAGATGACGAAAGCTGCGGCTACGTCGTGTGTGGTGAAGAATACTTATTGACGGTAATTGAGCAAACTCGATATACCACATTGATTAAAATTGTTCAGTTATCGCCGTTAGCCACACAGCGCGCTACAGAGCTCACTGTGCGATTGTATCACGACGCAAGAGTGGCAGAAGTGTGTGCCACGCAACAGACAGCGAGGCTTAAGCCTCGGTATGATTATCCGAATAAACGGATGCACCAAAAAGATGAAAAGCATCAGGTTAATCAGTTCCTTAGTGACTGGCTGATGCACTGCCTAAAGTATGGCACCAGTAACTCTTCAATGTGTAAGTTAAATTAATAACAAGGTTTTACGCGTTTTGCAGACATTTTCTCTGCCTTTAAAGGACTCCGACAGTGCAGTACTCCTGCAGCTGACAGATACACATCTGTTTGCCAGCGATGATGGTAGCTTACTGGGTGTAAAGACAAACCAGAGCTTTCAGGCCGTATTGGATTTTATCGATGCCAGTGCGTCGACATTCGATGCATTGCTTGCCACTGGTGATATTTCTCAAGATCATAGTGAAGCGTCTTATCAGCGTTTCGTCTCTGGTATCGCTCATTGGGCGTCACCGTGCTTTTGGTTACCAGGCAATCATGATTTTAAGCCGAGTATGCATTCGGTTTATCCCACGCCAGCGATTGAACCTAGTCAACAAGTCTTGTTAGGTGAACACTGGCAGTTGATTTTGCTCGATAGTCAGGTACAAGGTGTGCCACACGGCGAACTCAGCGCAAGCCAGCTTGAGCATTTACGTCATGCATTAGCTGCATATCCAGATCGATATGCATTAGTTCTGATGCACCACCACCCCATTGATGCGGGGAGTGCATGGCTCGATCAACATCAGCTCCATAACGCCAGTGATTTTTGGGATGTAATAGCAAGTTTTAGCTCGGTAAAAGGTGTGCTGTTTGGTCATATCCATCAGGAGATGGATCGAAAAATAAATGGTGTGCGTGTCATGGCGACACCTTCCACTTGTTTCCAGTTTAAACCCGACTCAACTGATTTTGGTTTAGATAATCGTACGCCTGGGTGGCGTTGGTTAGAGTTAAAAGCCAATGGCGATATCGTAACAAAAGTAGAGCGGCTACCTAACAGCCAGTTTTTACCCGACTTTAATAGTGCAGGTTACTAATGAAACCGTTGCTTCTCTATATCCATGGTTTTAATAGCTCTCCTCTTTCGCTGAAGGCGCAAGTCATGGTGAAGTATTGTCGTGAGCAGCGTTCAGATATTCGTTTAGAGATCCCTCAGCTGCCGAGTTATCCTGCTGCAGCGGCACATTATCTGGATGATCTTATCAGACCGCTACTTGCGACACATAAGATTGGACTGGTAGGTAGCTCTTTAGGAGGCTATCTTTCAACATGGCTTAATGATCGTTATGGGTTGCCAGCTGTGCTAGTCAATCCTGCGGTTAAGCCTTATGAGCTGCTGACTGATTTCCTTGGTGAGCAGACAAACCCATACACTCAAGAAGTGTATACTTTGGTCGCTTCACATATTGAAGAGCTTAAAGCTCTTGATATAGATACGATCAAACATCCTGAACAGCTGTGGCTACTCCAGCAAGAAGGTGATGAAGTACTCGACTATCGTCAAGCTGTTGAGAAGTATTCAACATGCCGACAAACTGTTGAGCAAGAAGGTGACCACAGTTTTGTTGGTTTTGAACGCTATCCGGCCGATATCATTCAGTTTCTAGGCTTATAACCTCAAACAGTTACTCCTTCAGCACCTTGGTGCATCTCTCGCCTTTTTCTCCCCATAGACGCTGTCTGAGGGAAGACGGCTCACAAATGTGATGGACTTTTACTGGCTCCTGCTTGACAACCAAGCGGGGGTTACTGACTATTGTGAAAATTTTTTACGACGTTCCCTGATATGACAGAGCAAAGTTATAACGCGGGTGCCATTGAAGTACTCAATGGACTTGAACCCGTTAAGCGCCGTCCAGGCATGTATACCGATACAACACGTCCTAACCATCTTGGTCAGGAAGTGATTGATAACAGTGTCGATGAAGCCTTGGCTGGCCATGCCCGCAAAGTGGAAGTAATTCTCCATGCGGATCAATCTCTCGAAGTTGTCGATGACGGCCGTGGTATGCCGGTGGATATCCACCCGGTAGAAAAAGTATCAGGTGTCGAACTTATCCTCTGCAAACTTCATGCTGGTGGTAAGTTCTCTAATAAAAACTATCAATTCTCAGGTGGTTTGCACGGGGTAGGTATCTCCGTCGTTAACGCCTTATCAAGTCGCGTAGAGGTCACTGTTAAGCGTGACGGACAGGTCTACCAAATTGCCTTTGAGCACGGTGATAAAGTCTCTGAACTTGAAGTAATTGGTACCTGCGGCAAGCGTGCAAAAGGCACGCGAGTTCATTTTTGGCCGACACCAAGCTATTTTGATAGCTCGAAATTTTCGGTTTCTCGCTTAAAGAGCGTGTTGAAGGCCAAAGCGGTTCTTTGTCCTGGTTTAGAGATTGTCTTCACCGACAAGGTAAACAATGAAGAGCACCGCTGGCATTACGAAGATGGTCTAACGGATTATCTGGCTGACAGCGTGAAAGGCTATGAGCTTTTACCTGCAAAGCCGTTTACCGGTGAATTTTCTGGCGAAACAGAAGCAGCCAACTGGGCGGTTATCTGGTTGCCAGAAGGCGGTGAGATGATCACCGAAAGCTACGTTAACCTGATCCCAACGGCACAAGGTGGTACGCACGTTAATGGCTTACGCCAAGGCTTGCTCGATGCCATGAAGGAGTTCTGTGAATTCCGTAATTTGCTCCCACGCGGTGTGAAGCTAACTGCCGATGATATTTGGGAACGTTGTGCGTATGTCTTGTCGATTAAGATGCAAGACCCTCAATTTGCTGGTCAAACGAAAGAGCGCTTGTCTTCACGTCAAAGTGCGGCGTTTGTATCAGGCGTGGTGAAAGATGCCTTCAGCTTATGGCTGAATGAGCAGCCACAAATTGCTGAGCAACTGGCAGAACTCTGCATCTCTAATGCTCATCGCCGTATGCGAGCAGCAAAAAAAGTCGTTCGTAAGAAGGTCGCCTCAGGTCCAGCATTGCCCGGTAAACTTACCGATTGTTCAATGCAAGATCTTAACCGTACAGAACTTTTCTTAGTGGAGGGTGACTCGGCGGGGGGCAGTGCCAAACAGGCGCGAGATCGTGAATTTCAGGCCATCATGCCACTGCGTGGTAAGATCCTAAATACATGGGAAGTTTCGGCAGACCAAGTACTTGCTTCTGATGAAGTGCATAATATCTCTATCGCTTTAGGCATTGATCCTGACTCAGATGATCTTAGCGGATTACGTTACGGTAAAGTTTGTATCCTTGCCGATGCGGACTCGGATGGGCTTCACATTGCAACGCTGCTTTGTGCACTGTTCTTTAAGCACTTTAAGGCTTTAGTCGCGAATGGGCACGTGTTTGTCGCGATGCCGCCACTTTACCGAATTGACTGTGGTAAAGAGGTTTTCTATGCACTTGATGATGCAGAGAAAGACGGCGTTCTTGATCGTCTCAGCAAAAAGCGCGCGAAGATCAACGTTCAGCGATTCAAAGGTCTGGGTGAGATGAACCCACTGCAATTGCGTGAAACAACCATGGATCCTAACACGCGTCGATTGGTACAGCTTACCATCGACGAAGACGATCAAGACGAAAAGGTTATGGACATGCTTCTAGGTAAGAAGCGTGCCGAAGATCGACGTGGTTGGTTACAAGATAAAGGCGATCTTGCCGAAGTATAATGATTTGTCCGCCAGTCGATACTGGCGGTTTTCAGTTTTAACGGATGTCACATCATGACTGATATTACGATGGACGGTGTCGAACAGCTGCCAATTGGCCGCTTCTCAGAAGACGCTTACCTCAACTACTCCATGTACGTAATCATGGATCGCGCACTCCCATTTATCGGTGACGGCTTAAAGCCGGTTCAGCGTCGCATTATCTATGCGATGTCAGAGTTGGGATTGTCAGCAACAGCAAAATATAAGAAATCAGCGCGTACCGTCGGTGACGTGTTGGGTAAATACCATCCGCACGGTGACTCGGCGTGTTATGAAGCCATGGTCTTGATGGCTCAGCCTTTCTCATACCGTTACCCATTGGTCGATGGTCAGGGTAACTGGGGTGCACCGGATGATCCTAAGTCGTTTGCAGCGATGCGTTATACCGAATCACGTCTATCACGCTTCTCGGAAGTGTTACTGAGTGAATTAGGACAAGGCACTGCTGACTGGCAGCCTAACTTTGATGGCACGATGAACGAGCCAAAGACGCTGCCAGCGCGTTTACCGCATATTCTACTGAATGGTGTGACAGGTATTGCCGTTGGTATGGCAACAGATATCCCACCGCATAATACGCGTGAAGTGGCAAATGCTGTTATCCATCTGATTGATAACCCAAAGACAGATCTCGATGGCTTAATGGAGTTCGTCAAAGGACCCGATTATCCAACAGAAGCGGAAATTATTACGCCGAAAGGGGATATCAAAAAACTTTACCGTACAGGTAAAGGTAGCGTGAAGATGCGCGCGGTGTGGAGCAAAGAGAATGGCGATATCGTTATTTCAGCGCTACCTCATCAGGTCTCTGGTGCGAAACTGTTAGAGCAGATCGCTAACCAGATGCGCAATAAAAAGCTTCCAATGGTTGATGATCTCCGCGATGAATCGGATCACGAAAACCCAACGCGTATCGTGATTGTTCCTCGATCCAATCGTGTTGATGCAGAGCAGTTAATGAACCATCTGTTTGCGTCTACTGATCTCGAGAAGAGCTACCGCGTTAACTTGAATATGCTTGGTTTGGATGGTCGCCCACAAGTGAAAGGGCTTGAAACTATTCTGACTGAGTGGCTCGTTTTCCGTCGCGAAACTGTTCGTCGCCGTTTGCAGTACCGTTTAGATAAGATCTTATCGCGTTTGCATATCTTGGAAGGCTTACTTGCAGCGTATCTCAACATTGACGAAGTGATTGAGATCATCCGTACAGAGGATGATCCTAAAGCTGAGTTTATGTCGCGTTTCGGTTTAAGCGAAAAACAAGCGGATGCGATCTTAGAGATTAAACTCCGCCAGTTAGCCAAGCTTGAAGAGATCAAGATCCGTGGTGAACAAGATGAGTTGAACAAAGAGCGTGAAAAGCTAGAGCTGCTCTTAGGTTCAGAACGTCGTATGAACACGCTATTGAAGAAAGAGATCACCGCAGACGCTGAAACTTATGGTGATGATCGTCGTTCGCCATTGGTTGAGCGTGCAGAAGCGAAAGCATTGTCAGAGCGTGATTTGGTGCCAAGCGAAGCGATCACGGTCGTTCTTTCTGAGAAAGGTTGGATCCGTCATGCCAAAGGGCATGATGTTGACGCTGAAGCGATGAACTATAAAGCGGGTGATAATTACTTAGCGCATGCGCGAGGTAAGAGTAACCAGCCTGCGATTTTTGTCGGTAATGATGGGCGATCATACGCCCTAGAGTCACACACGCTACCTTCAGCAAGAAGCCAAGGTGAGCCGATCACTGGTCGCCTGAATCTGACACCAGGTAGCAATGTTCGTCAGGTTATTATGGCTGAAGATACCGATATGTGGCTAATGGCATCAGATGCCGGTTACGGTTTCATCTGTAAGAGCAGTGATATGGTATCGAAAAACAAGAGCGGTAAAGCTCTGCTAACGGTACCAGAGAATGCGGAAGTGATGCCGCCACAAACTATCAATGATCTCGACAATGATCAGATTGTCGCGATCACAAATGAAGGTCGCATGCTGATGTTTGGTGTCAAGGACTTACCGCAGCTTGGGAAGGGTAAGGGTAATAAGATCATTAATATTGCCGCCGCTCGATCTAAAACGCGTGAAGAGCTTTTAGCCTACCTGATTATCTTGCCACAAGGTGCGTCACTGACCTTACAAGCTGGTAAGCGTAAGCTTGGTTTGAAACCCGCTGATCTGGAAAATTTCCGGGGTGATAGAGGGCGTCGAGGCGCCATGCTACCACGAGGTTTACAGCGAGTGACAGGCATCGAGATAGAGCTTACCGAGCCACAAGAGCCATCATCAGTTTGATGGTATAGGCTGTCGTTTAGATAGAATGTTTTAAGAGCCCTCCCTGCGAGGGCTTTTCTTTGAGTCAGTGGGTTAAGTCGATAAAAAAGCGTGTTTTTTAGGCTTTGCTCTGTATACTAGCGTACACGTGTACGCTGAGGGATGTTAGATGTTTTTAGTACTTCGCTTATTAGCGACGGCACTGTTTGCCGTGATTATGTTTGTATTTGGTTGTGGTTGGTGCTTATTGAGCCCACGTGATCCTAAACACGTGAAAACCTTCGGGCGCCTGTTTAGTAAAATGTCACGTGTGTTTGGTATCAAGCTTGAAATCCGATACCCAGAACAGCAAGAAGGTCTAGACCCGAGCGTCTATATTGCCAATCACCAGAATAACTGGGATCTGTTTACGGTATCAGGTGCAGTCATGCCACGCACCGTGACCGTGGGTAAAAAGAGCTTATTGTGGCTACCATTGTTTGGACAGCTTTATTGGATTACTGGCAATATCCTGATTGACCGTAATAATCGCTCAAAAGCGATGGGAACAATTGGCCAAGTGGTCGACAAGATAAAGAAAAATAACGTCTCTATTTGGATGTTTCCTGAGGGAACGCGTTCTCGAGGCCGTGGGTTAATGCCATTTAAGACCGGTGCATTTCATGCAGCTATCGCGGCGGAGGTGTCGGTTACTCCGATAGTATGTAGTTCAACGAGCCACGTAAATATTAATCGTTGGAACAATGGGCATGTGATTGTCGAGATCATGCCGCCAGTATCGGTAAAAGAATATAGTAAGGAAAATGTCCGTGAGCTTGCGGAAACCTGCCGTACGATGATGGCAGAAAAACTGGAAGCTTTAGACGCAGAAGTGGCAGAACGTAACAAACGTTGATTCTGATTACTCAGCTATGATAAAAGGGCACGCTTTGGCGTGCCCTTGTTATTTTTGGGTGCAATATCACGTATTACGAGGAACTTCATGTCAGCAGAGCGAGTTGTACTAGTCAACATGGAAGGTGAGCCTATTGGGCTAAAAGAAAAGATGCAGGCGCATATTGATGGCGATTTGCACCTTGCATTTTCGGTGTTGCTCTATCGACAGAATCAGCATGGAGAGCGAGAGTACTTATTGCATCAACGTGCGATGGGCAAGTATCACAGTGAAGGCTTATGGACGAATACGTGCTGCTCACACCCTCGACAAGGTGAAACCTTTGAAGCAGCAGGTACACGGCGCTTGAAAGAAGAGATGGGGATTGATCTACACATACCACTAACGGATATTGGCCAGTTTGTTTACCGCGCTGACCTTGATAACCAGTTGGTCGAACATGAATTGGATCATGTGTTAATTGCTGATATGGGTCTGGAACCATCGAGTACATTTTTTGAACCAAACCCGGAAGAGGTGATGGCATTTGAATGGGTTCAATCAGGTACCCTTAGAGAGCAGCTTAAACAGTATCCAGCGCACTTCACGACTTGGTTTAGCAAAGTATTTTCGATGGCTGAGCAGAGGCTTACCGACGAATAGCTGTCTCCATTTGCTGACTTTATGCAGAGTGAGTAATATGGCAAAGAAGTGATGACGCAAAGAAAAAAGCGTCACTAGGCAGCGAGCTAATAAAGAATAAACGGTATAAAAGAAGAGTGGGTAAGGATCGAGTTATCACTCACCCACTTTTTTAGCGAAGGTTACTTACGTACCGCAATCGCCTCAATTTCAATGCCCACATCTTTTGGAAGACGAGCAACTTCAACACATGAGCGAGCAGGATATGGCGCATTGTGTTCATCAAAAAATTGGCCGTAAATTTCATTAACGGCTGCGAAATCATTAAGATCTTTCACGAATACCGTCATTTTAACGATGTCGTTTACCGCTAGACCAGATGACTCAACCACAGCTTTAACGTTTTCGAGTGATTGGCGAGCCTGAGCAGTGATCTCTGCGGGTACTTCCCCCGTTTCTGGATTAACAGGAATTTGTCCTGAAGTCAGTACCATATTGCCAAGATCAACGCCTTGAACATAAGGGCCGATGGCTGCTGGAGCTTGTTCAGTATGTAGTACTTTAGTCATGTGATGTCCTTGGTAAATAGAGTCAAGTAAGCCGTTTAGTGTGCATCCTCATGTGCAACAGGTCAAAGAAAATCCTTCAACCACAGCGCCTTATCTGAATCACTAATCTAACATTCCATATCGAGTATGTTAAACGAGAGCTTTCAACAGAAAAGTCTTAAGCCGACCTCATTCAGTTGGGTATAAGTTCTTGGAAATAAAATCCGGCATGGTCATCGGCTAAATGCTCAGCGCTGTATTGTTTGTGGACGACCTCACCGAGCTCAAATGAGACTGGATGGTTAAAATTAGGGCCATCAAAAACGAAAGTATGGAACTCGCCATTTTCGCCACAAGGGTCAACGCCTTCCGGTAAGTCTGCGATAAATTGGCTATCCAATACGCGCCCCGCGAATGATTTATCGAGCTTGCTGCCATCAATCGCAACGATGATCGCTTTAAACCCAAGTGAAAGAAGCTCATCCAGTAGTTCACGTGTATTTCGCTTCCATAGAGGGAAGTGCGCTTGAATACCAACTTGCACTAGTTGTGCTTCACGGTGAGCGCGTAGATCTTCTAGGAAAATATCGCCAAAGATGGTGTGTTCCCACCCATTTTCTTTTAGCGTGTTGATCTCGGCATGCATGATCTGTTCATACTCTTCCATCGTCACGGTCTCTGGTAACCAAATTTTGTGCAATGGTAATCCCAGCGCCTCTGCTTGGCGTTCTAGTAGTTCAACACGCAGGCCATGCATTGAAACACGCTGGTGAGTTTCATTGACCGTGGTAAGTAGAGTATGAATGTCGAAGCGAGGGTCTTGCTGAGCATGATAGAGCGCCATGGCGCTATCTTTGCCACTACTCCAGTTAAAGTAGGCATTAAGAATAGACATGATTCCGTCCAGCTGGATAAAAATCTCATAGTAGGGGATCTATTCACAATAAAAAAGCGCGGTATTGGTGGTGAGGGTATGAGGTAGCTCCTCTGTAAGTATCCTGTTTTATCTGTGTTGCCAGCCCTTAGTCAGGCTGGCTTTTTTTCTTTGGTACACTTCCAAATCACTTGAAGTTAGAAGTGTAACTCTCTTCTCGCTTCGTTCTTAGTCACTCTAGTGCTCAGTCATCACTTCTCGGGAGAATACTTTCTCACAGTAGTGGCACTTTAGCTGCACGTCCTCATTTTTTGGGATGATACGAAAGCGGCTGTCGACAGCTTCGTCATGCGTGATGCAGTTGCTGTTTGGGCAAGAAAAAACACCTTTAATACTGCTTGGTAAAGACAGTGTTAGCTTCTTTGCCACTTCATAGTTTTCAATTTGATTGACCGTAGCACTCGGTGCATAGAGGGCAAGTTGGTTGGCTTGCTCTTCGGAGACAAAGACATTTTCGATCTTAATGAGATCTTTTGCACCCAGTGCTGACGAAGGAAGGTTAAGACCGATCGTAACACGTTTAGTTGTGCAGCTTACATCAAACAGTGCAAGTACCTTGATGCCAACATTCGCAGGGATATGGTCAATCACGGTGCCATTTTTGATCGCTTCGACCTGAAGTTGATTCTCTTTAACCATGGTGAAATCTCCTGCTTATAATTGTTCGTTGAGGACAAGGGCAAGTAGTGCCTGACGTGCATAGACGCCGTTCTCAGCTTGCTGGAAATAGTACGCATGCGATGTGTCATCCACATCGACCGTGATTTCATCAACACGAGGCAATGGGTGAAGTACCTTCATGTTTTCACGCGCGCCACCAAGGTTGGCTGCACTCAAGATGAAAGCTGACTTCATATGGGCATACTCAGAAGCATCGAAGCGCTCTTTTTGTACTCGCGTCATATACAGTACGTCGACTTCGGGCATCACTTCATCGATATTGTCATGAATACTGTATTGGATACCTGCAGCATCAAGTTCTTCGAGGATGTAGTCCGGCATCGCTAAAATTTGAGGGGCAATAAAGTAGAAGCGCACGTTGTTAAACTTCGACAGTGCTTGCGTTAGCGAGTGAACGGTTCGCCCATATTTGAGATCACCGACCATGGCGATATTGAGGTCGTCCAAGCGTCCCTGAGTTTCAGAAATCGTGTATAGGTCGAGTAGCGTCTGTGTCGGGTGTTGATTCGCACCATCACCGCCATTGATGACAGGCTTTCCATTTGAAAACTCTGTTGCTAGTCGGGCTGCGCCTTCTTTTGGGTGACGCATGAAAAAGGCATCGACATAAGAAGAGATGACTTTTACTGAGTCGGCTAATGTTTCACCTTTTTTACCCGAAGAAGTGTTGCCACCATCGGGGAAGCCGATGACTCGACCGCCGAGGCGCTGAACAGCCGTTTCAAAAGATAAACGAGTTCGGGTCGATGCTTCAAAAAAACAGCTCGCAATCACTTTGTTTTTTAGTAGCTCAGGTTGAGGATGAGCTTTTAATTGAGCAGCAGTATCAACAATGAGTTCGAGCTCTTGTCGACTTAGCTCAGGGATAGAAATGATGTGCTTTTGATATAGCGAATTCGCCATGGCTACGCTTCCCCTTAGGTTTATCAATGTGGGTTTATCAATATGAGATATAGGCCAAAAAAAAGCCCCCTAAAAGGAGGCTTTTTTGAGAAATCGGTGCCACATAATGCAATATCCTGCCTCGAAAAGGCCTGCAAACGACAGTGCTAGCTGAGCGCGAAAGGACATTTTACACCATAATGTTGGCTAAATTGTTGAGCATTATACCCGCTATTTGGGACGACGCAAGCGATTGCGATCGCACTGGTTAACTGCCAAGCGTCGCCACCATCACCGCTTTAATGGTGTGCATACGGTTTTCTGCTTCATCGAAGACAATAGAGTGTTCAGATTCAAACACCTCTTCTGTCACCTCTAATCCAGACAAGCCATACTTCTCGGCGATCTGTTTACCGATGGTCGTTTCATCGTTGTGGAAAGCGGGGAGGCAATGCATGAATTTCACGTTTTTATTTTGTGTTGCATCCAGCGTTGCTTGATTGATCTGGTAAGGCAGCATCTGTTTAACGCGTTGTTCCCACGCTTCTTCTGCTTCACCCATTGATACCCACACATCGGTATAGAGGAAATCACACCCCAAAACGCCTTGCTCGACATTTTCTGTGAGGGTAATTATTGCGCCGGTTTTATCAGCAATGGCCTGACAGGTTTCCACTAAGTCGGCTTCTGGCCAATAGGCTTTTGGAGCGACAAGGCGGATATCCATCCCCATTTTTGCAGCGCCGACTAATAGAGAGTTACCCATGTTGTTGCGCGCATCGCCGAGGTAAGCAAACGAGAGTTGATTAAGCTGCTTACCCGGTGCGTGCTCGAGCATTGTCATGAAATCGGCGATGATTTGTGTCGGGTGAAATTCATCAGTGAGCCCATTCCATACCGGAACCCCTGCATATTTACCCAACTCTTCAACGATATCTTGACCGAACCCTCGGTATTGGATGCCGTCGTACATGCGGCCTAACACGCGTGCGGTATCTTTCATTGATTCTTTATGACCAATTTGTGAGCCTGATGGGCCGAGATAAGAGACTCTAGCACCTTGATCGAAGGCAGCAACTTCAAACGCGCAGCGTGTTCTTGTACTGCTTTTTTCAAAGATGAGTGCAATGTTCTTACCAGAGAGGCGAGGCTGCTCATAACCGTTATATTTTGCACGCTTAAGATCGATAGAAAGATCAATCAAATGTTGGATTTCACGTGGGGTGAAATCGAGCAGTTTGAGAAAATTACGATTCTTTAGGTTAAAAGCCATTGCCAACTTCCTTTGTTATTTTATGAAATAACAATGCATTTCATGTGAATTTATATTCTATATTGATGATATTGCGCTCAATGAGGGATTGCAAGCGAAAACATGAAAAGCATAGGTGATAATTTAAAGGCGTGAGGTAAAAGAAAGTGTGTGGGAAGCTCTCAAGGAGCGTCATACCGTTAGGGGAGTGTTCTCCCCTAACGGTTATGTAGATTACAAGCCATCACGTTCAATAGGGCAGCTCATACAGCGTGCGCCACCACGACCTCGGCCAAGCTCATTACCTGGAATGGGTAAGACGGTTATCCCTGCTTTGTCATATTTTTCATTGGTGTAAGTATTGCGTTCATAACCAATGACAACACCAGGTTTCACGGTGAGTACGTTGTTGGCATCATTCCATTGTTCGCGCTCTGCTTCGTAGCTATCACCTCCCGTGGTGATCAGTTCAATCTTATCGACTTTCAGCGCTTTTTCGATCGCGGGGACAAAGTGGCTTTCTCGGAAAGTATGAATTCTGCCATCTTCACCACCTTCTAAGCGCCAGCATGGCGTATCGTGGCGAACGACTTCAGGGTAAATGGAGAATGTATCATGGCGCATGTGGGTCATGACCGTGTCCAAATGCATACAGGAGCGATGCTTTGGAAGGTCTAAGGCGAGTACTTGCGTTGCTTGTCCGTGCTTAAACAAACTTGCAGCAAGGTGTTCAACACCTTGTGGAGTAGTACGTTCTGACATGCCAATTAATACTGTGCCATTTCCAATGACGAGTACATCACCACCTTCGATGGTCGCGTTATCATAGTTCACCTCTTCGTCCCCGTAGAAGCGGGTAAAATTTTGATTTACAAAGAGTGGGTGCCATCGGTATATCGCGCGAAGGTGGTTCGTTTCGCGTTGCCTTGCTGCTTTAGCCATTGGGTTCAGTGAGACGCCCCCATATAGCCAGCACGAAGTATCCCGTGTGAACAGGTGATTAGGTAATGGCTCCAAAACAAAATCTGTACCCGCATGCATGGCTTGCATCATAGAATCTGGGCGCAGTGGTAACTCAGAAAAACTCAACCCACCCAATAGGATCGTGGCTAACTCTTCATTAGGCTGCTCAGATAGAAATAGCCTCACGTCGGCAGCAAAAGAAGAGCCGAGACGATAGTCTGAAATTTGTGTCGCCAGAAGCCATGCCTTTGCCTCTGGTACCGCGAGTGTGTCAACGAGAAGGTCATGAAGGAGCAATACTTCGACACCTTGGTCGCACAGTGTTTTGGCAAAGGCATCGTGCTCCTCGCCAGCTCGCTCGACAGAGAGAACGTCATCAAAAAGCAATTCATGGCAATTTGAAGGGGTCAGTAGATTTAGGGCGCGTTCTGGGCGGTGTAGCAGAACTCGGCGTAATTGACCGACTTCTGAACCGACGTATAGTTGACTCATGTTGTTCTCTCTTCTATTCCCGATTCCTTCGCCGAATGAAGTGCAGCGTGTATCGCTGCGGGTTTATCAATGGCTCATAGATAAACCCTTCATAAAGGGATGCCTTAAAGAGCAAAGATCGTATCGATCAATGTGAGCTGGCACCTCGCTATTGGCGAGAGTCGGCGTGTGACTTACCTGTCTTATACGCTCACTTATTCTCATGTCAGCGTATCATTGAAAGTTTGAGGACAAAAATGCCCGCATGCCGTTCCTGTCATGCTGGTTATAGGTTCAAACTGTGAATTACGCTAATGGAGTTACGGTACTAATGCAAGTTGTTTGGTGAATGATTACGTTTTCAATTTATTGATTTATATGATGTTTTTTGTTTTTCTTGGAGGGTGTTAATCTTGCGGGTGAGTGCTTATTCAACATATTTGAGCAGTTATGAATTTATTTATCGAATGATTCAAGAGAAGGTTTTCATTGATGTTTGTCGTCGCTCCCCTTACTGGGGTGGGCGGTTAGGCATCAGAGAGTGTGATATTTTACAATGAGTAAATGACTGCTTATTCATATTCCTAAAGCATATAGATATTCATATTGGCGAGAAGCCGCCCAGCAGTAGTCAGTAATGTGACAGCGATCAACTTATTGGTTATCGAGATAATCAAGAAAATTCCTCTCTTTTCAGTGTTAAATATGCGCTTTTCGACCTAAATTATGAGATAGTAGCGCCGTTATTATTCTCGACTATTGGAGTCACCATGCCTAACACTGAAATGTCTTTCGCAGAACTAATTGAAGAGCAAAAAGAAGAAACTCGTGAGATCATCGAGGCCTTGCTAGAAGATGGCAGTGAGCCGGATGCATTGTATTCAATTGAGCACCACTTCTCTGCAGACAGCTTTAAAGAGCTAGAAGAAGCGGCTGTTGAAGCATTCAAAATGGGCTATGAAGTCCAAGAGGCAGAAGAGCTAGAGCTTGCACCAGAAGATGGTGGTGGCACTGTTGTTTGTTTTGATGCGATCATGGAAACAGCACTTGATGCTGAAGTTATTGATGCTCAGACAGAAAAACTGATCGCGTTGGCTGAAAAACACAAAATCGATTACGACGGTTGGGGTACGTACTTCGAGAATGGTGAAGACGACGAAGACGAAGATGAAGGTGAAGATGGTGCAGAGGAAGACGCTGAATAGCGCTCTCGCTCATTGAGTAAAAAAGCCCCGTTAGTCATGGGGCTTTTTTGTACCTCAATATCTTTGCTTCACCTTAATGCCCTTTATCGTCCAGCCTATGTTTGTTTTCATAACCTATATTTGCTTTCATAAGCTATGTTTACCTTCTAAACGATGATAAACAATGAAGATAAAAACCTAGAGAGAATACTCACCCAGCTTAGAGAAGTTGCTTAAGCATTCTGACCTCACAAGCATCATGTCCTGTATCACCTAATGCCGCTTCTATGTGCTCAAAACCTAGTGAGTCATAAAGCGAAATCGCTGCCTGAAGTGATTTTGTCGTCTCTAGATAGCACTGTTTAAAGCCACTTTGACGAGCAAAGCTTAGGGCTTGAACGGCGATTCGACGAGCAAAGCCTTTTCCTCTCAATTCTGGGAGAAAGTACATCTTTTGTAATTCACAGACACCATCTTCACCCGCTAACGGGGCAATGCCACCTCCGCCTAATACGCGATGATCTTTTTCGATCACCCAAAATGCACTGCGTGAGCAGGTGTAGCTATCGTGCAAGTTATCCAGTGTTGGATCTGCAACGCTGTAGCCTTTATCCGGTGTGAGGCCATGCTCTTTTGATACTCGGCGTACTACGGCGGCCATGCTGGCATTATCGAGCGGTGTTAATAGCCGAATGGTATAGTCGCCTTGCTTTTCTTGAGCACGAATCGCTTTACTGTATCGCGCTAGGCTTGTTGCTAATTGATCGATTTCATCTTGATCAAGCTGCTTTAAAAAGCCACTGACTTGATGGTTTAGGCTTTGGTTTAGGGAGCACAGTAAAGTTTGGCCTTCTGGTGTTAACCGAGAGAGTGATTTGCGTTTGTCTCCCACCACATGCTCTGTCACCACTAATCCTTTGTTGATCAAGATAGCATTGGTGCGGCTAGCATTGGATTTATCGACACGTAAGCGGCTAGCCAGTTCGCTAATCGTGATTGGGCCTGATTCGAGTTCAATTAAGGCATGTGCTTGTACTGGAGTGATTTCGCTTAACCCACAGTGTTGGTCAAGCATGCCTAAGTCTCGAATGAGATGGCGGGATAGTGTACGTATCTGAGAAGCTTGTTGATGGCTTGGAATGAAGGCGGTCGACATAGACATAGTTACTCTGTTGTGTAGTGCAACTAAATTTAGTTGCACTACACAAATATGTCAACGAGGTTGTCGGCTAACGCGGTTTTATTCGGTGCTGTGCTACGTGGTGTAGCTTAGGCGCTAGTGGCCGTTAGCTTATGGCTTGTGTTGACTTGTTCAATACAAGCCTCGGTTGCAGATGTGCACTCGATAAGTTCGGCATGGTGCTCATCTAAAGAAGTGCCAGAGATAGCCTCTGCCGAGAAGTGTTTCTGCCATACACGTTCATGGAAGTAGTAAACGACAGTATTAATGGCTGGTTCTATCGTTGCCATGACACCACCGACCAATAGATCGCCCGTTAATAAATACGCGACGCCAAAGGCAACAGTAAAGTGGACGGCTGCAAAACTCATGGTTTTATTCTTAGGTTGGCTTGCTGCACTTTTACTGAATGTTGGGTGCTGCCAAGCCTTTTCATGGAAGTAGAATGCTACCGTATTGACCATCGGTTCGATCATGGCGATTAAGCTGCCGATGATGATATCGCCTGTTAATAGGTATGCAACGCTAAACGCAACAATGAAGTGGAACCCTGCAAAGCTGATTGTCTTTTTCATGGTGGTAGCCTCTATTTCGTCTCGATGTAAATAGTATTGATAATTATTATCATTTAGTCAAGTGGGAAAATAACCTTTTTTAAAATGATGTTTAATGCATATTAGGGAGTGCTTTTAAGAGGCGATCTTTTGACGAAAGAGCTTGAGGATATAGGGAGGGGCTGCTTCATGAAAAAGAGCGTTGTAAATCGAAAACAAAATAGACAGGCAAGAAAAAACCGATACCTGTAAAGGTATCGGTTTTAGTTTTAGTGTCGATGCGTTAGTGCCAATGCGTTGTAGGCGTAGTCACTTTAAAGTTGTGACGACTTTAGCCCAGCAACGCTGGAAAGCGATTAAAGCGCAGCGATTGTTGCTTGCTGCTCTTCTAGCTTAACCAATGTTTCTTTGTAGCCTTCTAGCTTCTCACGCTCTTTAGCCACAACCGCTTCTGGTGCCTTAGCAACGAAGCCTTGGTTGTTTAGCTTACCTTCGATACGCTTGATTTCGCCTTGGGTTTTCTTCACTTCACCCGCTAAGCGACCTAGCTCTGCATCTTTATCGATCAGGCCAGCCATTGGGATCATCAGTTCAGATTTACCCACGAGTGCTGTCGCACAAGCTGGTGTCTCTTCACCGTCAGTCAGTACTTTAATACCTTCTAGCTTAGCAAGAGAAAGTAGTACGGTACGGTTAGCTTCAATGCGCGCTGCATCGTTCGCATCGGCAGCTTTCAGCATCACATCAAGCGCTTTGCTCGGTGCGATGTCGTACTCTGCACGTAGGTTACGGATAGCAGTGATGAAAGTCTTAACCCACTCGATGTCATCAACGATTTCAGCATTGAAGTTATCTTCATTAAACTGAGGAAGCGGTTGCGTCATAATTGTCTCGCCTTCCACACCGTCAACTAGCGGCTTAACGCTCTGCCAGATAGATTCAGTGATGTAAGGAAGAACAGGGTGAGCAAGACGTAGTGTCTTCTCTAGAACCGTGATAAGCGTATAACGCGTCGCTTGCTGCTGCGCTTCAGTGCCTTTCCAAAGAACAGGTTTCGTTAGCTCTAGGTACCAATCACAGAATTGGTTCCAGATGAACTCATAAAGCGTGTTTGCAGCCATGTCTAGACGGTAGTTGTCTAGGTGAGCGTTAAACTCTTTCGCAGCAACTTCAAACTGAGATTCAATCCACTTATCGGCTAGAGAGAATTCCATGTTTGCACGGTCTTCAGCAGACAGTGACATGCCACAATCGTGCTCTTCTGTGTTCATTAGTACGTAACGGCTTGCGTTCCATAGCTTGTTACAGAAGTTACGGTAACCTTCAAGGCGCTTCATGTCCCAGTTGATGTCACGGCCGGTTGAAGCCATAGCAGCAAGGGTGAAACGCAGGGCATCAGTACCGTAAGGTTCAATACCATCTTCAAAGGTTTTACGGGTATTCTTTTCGATCTTCGCAGCAAGTTTTGGTTGCATCATGTTGCCACAACGCTTTTCTACTAACTCTTCAAGACCGATGCCGTCAATCATGTCGATTGGGTCAAGGACGTTACCTTTTGACTTCGACATCTTATCGCCGTTTTCATCACGGATAAGACCCGTCATGTAAACGGTTTTGAATGGTACTTGAGGCTTGCCATCTTCGTCTTTGACGAAGTGCATGGTCATCATGATCATACGTGCAACCCAGAAGAAGATAATATCAAAACCAGATACCAGTACTTCTGATGGGTGGAAGGTTTTCAGTGCTTCAGTATCTTCAGGCCAGCCTTGTGTGCCGAACGTCCAAAGCGCAGAAGAGAACCAAGTATCGAGAACGTCGTCGTCTTGCTTCAGTACAACAACAGGTGCTAGGTTGTTCTTTTCACGCACTTCTTCTTCAGTACGACCGACGTAAACTTTACCTTCGTTGTCGTACCATGCAGGGATACGGTGGCCCCACCAAAGTTGACGAGAGATACACCAGTCTTGTACGTCACGCATCCACGCGAAGTACATGTTTTCATACTGCTTAGGTACGAATTGAATCTGACCATCTTCAACCGCTTTAACGGCTGGCTCTGCTAGAGGTGCAGTACGCACATACCATTGGTCAGTCAGCATTGGTTCGATAACCACGCCACCACGGTCGCCGTAAGGGACAGTTAAGTCGTGATCTTTGATCTCATCAAGAAGACCAAGCTCTTCGAATTCTGCCACGATAGCTTTACGAGCAGCAAAACGCTCCATACCCTGGTATTTTTCTGGAAGCTCAGTTGAGTATACATCGCTCTCTTCACCGTTAGTGGTGAACACTTCAGCGGCATTACGAATGTCAGCATTGAAGGTAAGGATGTTGATCATTGGTAGGCTGTGACGCTTGCCTACTTCATAGTCATTGAAATCGTGCGCAGGAGTGATCTTCACACAACCCGTGCCTTTGTCCATGTCAGCGTGCTCATCGCCTACGATAGGGATAAGACGGTTTACAACAGGAAGCAGGATCTCTTTGCCGATAAGATCTTTGTAACGTGGATCTTCAGGGTTTACCGCGACGCCAGTATCACCAAGCATGGTTTCTGGACGCGTCGTCGCAACAACAATGTAGTCTTTGCCATCAGCGGTTTTAACACCGTTCGCTAGCGGGTAGCGGAAGTGCCACATGAAACCTTTTTTGTCTTTGTTCTCAACTTCAAGATCAGAAATGGCAGTGTGCAGTTTCGGATCCCAGTTAACAAGACGCTTACCACGATAGATAAGATCTTCTTCATAGAGACGAACAAACACTTCTTGAGTGGCAGCCGATAGGCCGTCATCCATAGTGAAGCGCTCACGATCCCAATCAACCGATGCACCAAGGCGACGAAGCTGTTGAGTGATGTTGCCACCAGACTCCGCTTTCCATTCCCAGATTTTGTCGATGAAAGCGTCACGGCCGTAGTCGTGCTTGGTCTTGCCTTCTTCAGCAGCAATTTTGCGCTCGACGACCATTTGAGTAGCGATACCTGCGTGGTCAGTACCGACCTGCCACAGGGTATTTTTGCCTTTCATACGTTGAGCACGGATCAGTGTATCCATGATCGTATCTTGGAAGGCGTGGCCCATGTGAAGGCTACCAGTGACGTTCGGTGGTGGGATCATGATGCTGTAGGCATCTTTCGTGGTATCACCGTGAGGCTTAAAGTATCCAGCCTCTTCCCAGCGCTGGTATAGCGCCTGCTCAATTGATTGTGGGTTATATGTCTTTTCCATAGCGCTCTTAATGGATCTGCTTGATAATCAGGGATCAGGATGTTTGTGTTGCGGCCAGTGTTTGTAACTGTATGCCGGCGTGTCGATACTGTTTATATCGTTCACGCGCAAGTTGTTTGAGATTTTCATCGCAAGGGACGAAGTCTACCACTTGTGCAAAGGTGACCGCAAAGTTTGCAGCGTTATTCGCCAGATTAATTAATATGGAGCGATGTCCACTGTGTCTTAAGTAGCCCCAACCAATCTCTATTGGTGAGCCTCCTCGAGGGCCTTCACCGAGTAGGTTATGGGGAACAAAGGCATCAGGGTCGCGCTGCCAAAGTAAATTATCGATCTGCTCTGCATCAGATTTTTGTTCTGTATGAATATAGACCCGTTGGCCTTGTTGGTGAAAATTACCTGCCAAATCGCACGCAAATTTTAACAACGGCTGCTGCTCGTCCATCAAGTAGAAAGTTGCGTGAGCCATATTGTCTCCTCAAGGCGTATCTTGTGTTGTCCTTATCTGTTTTTGACTAACCAAAATCTACAAAATAAAGAGGTTATAAAATTAACGAGTCTATAAAACAAAAAAGGGCCGTTAGGCCCTTTTTATCGTGATTACTCGCTAGTGTCGAGCCCAGCACGATTGAGCATAAACTGAATCAGCATTGGGACAGGGCGACCAGTTGCACTTTTGTTCTTGCCACTCTTCCAAGCTGTGCCGGCGATATCAAGGTGTGCCCAGTGATATTTTTTGGCAAAGCGAGATAAGAAACAGCCAGCCGTAATCGTACCGGCACCTGGCGAGCCAAGGTTTGCCATGTCAGCAAATGGGCTCTCGAGTTGCTCTTGATACTCATCGGTCATTGGCAAGCGCCAAGCGCGATCTCCAGATTGTTCAGAGGCGTTGGTGAGCTCGTGAGCAAGTGGGTTGTGGTTGGCTATCATGCCGGTAAAGTGGTGGCCTAATGCCATCACACATGCACCGGTTAGGGTTGCCACATCAATCACACACTCAGGCTCAAAGCGTTCTGCGTAAGTGAGTGCATCACAAAGTACCAAGCGTCCTTCCGCATCAGTATTTAGTACTTCGACGGTTTGCCCCGACATCGTGGTGAGAATATCACCCGGACGGTAAGCATTGCCGCCGGGCATGTTTTCACAACCAGCAAGCAAGGCTGTTACGTTGATCGGCAAGTTCAGCTCTGCGAGTGAACGCATTGCGCCGAACACGCCAGCAGCACCACACATGTCATATTTCATTTCATCCATGGCTGCACCTGGTTTAATCGAGATGCCACCAGAATCGAAAGTCAGACCTTTGCCGATAAGTACAATGGGCTTTTCGTTGCTGTCTGCTGCGCCCTTATATTCGATCACCGACATCATGGACTCGTTTTGAGAGCCTCTGCCGACAGCCAGATAAGAGTGCATGCCTAGCTCTTTCATCTCTTCTTCGCCAATAATCTTCGTGGAGACGGTATCAAAGTCATCCGCAAGACGGCGCGCTTGAGAGGCAAGGTAAGCAGGATTAGCGACGTTAGGTGGCATGTTGCCTAGGTCACGGGCTGATTTGACACCAGAAGCAATAGCAAGACCATGTGTAATGGCTTTTTCGCCAAGTGGAAGCTCACGACGAGTGGGTACATTGAAAACGAGCTTACGCAGTGGGCGACGCTGCTCTGGTTTATTGCTCTTAAATTGGTCAAACGTATAGAGAGACTCGTTTGTTGATTCAACCGCTTGGCGAACCTTCCAATAAGTATCTCGGCCTTTAACGTGTAGCTCTGTTAAGAAACACACCGCTTCCATTGAGCCCGTGTCGTTTAGCGTACTAATCGTTTTTTGAATAATTTGTTTGAATTGGCGCTCATCAAGCTCGCGCTCTTTACCACAACCAACCAGCAAAACACGTTCTGAAAGGACGTTTGGTACATGGTGTAGCAAAAGCATTTGACCAGCTTTTCCTTCCAGATCGCCACGTCTTAAGAGAGCACTGATATAACCATCACTGATTTTATCTAACTGCTCAGCGACGGGTGACAAGCGGCGCGGTTCAAAGACACCGACCACGATACAGGCGCTGCGTTGCTTCTCCGGGCTGCCGCTTTTAACACTGAACTCCATGCGTACTCCTACATCTAAAGACAATTGATGCTAAATGTTAGATAATGCCGTGCTAAATTGATTAGAACCTACCTGTTGAAGGTTTCTATTGAGCAGGTAAACAGTTAGCTGAAAGATCAAAAAATAACAGGTTTATTCTGAAATTATAGCGATTCCAGCAAAAAAACAAGTTTTCGAAGGACAGAATAGCAGTGATCATTGTTCGATATCTGACGCGAGAGACAATAAAGAGCCAAGTAGCCGTGCTTTTTATCCTGTTTCTTGTTTTTTTTAGCCAGCGGTTTATTCATGTGCTTGGATCGGCCACTGATGGCTCTATTCCAAGTAACCTCATTTTGACGTTCATAACACTT
The DNA here is from genome assembly GCA_043421945.1 of bacterium sp. HQB-150. Taxonomy (GTDB): domain Bacteria; phylum Pseudomonadota; class Gammaproteobacteria; order Enterobacterales; family Vibrionaceae; genus Thaumasiovibrio. The sequence goes on along the minus strand of JBHOGO010000020.1, from coordinate 31,249 downwards.
TATATGCCGTCAATGGGTCTGTTATTACTGCCTTTAAGCCTCTATGTCGGTATTTTGCTGACCTTTGGGCGACTCTATGCAGAAAGTGAAATTACCGTCATGAACGCGACGGGAATTGGCAATAAATTTCTCATTCAAGCAGCCTTATTACTCGCTATCGTCACAGGCTCCGTTGCAGCATTCAATGCTTTCTGGCTCACGCCATGGGCAAATGAAAAAGAAGTTCAGTTACGAGAGCAATTAACCGCAGAGTCGGGGCTCGATCTCCTTATCAAAGGGCAGTTCCAGCAATCTCCTGATGGTCGCGCCGTTGTCTTTATTGATGATATTACCCAAAGCGGTACAAAGCTTGAGAATGTCTTTGTTGCACAGCCACAAATGATGGGTGGGCTTCGTCCGAGTGTACTGACTGCTGAATCGGGAACGATCTCTGAATTGGCTGATGGACGACAAGTACTAGAGCTTTTCAATGGTGAACGCATTGAAGGCTTACCGACACGGCTTGATTATACCTTGACGGGGTTTGATAGTTATCAGGTCTTGATTGGTCAACGAGAGGTCCGTGAGAGGCGTCGTGATTGGGATGCTATCCCTACCGTTGAGCTTGCAACGATCGATGACACGTATGCACAGGCAGAGCTTCAATGGCGAATCTCCTTGGTTCTTTGCATTCCGTTATTAACGATGGTGGTGGTGCCACTGTCCGCCGTTAACCCTCGACAGGGGCGATTTGCGAAATTGATGCCCGCTGTTTTGCTTTATTTAGCTTATTTTCTTTCAATTAGTGCCGCTAAATCGGCGATCGAAGATGGTGCGTTGCCTGCCTATATTGGTTTGTGGGGCGTTAATTTAGGGATACTCTTGGTTGCCATCGTATTAAACAGTATGGACTCATTAGCTGTGCGTAAATTGAAGGATAAATGGCGGAGACGTAGCGCCAATGTTTAAGATTTTAGATATCTATATCGGTCGTACAATTGTATCGACGACCGCGCTAACCCTATCAATGCTGGTGGGGTTGTCAGCGATTATTAAGTATGTCGAGCAACTCAGAAGGGTTGGGCGAGGGACTTATGATCTTCTTACTGCACTTTGGTATGTGGTGTTAAGTATCCCACGTGACATTGAGATGTTCTTCCCGATGGCGGTGCTGCTCGGTGCGCTGATCGGCTTGGGAATGTTAGCATCAAGTTCTGAACTGACGGTGATGCAGGCAGCTGGAGTCTCTAAGCTTCAGATTGGTTTGTCGGTCTTGAAAACTGCGGTGCCATTGATGTTGATTGTGATGGCGCTGGGTGAGTGGGGCTCACCGGTTACCCAAAAAATGGCTCGTGAACTTCGCGCCGTCGCGATTTCTGGCGGCAACATACTCTCGGTACAGAATGCGGTGTGGGCAAAAGACGGTAACGATTTTATCTATATTGCTCGAGTGAACGAAGACGATACCCTGCGTGGAGTGAACATCTGGCAGTATGATAATCATGATGATCTGAAAACCACCATTTTCGCCGAAGATGCTGACTTTAATACGGACAGAGGGTGGCTGCTGAGTGAAGCAACGATCACTAACATGCAAGGGGAGTCTCGGAGCAAAGATGTCTTTGAGCAGCTGCGTTGGAAGACCACATTAACGCCTGATAAGTTAGCCGTAGTGACCGTTAAACCTGAAGAGCTGTCTATGTCTGGGGTTTATGAATATGTGACCTATTTGCGTGAATCTCAACAAGATGCTTCTCGGTATGAACTCGCTTTTTGGCGCAAAGCAGTGCAGCCAGTTTCCATTGCCGTGATGATGTTATTGGCACTCTCATTTGTTTTTGGACCGTTACGTTCGGTGACCATGGGCGCGAGGGTGTTGTCAGGGGTAGTCTTTGGTTTTGGCTTCTATATCTCAAATGAGGTCTTTGGGCCGATGAGTATTGTTTACCGCCTTCACCCTGCAATAGGGGCGTTGGGGCCGAGTGTGATCTTTTTAGGGGTCACGCTGTATTTATTGGGCCGAAAACTTTAGCTATACGCTACGGGCTGTGTTTCTTGCACAGCCCGACAATCCGGCTAATCAGAATCAAGACCTTCCCAGTACAACGACGTGATCAACGACTCATTCCGATGAACAATACTTTGATGAGGCGTGAATTATTTCACTTTGGGATCAAAAAGGACGCTCGTGCCTGCCATATGATCTTGTAGAGTACGGTTTTTAGGATCAAATAGAGCAACAAGGTTGCCGAGTCCAAATGCTGATGTTGCCATGCGAACGATCGCCTGTGCGACAGTGATGCGCTGCCCTTTAGCATTCACGAGGTGGAGGCGCCAAGCTCTCATGCCGAGAGTTTGCCCTGCTCGGCACCAGAAGTAAGCGTAAAAAGCCATGGCCATACCCATTAGATACAGTGGGTAGATGACTTTAGCAATAGGGTTTTGGTTGAGGTAGTCACTGGTGTCGATATAGCCGGCGAGGTCGATAACGCCTAAGGCAAGCCCTAAACCAATCACGAGCATAGCAACTCCCGCCGCGAGCATTAACACTGCAGATACGATGAGGACGTCATAGAGCCATGCCCCCATGCGTCTTAAAAAACTGGCTTCTTTCACCTAATCATCCCTAAAGCTTATAAAAAACTGAGTGTACCAGTAGCAACGGTTACTCGATAGTGATGACACTCGTAATATTGTGGTATCAGAAGAAGTGAGATACTCAAGTGTGGCACTTGTTGATACAAGTGATTGCGTCAAAAGGTTTCAAATATCCATCAATCTGACTACTAATCATGCAAACGGTTCGTTTGCTTCATTTTTTTTGCAATGGGTGCTTGCCACCGATTAACAGATACGTATAATCAGTCCCACAAAGCCCGAGTGGTGAAATTGGTATACACGACGGATTCAAAATCCGTTTCCTTCGGGAGTGACGGTTCAAGTCCGTCCTCGGGCACCAAATTCACAAACAAGCCCTGACGAAAGTCGGGGCTTTTTTGTATCTGAACGATAGTCATGCAGAACAGTATGTCTATCTCCTTTGTTCACTTACCGAACTCGTTGACGAGACTGGGTACTCTCTTTCTCACCAATATCTTTTGCTAAATATTCTTTCACGATAAGCGCAAAACCAACCACACCGACAGTATTCACCACCGCGCCAGCATAGCGCCAGAACTCGGCAGGCCATAGGCTTGGATCTTGTGTTAATGCGCCTTTAATCGTCATGATAGCCAGCAAAGCCGGAAGGGTAGAAAGGGCTAAATATGTGCGTTCAAACCCTTTGTTTATGAGGCCAAAGAAGACCAACGAGAATACAACCATCACAAAGATTGCTGCTAATGAAGCAACAGGACCAATAGACTGTTGTCCTTGTGAAACCTGATAAACGCCAACCGCATTCCAGATAATACAAAGTGTTAAGTGTGATAGTTGAACGCGAAATGCAGTTTGATATTTGTTTAGTAACATCGTTGTTTACTCGAGACTTTTATCTAATGCTAAAAATAATGCCATGACCCCAACGGATCATGGCATTGTCGTTTCCAAGCTAAATCGAGATTACATCTCTCTTAGGATTTCAGAATATATCTTACTTGCTTCACAGCTATCACCGCCGCCGTGCATTGAATCGAAGCGAGATAGGATAGCGAGTGTGTTCTGCCTTCTTGATTGAGAACAAGACCTTGAGAGACTTTCTCTACTTCAATGATATTACCGTTAAAGATGGTCGCATGTACTTCGATATCTTTGATGGTTTCTGGTGCTGTTTTCTCAACGTCATACGGGTGTTGGTTTAGCACTGCGAAGTTCGCTTTTTTACCCACATCGATACTGCCGATTTCATCTTCTAAACGCGCAGCGTATGCAGCTCAATGGTGATAGCACGCATTGACTCTTCCATGGTTAGCTTCTCTGACTCGTCGAGTACTTTACCTGTTAAACCAGTACGGTTTACAGCAGTCCAAGATAGAGCAAGAGGACGACCTGATGCCATTGGTGCGTCTGAGTGGAACGATAGTTTACCACCAGCGTCTAGGAATGAACGACCACGAGCTGTATATTGCGCACGCTCCATACCAACACCGAACTCTGCGTATTGTTCACCTAAAACGTGTAGGTAGAATGGGTTAACCGAAAAGTTAGCACCAAGATCCGTTGCACGTTGGATGTCTTCAGGATCTGTGTATGCTAAGTGGTGGAAGCTTGTACGGTGATCATCACGCGCTTTTTCTTCGTTTAGCTTTTCCATGATGTCGACAGCAACTTCTAGACCGTCATCACCGTTAGCGTGAATATATCGGCGGAAATATGCTGCAAAGGGAGTATTCCATTCAGGTTTTTTACTGACAATTTCAAGCGCAGACTCAGGCAAAAAGGTACTTTAAACAATCTCAAAGCGATCGAAGCGTATGACTTTTTCTAAGTCTGGATTGGTGGGTTAGTGGAAGAGCTCTTAGATCTGAGTGGTGAGCAACCTTAAGAGTGTCACCTTGTCGGTGGACGATACTCACCATCGACACCAATGGTTAATGATGATTCAATTTCTGAGGAGAGGTTTTGGTTAGATTGACAAAGTAATTGATAACCTTGCAGTAAAGTTCTTGCTCAACATTGGGAGAAGTCATTGTTGAGTATTCAGCCTACCTCAAAGAAACCTGATAGTGATAACAAAATGGGTGCCATCACCGACAATCTATAGCAATGACTATTTTGGACTATATTAATCTTGCTGCCTTTTGATTATGCCATCCACATTCTGTATTTGAATAGAAGATTTCTATCCATATGTAACGTGTCAGCTATCAATAGGATCGTATTGGAATTGATAAGTTGGGTTGAATGCATTCGGAGGTAAGATGAAGCAAGCTATTGGGCTGATTGTTTTAGTTGGTCTATCAGGGTGTGCAAGCCAACAATTGGTACTGACTTGTGGCGAGGAGAGTGTTCGAGTCGAATTTGAGCCCGATGATGCCAACGGTAAAAAAGCCTATATCTATCGACACAACGATATACGCTTAGCCACACACCATAGCTTTGATAACGAAGGGGTATATCAGGATGATCGTGGTGACACGCGATTGGTTGATCAAGGTGGGACATGGCTACTGAAGTGGGATGACGATAGATTACTGTGTCAGTAAGTTGTTGTGTCAATGAAAGTGCAGTGACAGTTAATCTGCATGAAAAAAAGGTAGCCTAATGGCTACCAGTACTTCGCTCAAACCAACATAACTGACCCTAATGGCTAGCGAAAAAATAGTAACAGCTAATACTCTGTCAGTGTTTTCTGTCACAACGGTTGTTATAGCCTTGGCCCTATTGGGGTACAGACCAAGGCATATCTATTAAGTCGCTAAGAAAAATGATTGCATCTGTTTGACTACAGCCTCTGCGCTTGATTGGTCTTCCATCTCGGCAAATAAACGTAGTAGCGGTTCGGTACCTGAGAAGCGGGCTAATGCCCAGCCACCATTTCTGAAATAGACCTTGAGTCCGTCTGCATAACTGACCTTCTCGATCTCATAACCAAACTCGGGGAGGGCTTTTTCAACGTAAATGCGGTCGTGGATAATTGGTTTTTGACTGGCTTTGAAAGTACAGTCACCCTCTGCGGTATAGGCAAAGCCATAGCGAGCGTATATCTCGTCGAGCATCTCAGAGAGCTTTTTGCCGGTAACACTGATCATTTCAACGAGAAGGCTTGAAGCAAAAACGCCGTCCTTGCCTTTGATATGCCCACGAATTGTTAAACCACCTGAGCTTTCACCACCAATCAAGGCGTCGTCGGCTTCCATTTGTGAGCTGATATGCTTAAAGCCAACAGGAACTTCAAAGCTTTTCTCGTTGTGGTCGGCAGCAATCTTATCGAGGATATGGCTTGTCGCGATATTACGCACGACAGATCCTTTCCAGCCTTTGTATTCGAGCATGTAGTAATAAAGCAGTATTAAGACTTCGTTCGGATGGATGAAGTTACCCTTTTCGTCGATGATCCCTAAACGGTCAGCATCTCCATCTGTGCCGATACCAATATCGTAACCTTGGGTCGCAACGAGGTGTTTTAGACGGTAAAGGGTTGCAGCACTCGGCGATGGCATCATGCCGCCAAAAGAGGGGTTTTCACCATCGTTGATGACGTCAACATCACAACGACCGGATATCAATACGGTCTGTAAGGCGTTTTTAGCCACACCAAACATTGGGTCGATCAACACACGCAGATTCGCTTTTTTGATTGACTCCATATCGACGAAGTTAATGATCGAGTCGACAAAATCATTCATAGGGTTGATCTCAGTGATCAACTGCTGGGCAATAGCGTCTTCGAAATCAATCAGTTTGACGTCATCAGCTGTTAATGCCGCAACTTGGTCTTCAATTTTTGCAGTAATGACTTCATCGGCATCACGTCCGCCTTTAATGAAAACCTTGATACCATTGTAATCGGCGGGGTTATGCGAAGCGGTAATACAGGCAGAGTAGTCTGCGTTGATTTCTTTCGCTTGGTACATCACGATAGGGGTTGGTACATATTTGTTGATATAGCTAACATCGATGCCATTGGCTGCTAACACTTCAGAGAACCAACGACTTGCTTTGTCAGAAAGGAAACGACGGTCATAGCCAATGACGAAACCATTCTTAGTCACGCCCTCTTCAATCATGATATTGGATAGTGCCTGTGCGACGAGGCGAACATTATCACGTGTAAATTCTTCGCCGATAAAAGCGCGCCAGCCGCCCGTGCCGAATTGAATCATGGTGTACTCCTTGGCCTGAATAACTCAGGAAAATGCATCTGAGATCCCATCCAGCAGTGTCTCAAAGAGGACAAATGGCGCTGGCATGAGGAAAAGTCGGCGGCGATGGTCAATCGCCGCCATTAAGGCCTTAGCCCATGACGACAATAACGTCGTTTGTGCTACCCGCAGGCTGGGCAGGAATTGCGCCAGTCACCGCTTCACCGTTCAAGGTGATGGATACCACACCTTTACTGACGTTATTTGGGTTTTCAACGTTGATATTGAAAACCGCATCACGCCATTCACGACGGATTTCAAACCCAGGCCACTCTGTTGGAATACATGGGTCAATGCTGAGGCTATTAAAGCCTGTCTGCACCCCTAAGATGTAGTTGGTTACTGCAAAGTAAGCCCAGCCAGAGGTACCTGTTAACCATGGGTGGTTCGCACGACCATGGTTTTCGTGGTCACGGCCCATAATAAATTGAACATATGAGTACGGTTCGGCAATACGCTTATCAATCATATCGTTTTGGTTGTATGGGTTAAGTGCATCGTAGAACTTCATCGCACGATCGCCGCGACCAAGTTTTGCTTCTGCTACCCAAGCCCATGGGTTCGGGTGAGAGAAGATGGCACCATTTTCTTTTACGCCTTGGTATACACGGGTCACGAACCCGATATCATCATTTGGCGTTGCAAAAGAAGGGGCATTGAGGTGCAAACCGTATTCAGAAAACAGGTTCTCATCCACCGCATCCATTGCTTTTTCACCACGGTCTTGAGATACCGCACCAGAAAGTACGGCTAGCGTATTTGATTCTAGGTGTACGCGGCCTTCTTCTTGCTGTGCAGTGCCGATCTTCTCGCCGTTCTTGGTGAGACCACGAATATACCAACCACCTTCATCATCCCAAAGGTGCTTTTCACAGGCTTCGCGGACATTCGCTGCCATTTCTGTATATTTAGCGACATCGTCAGCGTTTTTACGGTATTTTGCGAGTTCAACAAACTCTTGTAATGCCCAGAAGTGAAGGAAAGAGACCATTGCTGACTCGCCACCGCCGAGGTTGAGACAGTCATTCCAATCTGCACGAAGTCCTTTACAAATACCGGTTTGACCCACGTACTCAGCAGAAAAATCTAATGCCGCTTTCATGTGCTCGTAGACGGTGGCATCACCACCGTTGGCATAAGGGATTACCTCATCAATAAAGCTCTCTTCACCGGTTTCTTGCACATACTTACAGATGGTTGGTACCAGCCATAAGTGATCATCAGAACAGGTATCTTCGATACCGTGGATCTTATCTTCATCACTTGGTGTTGGTACAACGGTCGGTGACTTCGAAGGCTCTACATCGGCTTTTTCTGGATCGAACCAGTCTGGATCAAAGAGGTGGAGGCCATATCCTTCTTTGACCTGCCCACGAAGTAAATCAACAAGACGCTTACGTGTCATGGCTGGATTGGAATGCGGTACTGAGATAGCATCTTGTGCGGTATCACGATAGCCTAAGCCAGTACGGCCACCAACTTCGATAAAGGATGCAAAGCGCGACCACACCACACAGGTTTCAGCTTGGTATAGCGTCCATGCATTGATCATGGTATCCAAGCCTTCGTTAGGGGATTTGACCTGGAATTTGTCGCAACGGCTACCCCAGTGCTCTTTGATATCAGCAAATGCGGCATCGACATTGTTGAGATCTTGATATTTAGCGCGTAAACGAGGTCCTTCACCTTTACCGATACCAAGCACAAACGTAAAGCGAACCTCTTCACCGGGTTGAATCACAAACTGCTTGTGCAGTGAACCACAGTGGTTGTAGCAGGTTTGAACGTGGTTAGAGCACTTGCCATTGACCACCGCGATTGGATTCGCTTCATCACGATACAAACCAATGAAAGAGTCACGTTGACCATCATAACTATCTGGGTCGAAGCTCGAAGCCATAAAGTAATGGCCTTCGTTATCGTTAGTGTTGTAGTAAAGATCGTAATCAATCACACCATCTTTGTAGGATGTCCCCGCCGAATATAGGCTCATTTGGTGGTTTTGATTGTCGGATTGGATATGGCTGAATGAGAATTCAACAAACGAAAATGCGCTAATGGTACGCGGCTTATCGCCCTCATTTTTTAGGCTAATATCCCAAACTTGGCAGTTTTCACCTTTAGGAACAAAAAGCGTTTTTTGTGCCGTGATGCCATTGTATTCACACTTAAATTTTGAATAAGACAAGCCGTGGCGTACTTCGTATTTCGCTTCTTCAAAACTTTTGGCTACGGGCTGCCAAGAGATCGACCAATAATCACCAGATTCATCGTCACGTAGGTATACGTAATGCCCTGGACGGTCAAATGTCGCGTTAGGACGGAATTTCGTGATGCGATTGTACTCTGGCGAGCGGAAGAAAGAGTAGCCGCCTGCGTTGTGAGAGATAACGGTACAGAACTCTTCAGTCCCCAAGTAGTTAGTCCATGGCGCGGGTACGTCAGGGCGAGTGATAACATATTCACGATTGTCGTTATCAAAATAGCCGTATTTCATCGTTACTATCCTTTGCGTAATAATTTTAGTTAGTTGTTATCAAGATGACGATAAGTGATGTTCATCTTGTCTAAGTAGTTAAGGTGTTGATTCAGTTTGAGATTGAAGCGCTTCCAATGACGGTCTTTACTCCACGCGACTTCAGCCACTGCAAATAAGCGTGGGTAAAGGAGATAATCTAACTGTTGAGGCGTTGAAATAGTTTCTGACCAAAGCGCGGTTTGGATACCTAGCACCTTGTGCTGATATTGCGGTGGTACATTGCTAAGTGGATCGTAGTGGTAGACGGTTTCTAGTGGCAGTTTTCCAGCCCAATCCACACCGGCTTCGTCGACAGTATTCCCTTGGACGAGGTCAAGATAGAGCGTTTGCGCTGGTTGCATGACGACGTCATAGCCTTGCTCAATACATTCCAAGCCAGCCTTTTCACTCAACCATGAGAAGATCACCGTTTGATTGCTCACTTTATTGCCGTGAACAGCCTCTTCCCATCCCAGCATACGCTTACCTTTTGCTGTGAGATGATCCTGTGCAAAGCGCAAAATATGTCCCTGAAGCTCTTTGGGATCTTGATAGCCGTGTTTTTCCATTAGGGCTTGGCATCGAGCGCTGTCAGTCCAGACACCAGTGGGAACTTCGTCTGCACCAATATGGATATAGGGAGAAGGAAAAAGGTTACATACTTCGTTTAATACCGTTTCGATGAAAGTATATGTCCCTGATATTCCAGGATTGAGTACATTGTCAGAGTAATTTTGGATACTACTGTATTGAGAGTGATCATCGGGATCGACCAACAGTGCTGGCAGAGACTGGATGGCTGCACGGCAGTGACCGGGAATATCGATCTCTGGGATCACATTGATACCGCGCTGTGCGGCATATGCAATGATAGCCTTGATCTCTTCTTGGCTGTAGAACCCTCCATAGCGCTGATCGAATTGACTATATTGCGCTTCAATGGATTCAAGTGGCCCACGCCAAGCACCGATATCAGTGAGTTCGGGGTAGGCTTTTATCTCAATCCGCCATCCTTCATCATCGGTAAGGTGCCAATGAAAGTGATTGAATTTCAGTCGGGCAAGCTGATCAATGAGTTGCTTAATTTTTGTTGGCTGATGAAAGTGTCGAGCACAATCTAGCATCATGCCACGATAACCCAGTCTCGGTTGGTCGTTAATCTCAACACAAGGGAGTTGAAATGCACCGCCGTCATTGGCTTTTAATGGGATGAGTTGTAGTAAGCTTGCGACGGCTGCGAAAAAACCAGCATCATTGCTCGCTTGTATCCAAATAGCACCTTGCTCGATTAATAATGTGTATGCATCGGCAGCAATATCCTGTTGAGACTGGAAGTGAATGCCCCCAACTGACTTGGCATTACCGATAGAGAGGGTGGCATTACAGTGTTGTTGAATTTCTTCTTGAAGCCAGCGGGCAGGCAAGGAGTTAGCATTGTCACCGCTGATAATACAATGCGTATCAAGAGTGAATGTCCCTTCGAGCGGCTGCAAAGTCTTTGGCTCGGGAATAATGGAAATTTTAGTGGTTTCTCTCCTGCTGAAACCTAAGTCATCGCTTGATTTTGCCCCTGTGCTTAAGTCATGAGTATGATTACGATAGATACTATCAGGCCCTAAGTTCAAGGGGGTTACCTGTACGTTGATTAAATGCTCCCCACATCGAACGACTGCAGAAGGAATGCCATAACTCTGCAGGGTTAGATGAGGAAGGGTCACCTCAAACTCAGTGTAAAAGTGGTGATTGGGCGCTAATGTTGTCGATATTGCAGGGGGGGCTAATCGACAGTGGCTACCCGTCTGTTTGAGGTCACCGCAACTCAGTGAATCGGATATAATTCTTCGCGCAAAGCTAAATTCAAGACGCCAGTCATCAATCGTTGAGTCACTGAGGTTATAGAGGCTCAGTGCGAGGCGACTACCTGCATCTCCGTTATGGATTAAAGTAAGATCTAGGCGTAAGTTCATACGGTCACCTCTCGGGGGAAAAGGTTATGATCATGACCAGCCATTAAGAGAGCACCGTCCATTGCATCACCTTGCGGTTGAGCAAGCCTTGCTTGATAAGGTGGGGCTAGCCACTGGTGCATGCGCTCAGCAATGCCTCCCATCAGGCAGGCTTTTTCGGCACCTTTATCGAATAAGCCGTCAAGCAGCATCTCAATATCGTTTGCCGTTTGGCGTAATAAGCGAATGGCAAGTTCATCACCAGAATTGGCATAATGGAAAATCTGTGGAGAGAACATGCCGTAGTCACGTGGCTTGGCGGTTTTAGACCATCGAACAATTGCGTCAATGTCATGTTGGAAGTGGGCGAGTACCTCTTGCGCTAAACGAGAATCAGGCTTGATACCATCGGCAATGAGTAGTGACTCTTGAATGAGTTTAAGCCCCATTATGGCTCCGCTGCCGTGATCGGATATAGGGAATTCACGTCCCCCCACAACATGCTGTTGGCCGTTTTTGATCATCAGACCGACGGAGCCTGTCCCTGCAATTAATATGGCACCTTCTTGACCACACCAAGCGCCTAAGCAGGCACCATAGCCATCAGTATTCATGGTTAAATGGGCGAAAGGGTGAGGCAAGGCCATAAAGGCATACCATGCTTGTTTTTCTTCTGCTCCGGCCAGCGCAAGTCCAACCGCCATTTCCGAAAACGCGGCTTCACTTAGGCCACCTTGAGTCGCGGCTTGACGAATAGCCTCTATCACAGCAGCCATGGCAGTTTGAGCACCGAGCATGATATTAGCGCTGCCTGTTTTTGCTTCGCCAATAACAAGCCCATTTAGGTCGGTAATACGTGCACGGCATGATGTGCCTCCGCCATCAATGCCGACAAGGTAATTGACGTTATTCATGACGAAAGCCCTTATTTTGTGCCGCGACGGCAAGGAGGAACCATGCTCCATGAGGGATCCACTGTTCGCCCCAACGCCAGTTCTGGAGCATGTCATCCTTCTGGGCTTCAGGTTTGAATGCGATGTCTTGCTCGTTTTCAAAACCGGATGTAATGCCGTTACAAACACCGCCTCGGGCGTTAGTAAAGCCAAGTTCCGGAAGGTAATCAGGGTTGTTGTGTCCGTGGCCATCAAGCATCGACATGTCGTAAGGGTTTAAGCCTACGATCCAATCTAAACAACGTGCAGCGTAGCGATGTGTATCTGCTCTGAGTGTTTCACCTTGAATGATCTCTAGAGACTGATAAGCCATCGTTGCGAGTGAAGCGATGCGCGCATTCTCGCCTTGCCACCAATAGCCACTCTCATTGTTGTGAGCAACAAAGAACTGACTTTGTTTATCACCGCCAACGGCTTTGGTGTATTGGCGAGGGTAGCCAAAGGGGTTCACGACTGCTTCGGTTATATTGATTTCGAATTGCACTGCTTGAGTGATGATGGTGGCAGTGGCTTGTCGGCGCTTTTGATCAGTTTCAATCTGCAGGTATTGCAGTAATGCAATAACAGGTAAGCCTGCTTCGGCGGCATGGAAGTATGGACGCTCTTCGTTGGCAAGCCAGAAGTGTTGCTGATGTTCGTCACTCGCTTGACGCTGACTTAACCTAGCTGCCCAATTTCTTGCTTCGCTGAGATAGCGAGCTTGTTGGGTGGTGCGGTAGAGCTCGACGGCAGCCATCAGGGCACAGTACTCGTCGATAATATTCTCTTCACCATTATCAAGATAAGCGAGATTGTGCTCACGAAGATGCCAATACCCAAGCTCAGCAGCGGCGAGGTAATCGGAGAGAGGCTCAGGTTGGTCGCTATAAAGGGCTTGGTAGCCCGTATTGTTAGCGAGCCCGGCAGCCTTAGCCAGAGCTGCGATGGTAATGCCACCACCTTGACGAAATGCAGCCTGATAATTATCAAATTTGTGGCCATCTTGCGTTTCATAAGCGCAAACGTCACGTTGAGTTATATCTTTACTCCATTTATCAAATACCGTCATGTAGAAGTAGCCATCACTGGCTTGAAGGCGCTTTAGAAATTCACAACCATATAGGGCTTCATCAAGAAGACGGGTTTGAGTATAAATAGGTAAGTTGGGTGACATATCGAATGCCGCTAGCATATTCCACACAACCATCGGGGTTTGCTGAGGGTTGAGAAAGTTAGCGTAGGAAAGATGGCTGAGGTATTTACTGACATCCCCAGAAGCGTCATACCAACCGCCGTGGACATCAACCTTTTTGTCACTACCAACAATGTTCGCACTATGATCGGCTTTATCGAACCGACCGCTACAGCGTTGAGATTTAAAGTAATGCAGCAGATCAGAGAATGTCTGTTGCATCAATAGCCCCTCAGTCACACTAAAGGTATGGGAGCGAGTTGCTCCCACCTGAAGGTAATACTCCCCTTCACCCTCGAAAGAAGTGAAGTCGATAGTGGCATACTCACCGGTATGCCATTGTGCAACTGGACCGCAGGCCGTTAGGGGCAGCTGTAAGATGAGGGCATGATCGTTAGCACGGCGTAATTCTGCTTGTTGGTCTGCGCTAGCTTGACCTCCGAGAATGGCTTGCTTTGGACCAAGTCGCTCGTAACCGATGTGATTAGTTAACAGCTGCATGGGGACTCCTAGTTTTCGTACAGGTAGCAACGAACAAAGTGGTTGTCAGACAGTTGCGTGACACCAGGCAGTTGCTCACGACATTTGTCAGAGGCATGAATACAGCGTCCAGCAAATGGACAACCTAGAGATTCCGGCGTCCAAAGCGGGATTTCACCTTTATTGCCTTTGAGCTTCTCGTGGATGGACTTTTTAGGATCTGGAACCGCAGAGACAAGTAGCTGTGTGTATGGGTGCTGAGGATCGTGAATGATCTCTTCCGTATCACCCCATTCAACCATATGACCAACGTACATAACGGCAAGATCTTCTGCGATGTAGCGTGCTGTAGCGATGTCGTGCGTGATGTAGAGTAGGGCCATCTCACGCTCAAACTTCATCTCTTCCATCAGGTTAAGCACACCTGCACGAATAGAGACATCAAGCATCGATGTTGGCTCATCGGCTAATACAACCTCGGCACCAACAGCAATGTTACGAGCCAAGTTGACACGTTGACGCTGGCCTCCAGAAAGTTGGTGAGGGTACTTTTGTGCCGTCTCTTTTGGTGGTGTTAGGCCAACTTGCTCAAGAAGGTCGTAGACACGATCTTCTAACTCTTTCTTGTTGTTACCCGTTATCTTGTTGTGAATCAGTAAAGGGCGAGCGATATGGTGAAAGATAGTATGTGTCGGGTTCAATGAACCAAACGGATCTTGCCATACCATCTGTACACCTTGGCGGTACTGCATCAAATCTTGCTTCTTGTAGATATCAGCAATGTCACGACCAAAGTATTCGATGTGGCCATCTGTTGGTGCATACATTTTTGCGATCATCTTGGCTGTGGTTGATTTACCCGAGCCAGACTCACCCACCACGGATAAACCGCGGCTTTTATACATCTTGAAAGAGACATCGTTAATGGCGCGCATCATCGAGCTTTTTAACGAGTTTGAATTAATCGGAAAGTCCTTAACCAGATTCTTTCCTTCAATTATTGGTTTTGTTGTTGGTAAGCTCATTATTGTTTCCTTAGTTCAACCGGTCAGGGCCTTAGCGATTCGTGAACAGGTGGCAATTACTCAAGCGACCTGGTTCAATTTGCTGCAGCTGGGTTGGCTTGCTAAAGCAAGCTTCGTGTGCCTTGCCACAGCGTGCCTGGAAGCGACAACCTTGTGGTATTTCTAGTAAGTTCAGAGGGTTACCAGGAATGCCTGTTAGTCGTGTTTTCGGGCCGGTTAACGGTGGGAAGGAGTTACCTAATCCTTCTGTATAGGGGTGATATGGTGTCTCTAGGATCTGCTTTGATGGCGCGACTTCGATGAGTTGACCTGAGTACATGATGCCAATGCGATCTGAGAATTCGACCATCAGTGACAAGTCATGAGTGATAAATAAGATAGAGAAGCCGAACTCTTCTTTTAACGCATAGATCTTTTGCAGAATCTCGCGTTGCACTACCACATCCAGTGCCGTTGTCGGCTCATCCATAATGATCATTTTTGGATTCAGAGCGAGCGCAATCGCAATCACCAAACGTTGACGCATACCACCAGAAAACTGGTGAGGGTAGTCACGCAAACGACTTGGGTGAATATCAACAATTTCCAGCAGCCCTTCAGCACGACGAACTGCTTGATCACGTGTCATATTGGTGTGACGCATGATGACGTCGCAAAACTGCTCTTCCATGGTGAGAACAGGGTTCAATGAGTTCATTGCACTCTGGAATACCATCGACATCTCTTTCCAGCGGAAGTTTGACACCTCCTGTTGGGAGTATTTGAGGATATCCACACCATTGAAGATGACTTCGCCGCCGGTAATGAATGCTGGTGGCTTGTGTAACTGCATTAATGAGAAAGCGACGGTTGATTTTCCGCAACCAGACTCACCGGCTAATCCAAATACTTCACCTTTGCCGATATCAAAGCTTACGTTGTTGACTGCGCGGACATCGCCCGCATCAGTGATGTAATCCACGCAAAGATTACGGATTGATACTAAAGGGTCTTGTTTGCTCATTTGTCAGCGCTCCATACAGCAGTTTGTGGCATGTCTTGCTCTTGCTGGGCATTCTCGTCGTTTTTCTCTTTTTGCATCTTTGACCAACGACGCATGCCTTTTTGTGCACGCAATTGTGGGTTGGCAATCTCATCGACAGCGAAGTTCAACATCGCTAAGCCGATGGCAACGAAGGTTAATGCGATACATGGAGCGAGTACTTCCCACCAAGCGCCAATCAACATTGAAGAAGAGGTACGTACGTTGTAGAGCATCACGCCCCAGCTGATTGAGTTAGGATCACCAAGACCAAGGAAAGATAGCGTTGACTCCATCATGATGGCGTACAGAACAGAACCGATGAAGCTTGCACCAACAATTGAGATAAGGTTTGGTAATAGCTCGACAGCAATGATGCGCCATGACGACTCACCGAGTACTTCAGCGGCTTTAACAAACTCTTTTTCACGCAGTGATAATGTTTGTGAGCGTACAACCCTTGCACCCCAAGCCCAGGAGGTAAGGCCGATAACTACCGCGGTTGTGAGTGGCCCCGCTTGTCCAACGAATGCGGCGATAACAAACAGCAGTGGGAACTGCGGAATCACTAACATGATATTCATTGCAGCAGTCAGCACGTCATCAACACGACCACCGAAGTAGCCCGCAGAGACACCAATCGCGGTTGCTAAGAAACAGACCACAAGGCCAGCACCAAAGCCTACACCCAGTGATACACGTGCTCCGTAGACAAGTTGTGACCAGATATCACGACCCATGCGAGAGGTGCCGAGTACGTGATCTGCATCCTTCGACATTCTCAAGGTACGAGGATCGTCGGCGTAGTTTGTTGCAATCCAGCCATCAGGGTTTGCTTGTGCTGCTTTCACCACGAATGATGGGTATTCATGAGGATTACCAGAGCGCTTGTTAGGGGCATGCTCTGTGATAAATGGGGCAAAGATAGCTGCAAGAATGAACGAGACAACGATAACGGTTCCGAACATTGCTTTTGGATTTCCTTTGAGTAACTTCCATAAAGCTTTCATGATTATTTACCTCCCTTACGCAGGCGGGGATCGAGGAATACGTACATCACGTCAGCCAGCAAGTTAAAGAACAGCATAAAGATCGTCATGATAAACAGCTGCCCTTGAAGCACTTGATAGTCACGAGCGTTAATTGCATTAAGTAGAACTGTACCCAAGCCCGGGTAGTTGAAGACGATTTCGATAATCAGCTGACCACCGATAGCCATACCTAGAGCCATTGAAAGTGCGGTAACAGAAGGAAGCAGGGCGTTACGAGCTGCATAGTTGAAAACAACACGGTTTTCGCTAAGGCCTTTACCCTTCGCCATGGTGATATAGTCTTCGCTCAGCAGGTTGATCATGTTGTTACGCATGTTGATCAAGAAGCCACCGATTTGAATAATGGTTGCACAGAATAGCGGTAGCACGGCATGGTGAAGAATGCCTTTATAGAACTCGAAGCTGGTCCAGTCAGGGATTGTGCCGGGAGGGTAAGCGTATCCTGTTGGGAACCAGGTTGTACCGACGGCAAAGGTGAACATAACTAGCATGGCCGTTACGATTGGTGGCGTTGCTTGTACAACCAACATTGCAGGAGAGATGAACGCATCGTATTTAGAACCACGCTTCCATGCAGCAAAAATACCAAGAATAGAGCCGATACAGAATGCGATAATAACGGCAGAGCCTGCAAGGAAGAGCGACCAACCTACAGAGTTAGCGAGAATATCGTTAACCGTTTGAGGGTAAGTTGCTGTCGAAATACCAAGATCCCAAGATAGGATACTTTTGATATAGGTAAAATATTGAACATATATTGGACCATCGACAAAGCCAAGTAGCTGCTTCATCGCTTCGATACGTTCGGCTGTTACCTGAACACTTGCGTTTGCAAACATCATCGTAACGGGGTCACCGGGCATTGCCCGAGGAATAATAAAGTTAAGTGTCGCTGCAAATAGCAACGCCATCATGTAAAAAGATAAACGTCTTAGAAAAAATCCCATAACTCACACCTCTGGCATCCAATTTCCATTGGATTAAGGACGTAAAACCCCCTGACGCAAAGCGCCATACATTCAATTAAGAGTGGGGGGAAGTGGCGGTGCGCAAGAGCGCGCACCGCAATTTAGTTGGTTACTTCTTAGGTTTCAGATCAAGTACCTGAAGAACACGCTCAGGGATGTTTGCCCAAACCATTGGACGACCCTTAGGATTATCTTCATTCCACCAACCAGTAAAGCGACTTTCGTTGTACTGGAAGTTGTAAGCACCAGACATCACAGGAACAGTGATTTGTGCATCAGCAATCATAGCTTGGATCTTATTAGCAATTTTAACTTGCTCATTGCGATCGGCCGTTGTGTAGAAGCTGTCAATCAGTGCATCAAGCGCTGCGTCTTTGTAGTAGTGACGAGCAAAGCGTGGGTTACCATCACCTTCTTGTAGTGACGAGTTGTAAGCGGAATGCCAGTATACGTGTGGATCCGCACCGTGGAAGTAGTTAGTGTACGCGACGTCATACGTTGCTTCTTTCATTGCTGAATCATAAACAGCGAAATCAGGTGTACGTGCCGTTGCTTTGATACCCACTTCTGCCAACTGCTCTACGGCAAGTTGTACAGTGTTGTTGAAGTCAGTCCAGCCATTAGGAGACTGGATAGCCAGGGTGATTGCTTTACCAGATGGGGTTTCAACGAAGCCGTCACCATTAGTGTCTTTAAAACCTGCTTTAGCAAGAAGATCTTTTGCACCACTCTCGTTATAAGTCATAAATGGCTTATATTTGTTATGTGTTGCTTCGTCAGACCATGACTCGAACGCATAACCAAGACCCGATGCGAAGTCATTCACTACGCCGCTGCCGTAGAATGCGATATCGATAATCGTTTGACGGTCAAGAGACATTGAGAATGCACGACGGAAATCAACGTTGTTGATTGCTTCGTTGTTACCGGCATTTGGTGATTTGTAGTTGAATACAAATGCTTGTGTGCCCGCTGGCGGGTACCAGTATTTGTGGTTCGGATTGGCTGCTGCGTATGTGCGGTCAACATCAGGAACAAATGAACTCGTCCAATCTAGCTCAGAGTTGATGATCATACCTAGAAGCTGGTCATTATCTGCGATTTGTGGAACACGTAGACAGTCAATGTCTAGGTTTGCAGCATCCCAGTATTGAGGGTTGCGACACTGAATGTAAAGCTGTGGGGTAAAGGTGTCGATTTCAGTGAACGCACCAGTACCAACAGGGTTTTCATTTGTGAAGCTTGCAGGGTCTTTAATGTCTTTCCAAATGTGTTTCGGTACGATTGGTACAAGAGAGATTTGGTAAGGGACGTTAGAACTTGCTTCAGTGAATTTGAAAACAACTTGGTGGTCGTTTACCTTTTCTACCGAGCTAACCCAGTTATTGATGCCACGTTGGTCAAGTTCTGTTTTTTCACGTAGAAGGTCGTAGGTGAAAACGATATCGTCTGCCGTGAACATTTCGCCATCAGACCACTTCGCTGATTTACGAAGGTCGAACGTTGCACTCATCAAGTCATCCGCTAGCGTGTAGTTTTCAGCTAAACGCATCACTGGCTCATTACCTTTCATTTCATTGAAGATAACTAGCGGCTCGTAAATGAACTCAGAAGTTGTACGTAGGTTTGTTGCGAGGTACGGGTTAAAGTTGCGTACCATTGTAGGGTAAAAGTCAGGTACGATCGTCAATTCGCTGCGAGCAGCTGAGACCGTTGGTGCAGTGAGTGCAGTTGATGCTGCAAGTACTGCTAAAGCAATTTTAGTTTTATTAGCAAGCATAGCTGTTCCTTAACTCTGTGCTTATTGTTTCACTTATGAGTAAGTGGCTTTATATTCCAACCACTTCTTGAGCCTGTTTTCACCTCGCTAGTGAGTCGTGATGAAATGGCCTACAAGCCCAAGCACTGTCAAGGAAACTACTTGCTGGGTAAATCGTCAATTGGTCATCCCGTTAAAAACGTCAAAACGTCACATTGCCTCGTTAATTTCGTTAAAATACGAATGAGCGGTGTTTTTTTATACGACGGGAACTGTGATCTCACTCACTTAAATGATGTTGCTTTCAAGTTAAATGTTAGTGGTTACTATGCATGTGACCCTTTATTTACCTTGGTTTTATGGGGTTGTTTTCATCATGTGATCTGGTTCTTATTACTTTTTCGGGTTAATTTTTCTCGGAAAATATGCATACCCTAATTGTTGTGAGTTGCTTCTCATAACCCTAAATAAATTTATAGTTAGCGGCTCAAGGGCGCTTTATATCGCTTCATTTGCCAGTTTCACTGCTATTATCCCCCACTTATTTTTGACTGCCATTGAAGAACTTGTGGGCTCGTGCAGGCCTTTGTCTTATCGGCGCTAAGCTTCTTTATTACAGTCAATCCTCGCAGAGCATCTATGCTATAAAACCTTGCTCAGAACCAGCGTTAGGAGTCTATTCTGGATACTTGCTTAGGTGCTGGCGAGAGTTATCTTCGACTGCTCTCCGTTTTATATCGCAGGACGGAGGGATGAAATCGAAGGAAAGCAAAAGGAAAAGTGGAGGTTATATAATAAGACCCGTTCGTGAGAGCCGGCTAGGCGGGAAGGTAGGAAGGTAGGTTCCGACATTGATGACGGCAATAAAAAGTGGCACAAAGTACAGGCCATTTGTTTCCGTGTATCTGCTAACGCTTATTGTTGGGTATAGTGATGGATCTTGTCTCGATATGCTTCTATCTTTTGACGTTCAGGTGAGGGCTGCGTAGAACGCTCTAGAACGAAGTCTAAGGTGTTTAAGATCGTTCTCCAGCGCGGTGATTTTGGCATCGTATCGATGTGTAGGTACTTATCAAGTGTACGTGTTTGGAGCGTACTTCGGTCGAGATAGACACGCCAGAGGCCACTCTCTTCTGCAAGCGCAAATTTTGTTTTCCCGGTGCTACTTTCCCAAAGCTGCAAGCATTCATTCATCGCATTGGCTGTCAGTTCGCGGATAATGTCGCCTTTGCTCTTCTCGTCTTGGCTCAATTTATCAGCTAAGCGAGTGAACTCTCCACCAAGTTCACGTAGTTGTTGGAGGTTTGATTTATCACCATCAAAGGCAAATTCTGACAGGGCTTCAACCGCATTTTCCAGCATTTCAACCCGATACTGGTTTGATGGACCAAGGTGAGAGAGTACGATCATAGCGTGTAGCCCAGAGGGCTCTGGCATGGGTAGTACATGGGCTGGCCAGGTGTGGGATTCCCCTTGTAGTTGGAAATGAAGGGACTCTATACTTTTAATATCCTCGAGTTGTGAGAGGTCCGCCATGTAATCTTGGATGTTGAGCCGCTCTAGAATTTCAGCGGGTGTGGAGAGGAGCTGTGCCGCTGCAAGGTTGGCATAGCGGATACGTCCATCTGCTTGAATACAAAGAATGGCTTCTGCGGTTGATTCGAGTAAGTTGAGTAGACGCCCCTGGGTCTCCAATAAACCTTGCTCTATTTGCTTTCGATGTTCTATTTCACTCATTAAGCGCTGATTATTGGCTTGTTCTTCAGCCACTTTCGCGGCACGAAGGTGAGCGCGAATCCGAGCAAGGAGTTCTTCTTTATTAAATGGTTTATGTAAGTAGTCACTGGCCCCAACTTCAAAGCCTTTAATACGATCTTGAGGCTGACTGAGAGCAGAAAGCATAATGATGGGGAGGGCTTCGGTCTCTGCTTGCGAGCGAAGATAAGTGCATACCTCATAGCCGTTGACTTCTGGCATCATCACATCAAGCAGTAAGGCTTTAGGGACTTGTTCAGCGATCTGCTCGATAGCAACTTTACCACTATCAGCGGTCATTACACGGTAGCCGGCCATTCGTAAGTAATTACTCACAATTTGTAAGTTAACCGGCTCATCATCAACAACCAGTATCAAATCACCATCACTGTTTTCAGGGGAGACGGTGTACTCATCTAAAGAAGAGGCTTCTTGTAACGGTGCATGAAAGTGATCCACAAGCGCAGGACAATTTGCCTTTTGTTCCTCTGTTGCTTTATTGAGCGTGAAACTAAATGTCGCCCCTACCATCGGTTGGCTGCTGACATAAAGGTGTCCGCCCATTAGCTCAATCAGCTGGCGGCTTATCGTCAGTCCTAGCCCTGTTCCTTGACGATATCGGCTGCTATACGTACTTGCTTGAATCAGTGGTTCAAAAATATGCTCAAGCTCTTCGGCAGGGATCCCTTGTCCTGTATCCACAACCTGAACCCTCACTTCATTATCAAGCACCGTAGCGGATAGGACTATCTTTCCCTCTGTCGTGTATTTGATTGCGTTGCCGACAAGATTGTAGAGAACTTGCTCAAGCCTTTGTTCATCTGCACTGACTAAAGGTAAATCGACAGGAATCTGATTAATGATACGTACGGGCTTACTGCCGAGAAGGTGCTGTGATAACTCTAAGACCAACCGAACGGCTGTACCTAAGTCTGTCGCATGTTGGTTGATCTCTAAATTGCCGTAGCGCATTTTATGATAGTCGAGAAGATCATCCACTAAAGTGCTAAGACGTTGACCACTATTGATGATCATCTGTAGCTGCTTCATCTGCTGGTGAGGAACAGGACCATTGATGCCAGCTTGTAAGGACTCTGCGATACCAATCATACCGTGAAGAGGGGTTCTTAATTCATGAGACGTTGTTGCTAAGAACTCATCTTTCAACGTGTCTGCCGTTTCAAGTTCTTGGTTTTTCTGTTGAATAGTTGTCAGGTTGCGTTCTAATTCTGCATTTTGTTCACGAATTAATTGGAGCTTTTCTCTGACTGAGCGCTGCATTCTGGCAAAGCTAATCGCTAAGCGTCCAATTTCATCTGGGCGATCCGTACCACTAATATCTTGATCAAGATCGCCTGCCGAGACGCGTTCGGCTGCCCAAGTGACTCTCAATAGTGGGGCGGTAATGGAGTTGGATAACCAATGTGACACGATAATCACGAGTAATATGGCGGCGGTCATGGCGAGTAAGAACACTTTTTCAAGTTGATCAATGTGGGAGAAAGCGTCTTCTTCAGGCATCTCAACGATTAAGGTCCACGGATTGCCAAGTACATTCACGGGGGTAAATGCGCTGAGAACTGCCTTATTAGAGAGATTGATCAGTCGCTCCACCCGCGGTGACTGCCCGAGGATTTTTCCTAGGTACTCTTTTGAAGGCTCTGCAGGCAATGAAGATAGGTTATGGGACCGGAGTAGATTATCAGCCCCTATTAGAACAGTATTGATATAGGTTTGATCTTCCATTTTTTCAGAAAGGAGTTCATCCATTCCTGTCGTCGGAAGTTTGAATAACACAAAACTATGTAGGTAGCCCTGCTGAATGATCGGGGCTGCCAACCATGCGACATTCATTGCTAGGTTTTCATCGTAGCTGAAGTCGGTAAACATAAAGGGGCTAGATTCATCGCCTTGCCACTCTTTATTGGTGATTTGTCGCAGTGCTTGGAAGGTCTCACCAGGCGCAGTGTTAGCAAACTCTCCCGTGACTAGGTTTTCTCCGAAAAGATGATCTTTATCGACCGAATAGGCGACATTACCATTCATGTCGACAAGGTAAATATTTTTGAATTCAGAGCGAGCGAGGTATTGTTCGAAGGCGTGTTGGTAGCGCTTATGGATAAGTCGATAGCGTTGATTGGCGATATAGAGTGTACCTTCCGTGCTTAAGTCGACCTCTTCATTGCTTAAGTAGCCTTTAATATAGTGACTTTGGGCAATTTCTCTCGCTTCCTCTTCTGAATTAGCCAGCTGTTTGAAAGCACCTACTAACCCATAGAAACGTCCACCACTGGCGTTAGCGAGTTCCGAGCTTGCAAAAGCAAGGGATTCTTGTTGTTTGTTGTCAAAATAACGTTCGATTTGACGAGATTTATTATCTCGAAGCAAGCTGAGGTGATTGAAGGTTTGTTTTTCAAGGTCGGTAATATGGGAGTTCAAAAAGAAGAGTGCTGTCAGCGTGAGAGGCGTGATGCTGATAACCAGAAAAGCCATCATAAGAACATGCTGTAAGCGATTGAAAGATTTGAAAAACTTCATATCCACCCTAAGGCCAGAGTTTCGTCCGTTAAAATCTCCGGCAATTCCGTCAAAATAGAGAGTAGAGTGTATCTGTTCTTATTTTATGTTGGCAACTAAGTTGGTGGCAAAGTTTGTTATACAGCACGTTTATGCTGCGACAAAAAAGGATATGACTCAATAGTGACTCATATCCAAACGAAAAAACGGGTTTTCTAGTGATCTTAGACGCATTTTTTTGCGTGGTAAATTTTGAATCCGTCTCGAGTCGCGAGTGTCTCACATTGACCAAAGCTTTGTTCAATAATCGGTGGGTACTGAAGAAAGCTATTAGCGACGATAATCATTTCGCCCATATTACTTAGGTAGCTTGGCGCTTCTGCAAGGAGTGTCTCGGTTGCGCTATAGCTCGTTTTAAGGCCCGCATGGAAAGGAGGGTTTGAGATTAAGAAGTCTATACTCCCTTCAATATCACTGTATACATCGCTGGCAATGACTGTGCCTTCCAGTTTATTTTGACGGAGTGTTTGCTTGGCTGACTCAATGGCTAGGGCGCTAATATCGCACATCGTGACGTCGATTTTGTTAAATTTAGCCTTCATCCATGCGCCAATGATGCCCGCGCCGCAGCCGAAATCAACGACTCTGCCTTTTAGTGTTGGTAGTTGCTCTAGCAGCAGTCGAGTGCCTTTATCAAATTCCCCGTGGCTGAATACACCAGGGAGTGAGCTAATCGTAAGTTCAATATTACCGAGTGTCAGTGGGTACTCTTTAAACCATGCCGATAGGTCAAACTGCTGTGGTGTATGTTGACAAGAGCCCCAGTAAAAGCTGCAACGCCTCGCGCCGTCATGCTTAACTAGCTTGGTGTAGTTAGCGCACATTTTCTCTGCACTCTTCACACCTGCACGGTTTTCACCGACAACACAGATCTCTGTCTCAGCAGGAAGTTGACCAATCGACATCGCTAAAAGGTATTCCGCTTCCGCTTTGGCTTTAGGCCAGTAGAGCAAGACAAGATCCACACCGTCGAGAAACTCAGAAGAGACTTGCGCACCGAACTCGCAGCGGTGGCGTTTCTTTAAAGTATTGAAGTTGAGGTAGTTAGTGGTGAATACACGCACTGATGCTGCTGTCTGTTCTAATTCTACCGGTAACGTGCCGTCAAGTTCACCAATGACAAGCACATGGCGTTGTTCAAAAAAAGCGAGTTGACGTTCGACGACTTGGCTAGGAGCGGACAGGGACATGAGGGGCCTCAGCGTGTATTAATATTGGGCGCGGATTGTCCCATAATCCGCGCCAAGGGGAAACAAGAACTAACAGTTATCTTGTTTCTCTAAGAACTCACGGAATTCACTTTGGTACAGCTTAAATAGCACGATAGTGAGCGCGAAAATGATGGGACCGTAGATTAATCCTAGCATCCCGAACAATTGCAGCCCGCCCATGATCGAAAAGAAGATGAGTAGGGTATTCATCCCCGAATTTCCCTGCATTAAGAGTGGGCGTAATACATTATCGATAGAGCCAACAACGACGGAGCCCCAAATCGTCATAAATAATGCCCACTCCCAACTGCCAATCAACAGTAAGTAAATGGCAGTAGGTACCCAGATTAGCGCGGTTCCAACAACTGGGATAAAGGAGGCAAAGGCCATCATCGTGCCCCAGAATAGACCTGGAAATCCTACGAGCCACATGGCAAAACCACCAGCAAAACCTTGGGCAATAGCGGTTAGAAATGAGCCGAGTATCGCAGATTTTGAAATGCTCTCAAGTTCATCTAAAAGTAGGTCTTCTTGACTGCGAGATAAGGGAATCGCCAAGCGTAGATTGTTGACAATTTTTTCGTGGTCACGCAGTAAGAAAAAGAGAATAAACAGCATCAAAATAAAGTTGATGATCAGGCTAGTGATATCTCCCAGTATCCGTGCGCTGATATTCAGCATCTGTGAGCCCATGGTTGATGCGAATGCCGTCGCCTTGTCAACCAGTGCTTGTGGGTTGAAATTGTCTAATGGGGAGTATTTATCGATTAATTGAAGCCCCATATCGACATAAGGGTGGGCGAATATGACTTGAGCCCCACCTTCTGTTAACCACGTCAGGGAACTTTTAGAAAATTGGACGCCTTGGTTAAGAATCGCGATCAAAACGAGCGTGACGGGTATGACGATAATAAACGTCATAATGCTGCATGAAAGTAATGATGCGAGGTTATTTCGATTCTTACATCTATCTTCGATACGGCTATGAATAGGGTAAAATAATAGCGAGAGAATAAAAGCCATAATGATTGGCCCAAGGTAAGGTTGGACTAAACGGTAACAGGCATAAACGGCTACTAATAATGCGCCAACGAGGATCCAGTGTTTTGGTTCCACTTTAATGTTATTGCTCACGCGTACTCCTTGCTAGGCATCTTAGAAACTCTTTTTAACGCTGTATGTTTAGGCGGCTTTAATCTGAGTTCTTTTGATATGATTTTGTTCTAAATACAAAAAAGCCACCTTATCAAAGGTGGCTATAAAACGGTAGCAGTGCATCACTGCGTTAGCGATATAGAATTATGATAATTGAGCGAAGGCCACATCTGCAGCATGCAGTGTTGCGTTGATTTCATCTTCACCATGCGCCAGTGAAGTAAAGCTCGCTTCGAAGGCTGAAGGAGCAAGGTAAATACCTTGGTCCAGCATCAGGTGGAAAAAGCGCTTAAATTTCTCAACATCGCACTTAGCCACATCTGCATAGGTGCGAACACTCTCTTGTTCTGTAAAGAAGAAACCAAACATGCCGCCTACTTGATGAACAAGAAGTGGAACGCCATGTTTATCCGCTGCTGCTTTAAAACCATTTGCTAGTTTCGCAGTGATTTCAGCAAGTTTCTCTTCATTGCCTTCAGCGCGAATCAGTGAAAGACTCGCTTGACCCGCAGCCATCGCAATAGGGTTACCTGAGAGCGTACCTGCTTGGTAGACTGGCCCTGTTGGGGCGATATATTCCATAATGTCACGGCGACCACCAAAAGCACCAACAGGCATACCGCCGCCAATGACTTTACCTAGTGTTGTAAGGTCTGGCTTAACTTGGTAGTGCGCTTGTGCGCCGCCAAGCGCAACACGAAACCCTGTCATTACTTCATCGAAAATCAGTACTGCACCGTACTCATCACATAGCTGGCGCAGCCCTTGTAAGAAGCCATCTTGAGGTGGGATACAGTTCATATTACCTGCAACTGGCTCAACGATAATACAGGCAATTTCATCTGGGTTAGCCTCAAAGGCCTCCTTGACAGTTTCAAGTTCGTTGAACGTACACGTCAGGGTATGTTTAGCAAAGTCAGCAGGTACGCCCGGCGAGCTCGGATGACCTAAAGTGAGTGCTCCTGAGCCGGCCTTCACAAGCAAACAGTCAGCGTGGCCATGGTAACAGCCTTCAAATTTGATAATTTTATCGCGGTTCGTAAAGCCTCGTGCTAATCGAATAGCACTCATTGTCGCTTCAGTGCCTGAGTTAACCATGCGTACCATCTCCATTGATGGTACTAACTCGCTGACTAACTCAGCCATTGAGATTTCGGCTTCGGTAGGGGCACCGAAACTTAGGCCGTGTTGAGCAGCGGCAATAACAGCATCACGAATGTCAGGATGATTATGACCAAGGATCATTGGTCCCCAAGACCCGACGTAATCGATATAAGCATTGTCATCGGCATCGTAGATGCGTGCACCTTCTGCACGTTGAATGAAGACGGGATCACCGCCGACACCTGCAAATGCACGAACCGGTGAGTTAACACCACCAGGAATAGTTTGTTGAGCTTTGGCGAAGAGTTCTGCCGACTTTGTCATTGTTGTTTTCCTTTGCAACGATTTGTGCCAATTGTACTGATAATCCGAATTTAACATCATGTTGCGATGAATTCACTCAACCTGTTAAAACCATAAGGAGTTTAAGCCTTTTGTGAAGAGATTAAGTATCTAAATGGTGAGAGGGGTATATTACTTGAACGAATTGGTCAGGTATTGGATAATCGGCACACACGGCAATGTTGGAGAAATAGAATGAGCGATGCGAGCTTGCCACTTAACTTCAGTGAAGTTGCGGCAAACAAAGTAAAGACACTGATTGCCGAAGAAGAGAATCCAGATCTAAAACTTCGCGTATATATCACCGGTGGTGGTTGTAGCGGCTTTCAGTATGGTTTTACGTTCGATGAAGCAGTGAACGACGGTGATACGACGATTGAAAAAAGTGGTGTGACGTTAGTGGTTGATCCAATGAGCCTTCAATATCTAATTGGCGGCACAGTTGATTACACTGAAGGTCTAGAAGGTTCTCGTTTCTTCATCGATAACCCGAACGCAACGACGACATGTGGTTGTGGGGCCTCTTTCAGCGTTTAAAATAAAAAAACCGCCTTAAGGCGGTTTTTTTATGACACTTATTTCGTGATTATCTCTATGTCACTAGGGGGATAGCAACTGCCAAGAAGATAGCTCTCTATTGTGTCATGTGATCGATAAGCAGGAGGTTTCCGGCAAGCAGCTCATCAAAGTGGTCACGTTGAGCGAGCTGGTTTTGGGCATGGCGAAGAAATTGAGACTTCTCATCACCTTGCAGCGATTCTGCTTGCGGTAGCTTAACAGTCCTTGGGTTTTGGTGGACGCCATTGACCAAGAATTCATAATGGAGGTGAGCCCCTGTCACACGCCCTGTTGCGCCCAGTGTACCAATAGTGTCACCTTGTCTAACTCGTTGCCCTGAACGAACCATACGTTTCGTGAGGTGAAGGTATTTGGTCATATAGGTTTCACTATGACGAATAAAGACGTAGTTACCATTGTATTGGTTATAGCCTGATTCTGTCACAACACCATTACCTGCAGCCCAGATTGGCGTGCCAACCGGAGCGACATAATCTGTGCCTCTATGCGCGCTAACTCGCCCTGTTACTGGATGCAGACGACGAGGGTTAAAGTTAGAGCTTACTCGACGAAAATCAAGCGGAGAGCGTAGGAAAGCCTTCTTCATCGCTTGACCATTTTCATCATAATATTCGCCATTGTCGGAGCGAATCGCTGTAAAGGTCTGCCCGAGGTTAGTAAATTGGGCGGCAAGGACTTTACCTCTCCCCATGTACTCACCTTCTGACCAGCGCTCTTCAAACATGACATTGAAGCGGTCACCAGCTCGAATATCTAATGCAAAGTCGATATCCCAGCCGAATAGGGTTGCGACTTCCATAATTTGGTTAGCGGTTAGTCCTGCCGAAATACCGGCATTCCAAAAGCTTGAAGTAATCTCTGCTTGGGCAAAGTTGATTTGATAGTCAACCTCACGGCTTTCGGTGCTTGACGCAAAGGTGGTGTCATCGAGGCGATCAACGATAAAAGTCTCTGTTGAGCTTTTTGTCTGGCGTAGCTGCTGTAAATCGCCGCCTTCATCAAGTCCAAATTGGAGGACAACACCAGGCCTTAGGTTTGTTAG
Source organism: bacterium sp. HQB-150 (assembly GCA_043421945.1). GTDB lineage: Bacteria > Pseudomonadota > Gammaproteobacteria > Enterobacterales > Vibrionaceae > Thaumasiovibrio. The sequence continues at coordinate 1,809 of JBHOGO010000020.1, read as the reverse complement.
GCTCTTCGTTCCTTCGTCACTATTGATGAGGTGATGAAGCGTACGAGCGCTTAAGCCTACCTTTTGGAAGACAACAGCCAGACTTTCACCTGAATCGATAGTGTGTGTTTTCCAAGTAAGCTCGGCTTTCACTTCAGAAACGATCTCGGGTGGTTCTGGTAGGTTAAGCTCAGTAGTGTATCGGGTACCGACTTCGTATTGATAGAAGTCACTCGGCGCATCGCTACTTGAAGGGAGCATTAGCCCTACAACGATAAACGAACAGCCTAAAGCGCCGATACAGAGTTTGGTTTTAAGGTAGTTCTTTTTCTTTGACATTGGGCTTGATTGAGACGGATCCATGACTTCAAAACATAGCGAATAAAAATATGACAGCAAACAGTGTAACTGGTTTCAAATATATCCGCTATTCAAGTACACTGTTCGGCTTTAGTTTAAGCAAATATTGTGGGAGCAAATAGCATGGCCAGCATTGAACAGGCGCTAGCTGAAATTAAACGTGGGGTAGATGAACTTATTCCTGAAGCAGAGTTGATCGAAAAATTGAAAGAAGGTCGACCGCTGCGTATTAAGTTGGGTGCCGATCCAACCGCGCCAGATATCCATTTGGGCCATACTGTTATCTTGAATAAGCTACGAGTATTCCAAGAATTAGGTCATGACGTTACTTTCCTTATTGGTGACTTCACTGGCATGGTTGGTGATCCAACTGGCAAGAACACGACTCGTCCACCACTGACACGAGAAGATGTTCTGGCGAACGCTGAAACCTATAAAGAGCAAGTGTTTAAAATCTTGGATCCTGCAAAAACTAAGATTGCCTTCAACTCTGATTGGTTAAACGAGCTTGGTGCCGCTGGCATGATCAAGCTAGCCGCTAACCAAACGGTTGCTCGCATGCTAGAGCGTGATGACTTTAAAAAGCGTTATGCTGACGGTCGTCCAATTGCGATTCACGAATTCATGTATCCGTTGCTCCAGGGTTATGATTCGGTAGCAATGGAAACGGATGTTGAGCTAGGTGGTACCGATCAGAAATTCAACCTACTGATGGGTCGTGAACTACAAAAAGCACACGGACAAAAGCCTCAGACTGTCTTAACGATGCCACTATTGGTTGGTCTAGACGGTGAGAAGAAGATGTCTAAGTCTGCTCACAACTACATTGGTGTGAGTGAAGCGCCTTCTGAGATGTTTGGTAAAATCATGTCGATCTCAGATGATCTGATGTGGAACTACTACGAACTGCTTTCATTCCGTCCTTTGGAAGAGATTGAGCAATTTAAGTCTGATATTGCTAACGGTAAGAACCCACGTGATGTGAAGATCTTACTCGCAAAAGAGATCATTGCACGTTTCCACTCAGAAGCAGATGCTGAAGCGGCAGAGCAAGAGTTTATCAACCGCTTCCAGAAAGGCGCGATGCCTGATGAGATGCCTGAATTTACGTTTGAAGCTGGCATTGCGATTGCTAACTTGCTAAAAGAAGCGGCATTGGTGAACTCGACCTCTGATGCGATGCGTATGATTCGTCAAGGCGCCGCAAAACAAGATGGCGAGAAGCTTGAAGATACTAAATATGTACCTGCTGCGGGAACTTACGTATTCCAAGTGGGTAAACGTAAATTTGCTCGCGTTACAGTGGCTTAATAAGTTGCTTTAATCGATTCATCTTTGCAGAAGATAAAAACCCAAGCTCAAGCTTGGGTTTTTTATGGCGTTTAAATGAGTCATACCAAACTGGAAAATTAACTGGTCAGGTTGATCCACTCTCTTGAACACATTTTTGATACCCTTTGGGGACTCATC
>JBHOGO010000209.1:0-1086 GCA_043421945.1 bacterium sp. HQB-150 | reverse complement strand
AATGGATTCATCTTCGAGTGTATTTACAACTAGGTCAGGTACCACCGCAAGGTCATTGACTGGGTTCACTGTGAGGTCTAAGCCGGTGGCAACCGTCTCGATACCATCAGTGACATCGTAACTAAATTCAACTTCACCATTGAAGTCTTCAGCTGGAGTAATGGTAAAACTACCATCTTCATTTTGAACCACGGTGGCATTCGGATCATTTGTGGTCAGGTTATCAGCCGTTAAGTCGTCACCATCTACATCCGATGCATTCGCTAACAACTCTTCTTGCGTTAACGTAATCGTGCCATCTTCATCTACGGTTGCATCCAATGGACCCGATACATCTGGTCCTTCATTGGTTGAAACAACTTCGACGGACATTGTGTTTGGTGCGCTCGCCTGTCCATCGCTGACATCGAAACTTAGGCCCACATCACCCGTGAAGTTTTCAGCTGGAGTGAAGGTGAAGGTATTATCACCGTTATCAATCAAGGTACCTTGCGACTGATCACTCAGTACCAAGTTCTCAATATGCAGTATGTCACCATCAACATCACTTGCATTCGCGAGGAGATCTTTGGCTTCAATGACCATGCTGCCATTCGCCAGCATCGAGCCAGATAAGCTATCACCTGGCTCTGGTACATCATTGACAGGGACGACGGTGAGGTCTAAATGACTCTCTGTCGTATCGGTGCCATCGAAGACACTAAAGTCGACATCAACTTCGCCATTAAAGTTTTCATTCGGTACGAAGGTATAAGTTCCATCACCATTGTCGGTCAGTTCACCATTCTCTCCACTGTAACTAATGTCACTAATGCTAAGGTCATCACCTTCAATATCCGTGGCATTCGCGAGCAGATCTTCATCAGTGAAAGTAATGGAGTTATCTTCATCAGTGCTGAGAACAATAGGACCCGAGACAATCGGCTCATCATTAACTGCTTCAAAGTTAATATTGATGATGTTGCTATCAGTCAATTCGCCATCGGTGACTTGGTAACCTAACTCAATTTCACCATTGAAGTTTGCATCTGGTGTAACGGTCCATGTGCCATCACCGTTATCGGTTAACGTGGCATTTTCTGCATT
>JBHOGO010000208.1:0-1193 GCA_043421945.1 bacterium sp. HQB-150 | reverse complement strand
TAGAGATAAACTTATGAATAGAAATGCCTTTTTGAAACTGAACTTGATTTTTAGCCATGATGATATCCTCACTCAACACCTATTACTAAGTATAGCTATCAATACTGAGTTTTAGTGGTAATCAGGAAGCAATATGCACTTTGCTTTGAACTTGATAACTTATGCTGACCGTCCGAGTTGCCGATTATTGCTCCTGCGGTTCAAGCCCAACTAAGAGAGATCGGAATTGATGCGAGTGCAAACATTATGAACTCTAGTGAGATCCCAAGCAGGCATCATATTGGCACACTTGAATTGGCGTTGGTTTCACGAAACGTTGGTGCTACCGCTGATCCCCTTGGTGTTTTGATTGAAAATATTGCCAGTCATCATGGCAGTGATTGAGGGCATATGAACTGGTCCTCTGCAGAGTTAAATCAGATTTTTTGTGAATGTCGGACTTTCGGAAAATTTTTGCTAGGGCAAAAAGAAAGACCTGACCCCGAGCATTAGTTTCAAACCGCTTTGATTGTAAGAAGGTTGTATGAGTATCGATAGGGGATGACTAAATTTCTCCTACCACCTTTGATAGGGCGTCGACAACGTGGTGATCATTAAAGTATTACCACACATATCTTCTCTACTAATATGTTAATATCCCCTCATCAGACCGATGAATGTTCGATGCACCTCATTTTCACCTGAGTACCGTACCGAATTACCATGATTGATTACACAGGATATGAGAGATGAGCAAGTTAACGGCCGCAGAACGAAAAGCACGCGATGATGAACGATTTTCAAAGCGAGTAGCTGAACGCCGAGAAAAAGGTGAAGATGTCATTGCCTATGCATTAGCCACAAAAAAAGCGGTGCAGTTTCTCACTAAATCAGAGCGTAAAGCAATGAATGTAAGAAAAGCAGAGTTGCTTGAAGAGAAGCGTTTAAAAGAGAAAGAGGAATTAGCGAAAATTGAAGCCTCGTTTACTCAGCAACAAGACGAAGATTAAACCATCGGCGAGATTTAATCTCGATTGATGACCACCAAGTTCGATAAATATGGGTATGAAGCCTTACTTCGGTAAGGCTTTTCTATGTCAGTAAGAAAAATTGTTCTTAAATGGAATAGGTAACGGTTAATACCAAACTGGAAAATTAACTGGTCAGGTTGATCCACTCTCTTGAACACATTTTTGATACCCTTTGGGGACTCA
>JBHOGO010000207.1:0-1214 GCA_043421945.1 bacterium sp. HQB-150 | reverse complement strand
TATCGCGATCGCGGCCTACGGCCGCTCATAAAAGAGAACCCCACTTCGAAAAGTGGGGTTCGTCAGCAATCTGAGCCCGCTATGACTAGCGGGCTTTTTTTATGGGTACTGCTTTTCAAGGTGATTACTTTACAACCATTGAAAATTTGAGTGGCTGGCTGAAATCTGCTATGAATTATTTCAGTGAACAGTGACTGGAGGCTGTTTCTCTTACTTTTCGACAGCAATTTTTGCCTGTGTTTTTAGCATCATAAAGCGCCAGATCGACATGGTAGAATATATCGTTAGGTGCACTACCTTGTGGAAATATGCCATACCCAATGCTGGCCGAAATATTGTAGACAATAAGCTCAGGATCTTGGGTCAGTGATAGCCGGATTTGTTCTGAAAGCTCAATGATTCTTGTTGATGGAGAGGAGAGGGTCAGGATACAGAATTCTTCACCTCCCCAGCGAGCGGCAAGCTCTCGAGGCCCGAGTTGCTCTTCAATCAAGCGGCTGACCCGCTTCAATACATCATCACCGACTTGATGACCAAATTCGTCGTTTATTTTCTTAAAGTTATCAAGGTCTAATAAAATAACGCCGACATCAGCATTAAACGTACGGGCTTGAAGTTTTTCGTCAAAGTAGCGACGATTATATAAACCGGTCAGATAGTCGCGTGTGAGGTAGTACTGTAGGGTATTGACAGCGCTTTGGCTTTCGCGCCATCGTCGAATAGAAAAATAAATTAAGCCAATGCTGCAGCTTAGAAATAGAGAAAAGATTTCATCGAGTTCCCAGTCTTCATGATTTCTCGAAAAGTCATAGAACCACTCTAAGAATTCAATCTCAATAAAAAGGGTGAGCAGGCATGCGTTGATTATTATGAAAGCAATCAAATCAATGGCTAAGCTACGACTGGGAAATTTCCGAAAAAGTTGTTTCAAGGGAATACCAATGATGACAGAGTTGTAATCATTATAGTATTAGATGCATAAGAATAAGGGGGTATCATCGGGCAGAAAGGAAAAAATTGCTAATGTGGTAGCTTTCTACGTTTAGGTCGATGTATTTAGGCAAGTATAAGGTAGGTATTTATACATCTTGGCTAATAATATAACTATTTGGAGAAATGAAAAAAGGAGGCTAACGCCTTAATGCCGATCAGTTAAGAATAAAGTGATCAGTTGAACGATCCTACCAAGATGTCAAAATCCGAGTGTATTCAAT
>JBHOGO010000206.1:0-1216 GCA_043421945.1 bacterium sp. HQB-150 | reverse complement strand
TCTATGATGAGGTGTGCGCCAGATTGTCCTCGCAAAGCGTAAAGCATACTAAGTTGCTGTTTGGGGCAACAGGTCTTCAATCTGGTGGTCTAACCGTTGTGTCATCTTTTTCTCTCATTGCAAATTCTGATTATGTTCTTATTTCAAAAGACTTTTTATTGACCAAAACTGCCCAAGCTATACGGGCTATTTTGTTGGCTAGTGCTACCACAGCCACGTTAAATGGCTTTCGTTTCTTAAGCTCAATAAGCCATGAGCCAAAGTACTTTTCGACCGACTTATCCCTCCACAATATTGACCTCGCAGCGTGAATAAATAGTGTTCTCAATTCTTTATTTCCTCGTTTTGATATCCCAAGTAGCGTTGACTTGCCACCCGTAGAATATTGAATAGGAACAAGTCCGATCCATGCGGCAAAATTTCGCCCGTTTTTAAAGTCATTTGGGTTACCAACAGAGGATAGACAAGCGCTAGCGATAACCGGACCAATGCCAGGAACACTTTGTAATTGTGTCATCTGCTCATTATCTGCAAGAATTCTCTCGACCTTATCTGCCTGTGAATCTATGCGCTCATTAAGGTTTTGATAGTGTTCATGTAACTCACTTAATTCAAAAATGATTAGAGGTGGCAAGTGCTGATTCTTATCTACTAGCCATTGGAATAAACCTTTCATACTAGCGTGCCCTTTTGGCAAACTGATTCCGAATTCAAGCAGGATGGAGCCAATTCGGTTCATACAAGCGGTGCGTTCTCTAATATATCCGCTACGAATTTTTCGAATTGTAGATATAACCTGAGCTGTCTCCGTCTTTGCCGAAGAAAACCTCATTGTTGGCCGCGAAGCTGCTTCTGCAATAGCGTCAGCATCGATAAAGTCATTTTTGTTAGTTTTAACGTAAGGTTTTACATATTGAGGTGGGATTAGCTTAGCTGTATGACCAAATTCGACGCATTTTCTAGCTAGCCAATGAGATCCGCCACATGACTCCATAGCTATGATTACTGGCTCATGGAAAGATAAAAACTCTAGTAATTTCTGGCGAGTAAGCTTCTTTTTAAATAATTGATGTCCAGTTTGGTCATGACCAACTAAATGAAAAGAGTTCTTACCTAGGTCGATTCCGATAATGTGTGAGTTATTCATGTGGCACTTTCCTTTAAAGACTAAACCAGTTCAAGTTTAGCTGTAGGGAGGGACGTACCATCTCATTAA
>JBHOGO010000205.1:0-1225 GCA_043421945.1 bacterium sp. HQB-150 | reverse complement strand
TCGACTTCACCATTGAAGTTTTCATTTGGTGCGAAGGTATAGCTACCATCACCGTTATCCGTGAAGACACCGTCTGTACCGGTATAGCTGACTGACTCAACGCTGAGGTCGTCGCCATCGATATCAGCAGAGCCATCCAGTAGCTGCTCATCGGTGAAGGTAATCGTGCCATCTTCGTTGACCGAGAACGCTTGGTCTTCCGCAGTTGGTAAGTCGTTAACTGGGTTAACCGTCAAGTCAGCCGAAGCAACGATTGTGTCTTCGCCATCACTGATTTCGAAGCTCAGGTCGATATCACCGTTGAAGTTCTCATCCGGGGTAATGGTGAACGAGCCATCGTCATTTTGTGTCACCGTTGCATTGTCGCCAGCACTTAAATCGCTCGCGGTTAGCTCATCCCCTTCAACATCACCCGCTTGCGATAGCAACTGCTCTTGAGACAGCGTAATCGCACCGTCTTCATCGACGCTGTAAGCAAGGTCACCAGAGACTGGCGCATCATTGACCGCGATAACATCAATACCTGCTGTGGTTTCTGCCGTTGCGCCATCTTCATCAATGACGGTGACATCGAGTGAAACATCGCCATCGAAGTTTTCGTTTGGTGCGAAGCTGTAGGTGCCGTCACCGTTATCGGTAAAGATACCGTCGGTGCCTGAGTAACTCACACCATCGACTGCCACATCACCTTCAACATCACTGCTGTTAGCCAGAAGCTGCTCATCACTGATGGTGATGACGCTGTCTTCGTCCACTTGGTAAGAGGTTGCACCTGCAACCGGTGGATCGTTCACCTCATCGACGGTGATATCAATGCTTGCGTCCACCGTATCGGTACCATCCGATACCGTGAAGCTGAGGTCAACTTCACCATTGAAGTTTTCGTTTGGTGCGAAGGTATAAGAGCCATCACCGTTGTCAGTGAAGACACCGTCAGTGCCGGTGTAGCTGACAGATTCAACGCTGAGGTCGTCGCCATCGATATCGGCAGAGCCATCGAGTAGCTGCGCATCGGTAAACGTAATCGTGCCATCTTCATTGACTGAGAACGCTTGGTCTTCGGCGGTTGGTAGGTCGTTGACAGGGTTAACGGTGAGGTCAGCCGATGCAACGATGGTGTCTTCGCCATCACTGATTTCAAAGCTCAGGTCGATGTCACCGTTGAAGTTCTCATCCGGAGTAATCGTGAATGAGCCGTCGTCATTTTGTGTGACCGTTGCGTTAT
>JBHOGO010000204.1:0-1226 GCA_043421945.1 bacterium sp. HQB-150 | reverse complement strand
ACCGCCATCTATTTCGGAGAAAAAAATGGCTGGCAAGGCAATGTCATCAGCAACGACACAATACACATTAATGAGCCAACCCTATTTGGAGATATCGACCAATATGGCGGTGTCGTCGGCGATGTCGACATCTTGCTAGGTCATGCCGACCAAGACCTCAACGACTACCTCTTTAAACACTGTGCTAAGAACGTCGATGGCAACCGAGTGATCAGCGCCTTTCGCCATCTAGCCTCGTTAGTTTTTCGCAGTCCTCAAATGGGCAATTCCAGCTATCCACCCTCCGTCTCCGTCGAGGTAAAGCGCGTCAATACAGGTTGGGACGGCAACCCGATTTGGTACAGCGACAAATCCAGTATTAGTAGCGAGGATGGTACTACAGGCATGAACCCCGCCCACATGATTCATGAATTAATCGAGTGCCCAGAATGGGGCGTCGGAAACAGAAACATTGATGATGCCGCCTTTAAACAGGTTGCCGATACGCTATATAAAGAGGGGGTAGGACTCAACGCCCACTGGACGCGCCAACAAGCCGTGGAAGACTTCATCAAAGATATCTGCCGCTATATTAACGGCTATGTCTATACCGACGAAGCCACAGGCAATATCACCCTAAAACTGGCGCGTGATAACTACAACGCCGCCGAACTCCCCGAAATAAACGCCACCCAAATCCGAACTTGTCGCAATGTCCGACGTCGCAGCCAAGCCGATATCATTAACACCTTAACCCTGACCTATACCGACCCCGACACCCACGACAAAGCGGCGATCACCGTCATGAATTCGGCCATGGTCAACGCCGTCGAACGCACCATTGGCGAAACCGTCGACTTTCCCATGATAAAAGATGCGTCACTTGCTTATAGCGTCGCCATGCGTGAACTGAAAATACTCTCATCACGCCTCCTCAGTGCCGAAATCTATTGCGACACCAGCGTGGCAAAATACCAACCAGGTGATGTCGTCAACGTCGTCTATCCACCCGCAGGCTTGAACCATATTATGCGTGTACAGAAGAAGCGCCGTGGTGCAATGAGCACCCCAGAAATAAAACTCGATGTCATAGAGGATGTCTTCGCTCCAACCAGTGGCGAGTACACACCACCACCGCCAAGCGATTGGGTTACGCCCTTAAATCTACCGCAACCCGTATTAAATCAACGTATTATAGAGGCACCATACTGGCTACTCGCCAATACCTTCAACGCCTCAGAGTTAGC
>JBHOGO010000203.1:0-1226 GCA_043421945.1 bacterium sp. HQB-150 | reverse complement strand
ACCGCCATCTATTTCGGAGAAAAAAATGGCTGGCAAGGCAATGTCATCAGCAACGACACAATACACATTAATGAGCCGACCCTATTTGGGGATATCGACCAATATGGCGGTGTCGTCGGTGATGTCGACATCTTGCTAGGTCATGCCGACCAGAACCTCAACGACTACCTCTTTAAACACTGTGCCAAGAACGTCGATGGTAACCGAGTCATCAGCGCCTTTCGCCATTTAACCTCATTAGTTTTTCGCAGCCCTCAAATGGGTAATTCCAGCTATCCACCCTCCGTCTCCGTCGAGGTAAAGCGCGTCAATACAGGCTGGGACGGCAACCCGATTTGGTACAGTGACAAGTCCAGTATTAGCAACGAAGATGGTAGTACAGGCATGAACCCCGCCCACATGATTCATGAATTAATCGAATGCCCAGAATGGGGCGTCGGAAACAGAAACATTGATGATGTCGCCTTCAAACAAGTCGCCGATACGCTATATAAAGAGAGGGTTGGACTCAACGCCCACTGGACACGGCAACAAGCCGTAGAAGACTTCATCAAAGATATCTGCCGCTATATTAACGGCTATGTCTATACCGACGAAGCAACGGGAAAAATAACAATAAAACTGGCGCGTGATAACTACAACCCCGACGAACTCCCCGAGATAAACGCCACCCAAATCCGAACTTGTCGCAATGTCCGACGTCGCAGCCAAGCCGATATCATCAACACTTTAACGCTGACCTACACCGACCCCGACACTCACGACAAAGCAGCGATCACCGTCATGAACTCAGCCATGGTCAACGCCGTCGAACGCACCATTGGCGAAACCGTCGACTTCCCCATGATCAAAGATGCATCACTTGCTTATAGCGTCGCCATGCGTGAACTGAAAATACTCTCATCACGCCTCCTCAGTGCCGAAATCTATTGCGATACCAGCGTGGCAAAATACCAACCAGGTGATGTCGTCAACGTCGTCTATCCACCCGCAGGCTTAAACCATATTATGCGCGTACAGAAGAAACGCCGTGGTGCCATGAGCACCCCAGAAATAAAACTCGATGTCATAGAGGATGTCTTCGCTCCAACCAGCGGAGAATACACACCACCACCGCTAAGCGATTGGGTTACGCCCCTCAATTTACCACAACCCGTATTAAATCAACGTATTATAGAGGCACCATACTGGCTACTCGCCAATACCTTCAACGCCTCAGAGTTAGC
>JBHOGO010000202.1:0-1276 GCA_043421945.1 bacterium sp. HQB-150 | reverse complement strand
ATCGCCTATCTGGAGCGGGTCATACTAGCTGGAATTAAGGGCTTGAACAAAAACTAAACACTCATGCTCTTGCCCTGTGTAAAATGGTGTCCTTAACCCGATCTAACAAGCTTTTACTAACGTTACTCTTTACATCTTTGACTGCATTAATCTCATGGCTGACTCCAGCGAAACCTTGATGCGCGAAAGTGTCAGCATATACATGCATTGCGATGCCAAACATATGGATACCGAAGGGCTCGTTGCGATACTTCGCCACTGCACGCAGCATATCACGTGAAACATGGCTGTCTGGTCTACACACTAAGCGTTGAATAAACTTACCGTCGGGTATAGTGTCGGTTTTTTCCCCGTTATTACCTGGCAAGAAGTGAAAGGGTATCCATGCGAGATGATTGGCTAGTTCATTGCCGTTCCTATAGTCGAGCATCTTGTGTGCCGATGAAATGCGGTTAAACATGGCGCCATTAGAAAACCTAACAGGCTGCGAGTTAGTGGCTTCATCAACGTACTGAGCACAATAAGCCAACTTTTCACTGTCTTGATGGGGCATTCCGGCCAATCTGGCGACCACATAAGTCAATGTATGGTGTCCATCTATTTGCATGATTTGTACTCCTTCACGTGACCAATTCAACCACACTAAAAGAAGTGAACTACGAAATCTGATGAAAACGTCACATCCAGAAAATTATTGTCTATATGGAACTCATGAATATGCAAAGCTGTGACACAGAAACAAAATCGACACTTTTAAACTGCATTGCCTAGCATAATGAGTATGACTTTAAGTAAATTATACTGAATGGTTAAATGTGTAATGGCTGCTTTTTATGAAGAGGTCGAGCGGCAGTTTCGTCGTTTCTTTGGCTACCTTTTGCCTCAAAATTGTTCAGAATAAAGCTTTGTTCATATTCTGTTAACAGTAAGTTGCACCGAGAACGATCTCTTCTGCTGCTGTACGAAAATCCTGATACTCACCGAAAACATGCCGCATATCTAGGTCATCTCTTGCTGTCTTTACAACTTTACCTTGTCGTTTGAACCCTGCATGTTTTAATGCATTGTATACAGCCCTGTCAGTTATACGAGTAACTTTTCTGATACGATCTTTCTTTTCTTCATTTTATGGGGCTGCTCCCATTCAATCTCCAACCGATTGTTAACCATCTCAGTTTTAGCTTCACGCAATTTGATTAAAAGTTACCTGATTACCACCGAGCCTCAGCTAGCTTAAGCAGCCTTTCTGGCATTGGAGCTGTTTGAATGCTTGAAT
>JBHOGO010000201.1:0-1303 GCA_043421945.1 bacterium sp. HQB-150 | reverse complement strand
TAGGGGTCGGTTTCAAACCGCCAAGTGCTGCTGTATTTAAGAGATATGGTAGTGAGCGACTTTGGAAAAGGTATCGTTAAAGATATCAGGTATGAATCAAGAAGATGAGCGAAAGCGAACCGTCCGATGACGCATCGTTAAGTATTAAGTATTGTCAAAACTAGGGCCGCCCAATTGTCCTAGGATAAGCTGAAGGGAAACCTACTTACTGCTTCAGCGGCAATCGGTGTATAGGCGGCATGAGCTTGATTTAGGCGGTAGCACGGAACGTGGGAACCTGTATTTGAATGAAAAAGGGAAATGACAAATGGCAAACACCATGAGAAAGAATACCAATGTCAAATACAGGGGCGGAGCTGCTCGTAGTAGTGTTGAACTACCTGTAATGGGTGTGGAGCGAAGGGGCAGCGTTATCCAGTTGATGAAATTTAGTCAACCTAGCAAAGCTAGGGAGGAGCCATATGGCATCGACAAAATCGTTTGATATTTCGAAACAACTCGTTTGGAAAGCATATCAGCGGGTAAAAGCCAACAAAGGTGCGGCTGGTGTAGATAAAATATCTCTATCTACATTTGAGCTGAATCTGAAAGGAAATCTTTACAAAATATGGAATCGAATGTCGTCAGGCTCTTACATGCCACCTCCAGTTCGGCAGGTAAATATACCCAAGAAGGACGGTGGGATTAGGCGCTTAGGTGTCCCAACCGTATCTGATCGCATAGCTCAGATGGTAGTTAAGATGTTAATTGAACCTGATATAGACAAACACTTTCATCCTGATTCCTATGGCTATAGACCAGGTAAGTCAGCAATCCAAGCTGTCGATATAACGCAACGGCGTTGTTGGCGAATTGATTGGGTTGTGGAGTTTGATATCAAGGGTGCTTTTGACAACATTGACCATGAGCTATTGATGAAGGCTGTACGTCACCATGTAAAGGTAAAGTGGGCGATATTGTACATCGAAAGATGGTTACAAGCACCGACACTAAATGCAGACAATGTGCTTGAGCCACGAACTGAAGGCACACCACAGGGTGGGGTCATTAGTCCGTTGCTAATGAATCTGTTCATGCACTATGCATTCGACACTTGGATAAGCAAAACTTCACCCAAATGTCCTTTTGCAAGGTATGCAGATGATGCAGTTGTACATTGTCACTCTGAAGCTCAAGCGAAATACATGCTTCGAGCAATAGAAAGCAGACTGAGAAAGTGCAAACTCACTATGCATCCAACCAAGTCAAAGATCGTGTATTGTAAGGATAGTAATCGACCTCTAACTCACAAAGTCACGGATTT
>JBHOGO010000200.1:0-1323 GCA_043421945.1 bacterium sp. HQB-150 | reverse complement strand
TCAAACTCGGCTTCTCAAACTGCTTGGTGCTCTATATGAATCAGTTTATTCCTAAGTGGGCTGCGGAATCTCGGTTTCAACAGTGTCGAATATGCGAGAGAAAAGCGTCAGGCAGAAAAGATGATTTCTGAGGATATTATTAACGACCCGCTATTACGAACCCTTCAAGCTGATTTCCCTTGTAAAAACGTATTGAGTGCACAAGAAATCAAAGGGCTTAGAGTGACGCCCAATGATACTGAAGAGTAGATGCCTTCCTATCTAGGGAATGGCTGAGTGCGGGAGATAAGACTCAATCATTGTCTGCGTTAATTATTGACGTTTATATCGCCCTTGTTTGATCTCTTGAGTAATAATACTAGCGCGTTGCTCTAGGCTTTCAATTTGCGTCTCATCGAGAGGTTTCAGCCTCCGTAGGGTGTCAATGCCACTGGTTAATTCAAAATCAGCAGCAACCATTGTCCAAGTGTAAGCTTGCTCTACGTTGTCGGATTGAAAGTAAAGTGTCGCCAGTGACAGTATTAGCTCTCCCTCTAAAGAGGATTCATTATCAACCAGCTCCAACCCACGGTGTAAAATCGACTCTGCATGCATCTTATCCGTGTTGATATAGTGCCCCGCCAGTGCCAGTTGCAAGTATGGGGTATCTAACTCTTCCGTCGCTTCTAGTGCGAGAAATTGCTCCTTGGCGAATTCATCGCCTTGCGTCCAGCGATAATAGATAATTTCAGGTTCGGGAGACGTGGTTAGCATCTCCATAATGAGCTCTTCTTGTTCAGAACTATGCACTAAAGCAGCCATACGTCTCGCGTTAGCATCTGACAATTGCGTTGCCGATATGACCGATGAAAGCTCCATACAGCGTGTAAATTTTTTCGTCGCTTCAAGCTCTTTGAATTTATCGAGATCACGACCAGTCAGTGCTGCTTCGTAACGGGCACGGATTAAAGGTCCACGGTCACGCTTACAGTGAGTATCACCGATATTGAGATCTCCGCACATCCCTGGGATGCTTTTACACAATTCGTCTGGATCTTTTTCTGATGAAAAACACCCAACCAAGAGTGAGCAACTGATAATAAAAGCAATGCGTCGCACCAATTTAAACCACCTCAAGAAATCAACCAGTTACTAGGGTATCTACATATTTTATATTATTAACCTCCATTGAGGTGGCGAGCAGTATCACTTTTTGACAGTTTATTGATAGTCGAGGTTATTCGTGGTTTCAATCATAGGAAGTGGGTTCTATACCTGTGATCATTGAAGGGGCTTGATTTTTTGCGACGAGAAGATCATGCTATCAGCCATGAAAATGACTCT
>JBHOGO010000001.1:0-230954 GCA_043421945.1 bacterium sp. HQB-150 | reverse complement strand
GGCGTTGAGCTAACCTGTACTAATTGCCCGTGAGGCTTAACCATACAACACCCAAGGTGTTTTATCGGATTCAAGTAGCAAGACATTGAATGTAGTTTGAGAAGCTAGTTAGATTTTCCCAGTTTGTATTTATCGCTGAAGGCGGTAAATAAAGAATTTTGCTTGGCGACCATAGCATTATGGACCCACCTGATCCCATGCCGAACTCAGAAGTGAAACGTAATAGCGCCGATGGTAGTGTGGGGTCTCCCCATGTGAGAGTAGGACATCGCCAGGCTTTAAATTAAGTGAAAAGGCCATCCGAAAGGATGGCCTTTTTGCGTTTATAGATAAAAATATATCTATATAACTAAAATAGCACCTAATTGATAGGTGCTATTTTATATAGTCGAGTTCGACATCGTTTTTAATATTCAGGCTCTAATAGATCTCTGTGTAGATCTTTGATCACTTGATGTGCTGATTCCTGCCTAATTAGAAAGCATAAATTGTGCTGGCTAGCGCCGTAGCAAATCATACGTAAGTTATATTCTTCTAATGTATTAAATATTTGTCGGCTCGCGCCTTTAGTCTGCCCCATCTTATTTCCAATAACGGCTATAAGAGAGAGATCTTTTTCTATAGTCACCTTACACAGCTCACTTAATTCATCGTACGCTTTGTCTGGCAGGCTTGGCGCTGCGCCATTTGTATTCGTACTATCAAGTGTTAGAGATACGCTGACTTCTGATGTTGTAATGAGGTCGACCGAAATTCTATGCTTAGCTAAGATGCTAAATACTTTAGCAAGAAAGCCATAGGCATGATACATATTGAGACTTTGAAGGGTAACCATAGTTTGGTTGTTACGTAAGGTCAGAGCCCGGAATAGCGGTGTGCTTTCTACTTTTTCCTTTACCCATGTACCCCCAGATTGAGGTGATTTTGATGACCCTACAAATACTGGGATATGTTTTCTAATCGCGGGAATTAAGGTGCTGGGATGAAGTATTTTTGCTCCGAAGTTTGCCATTTCAGACGCTTCACTGAAACTAATCTCCGCGATAGGCTCAGCTCTGGAAGCTATACGAGGATCTGTTGTATATATGCCGGGAACATCGGTCCAGATCTCCAAAGCTTTTGCCTCTACAGCTTCAGCTATTAATGCCGCACTGTAATCACTACCACCACGACCTAGAGTTGTCGTATCTCCATTTTCATCACTACCAATGAAGCCTTGCGTTATGACGACTGCATGTTGACAGCGTTCTATTAGCTCTGTGCTTTGGGATCTTAGCTGCTCAAGGTCTGGTGTTGCATTGCCAAAGTAGCTATCCGTTCTCATAACATCACGGATATCAAAACGCTCACATAGGCAGCCAAGATCATTAATGACTTGCGAAAATAGGTAGGTCGATAAAAGTTCGCCACATGATACGAGTTGATCTGTGAGTTTTTCAGACTGCTCTATAACCGTCTTTTCCGCAACGCTCGATATAATATCAAGTAGTGTATTAATATTGTTAGTGACGGCTTGTTTTGATGATAGGTTGTCGATAACACCATAATGGATATCACGTATTGTTGTGATTATTTCGGCTCTGCGGTAGTTATCAGGGACACCATTAGCGAGTTCAACCAAGAGATTTGTAACCCCTGAACAAGCACTGATGACAACGAGACGCACGTCTGGGTTACCAATAATTATTTTAGCGCTTCGCTGCATTGCTTCAAAATCAGCAACACTGGTGCCACCAAACTTAGCGACCGTAAATGAGGAAAATTTCACAACTGCTTCTCCCTGTTGTGATGTTTAAACACTGGAGATGCAAAATTGGAGAAGTAGCGTTGATTACTTTTCCAGAAGCTCTCCACTACAAATTAGTGACAGCCCAAAGGATTCAACCTTTAAAGCCGATACCTTTACCTCCCAGAGCAAAGCTATCTCGGCATTCAACCCCCTCGCACATTCATTTTGGAGCTGGGGCTCCACGAAAGTACTACCTGATCAATGCACCTCTTCTGTCTTTTGTTGTTATAGATCACAAAAGAACCTCTATAATTAAGGTCTTTTTGTGATCTTGTCAATAATAAAATCCCTTTTATTGTAGATACTCTTCTTAAGTTCTTTATTAATTTTTATCTAGGCTAAAATTACACAATAATTCAATAACATGAGCTTGGAAATAATGACTACTATATCAAGTTTTACTCCCCCTCAGCGTTCACTTATGGGACCCGGCCCTTCTGATATTTATCCAACGGTTTTACAGGCAATGAGTAAACCTACAATTGGCCATCTTGACCCATTATTTATAGGGATGATGGATGAGTTAAAGCAGCTACTCCAATATGCTTTTCAGACCAATAATGAGTTTACTATCGCTTTATCTGCACCAGGTAGTGCAGGTATGGAAGCTTGCTTTGTTAATATTGTTGAACCAGGCGATAAGGTCGTTGTTTGCCGTAACGGGGTCTTTGGTGAACGAATGCGTGAGAATGTTATTCGCTGTGGCGGTGAGGCGATTGTTGTGGATGATGAATGGGGGAGTCCTGTTAGTGTCAGCAAAGTAGAAGAGGCACTCAATGCCCACCCTGATGCTATTGCGGTCGCTTTTGTGCACGCAGAAACTTCAACGGGGGCGCTCAGTGATGCAGAAGCCATCGCTAGACTTGCAAAAAAGCATCAATGTCTATCTATTGTTGACGCAGTAACCTCATTGGGTGGCGTTCCATTATACGTGGATGATTGGGGGTTAGATGCGGTTTATTCAGGGAGCCAGAAGTGTCTCTCTTGCCCTCCAGGTTTATCGCCTTTGACCTTTTCAGATAAGGCGATTGCAAAAATTCAAGCTCGTCAGTCTCCTGTACAGAGCTGGTTTTTGGATCAAAGTTTAGTGCTTGGCTATTGGAGCGGGGAAGGAAAGCGTAGCTATCATCACACAGCGCCTGTTAATAGTCTCTATGCATTGCATGAATCGTTAGTCATTTTACAACGAGAGGGACTTGAGGCAGCGTGGGCAAGGCATCGTGACTTACACAGTCAATTGCGCGCAGGATTAGAAGAATTAGGTATTAGCTTTGTTGTTGATAAAGCTTCAAGGCTACCACAGCTCAATGCCGTTTATATCCCTGATGGTGTTGATGATGCGAAGGTTAGAGCGACACTACTCGATGAATACAACTTAGAAATAGGCGCTGGCTTAGGCGCATTGTCTGGTAAAGCATGGCGGATTGGGTTGATGGGATATGGCGCTCGAAAAGAGAACGTAGCCTTGTGCTTAAAAGCGCTGCAAGATGTCCTTTAACGCTTTATCATACTTCTGTTCATTTAACCGCAACGAGAATGACCCGTTGCGGTTAAGCTTATTGTGCTTCAGATATCACTGCTGAGCCTGATGAGCGAGATGTTTTAGGCCGGTAACTTGGTGTGGAAAAATCATGATTTGGGAATAAAAAAGCAGCTTCTTCTAATATCTGTTTGCTTTTGGTTTCATCATCCAGTGAGGCATAGGCAATCGCCATATTTTGATATAACGAGGGCCTTGGGGACACTGTAGCGTGCTGATGAGCCCAAGAGAGGTAACTTTTTACCATATCTTCGTCATTAGTTGCTACACCGAACTCTAACTCGGTGGTAAAGAGGTTCCAGTCAAAACGAGACTGCCAAATCAGTGGATTTGATACATTCATGAGATATTCTGGCTCTCTAGGGTGAGTGCGCTCAAATTTATTTAGCCAATGGCCTGAGTGCAATCCAGTAACGATAAATACCGTAGCAAACGCAGGTAAGAATAGTGCACTGATGCGAAGCACTAAGGTTTTTGAAAGTTCGATTTTTTTATATTTAGCTGTTAGCTGGTCAGTCCAAAAAATAAAAATAATGAATGTGATGAAGTGAATAAGAGAATGATAAAAAGGATACTCTAGTTGGCTATGTAATGTAATTGGTAAAAAGAGGGCGATAATGGCTATTCGCGTTCCTTTTTTAGCTTTCATCACGGATAAAAATACAGCACTAGCAGCAATCAATAACCCGATAAGAGGAAGTATCCCTCCCTCTGTAGCCCAATAGAGCAGCTCATTGTGAGGGTGATCCAGCCCTCTCATCGGCAGAAAATTAGATACGCCAGATGAATACTGTTGGGCTGCGGATTGGACGTAACTTGACTCAAAGTTGCTATACCCGACACCAAGTAAGGGGTGTTTCGTGAACAAGTACAATACTTGAGGGTAGAAACCGTTTCTTTCACCTTCGATAGTGAATGATAACTCTTTAGGCTGCCAGTCGTATGTTTGAGTCCAATTCCATGCGATAGCACTACCCAAAATCAACATTAAGCACCAAAGTCGACACTGCTTCTTAGAGGCGTATTTAAGTAAAAATGGCAATATTAAAACAATACTTAATAATGCACTTAGCTTACCTGTTCGTGAGTCGATTGCGACAATTATAGGAATCGTTAACGCAGGAATAACGAGTATAAAAAAGTGCTTCCAGTTCCACTTCCCTCGATACATGGGCTCTCTTGCTAACATATAGGCTGAAAGAGCAATACCTGTCGCCATGAAGCTAGCCATCACATTCGGTTGCTGAAAAATACCATATGGGCGGTTTCGTATGGTGTTATACCCAATTGGGTTACCCGGCTCAAGAAGCAGAAATTGAACCCAGCCGAAAATAGCCTCTATTAATACTCCAATTAGAATAAACCATAGTAGTCGTTGTCTTTGCTTTTGATGAAAAGAGAACTGTTGTAACGAAACAAAAAGTAACCAAGCAGCCCAAAGTGCAGTGAGACGTGGAATGGCGAGATGCACAATCGACTGTGGGTAAGCTATTGGTATCGTCATTAGCACACAGCTACCCAACAAAATGATGGTGAGTTTTGAGTAACGCCAATAACCTTGGCGACAAATCTCCAGTAACCCAGAGCCAATAGCAAAGCTAAAGGGAATCCAAAGTGCTTGATTAAATGGGAGAGATAACCCTGAACCGCCAGGGTTGTGCATGAAAATATGCATGGCAATCAGATACATCACTCCGATTGATCCTAAAAACCACTGCGTGAGTGGCTTTCTGACCTGATTACCTGTTTCTAAACGCGTTCCTTGTGTTTGAAGCACTCTTTTTACCTTTACAACATGGGTTTAAGAAAACGAGCAGTGTGAGACCCTTTGATCGTGGCAACATGTTCTGGTGTGCCAACTGCTACGATTTTACCGCCTCCACTGCCACCTTCTGGACCTAGATCTATAATCCAGTCAGCCGTTTTCACGACATCAAGATTATGTTCAATCACAACGATGGTATTGCCATGATCACGTAAGCGGTGCAGCACTAGCAGTAACTGCTGGATATCGTGAAAATGCAAACCTGTCGTTGGCTCATCCAGAATATACAGGGTTTTGCCAGTATCTCGTTTTGATAGTTCTTTGGCTAGCTTAACACGCTGAGCTTCACCACCAGAAAGAGTTGTAGCTGCTTGCCCTAGGCGGATATACGATAGCCCAACATCCATGAGAGTTTGTAGCTTTCTAGCGATTGCTGGAACTGGTTCAAAAAATTGGCGGGCATCTTCCACTGTCATCTCAAGGACTTCATGGATCGATTTTCCTTTGTATTTGATTTCCAACGTTTCACGATTATAGCGCTTTCCTTTACAAGCATCACAGGGCACATAAACGTCAGGTAAAAAATGCATTTCGACCTTGATGACACCGTCCCCCTGACACGCCTCACAGCGACCACCTTTGACATTAAAGCTAAATCGACCCGGCTTGTAACCACGTGATCGTGCTTCTTGTGTTCCTGAAAATAGTTCACGGATAGGCGTGAAAATACCGGTATAGGTCGCAGGATTAGAGCGAGGAGTTCGACCTATAGGGCTTTGGTCAATATCAATGACTTTGTCACAGTGTTCTAAATGCTCAATGGTTTTGTATGGGGCTGGCTCACCGGTGGTAGCCCCATTAAGTTGCTGATGTGCAATTTTATAAAAAGTATCGTTAATGAGAGTGGATTTACCGGAACCAGACACACCGGTTACACACGTTAATAAGCCAACGGGAATCTCTACACTAACGTTATTAAGGTTGTTGCCACTTGCCCCTTTTAACGAAATGACTTTCTCTTTATCAAAAGGGACGCGTTCAGCAGGAACGGCAATTTTCTTTTTCCCATTGAGGTACTGTGCTGTTAGAGACTCTTCTGATTTTATTACCTCCTCATAAGTACCTTCGGCAATCACTTGACCACCATGGACACCCGCCCCTGGGCCGATATCAATAATATGGTCTGCTGCACGAATCGCATCTTCATCATGCTCTACAACGAGCACGGTATTTCCCAGATCACGTAGGTGAACAAGGGTTTGTAGCAGTCGTTCATTATCGCGTTGGTGGAGGCCGATTGATGGCTCATCAAGTACATACATGACCCCAACAAGCCCTGCACCAATCTGGCTGGCCAATCGAATTCGCTGTGCTTCGCCACCTGATAGCGTATCTGCGCCACGAGACAAATTCAGGTAGTTCAAGCCAACGTTAACGAGGAAATGAAGTCGATCTCGAATCTCTTTTAGTATTTTCTCGGCTATCTGTGCACGTTGACCTTTTAACTCGAGTTCATCAAAGAAGGTGAGTGCACCTCGAATACTCATTTCACAGATATCAGGGAGGCGAGTATTTTCAATGAAAACATGCCGTGCTTCTTCACGTAAACGTGTACCTGAACAGCTGTTACATGACTTGGTTGAAATGAACTTTGAGAGGTCTTCACGAACGGAGTTTGACTCTGTATCGCGATAGCGGCGCTCCATATTATTTAGAATGCCTTCAAAGGAATGGCGACGAAGGGTAATATCACCGCGATCATTAATGTATTTAAAATCGATCTCTGTGCGACCGGATCCAGACAAGACCACTTTCTTCATTGGTCCACTCAGGGATTTGAAAGGAGCATTGATATCAAAATCGTAATGTTCTGCCAGCGATTTTAGCATCTGGAAGTAGTAGAAATTACGCTGATCCCAGCCGCGTATGGCACCGCCAGCTAAACTGAGTTCCTCGTCTTGAACAACACGTTTAGCATCGAAATATTGTTGTACCCCTAAACCATCACAAGTTGGACAAGCACCAGCAGGGTTATTAAATGAGAACAGCCTTGGTTCTAGCTCTTGCATGCTGTAGCCGCAGTATGAGCAGGCGAAGTTGGCGGAAAAAAGAAGCTCTTCTTCAAAGGCTTCATCCATGCCAGTGATCACCGCAGAGCCACCGGTAAGCTCGAGAGCTGTTTCAAAGGACTCTGCTAATCGTAATTGAAGGTCATCACGCACCTTAAAGCGATCGACAACAACCTCAATAGTATGCTTTTTGTGAAGTTCAAGGGTTGGAGGATCGGTCAGATCGCAGACATCCCCATCGACTCTGGCACGTATAAATCCTTGGGCTGCCAGGTTCTCAAAGGTTTTGACATGCTCCCCTTTACGCTCCTTAACGATAGGTGCAAGCAACATGAGCTTTGTCCCTTCGGGTAGGCTTAGCACCTTATCAACCATTTGGCTGACGGTTTGTGCCGCTAAGGGAACATCATGAGTTGGGCAACGGGGCTCACCCACGCGCGCATACAGTAGACGCAGATAGTCATAGACTTCGGTGATAGTACCTACTGTCGAACGTGGGTTATGAGAGGTTGATTTTTGCTCGATAGAGATAGCAGGAGAAAGCCCCTCGATATGATCAACATCTGGCTTTTCCATCAGCGATAGAAACTGTCGAGCATAAGCGGAGAGAGATTCAACATAGCGCCGCTGCCCTTCAGCATAGAGGGTATCAAAAGCTAATGATGACTTCCCCGAGCCTGATAGACCAGTAATGACAATGAGTTTGTCACGAGGAATCGATAAGTTGATGTTCTTTAAGTTGTGGGTGCGAGCGCCACGTACGTCTATCATATCCATTATTGAGCTTTCTATCGTTTTAGGAAAAGGCATTATTGCATAGGCAATAACCACAGGAAAGTTTGAACTGTATATAAAAACAGTTAAAATGATTCCGTTGTACTTTCAACAGAGTGCATAAATTACGGTCAATAACACGTTTAGAGCACTAGGAGCTCAAACCGTAGACGTGTTACACTGAGCGATTATTGAATTGAGTATGGCAGCCTTTTGGGCTGTGACAACAACCGGAGCTTACTATGGCCAGTCGTGGTATTAATAAAGTTATCCTAGTAGGTAACCTAGGTAACGATCCAGAAATTCGCTACATGCCAAGTGGTGGTGCTGTTGCGAACATTACTGTCGCAACTTCTGAGTCATGGCGTGACAAAAACACTGGCGAGCAGCGCGAAAAAACAGAGTGGCACCGTGTTGCTCTGTTCGGTAAGTTAGCTGAAGTAGCAGGTGAGTACCTTCGTAAAGGCTCACAAGTTTACATTGAAGGTCAGCTTCAAACGCGTAAATGGCAAGACCAAAATGGTCAAGAACGTTACACCACTGAAATCGTTGTTCAAGGTTTCAATGGCGTGATGCAAATGCTAGGTGGTCGTCAAGGCGGCGGTCAGGGCGCACCTATGGGTGGTCAACAGCAGCAAGGTGGATGGGGTCAGCCTCAGCAACCGCAGCAGCAAATGAACCAACAGTCTGCACCACAGCAGAATCAAGGTTTTGCCCCTCAACAGCAATCTGCACCACAAGCGGCGCCACAGTCTGCACCGCAGCCACAGCAGCAATACAATGAGCCACCTGTAGATTTTGACGACGATATTCCGTTCTAAATCCTGTCTTTGAAGAAGACAATATGAGGTGATAGCGACGGTTCATACCATTATCGCTAAAAGCTTAGATTAAAAAACCCAGCTTATTGGCTGGGTTTTTTTATGTGTTTAATTTGTCGTTCTGAGCACTTAACCTAAGTGGCCCACGACATTGATGTTACGGTCTTCTGGAACCTCGTTATAGGAAAGTACTGATAGACCTTTTGAGAATGTGCGAGCATAGCGTGCTAATAATGGTCGAAGCTGCGGCATTACTAATAGGATAGGCTTCAATCCTTGTTGTTTCAGTTGCTCACGAACCAGAGGCATATTTTGCTGCAGTTGGGCGAGTAAGTTCGGTTCAACAGGGAAGCTATCCAATGCCGTTTGCCCTGTTTGTTGAGCTTTATTCAGTGCGGCGAGTAGCATTTTTTCTAGGTTGTCATTCAGTGTGTAGACATTGAAATCCTGCGTCTCACCGACGAGTGCATTGGTCAGCGTTCTCTTTAAGCCACAACGTATATCAGAAGCGATCAGCAGTGGATCTTTCGTGACCTCACTACTTTCTAGCATGATAGACGCAATGGAATGAATATCTTTGATCGGCAGTTGATCAAGCAGCAGGTGACGATAAACCCGCATTTGCTGCTGGTGGTTGAGCTGCGTGGTTAATGCTTCTACTAACTTAGGAGCAAGCTCCCCTAGGCGTTCCATCAAGCGCTCTACATCATCGTGACTAAAGAGCTCAGAAAGGTGCTCTTTGACAATTTTACTCAAGTGGGTAGCGACAACTGTTGCGCCATCAACCACTGAATAGCCTTGGTTTAACGCTTGAGGTTTATTTTGTGGTTCAATCCAAACGGCATCAAGATTATAAGCAGGATCACGCCCCAGAACGCCATCAAGCTTCCCGTAGACTTCACCAACAGCGAGCGCCATTAGCCGTTCAGGGTCAATTTCACCACTACCAACAACTTCGCCATGCAGTGAGATGGTGTATTGAGTTGGTTTGAGCTTTAGATTGTCGCGAATCGCGACTTCAGGAATCAAAAAGCCCACTTGTTCGGTCAGTGTCTTACGCACACCACGAACACGCTGGGTCAGTGGCTCACCTTGGTTCTTGTCGACGAGATTAACAAGTCGATAGCCAAGCTCTAAGGTGAGTGGATTGATTAACGGAACATCTTGCCAGCCAAGTGTCGGTGTATTCTCTTGTGCTACCGCCTCAGCAACGGCTTCAGCTTGCTCTAAAGGTTCAGGATCTAGCTGATGAGCACGTTGTCGCCAAGCGGCATACCCTGTTATTGCTGCAAAGCTAAAGAACGCCATATGCGGCATTCCAGGCACTAACCCCATGACGATCAAGATACCTGATGCTGTCGCAAGTGTTAGTGGGGAAGCTAGCATCTGACGGTGAACATCGACAGAGATATCGCCACTATCGTTGACACGGGTAACAATGATCGCAGCAGCTGTCGCTAAGAGTAGTGATGGGATCTGTGCAACCAAACCATCACCGATAGTCAGTAACGCAAAACGCTGGAAGGCTTCAGCAGCAGCGAGATCGTGCTGAACCATACCAACGGCAATACCACCGAGGATGTTGATCACTAAGATCAATAAGCCAGCAATGGCATCACCACGAACAAACTTTGACGCACCATCCATTGAGCCATAGAAATCAGCTTCACGAGCGACTTCTTCTCGACGGGTCTTTGCTTGTGCTTGATCGATAAGGCCAGCGTTAAGATCGGCATCGATCGCCATTTGCTTACCCGGTAGGGCATCAAGTGTAAAGCGCGCAGAGACTTCTGAAATCCGTTCACCACCTTTTGTGATAACCACAAAGTTGATGATCATTAGAATGATGAAAACCACGATACCGACGAAGTAGTTCCCGCCGACAACGACCTCACCGAAAGCTTGGATAACCTTACCAGCCGCATCACCACCGAGGTGACCATTCAGTAATACAACACGCGTCGAGGCTACGTTGAGCGTTAATCGCATTAAGGTCGCAATCAACAAGATGGTCGGGAAGACAGTAAAGTCGAGTGGCCGTTTGGTCGAAACCGCAACCAGTAGGACGATAACGGCTAATACGATGTTGAACGTAAATAAGGTATCCAGTAACCATGGCGGCAGAGGCAAAATAACCATTGCCAGAATAGCCAACAATAGAGTTGGGATACCTAAATAGCTAGCTCTCAAGCTAGGGAAGAGTTGTTGCATTTTCGCTTTCATCATTAGCGCTCAGTGGGTTGCTGGATTAGTGCTCGTTATCGAGAGGTAACGGCAACAGGTTATTCGTGTTTAGCTTTCTGCATCCCTTCGTAATTTCTTAGGGATAACGATAGAAGGTAGTGGTTTCGGTTTATCTGTACGCCCCTCGCGATACTCCTTGATCTGCATGACGTGGGTAAGTACATGTGCAATCGCTACATACAGCGGTCCCGGAATCTCTTGATCAATACGCGTATGGAAGTAAACCGCTCGAGTGAGAGGTGGTAAACAGATCACTTCGATCTCATGTTTTTTCGCAATAGATTGAATGCGTTGTGCTAATTCGTCCTTTCCTTTTGCGACAACAAAAGGGGCACCAGCACGAGAAAGATCGTACTTAATTGCGACGGCGTAGTGTGTTGGGTTGGTAATCACCACGTCAGCGGTTGGTACTGATACATCAATTTGTCGGCGTGATGCCTGTTGTTGAAGCTGGCGGATACGCTGTTTAACTTCAGGCTTACCTTCAGTATTTTTATGCTCTTCTTTGACTTCTTGCTTCGTCATCTTCAGCTGTTTCGTATGAGACCAAAGCTGATAGGGCATATCGAGCAATCCGATAAAGAGGACGGCAACCCCAAAATAAAGCAAGGCTTTGGTTAGATGTGTCAGTGTCGCTTGAATACCAAGCTGAAGAGGGGCACGCTGTGCAGCAATGAGGTCAAGTAAGTTCGCACTAAGTAACCCATATAAGATACTGCCAATAAGCGATATCTTGAGAATCGATTTAACCAGCTCAACAATAGATTTGATGGAAAAAAGGCGCTTGAAGCCTTCGATAGGACTTATTTTACTGAGCTTGGGCTGAATTGTTTTCAAAGACATGACCCAGCCACCTGGGATCATGGCACTCAATATCGAGGTCAAAATGACGAGAACCGCGAGAGGAATAAAAATGCCACTGAGAAGACGTAAGCTCTCGGCGAGCTTACGCGTCATAATATCGGGTTCGCGTAACTCATCAAAAGTGAGTGAGTAGTTAGCTTGAAACAAGAGGTGTGCTTGGTCGCCAATAAACTCACCGTAGACTTTTAAAAACAGTGCGATCGCAATGAACAGTACACCCACGGTGAACTCTTTTGACCGTGCAACTTGCCCTTCACGTTTTGCTTTTCGGAGTTTCTGGGGACTGGGTTTTTCTGATTTATCTTGGCTAGATTGATTTTCTGCCATCACATGCCTCCCATGAGGCGCATTTCAGACAGGATCTGATGGCACAATTCCGCATAAATATCAGGCAAGCCAGACATAGAAAGTAGCACAGCACAAAGACCGAGCATCATCGACATCGGAAAACCTAACGCGAACACGTTGAGTGAAGGTGCCGCACGGTTCATCACACCAAAAGTTAGGTTTACGGTCAGCATGGCAGCAATCGTGGGTAATGCAATCGTCACCGCTGCAGCCATCATCCAACTGAACAAACCAATGAGTCTCTCTAAAGAAGCATCACTGATCCCGCTACCCACAGGAAAGCGTTCAAAACTTTGTACAAAAATATCTATCGCAACAAGATGACCGTCTAAAGCGAGAAACAACAGAGTCGTAAACATTAAGAAATAGGAGCCAATTAGCGCAACCGTCACGCCATTAGCAGGGTCATTCATCATTGCCATACCCAAACCCATCTGCATAGACATGATTTGACCGACCATCGCCATGGCTGCGAATAGAAACTGCAGACACATGCCTAACAGTGCGCCAATGGCTATTTGCTCAGCGGCTAAAGCAACTGCTTTTAGTGATATAGGATCAACCGCAGGCATTGCGGGTAATATTGGTGCCGTAATTGCCGCCATCACGAGTGCGAGAAGCAGTCTAATCCGGTTGTTTATATGGGCGTTACCAATAAAGGGCATTGTCATAAATGCAGCAGAAAAGCGAAACATTGGCCACCAAAGTTGACCGATGATGGCGGTAATGTCTGCAAAGGTGAGTGCCAGCATGCCTTAGCTCACCAAAGTTGGAATGATGTTGAATAACAAATTGAATAGGTCAGTAATGTTTCTTAATAGCCATGGGCCAGTAAAAACGAGTACCAGCAAGGTCGTAATCAGACGTGGTAAAAAACTCATTGTCTGCTCATTAATTTGAGTTGTCGCCTGAAAAACAGCGATAATCAGACCCACAATCAGGCTAGGGGCGATAAGAACCACGACCAATGTAATGATCAAATAAATGGCTTCGGCATAGAGGTTTACGGTTGTTTCCACCCCCATCACAATCCTCCAAAGCTAGCACTTAAGCTACCGATCGTCATTGTCCAACCATCAACCATTACAAACACCATGAGTTTGAATGGGAGAGAAATGATCAGCGGAGAGAGCATCATCATACCCATCGCCATCAAGACACTCGCGACAACAATATCGATGACCAAGAATGGGATGAACAACATGAATCCAATCTGGAATGCCGTCTTTAATTCGCTCAATACAAAGGCAGGCATGAGAACAGCAAAACTCACCTCTTCTGGTGCCAAGGTGACGGGGTCGCCTGCAATTCGCAGCATCTGTTCCAGAGCGGTTTCATACGTTTGAGTTAGCATGAATTGGCGAATCGGCTTTTCTGCCACAGAAATGGCTTCCTGCAAGGTGATGGCACTAGCCTCGTAGGGCTGATAGGCATCTGCATAGATCTCTGTCCACACCGGCTTCATCAATAATATTGTCAGTGACAGAGCAATACCGATAAGTACACGGTTAGGAGGACTTTGCTGTAAGCCAAGCGCCTGACGCAGGATCGCCAGCACGATAATAATGCGAGTGAAACTGGTCATCATCAAGAGCATTGCAGGTAAGAAGCTTAATGCCGTCATTAACAGCAAAATCTGAACTTTGACCGAATACTCTTGATTTGTATCCCCATCGATTACCGAGAGGAAAGGGATGCCTTGTTCTGCACTAACAGCACCAGAAAATGCCAGCAGTGACAAAAACAAGGCGAGTGGAAGGCAGCGAAATTTAGCGAGCGACGTCATCAAGGGCATCTTCAACGACATCAGTTAAGCGCAATCCGTATTTATCATTGATCACAACGACTTCAGCATGACCGAGCAAGCGACCATTCACCTTCACGTCAAGTGGTTCACCATTAAGCTTATCAAGCTCGACGACCGAATCTGGAGCGATATTCATCAAATCACCAAGAGGGATCTCAGTACTGGCAACTTCAAGTGTTAGCGTGACTGGAATTTGGCGAAAGAACCCTAAGTCTCGGCTTGGAGTCGCTTTTGAGGCTTGAGGTGTGGCTTCTTTTGCTTCTTCAAAGATATCAGCTACTTCAGAATCAAAATTTAAATCATCATCTAGTAGTAGGTTTAGGTTGTCTTCATTCATGATATTAAACTCGTTCAGAAGGAGAGATGTGGCTCGTGACTTGAAGAACTAAATGACTGTTCTTCTCTGCAATGCGAGCATTAAAAAGGGCCATTGGGCCAGCGTAAACACGTAAGGTGTCTTGGATATCAGCCCCAACAATGTCACCCGCTTTCAAATTGAGTACTTGTGAAAGTGGCATAACGTGTTGGCACAAAGTCGCTTTTAGTACAACAGGAGTATGTTGTAGCTGTTTTTGTATGCGTGGAGAAAAGCTCTTCTCATCCAATGATTGGCTGGTGGCAGGCATGGCAAGTGCTAGCATTAGCGTATCATCAAGTTGTACACTTAATTCACCATATAACTCACCAATTTGAATGGCATAAACAACATGTAAAACACTCTGTGATTGCGCTACCGTTTCATTATTACTTCGCCATTCACTTGAGAGCTGACTTAGAATAGTTGCCCCCAGCCTTGCTTGTACACGCTGCTCACTAGCATTCATGATTGTCGATATTTGCTCGACAAATTTAGGAGAACCACCATAATAAGCATCTGCAACTTGATTCATTAAAGGTTGCTCGGCGCTTATTGTGGCAAGCCCAGCTGAAAGTTCATGATTGAAGCTAGCAGAATCATCATTGTAATGAGCGTGGGTTTTAGGCTCTAAGCTATAACGAAGTAGAGAGACTAAGCAGTCATTTCTTCGTGTCATCGCACAGAGCTGATTTTCTAATGCCTTTACGCCATTATTAAAATATTTTTCTAAATGCCCTTTCGCAGCATTTAATGGGCGGCCAAGCGAACGAACGTCTAACGATACAGCTTGTTTCGGATGGCTCTGTGAACACAGAGGATGCACAGATAAATTCGGTTCCATGAGCACTTCCAATAAATTTATTTAATCTCTTATCGTTAAACGACGAAGCTGAGTGTTTTTTAATTTAAATGTTGGAGGAGTTTTTACCAGTACTTAAAGTTAAATACAAATAATGGTAAAACACACCATCAATACAATAAATTAAAAATCTTAAATTTAAACTTGGTTTTTAATTGAATCAGTATCACACTTTTTTGCGTTAAGCGAGCGCTGAAGTTATGCTTCACGGTCATCTACTTTGCGCGCTGAATGATTCATGTAGTAAATTAATGTCATAGAGGAATAAGTTGTTTTTTTATTGTTAATGGTAAGCCTTATTTTAAATAGATGACTATTTTGTGAATTGTGATCTTAATCCAATCCATAAAAATGCACCAAAATGCAGTATGGAAATCGACAAATAAGCCTCATAGACTGTGCCGAATTGCAGGGCTTAATAATCAACGCCTTAATCAATATAAAAGATAATAACAGCAAGTAGTTAATGAAACTGGTTTTATATAGTAATGCTTTTTTAATTGTTGGTGAAGTGTTGCTGGTATATTGATTAACGACTCCTTGTTGATTTGTCATTATAAATGCCCTTGCGCTACTTAATTGATTTCGGCAAATGAATTGAAGACTATGATCACTCGTATTGTAAATGGAAGTTGCATTTTTTTTGTTTTGCTATCATTCGTTTCTGAATCTGCAGAAATCCAAAAGCCATTAGATGAAATATACTGGCATTTTGACGGAAATAGGTTTAGATGTGAAATAAGCACAGACCTTAAATTTGATGGCGGTGTGAAGATAATATCAAAATCATCTTCACCATTAGAGTTGATATTTTATACGCATCAGCGCCCATATTTTATTGATGAGGCTAGCTTATATTTAAATATTACCCCTTGGCAAGAAGCGTCGGAATTACGCCTTGTTGTTCATGGACACAGTACGGACAAGCAAGGTTTACACTTCGCCGGGAATCAGCCGTTAAAAACACTATTAAGTGAAATGGAATTGGGTGCCTGGGCGACAATCAGTGCCTCTTATGAGCAGCACCAGTCTGTGATGCAGTGGCAATTACCTTCTGTTAATTTCCAGCCAGCATACCAAGAGATGAAAGTGTGTATGGATAACTTACTTCCACTTGATTATGAGCAGGCAAAAGAGAATGAATTCCATTTTTCTGTAGGACAATTTGCTCTTTCAAAACAGCAGCAGCAGTACATTGACGATATTGTTGCTTACATGGATTACGACCAATCTGTGACAAGAGTGTTGGTTGACGGCCACACTGATAATCAAGGTGAGCGCTTACAAAACTTAACGCTCTCACGACAGAGAGCGGAAGCGGTTCAGCAGGCTTTTGTGAACGCTGGTATCAGCAAGAGCAGAATTCATGTGAGAAATCATGGCCAGCGCTACCCAAAAAACAATAATGCAACTGCGGCAGAGCGTCGAGATAACCGTCGTGTTCAAGTTCGATTACAGCGCGGGGGGGGAGCATGAACCTCTCTCCCGTCTTATTCGCACACCCGTGTGCCATTCAGGCTGCTAGTGCCATAAAACACTTATCGGCAGAGCAGTTTCAAGTACGCCACGTGAGTAATCAATCACGTCTTTTAGAGGCGCTGGCTGAGTCTCCTCAAGCGACCGTTTTCGTTGCAGGAGCCTTGGTTCGCCAAGGTTATACTGAATGTATTCAATGCTTAGTCCGTGATTACCCAAGAGCCAAATTTGTTGCTGTGGTGGATTATCAGCAAAGTGTGATGGCTAGCGAAGCAATGCATGTTGGTGCAGCTGATTATTTATTACAGCCATACCAACCACAACATCTTTGTAGTGTTTTACACCGTTTGAATCGCGTGCAACGGGCATCTGGTCAAGTGATAGCGTCAAGCCGTATAAGTCAGCAGGTTTTACTTCTCGCCCAACGTTCAGCGCAAACTGATGCCACTGTTTTAATCACCGGTGAGTCAGGTACGGGTAAAGAAGTGCTAGCCAGTTTTATTCATCAGCACTCACCACGTCAGTCTGCACCTTTTGTCGCCATTAACTGTGCGGCGATTCCTGAAACGATGCTAGAAGCGGTTTTGTTTGGGCATGTGAAAGGTGCCTATACCGGTGCAACGCAAGCACAAGCGGGTAAGTTTGAAGAGGCGCAAGGCGGCACGTTATTTCTTGATGAAATCGGAGAGATACCGCCAGCGTTACAAGCCAAATTACTTCGCGTGCTTCAAGAGCGACAAGTTGAGCGCTTGGGAAGCCATAAGACTATCCAGCTTGATGTGCGCATTATTGCAGCAACAAATGTTGATTTAAAACAAGCTGTTAGTGAACGTCGGTTCAGGCAGGATCTCTATTATCGTCTTGATGTGCTTCCATTGCAGTGGCCACCATTGCGTGAGCGCCATGAGGATATCTTGCCGCTCGCGCAACACTTTATTCGTAAATACAACCAAGGTTGTGAGCAAAGCGCTTCATTGAGCGTAGAAGCCCAGCAAGTCTTGCTGTCTCACCAGTGGCCCGGCAACATCCGTGAGCTAGAGAATGTGATTCAACGTGCGCTTGTGATGAGGCATGGACAGTGGATTACTGCCACAGATCTTATGCTGCCTATCTCGGTGTTAGTAAACCAAACTCATGAGGCACCGTTTTTCAGCGATAAGCCAGAAAGTTTCCCTAATACGTCTGAAGGTCTTCGTTATGCCTCATCATCGATGGCGGGCAGCGACGCTATTTCGTCTCATCACCAAGGCTCTTCGCATGTACCACTTTCTGCTCATCATGAACGTTTCGATTCAGTGGCAGGCTTTGTGAGAAGTGATAGCCATCATGAAGAGGCTGGCATAGAGATAAAAGTGGATCCTAAAAAAGAGCTGAAGCAGAGCCGCAAAGATGCTGAGCATCAATATATTTTGGAGACGCTAACCCAGTACCAAGGACGCCGAAACCTCACCGCCGAAGCGCTTGGAATGAGTACTCGTGCCCTACGTTACAAAATTGCCGCGATGCGTGAACAAGGTATCGATGTTGATGCGATAACCCGCCAAACCATCCCAGCAGCTTAAGGATATAACAGAGAATGAATAGAGCACCTTCTGAGATGCAGCAGTCGATGCAAACGAGGATGCTGGCAATGCGCGAGCAGGCACAAATGGGACGAATTTCGTCACAGCCCTCGTCAGCTTCAAACCAGATGGATTTCGGCCAAGTGATGGCTCAAAAAATCCGTCAAGTTGATAACCAACAACAACTTGCCGACATTAAAACGGCAGATGTTGACGCAGGACGTAGTGATGATCTGGTAGGCGCGATGGTCGCAAGCCAGAAAGCAAGTTTGTCCTTTTCCGCTTTAACCCAAGTCCGCAACAAAATCATCGCTGCTTATGATGATGTGTTGAAGATGCCGCTGTAGTGAAGAGATTATGAGTGAAACACTGACCGAAAGACCCACGGCTGAATCGAAATGGCAAGTGGGCTTTCAAGACCTGAAAAATAAAGTGACCTCTGCCAATAGTCATATGCTAGGACTTGGCATTGCTGCCATCGTGATTAGTGTGCTTATTGTCGGCATGATGTGGACGCGTGCGACGCCAATGCAGCCATTATATGGCGCGCAAGAGCGATACGATAATACTGAGATTTTAGCCCTACTTGACCAAGAAAAAGTGGCTTATCAAATTGATAACCAAACAGGACAAGTACTTGTTGCATCAAATCGTGTTGCGGATACGCGTTTACTGCTTGCTGCTCGAGGTGTTAAGGCCAAAATGCCAGAAGGCCTTGAGTTACTCGATCGCGCATCTGGACTCGGGACGAGCCAGTTCATCGAGTCTGCACGTTATCGTCAAGGCGTTGAAGGTGAGCTTGCACGTACTATTCTTGCGATTCGTTCCGTGCAGCATGCTCGTGTCCACCTTGCGATTCCACAACGTACGTTGTTTGTTGGTATTGAAGAAGAAAAGCCAACGGCTGCCGTCATGCTGGAATTGGTGCCAGGCCAGCAGCTTGAATTGCCGCAAGTGGAAGCGATCGTCAACCTTGTTTCCGGTGCTATCACTGGCATGGATACTGAAGGTGTGTCGGTGATAGACCAACACGGCAATCTACTGAGTGCTGAGTTGGCTGTGAGCCAGAATGGTCGTATGAGTGCTCGATATCACGAAATGCAGCAACGAGTTGAGCGTGACATGGTACGCCGTGCTGCAGACATGATTGCGCCGCTTGTTGGTATGGGGAACTTCCGCGTTCAGGTTGCCGCAACACTGAACTTTGATGAAGTCGAAGAGACCCATGAATCCATTGATGGTGACCCGATTGTTCGTACTGAATTCACTAAACAAGATAATACGTTAGGTCAACTGGCACTAGGTATTCCTGGTTCACTCAGTAACCAAGCGCCATTAGAGGGTGCAGAAGGTGTTGGCGCTAATGAGTCTCGTAATGAACGTGCTGAAACCAGTCGTCAATACGATGTTGGCCGCAAGGTGCGTTATACACGTCAAGCTCAAGGCAGCCTTGACCATCTCTCCGTCTCCGTGTTGCTAAATGAGTCAGCACAGGGCTGGGAACAACCTCAATTGGAACAAATAGCTCAAATGATCAAAGACGCCGTAGGTTACACCGCCGATCGTGGTGACCAGTTTAGCTTGCACGCCTTCAACTTTGCACAACCAGCAGTGGCAAGTAACGACCAACCATTAGCATGGTGGCAAGATGCCCATATTTTGTCGCTTGTTCAATATGGTGTTTATGCACTGCTTGGATTGGCATTTATCGTATTTGTCTTGAGACCACTCGTGAATGGCCTGCAGCGTAGTCAGTCAGTAGCGCCAGCAACGGATGTGAACTCTCATGAAGTACCAGCATTACCTATCGAGAACGAGCTGGTTGAATTAGAAACACCTGAAGAGCAACCTCTCGATCCGATAGTGAATCTCTCTAAGATTGACAATGAACAAGATTTGGCTGATGCCCTTCTTGATGCTGTTAGTGCTGGGCAGGTAACGCCAACTGAAGCCGATGAACTCATGGCGCAGATTGAGCCTCAGCAAAACAACAATATGGATATTACTGATCTACCACCACCGGGATCGGAGTTAGATGTGCAGGTCCATCACTTACAGAAGCTCTCTGATATGGAATCTGAACGCGTGGCTGAAGTCATTAGAAAGTGGGTAAATAGCAATGAATAATAATAACTTTGCGGCAATTGGTGGCGATGTACTTCTTGAGCCGATTGAACAGACCGCCATTTTGTTACTCAGCATGGGTGAGGAGTCAGCAGCGAAAGTACTTCGCCATATGTCTCGTGATGAACTGTTAAAAATCAGTCATGCCATGGCGAAGCAACCTGCGGTGAGAAGCGTCGAAGCGCGCTTTGTGTTGCAATGTTTCTTTGATGAGTTTCGTGCGCAATCTGGTATTAGTGGCGCATCGCGTGCTTTCCTACAGCGTACATTGGATAAAGCATTGGGTGGTCGTCTAGCACGTAACCTACTGGATACGATTTATGGTGATGAAATTCGTACTACGATGCAGCGTCTACAGTGGATTGAGCCGATTCAGTTAGCGCATTTCCTTCGCCATGAGCACATTCAGATGCAGTCGGTATTCATTGCTTTCTTACCGCCAGATATTGCTTCAGCGGTATTGCAAAAGCTGGATTCAGCGACACAAGAGGATGTGATACGTCGAATTGCCACGTTGAAAGAAGTGAGCCGTGATGTAGCGGATGAGCTTCAAGAGCTGGTAGAGCGTTGTATTGAATTCCTTGCGGAAAACTCAGGCGCGGTGGTTGAGGGTGAGCGACAAGTTGCTGACATCATTAACCGTTTCCAAGGCGACCGTGGAAAGCTCATGGAATCGCTTAAAGCACATGATGAGACCTTGGTTAGCCGCTTAGAAGGCAAAATGTATGACTTTGTTATCTTGTCGCGTCAAAGCGAAGCGGTACGTCAGCGTATTGTTGAGGACGTGTCTACCGAGCAGTTAGCCCTAGCCTTGAAAGGGGCTGAGCCAGCGTTGCGTAAAGCAATGACTTCTATCATACCAAGACGTATGTTGCAGGCATTAGAAGCCGAAATGGCGTCGTTAGGCAAAGTCAGCGTCACACAAGTGGAAGCGGCACGTTCAGAAATCATGGAATATGTCCGTGAACTAGCGGATGCCAAAGAGATTAATCTTCAGCTTTACCAAGAAACGACAGTGGAGTAAGCGGATGTTTAATCGCAATAAAGTGATGCGGCTTAAGTCGCATCAATATCGCAGTCATCGCTTTCCCCCATTATTGGATTCGATTCCGGTCCCGGTGAGTGACACACCCAAGGATGATGCTCACCGTCATAATAGTGATGGTCTCGATGAGTTCGGCTTTGGTGGATTAGGCATGGATGGCCTCGACGACTTTGGACTGGATAGCTTTGAAGATAGCCAGTTTAATAATCACTCACTACAGGGTCAAAATAGCGATAGTTTCAATCTTGAGGGGGATTTCTCTCTTGAGGCTGAGCTTGATCTCGCTGGTCTGGGTCTTGATGGTGATGAAGAAAAAACAGCTCAGGCGAATGAGCAGGCATCGTCATCTAAGCAAGATGAGAATGCCCTCGCTGCTGATTATCAAACACAGTTTAATCAAGGCTTTCAAGACGGCGTCGCTCGCGGTCATGAAGAAGGGGTTAAACAAGGCATTGAGCATGGCAAAGAGCAAGGCTATCAAGAAGGTCTGGCTCAGGGACAAGAGCATGGTTACGCAAAAGGTCACCTAGAAGGTGTACGTCAGTTCGAACAAGCGACAGCTCCCTTTGCGGCACTTACATCGCAGCTGCAAGATTTGTATCGTCAGCATGAACGACGTCAGCGTGAGCAAGTGTGTGATTTAGTTCAGAAGGTCGCTCAACAAGTGATTCGTGGCGAACTTGCTCTTCAGCCTCAGCAAATCTTAGCATTAGTGGAAGAGACACTGACCACGATCCCGGGAGAACCAGAGGGTCTGCGTATCGCGATGGCTCCTGATGAGTATCACCGCATTGTTGAACTCGCTCCAGAAAAGGTCGAAGAGTGGAATATTATTTGTGATGACAGCCTACGTCAGGGCGATTGCAAAGTGATCACGAAGTCTGCAGAAGCCGATGCGGGTTGTCAGCAGCGTTTAGATGCCTGCATGGATAATGTTCGCGCTAACTTGTTAGATGACGAGTTATTTGACGATCTCGCGATGGATGAAGGGATCGAGAGTGATCGATAAACGTTTACAGCAAGCAATGGCATCGATCGATGCCATTCCTGTCGCAAAAGTCACTGGGCGTTTGATCAAGGTAACGGGCTTAATGCTTGAAGTTGTTGGTTGCCGCTTGATCACAGGGCAGAGATGTCTTGTGGAAACAGGGCACGGCGCTAAGGTTGAAGCACAAACGGTTGGTTTTAACCGTGATGTCGCTTACTTAATGCCGATTAGACCAGCGAGCGGTTTCTTCTCTGGTGCAAAAGTTTGGCCGCTAAGTGGTGACGGCGATCTGAAGATCGGTGAAGAGTGGCTTGGCCGGATCGTGAATGGTCTAGGAGAGCCGCTGGATAGCTTTGGACCGCTGCGAGGTAACGATGAATTACGTACGCAAGCTGAAACGATCAACCCTTTACTTCGTCAGCCTATCTCCCAGCCTTTAGATGTGGGTATCAGAGCGATAAATAGTCTGCTGACTCTCGGTAAAGGACAGCGAGTCGGTCTATTCGCAGGTAGTGGTGTTGGTAAGAGTGTCTTACTTGGTATGATGACTCGTCAAACCAATGCCGATATTGTGATTGTGGGCTTAATTGGCGAGCGTGGTCGAGAGGTTCGTGAATTTATCGAGCATAGCCTTGGTTCCCAAGGACTATCGCGAGCGGTCGTCGTGGCGGCACCGGCGGATGAATCGCCATTGATGCGGCTGCGCGCAGCAGAGCTATGCCATAGCTTAGCGGAATACTATCGTGACCAAGGAAAAAGTGTCTTGTTACTGATGGACTCTTTAACACGTTATGCCATGGCACAGCGTGAAATCGCGTTAGCATTGGGTGAGCCGCCAGTAACCAAAGGTTATCCACCTTCGGTATTCGGCATGCTGCCCCAGCTGGTGGAGAGAGCCGGTAACAGCGGATCAGCACAAGGCTCGATTACCGCAATTTACACCGTACTGACCGAAGGTGATGATCAGCAAGATCCTATTGCCGATTCAGCACGGGCTATTCTTGATGGTCACATTGTACTCAGTCGTCAGCTTGCTGAAAGTGGTCACTATCCTGCTATCGATATTGCTCAGTCTATCTCTAGAACCATGCCTCAAGTCGTGGATGAACAACAGCTAAAGGCGAGCATGGTATTTAAGCAAATCTACAGCCGTTATCAAGAAGTTAAAGAGCTTATTCCACTCGGTGGCTATCAGCCAGGTAATGATCCCGTGATGGATAGTGCAGTACAAGCCTACCCACATTTAATGCAGTTTCTACAACAGGGAATGCAAGAGAAAGCGGACTTTAGCTCGACGAATGAAAGCCTTGCACAGCTGATTAATCAGCTAGCACCACCGGCAAATTAACCGCTGTTATTGATGAAGGGCGATGAAAGGTAAAGCGATGAAAAATGTAAAAGGTCTCAATCATATTCGTCGAATGCGACAAGAAGATCTCGAAAAAACCGGGCAAGCGTATCAGCATCAGCAGTCGCACACTCGTCATCAGACAACGCAACTTCAGCAGCTTAGTGAGCTTTATGATACTTGTCAGGTGGTTGGCGGTGAATCTGCCTTAGCTTGGCAAAATCGCTCAACGATTCGTGACAGCCTGCAACACCTTTCAAAAATTCAATCTCAGCAGATAGCCTTATCAACAGCTGAGCAGAATCGCCTGCAGAAACAGGTGGTCAAAGATCATGTGCAAGTGAAGGTGATCGATACCGTCATTGATAAACGCGTTCGTCAATATCGTCAACAGCTCAGCCGCCAAGAGCAGAAAATCAGCGACGAATTTGCAGCACAATCTTATTTGAGACAGCGATCATTACGCTGAAATATGCCATCTTCAATCGCTAAGCGCATTCATCGTTGGTCGCTCTCTTCGGATGACTATCTTCGGAATTGCTCTTTTTGGAATTGCTACCTTCGGAAATCTTACTTTCCTGATATCGTCCACTTGTTCGCTGAGCTGACGAGTTAACTCAGCCAGCATTATACTATCGTGGACTGTGGACTGCTCGACTAGATAGGCTCGTAGGTTTGAGTTTGATTGGGTGAGATCACTTCAGATAAGATGTTCTGCTGCATATTGAGCAATTTACTGTTGCGCTCATTTAACGTCATACTGTCGTGAACTCGCTTTTGTAGTTCATTCCACAGTGAACGGACTTTATTCGCATACTCTTTTGGTAAGGCATTGATGAGTTTACTGACGCCGAGGGCATTCTCAGGCAAGCCAAAGAGCTTCAATATCTCTGTGCGCTGCTTTGCTCTTGCATTGAGCTGTACAAGCAGTTGGTTATGCTCTGCTGATAACCGTGTTAGTGTCCTAACATCACGCTGAATCATCGCTTTATATTGCTTGTCGAGCAAACGGTGCAGCTGATGATACCCTTGAATATCTTCACGTAACTCTTCGATAAACTGCTTAATAGCCGCTACTTTTGTGCTCATAACATCTTATTCTCTTTGCTGGTAACGGCTAGTCTTTCTTTTTACTGATAACGACGAATACTTCGTTGTCGATAGACAGATTAGTCACGGTCGTGAGTCTGCTTGATCGTTTGAGCTAGCTCGCTAAGGTCTAGTTCAAATTCACCACTTTGGAGCTGTTGGCGGATAGTATTCACCTTTTCAAGGTCAACATCCGGCATCGATTGGAGTTCTAAACGCATGGACTCCAACATTTTCGCTTGGTCACTCACGCTTTTCGTCATTGACTGACGTAGTGAAGGCGATGTTTGTGTTTCATCAGTGTGAGAAACTGAATCTGTTTCTGAACGAGTAGACTTATCTGCTCGATCAATAGAAGCAATGTTATTCGGTGTCGCAGAAGGGTGAAAATCAATCATAATCCGTCCTCGCTATTTGGCTTACACCATAGATAAACGACAGTAAGAAAAAATGAATTAAATGGTTTTGGGCTCAATATCACACTTTTTCTAAAATAGTCGCAGAAAAAGCGTGCAACAACACTTTCCTCCATAGGTCATAGGATTAAAAGCGTGTTTTAACCTCGCCGTTTGCTGATATCTCAGCGGTAATGCGTTTTCCAGAGGTTGTATTTCTCACTACGATATTCTCGCCTAAATACCCTGATTGCTGTGCGATGCCAGGCATTGATGCTTCGAACCCATCAACGATAGCAGTGATGACGACATTTTCTCCGCGTCGCACTACATAATCAGGCATTAAACGGTCTGCCGCGATCTTTTGCCCTTGGCGAACCTGACGCTCAAGGCGGCGATCGGTCAACTGCGGCGCGTAATGAAGATAAGGACGATGGAGTGTTGATACTGACTGCTCAGTCATTGTGAAGTCTTCTGTCGTAATGACATGATCCCTTTGTAGGTTTTTGGTCGCGACAGC
This sequence comes from bacterium sp. HQB-150, assembly GCA_043421945.1. Classification (GTDB taxonomy): domain Bacteria; phylum Pseudomonadota; class Gammaproteobacteria; order Enterobacterales; family Vibrionaceae; genus Thaumasiovibrio. Next base: position 205,169 of record JBHOGO010000001.1, on the reverse strand, counting down.
GATAGGCACGGTGTAATTAACCTGTACAGGGACAGTAACTTTCCAGCCGTCATCACAAACCACTTCATACCGTAGCCTTCCGCCGGGATAAAAGCGGCGATCCCTGCGAGTGATCTCGAGTTGCTCTGTACATAGTGCTAGACGATGGCTGCCAGTCGGTAGCGTTGGCAAGATGGTTATTTTTTGAGAAACCGTGTTATGAGAAGCGCTATTGCTAGAAGTGGTATTGATGGCAGTGCGATTAATAGAGGTGATGCCTTGATGAAGGAAAAATGTCTCCACTTCATGCTCAATATGCGTGGTGAGAGCAGAATGAATGGCCTCTTCAACCTCTGATAATGGCATAGCATCACCCGCGAGTGAGATGGGAGATGCAGATAAAATCGCCGCAAAAAGGCTGCACGGTAACCATTTTGAATCCATGAACAGATCAAGCGTAGTGAGTATTCGTTGGCTCAACTTTATCGCAATGCCCTTCCTCATTATTCCTGTTTCCGCTTTATTTTCCTCTCGCTTTCGGAGGCTTCCGTCGAGCGGAAGTGAGCATTCCGCTATTGTCGTTTTAGTCATGCGTGTTCTATTAAATTTGTTTAAAAAACAGTATCTTAAAAGTTGGCATGGTTGTTGTATAAACTAGCCATCTTTTGGGCAAACAAGCAGGACATCCGATGGGAATCAGTTTCGACCAAGCGCTTGGCGTGCATGCGCATACTCTAAACGTTCGAGCAGAGCGTGCCAAGGTATTAGCAGGCAACTTAGCCAATGTAGATACTCCCGGCTATCAAGCAAGAGATATCGATTTTTCGGCTGCGATGGCAGATGTCGAATCTCGACTTCAACGAGGGCAGCAAGTGCCGGATGCACAATCACACGCATTACAGTATCGGGTGCCTTATAACCATTCGTTGGATGGGAACACGGTTGAGCTTGGTGTAGAGCAAGCAAAATTTGCCCAAAACTCAATGGATTTTGAAACGACCCTGACTTTTTTGAACATGAAGTTTAAAGGGTTAGAAACTGCAATTCAGGGGCATTGATATGTCATTTAGTGAAATTTACACCATCGCTGGTTCAGCGATGACCGCGCAAAGCTTACGTCTTAATACCATTGCTAGCAACATGGCGAATGCAGAATCAGGCTCTACCACGGAAGCGGGTGCTTACCGCGCTAAGAAACCTGTTTTTGCCACTGTTTACCAACAATCACAGCAGGGCATGTTTGCTCGGCCACAGAGTCAGCATTCAGCACATGTACAAGTGTTAGACGTGATTGAGGCGGGCGATGATCTGCAGCGCCGTTTTGAACCAGGCAACCCGATCGCTGATGAAGAAGGTTACGTTTGGTATCCCAATGTCGATGTCGTGTCAGAGATGGCAGACATGATGTCAGCGTCTCGAAGCTTTGAAACCAGTGTCGATGTACTCAGTCGTGCCCGCAGTATGCAGCAAGGCCTGCTTAAACTTGGCCAGTAAGGAATAATCATGAGTGCTCCGTTCGCAACGTCGAATACCACCTCAACCACGACGACATCGGGTCAAGATCCAATCGCGTCAAATGGTCAGGCAGATAATACCTTCCTGACATTAATGATCGCGCAGATCCAAAACCAGACGCCGCTTGATCCGCTTGATACGACACAGTTTATGACTCAGCTTGCGCAAATGACGCAGGTTGAAACGATGCAGACCATGAACGGTACGGTGACAAACCAGATGGTTCTGCTCGATAACATTCAGGTGCTGACGACTGCAGGCATGGTTGGTCAAAGTGTCATGGTCAGTACTGATCAATTGACGCTAGAAGGCGAGCCATTAGACGGTATTGTTCAGCTCACCAGTAGCGTGGAATCTCTCGAAGTAGAGATTCGCAATGAAGCCGGTGAAGTGGTGGAAACCATCGAACTTGGTGCACAAGGTGAAGGTGACGTGGCATTCGTCATCGATCCGAAAGCCCTCGGTCTAGAGGATGGTGACTACGAACTGAATGTGGTTACTGATGATAGCAGCTATAACCCAGAACTGATGATCGCAGGCACGATTGAAAAGATGCGTATTCCACCTGGTGGCGGTTCACCAGAGTTTTTAGTGGCTGGTGTCGGTTACGTACCGTTTTTCCAAGTGACAGCTTATGGCGATAAGCCTGAGTCAGAATCGTCAGTACAGCCAGACCCTTTTCGTCGTCTATTAGCCCAGCACTCCCGTTAATTTTGAATTTGAGATAATCCAATGAGCTTTAATATTGCAATGAGTGGTCTAAACACCACGACTCAAGAACTGAATACCATTTCTAACAATATCGCTAACGTTTCAACGGTTGGCTTCAAATCTTCACGTGCAGAATTTTCAGCGGTGATGAATGGCGGCGTCGGCGGTGGTGTTGAGATTGCTAGCCTTTCTCAAACTTTTAATGACGGCGGCATGGAAATGACAGGACGTGGCACCGATTTAGCGATCGGTGGCAACGGTTTCTTCGTGATGCGTGGCGATGATGGTGAAACGGTCTACAGCCGTGCCGGTATGTTCCTGCAAGATAAAGATAACAACCTTGTGAACAGCGCAGGTATGAAGCTGCAAGGCTACAACACTGATGCCAACGGCAACCTACTAACCGGTAGTGTGGGTGATATCAGTGTTGATACCGCATCAGTAGCAGCTCAAGCGACGACGCGTGTCGACTTTGCGGCGAACTTCGATGCAGGTTCAAAAGTGATCGAAGATGAAGATGGCAACCTGATTGAGTTTGACCCAGAAGACAGCGATAGTTTTAACTCTTCTTACACCACGACCGTTTACGATTCATTAGGTAATGAACACACACTGACACAGTACTTCGTGAAAACGGGTGAGAATGAGTGGACTGTTCATTACGCCATGAACGGTGACGTCATGGAAGGACAAACAACCAGCGTTGAATTTGATGAGAGTGGTCGCCTTCAAGAGCCTTCTGGAAACGTCAACCTAGAGTTCAACCCTGACGGTGCGGAAGAGATGAACATCGCACTATCAATGACGGGGACGACACAGTTTGGTAGCGAATTCTCTGTTTCAAGCAACCGTAGTAATGGCCATACCTCCGGTGAGTTAACGGGTATCACCATTGATGACTCAGGCATGGTATTCGCTAACTACAGCAACGGTGAACAAATGCTACAAGGCCAAGTTGTATTGGCTGATTTCCCTAACATGGGGGGGTTAAGCCAAGTGGGTAACACAGGATGGGCAGCGACTCCTGCATCAGGTCAGCCGCTTGTTGGTGCGCCGGGTACTGGCACATTAGGAACACTTAACGCAGGTTACATCGAGCAATCAAATGTTGATTTAACCGGTGAGTTGGTTGGTCTAATGACCGCGCAGCGTAACTACCAAGCCAATGCGCAGTCACTCTCTACTCAGCAGCAGCTTACCCAAGTGCTGTTCAATATGTAAGGCTGAGTAATGGACCGTTTAATTTACACCGCAGCAAGCGGTGCTGGGCGTGCGTTTACCGCCCAGCAAGTCAGAGCAAATAACCTCGCGAATATCAATACGCAGGGCTTTCGCGCCGACATGGAACGCGCGCAAAGCTACCACCTTGAAGGGGTTGGTTTTGATAGCCGCACGATGGTGCAAGCACAATCTTCAGGTACCGACTTTACCCCAGCAGAACTGCAACAGACAGGTCGCGATCTTGATATTGCCATTCGTGGTGAAGGCTTCTTTGTTGTTGAAATGGAAGATGGCGAACAGGCTTATACGCGTGCAGGTCATGCAGAGCGTAGCGAAGACGGCGATATCACTGTGAATGGTTTGCCACTGCTTGGCAATGGCGATGAGGAAGTCAATATTCCGCTTTATAGCCAAATAGCCTTTGGTGATAACGGCACCATTAATATTGTCCCTGAAGGGGAAGAGCTCTCCGTCGAAATCGGTCAATTGAAGCTGGTTAACCCTGAGCCTCGCGACTTAATTAAGCTTGAAAACGGCTTATTCGTTCGTCGTGACAGAGAGATTGAAGCACCAGCGGAAGATATCGCCATGGTTAATGGCTTTCTAGAGCAGAGTAATGTTGTTGCCGTTGAAGAGATGGTCGCATCAATGCAGCTTAGTCGTCACTTTGAAGTTCAAATGAAGATGATGCAAACCGCAGAAAAATTAGCAGAAGCGGGCAACCGCTTGCTGCGTGGATAAGGATTGAAGAATGAACGCAGCACTATGGATAAGTAAGACGGGCCTTGCGGCACAAGATACTAAAATGGCGACGATTTCGAATAATCTCGCGAACGTAAATACTGTCGGTTACAAGCGTGACCGCGTTGCCTTTGAAGATCTCTTCTATCAAATCCAGCGTCAGCCAGGTGCGATGGCTGATGAAGTTAACGAACTACCAAGTGGTATTCAGCTTGGTTCAGGTGTACGTGTTATGGGAACACAGAAAGTGTTTACCGAAGGCGCGTACATGACCACAAATCAGAGCCTTGATATGGCGATTGATGGCCAAGGTTTCTTTGAAATCGAAACGCCGGATGGCGAACTAGCTTATACCCGTAATGGACAATTCCACCTTAACTCTGAAGGGTTAATCGTAACGGCGCAGGGCTTACCATTAGCGCAAAATATTCAGATTCCTGATGACGCTGAAACCCTCACCGTTGGCCGAGATGGCATCGTAACGGCAAAGATTGCTAACGATGATTTCCCACAAGAAATTGGTCAAATTACCTTAGCTAACTTTATCAATCCAGCCGGTATGGAAGCACTGGGTGGCAACATGTTCCGTCCTTCAGCATCAAGTGGTGAAGCGATTGAAGGTATTGCGGGTGAAGGTGCTTTAGGGCAGCTAAAACAAGGTGTGTTAGAAGGCTCTAATGTACAAGTGGTTGAAGAGATGGTTGACATGATCACCACGCAGCGTGGCTACGAAATGAATGCTAAAGCTCTCTCTTCTGCTGATGAGATGCTGCAGTACGTTTCTCAAGTACTGTAATTGGTGAGGAAGCGAGTCATGAGTTGGATTAAATCTGGATTATTGTTGATGGTGTTACTGCTGACAGGTTGTTCAAGCACAACGCCGTTAATCGAAGAGCGTCCATCTCCTGATGACGCTCAGTATGCTCCTCCTGAGTTAGATTATTCGTTACCGGATTCAGCCCATGGGTCGCTGTACCGAGACGGCTATATGTTTACGCTGTTTCAAGACCGACGAGCGTATCGTGTGGGTGACATGTTAACGGTTAGTCTGGATGAAGACACACGTTCAAGCAAAACAGCCAACACAAATTTTGGTCAGAACTCTGGCGCGAGCATGGGTGGTTCATTTGCGACCGGTGGTGGTGCGAGCGGCAGCATGGATGGCGCTTTATCAGGAAATCGTGATTTCCGCGGTAACTCTGCCAGCTCACAAAGAAACTCTTTGAGTGGTTCGATTACCGTGGTTGTTCATCAAGTCCTACCAAACGGCGTGCTAAGAATCCGAGGTGAAAAATGGATTCGACTCAATCAAGGCGACGAATTTATTCGCCTCAATGGCATGGTGCGTGTCGATGACATTACCAATGGCAATATGATCTCTTCTCAACGGATTGGTGATGCCCGCATTACCTATTCGCAAAGTGGTGTTCTTGCTGATGCGAATGAAGCCGGTTGGTTAACCAAGCTATTCGTTAATCCACTCTTCCCCTTTTAAGAGGTTATGATGTTAAAGCAACTTCTTGTCTTATTAGGGGCGCTGTCTGCCCCATTTATTTTTATTGATTCTGCGTCGGCAGACACCGGGTTTGCCGCATCGCCAGTCTCTGTCTCTGAGCGTCATTTGATTGACCTTGTTGATATTCAGGGTCTGCGTGAAAACCAGCTCGTGGGATACGGGCTGGTGGTGGGTTTAGACGGTACGGGTGATAGAAACCAAGTTAAGTTTACGAGCCAGTCAGTCACTAACATGTTGCGTCAGTTTGGTCTGCAACTCCCCGATAATATCGATCCTAAATTGCGTAACGTGGCAGCCGTGAGTGTCCATGCGTCTATTCCACCGCTAGCTGGTGCTGGACAGTCAATTGATGTCACCGTCTCCTCTATAGGTGATGCGCAAAGCTTACGTGGCGGCACCCTGGTAATGACACCCATGCGTGCCATTGACGGTGAAATCTATGCCGTTGCTCAAGGTAATTTAGTCGTGGGTGGTATCAAAGCGGAAGGACGTTCAGGGTCGAGTATTACGGTTAACGTTCCGACGACAGGGCGCATTCCTTCTGGGGCAATTGTTGAGCGAGAAGTCTCTTCGACGTTCACTTCAGCAGAGACTGTCACCTTAAACTTGCTACGTCCTAACTTTACGACGGCAAAGAATATTTCGCGCACGATTGATGAGACCTTTGGCCCCGATACTGCGACCGCAGTCAGCCATGCCCGTGTCGATGTCTATGCACCGCAAGACTTCGAACAGCGTGTTGTGTTTATGTCGATGCTTGAAGATATGACGGTCGATATTGGTCGTCAGCGTGCTCGGGTTGTTTTCAACACCCGCACGGGCACCGTCGTGGTTGGCAGTGGTGTACGAGTGAGTCGTGCAGCGGTGAGTCATGGCAATCTGACTGTGACTATTCGAGAGTCAATGAACGTGAGCCAACCTAACGCGTTTTCAGGTGGACAAACGGTCGTGGTGCCCGATTCCGATATTGAGATCGACCAGGAACATAACCCAATGTTTATCTGGCCAGAGGGGGTTGAACTGGAAACCATCGTCACTGCCGTTAACAGCCTTGGCGCTTCTCCTGATGACTTGATGGCGATCTTACAAGCCTTACACACCTCTGGTGCTTTAGACGCTGAATTAGTGGTGATTTAATGAGTGTGATTTCAATGCCTGTTAACCCGATGGCTCTACAAGCGATGCCGGGTGTTATGCCTTCTACCATCGCCTCTAATCCGAGCGCAAGCATGGGAGTCATCACGACTTTTGATAGCCGTGAACTCGAATCGTTAAAGGTCGCTGACGATCAGCAAGAGGCGTTAGAAAAAGTTGCCGAGCAGTTCGAATCACTGTTTTTGCAGATGGTCTTAAAGCAGATGCGAAAAGCTAGCGAAGCGATGGGTGATGATGACAGCATGCTACGTAGTCGCGAGTCTAAGACCTATCAAGAATTCTTTGATGGGCAGATTTCAATGGAGATGGCGAAGCGTAATACGGGGCTGGCTGATGTCATCGTTCGCCAGTTAAGTGGCACGTTTAAGTCGGACTCCGAACCAGTCGATTTATCTCAACATAGCCTTAAAAATGACTCTATAGAGAGTCTTAACAATGGCACTGTACACAGCCTGCAAGATGCCGCGCCACAGAATGCGGCCTTTGCACAACCGCTACTGCATTCACTGCGTAAGGATAGTTAATCATGAGCATGATGAACATTGGTCTTTCAGGGATTCAAGCCAGTCAAATTGGCATGAACGTTACCTCACAAAACGTGGCCAATATTAATACCCCTGGTTACAGTCGTCAGCAAGTGATGCTGGGCGCTGTCGGCGCACAAGGTGTGGGAATGAGCGATGCAGGGAATGGTGTCTCGGTACAGGCGATTCGTCGTGTTACCGATCAGTATCAGACCAACCAAATGTTTCGTTCTGCTTCTATGTTAGGAGAGGCAAGTACCAGTGCAGGGCAGATCAAACGCCTTGAGACTTTGATGGCGGGTGACTCGATGAATCTGAGCACCGGTTTTGATAACTTCTTTACGTCGCTGAATGGGTCGAGTATCTCTCCGTATTCATCAGCGCACCGCCAACAGATTGTCAGTGAAGCAGAAGCACTTGCAAACCGTTTCAACCATCTGAGCAGCTCTATTGACGGTCAGTACGATGATTTGTCACAGCAACGTTCGAGCTCCGTATCACAAGCGAACAGTTTACTGTCTAACCTCGCTACGCTGAACGACAAAATTCGTGATGGCCAAGCGCGAGGTGCGAATACTTCGGCATTGGAAGATGAACGTGACGTTTTGATCACTGAGTTAGCTGAGCTGGTGGATGTTCGTATTACTGACGCAGGTGACGGCACGCTAAACATAGCGCTGCCTAATGGTCAGCCACTATTGACCGGCAACAACGCGGCGCAGCTCTCTCTAGAACAAGATCCAAATAACCCACGTAGTGACATTTTAAGCTTGACCCTTAATGGTCAAAACTTTCCGTTAGATGATGATATTGGCGGCAAGCTAGGTGCACTGTCTGAGTATGAGCGCGATGTTCTGCAGCCCACACTTGATGCGATTAATGATATCGCACGTGAATTTGCCGATGCATTTAATGCCCAGCTGGCTGAAGGCTTCGATCTAAATGGTGAGCCGGGTAGAGCGCTCTTTACGTACGACCCATCTAACCCAGCAGGTACGCTAAGTATTACGGAAGGCTTTAAGCCTGAAGATCTTGCGCTATCTGGTGATGGAACGCCTGGTGATAACAGTAACTTACTTAAGCTGATTGATATTAAAGATCAGGAGTTTGAGATTGGTGATCTTGGCTCGCAAACCCTCAGTGGTGCGTTCTCTTCACTATTAGGCGACATCGCCGTTAAAAGCCGTCAGGCACAAGCCGACCACGATGCTGCGAGTAATATCTACCTACAAGCTGCCATCGAAAAATCGGGCACCAGTGGCGTTAACCTCGATGAAGAAGCGGTGAGCCTGATGATGTACCAGCAATCTTACCAAGCTAACTTGCAAGTGATTAATACCGCCAATCAAGTCTTTGCTTCTGTGATGCAGCTGTTCTAGTGAGGAGATAATCATGCGTGTAAGTACGAACCAATATAGCCAAATGATGTCAGGCAGTTTAAGTAAAAACTCGCTTGGCATTAACAAGCTTATGCAACAAATGGCGACAGGCAAACGCCTTTTAGCTCCATCGGATGATCCAATGGCATCCACTCGCGTACTGAGTTTACAGCGCGAGCAAGCGGCACTGAGCCAATATCAAGGCAACATCGAACAAGCGGATATCTTGCTGAAAAAACAAGAGACCTATATGAGTAACGCGACTGATATATTGCACCAAGTTCGTGACCTTATGCTTTGGGCGGGTAATGATACCAATGGTCCTGATGAGCGTGCCGCAATAGCCTCTGAACTTGAGCATCTACAAGACACTTTAGTGAGTATCGTTAACGCAAAAGATGAGAACGGCAAATACCTGTTTTCAGGCAATGAAGTTAATGAAATGCCTTTAGTGAAAGAAGATGGCGAATGGGTTTACAAAGGTGATGAAGGTATCCGAGAGGTGATCATTGGCGATGGTGTGACTATGCAGCTCAATATCAATGCCGGTGAGATTTTCTTTGGTGATGATGGCGATTTGTTTAATCAACTCGATGAGCTCGTTGCAACGTTAAAAGATCCTGACTTCGATAGTAATGAGAATGATATCTTAAGCCGTAGTCTTGATCTGCTTGATTCGACACTTGGCTCGGTCACTAGCACAATCACTAGTTTGGGTAGCCGTCAAAATGGTTTATCCACCATGGGTGATGGTCACTCAGAGGTGAGCCTGTTTAATGATTCTTTGATTGGTGAACTTGAAGATCTCGATTATGCTGACGCGATGGTTGAGTTCAATAATTACATGCTGGCACTTCAGGCAACACAGGCGACCTATATGCAGAGCGCCAGTTTAAACTTATTCAGCATGATGTAATTGTCGTCGAGGAAAAAGAGTTATGGTATCTCAGGTGAATGACCTTCGCACAGCAGCGGCGGGAATAAATAATCGTCAGCCCGTGATTGCACATCAGAATAAATCGGTAAAAACCGTTTCTGATACGCAGCAAGCTGACCCTCTGCGTCTATCCCGAACGTTAACGCCTGAGCATACTCGCCAGCAGAGTTTAATTCAGCGCGCACAGCAAAAAATGGCCATGGGCCAAGTGGCTGAACGTAGCCTGCAAGAGATTGGTAATGCATTAGGGCAACTGAATACTCGCCTTAATCAGCTCTCCAGCGGCCGTTTTCAGGCACCAAAGCAGCAGGCGGGCCTAACCCAGCACCTTGAACAATTAAAGCAGCATATGGAAAGTAGCTTTACCCGTGCAGAATTTAAAGGGCAAGCAGTGCTGGATAGACACCTCAAACCAGTGATGCAGGGTGAAGCTCAAACGCAATTTCGGCTGCGTGGTTTAGATACGCACGCGAAGGCAGAGCGTGACGAAAACATTATTTTTAACTTTGCCAAAGGCGGCGCGAGTGCCGTTCCGGTTAAACTGGAGCAAGGTTCAACACCTGAGCAACAAGCGTTTCAGTTTCGACGTGTGTTTAACCCGCAAGGGATTGGTGTGGGTTTAGATTCACAGCGCCAGTTGTTCTTTACCGCCTCTGAAGGGGAGTGGCAGCACCTCAAAGAGCACATGCGTGTTGTGGGTCAAGGTGAGCGTTTTCCGGCAGGACAAGCCAATAAAGCGAAGCTCGAATCGGTGAGTGCGCGCTTTGAGCCCGAAAACTGGAAGACAGAAAGCAAAGAGCAGCGTGCAGAAACCCAGCGTGAAGCAAAGAAAATGCTCATGCAGGTGAAAAAAAGCCTCCAAGAGATCCGCGTCCATAACCGCGAGGTTCAGCAGCGAGTAGATGATCTCAATGCGCAAAATGGACAGCTAGCGAGCTTAAATATTGATGATATTGAACGTCAATTATCTGCCATGTTGGATCAAAGCGATCAATTCTCGGTGGCTTATCACCACCTTAAAGCCCAAGCCCATGTGCACCGCCATACGGTGGTTTCACTGCTCTCTGAATAAGCCTTATTGCCTAAAGCGAATTCATTAAACGTTACTTATCAAAAATGAATGCGTCAAAAACAGAGGCATCAAAAAATAATACTTCATTTGTTCGCGGATGGTTTACCTAGAGATGGGAAGATCATCCTTTTTTTCAATACTATAGACCACCGTATAGAAGGATCGTGTCGTGCAGTCCCAATTACCACCGGGCATTGATAAGCTCGCTCAAGTCCCCCCCAGTTTATTAAAATCAGAACATCAGCAATCTCAACCCGCCAATTCCGCAGTCCATCTCCCCGTTAAATCCACCCAGCAACAATTACCTACCTTGCAGATGCCTTTATTACAATGGCAAGTGGTGCGCATGCTCTATGCGCCGCATACTACAACGGCAATGCGTTCTGAGTCGCCTTATTCTCAACTTGCACAAAGCTCACCGATTTTACTGCTTGGTGAACATGGAGTGCTTGAAGCCAAAGTGATGATCGATAATCAGCTTCAGCAGATCCGTTGGCAGATCCAACAGGGCGAGGCGGTGGTGATTCAAAGCAGTTTACCAAAAGAGATTGAACTACTCTTGTTGCCGACCTTACATGGAGGCTGGCGAATGATCGTGAATAACGGTGAAGTGAATGAACCACTACAGCTTTTATGGCGTTTGGATCATTATGATCCAACCCGTCACGGATTGCATCGTATTCGATGGTGGCAGGTTGTTTTAGTGATTTTTTCGGTATTATTGACGATAAATGTGCTGATTTCTGTTTAAGAAAAAATAATTTTAGCCGACCGCCAACATTTTTTAAATATCGTTTTAAGACCCTAATTTCCCTCGTCGTTTCCAATTAGTGAAAGAAAAAAGCATACTTACTGAGGGATTTACAATGCTATCAATTCATACTAATTACACGTCTTTGCTAACGCAAAACAACCTAAACAAAACGTCTGGCGCAATGGACCAAGCGATGCAACGCATCTCGACTGGCTTCCGCATCAACTCTGCTGCTGATGATGCAGCTGGCCTGCAAATCGCTACACGTCTTCAGTCTCAATCAAACGGTCTAGCAGTAGCTTCACGTAACTCAGAAGATGCGAAATCATTTTTGCAAACTGCTGAAGGTGCATACGATGAGATGACTAACATTGCTCACCGCATGAAAGATCTAGCAACCCAAGCAGCGAATGGCACAAACAGTGAGGACGAATATGCTGCGATGGATGCTGAGTACCAAGAACTAGCACTGGAGCTTAAAAATATTCAAGATAACACTGAGTACGGTTCAGGTTCTAACATCTTTGGTGGTGATGGCCTACTGCAAGGTGGCATGACTTTCCAGATCGGTTCATCTGCTGACTCAACATTGACGCTGTCTGCTGATATCGCTGATGTAGATCTTTCTAACCTTGGTGATCTTGACGATCAGGGTACTGCGAGTACAGAGATGGGCGCTCTAGACACACTAATTGGCGAAATCGGTGAGCAGCGCTCAATTTTAGGCGCAACTATCAACCGTCTAGACCACACAGTGACTAACCTAGGTAACATGCGTGAGAACACTGAAATGGCGAAAGGTCGTATCATGGATACTGACTACGCGGTTGAGTCTTCAGAAATGATGAAGAACCAAATGCTAACGCAAATGTCTATGTCTATGCTTTCTCAAGCAAATGGCATGTCTGGCATGGTAATGAGCCTAGTAGGCTAATACGGCTTGAGGTGAGTGAAAGGCGCTTGCGCATTCACAGCCCAACGCTGATAAAAAACCGTCAACTCTGTTGGCGGTTTTTTTTGTTTATGTCTCTGACACTGCTTCAGAGTCTCCTCTTCTCCCTTTCTTTACTTTTTTATTCCCATTTTTTGGTGTCTAATTTTTGCAGTTTCTCGTGGTGGTTGCTCTGGGACTAACGCTAAAAACCGAATGCTAAAGGTGCCCGCGATCTTAATGTTGTTACTTTTGTTCTTTATAGCCGAAAAGCAGTAGCAAATGCTTGTACCTAGTTGTTATCAGGCTGTAAATCTATCTATTCATCATATTTAAATTCAAAATTGACTGTTTTGTCGCCCCTTAAGAAACCCCTTCAATAGTCGTTTAAATTATATAGTTTCTTTGTATTTCAATAGCATGAGATTAAGTGTGGAAGTTATTTCCGTTAGGCGGAAGTACTCATTCCGCTTTTTAGAAAGCGGAATCTCATTTTTGGAAATTTTGTATTAAATGTGGCTTAAAAGCTTATTTTTACTGACTTTTGTCACTTGGAACGTTTCTTGCTGTTAGCGCTATATGGCGGTAGAAAATACCTTGCTACAGCAGCTGGAAAACGCCTTTAGACAGTGCTTAAAGCACCAAGGAGAGAGTTATGTCGATGATGGATCCTGCATCAATGGCGATGCAAATGGTGATGATTCAGCGTCAGCCATTCGATATTCAATATGCGACTCAGAAGAACAGCTACCAAGCGCAACTTGACGCTTGGAAAGATATCGATTCTGCATTCAGTTCATTCAGCTCTGCGCTCGACAAGTTGAATGAAACGGATAGCAGCTTTGTGAAGAACAGCGCGATTCCGAGTGAAGAGGGTTTTTTCACCGCATCGGCCAGCTCTTCGGCACGTGAAGGCTCTTACGACCTGTTTGTTAGCCAGCTTGCCAAGGCGCAGCAAGATGCATTTACCTTAAAAGGGGATGCGCTTCCAGAAGACGGTGAAATCACGATTGAACTGAATGGTGAAACGATTACGGTCGATTTTGCTGAGTTTAATAGTGACGGTGATAAGAACATTCAGGACCTTGCTGATTTCATCAATGTTGAAGCTGATGAATTGGGTATTGAAGTATCTGCTACCGTGGTGCAAAGCAATGGTGAGCGCAGCTTAGTACTAACCAGTAACGAAACCGGTGAAGAGAACGCGTTCACTGTGAGTAGTGACGATGACTTTAGTGATTATTTTGAACCACGTAAAGAACTTAATAAAGCACAGGACTCCATTGTTTATCTGGGTGGTGAAGGGGGGCTAAAACTCCGTAATAGCACCAACGCCATCGATAACGCGATTTATGGTGTCACGATTGAGCTGACCAAAGCACAACAGTCTGGTGAAGAGCCGATTACGTTGGTGGTGGGTAGTGACACAGAAGCTTCAACGGATGCGGTGAAAGAGTTTGTTGATGCCTATAACAACCTCGTGAATACCCTTAATAAACACACCAAGACAGATTTTGCGTTAGAAAATGAAGATGACGCAGATGATGACGACGATGATGATGACAACAGTATCACCATCACTACCGCTGGTGCACTAGCAGGAGACGGTACTGCGCGCAGCTTGAAAAATATGCTGAACAATGTCACCCGTGGTGAGTTTGATGAAGGCACGCTATACAGCATCGGTATTGAGGCTAACCGCGATGGCACACTCAAAATTGATTCAGCTCGCTTTGAACAAGCGTTAGCTGAAAATCCAGAGAAAATTGATGAGATTTTCTTGGGTGAAAACGGTGCGATTGCTTCGTTAGAAAAGGCGATTGAACCTTATACCGGTAGCGCTAACTCTGGCTCTAACTTATTAAAAAGTAAACAAGATACCCTTCAAGGCAATATCGACCGTGTTGATGATAAGAGCGAGCAGCTCGATTATCGCATGGAAAAAACCTACAACCGCTATTTACGCCAATACACGTCGATGCAACAAACCATGTCGCAAATGCAGTCGACGGGTTCAATGTTCATGTTTTAAGGATTGATTTCATGTTGATGGATGACTCTGGGTTTGATGCCTACCACCAAGTAAATGTTGAAGCTCAAGCGGCGGCAGCGTCGCCTTATCAGTTGGTGATGATGATGATCAATGGCTTTATGGATACGTTAGATCGCGCACACGGCCATATGGAAGCGCGCCGATTTAAAGAAAAAGGTGAAGCCATTGCCAAGTGCATCGACATTATCGGCGGTCTTAACAGTGCGTTAGATCTCGATAAAGGTGGGGAAGTGGCGCAGCGCATGAGTGAGCTTTACGAATTTTCTAGCTTAAAGCTATTCAAAGCCAGCAGCAGCAATGATCTTGAGGCGCTGGGTGAAGTTCGTACGGTGATGCAAAATATTCAAGAGGGTTGGCAGAACTTCGGAGCAACTCATGGTCATTAATGCTGATTTGTTGCACCGCTTTGCACTGAAGCTGCAGCATCATGCTAAGGCTGACGAATGGGACGTGGTTAGAAAGTTGGATAAGCAGCTATTCAAGTTGCTCGCTAATTTTAAAGAGAACCCAGAGCTAGCACAAAGCCTTAAAAGTGAGTTAATTGCCCTGAAAAAAGTACACCTTGCGGCAATGACGGCGTGTGAAGCAGAAAAAGATCGCATCGGATTGGTGTTATCCAACTACCAACAACAGCGTGAAGGCGTTTCTGCCTACAGCACGGTTGAATCTGGGGGGATGCTGTAATGGTCGCGGCAATTAATTCTGCTAATACGTCGGCAAATCAAGGTACTTCTTCTGCTTCATCACGTATCGCCGAAGGGCAAGAGAGTGAACTCGATCTTTTCGCTCAACTGCTTGGTATGGGGGCAGCTCAACCTGCACAAGATGCTCAACTTGATGTTGATACTTCTGAGGGTACTCAAGCTTATTGGTTTGATCTTTATGATCAACTCAAAGGGCTAGCCGAAGAGGGGTGGGAGTTTGATACCGAGCAACCATTACTTGATCAACTTCCGCCAGATGGCCAGTATCGCGTGATTAACGTCGTCAACCAGCTGGGTACGGCGATGCGTGATGAGGTCGTCAACATGATGCGTCAAGCCGATGGGCTGCAAGATGTCTCTGTGCAGTTATCGCGTCAACTTGGTGGGCTGGGTTCACAATCTGCTTATGCTTCATCCTTGGCAACGGAAAATAATCTGCTTTCCACAGCTCAGGCTGCGGGCGGAGAAACCTTGAATTTCATGCAAGCGATGGAGCGTATTATGTCGAATGCGATGACACCTGTCGCACCAGCACTTCATCAATTGGAGTCACAAGATCTGTCGATCTCTAGCCTTCAATCCACTCAGCAAATAATGACGAACCAAGCACAAGACGCTGCATCTTCTCGTGCTGAATGGGCACCCGTCAAGCTGGATGCTCAACAGCAGCAATGGGGCCAGCAACTGGTTTCGGTGTTAAAAGAACGTGTTGAATTGCAGATGAAGCAAGATGTTCAACACGCACGTATTCGTCTCGATCCGCCACAAATGGGCGCGCTAGACCTCGCAGTGAAAATGGAAGGTGGGAAACTCAACGTGCAGATTAACGTTAGCGATCCTGCTTTACGTGAAGCACTGCAACAAAGCATTGAAAGGCTACGTGCCGACCTTGATGGAAAGCAGCTCGCAGAAGCGGGAGTTAACGTTGATGTCGGTGAGCATCATGAGCAACCTGCTCACACCGAAGCCACCATGAATACATTCATTGCTGCCAATGACATCGATTTGTTGAGCGATGACGCTTTGGAATCACCTTCTTCAATTTCTTCTTTCTTAATGCATCAAGACGCGAATCGAATCGCGCGCTTAGTGTGAGGTATTTAAAATGAATCAGTCTAATAAGATCGGCTTGAGTATGTTGTTTGCCGGCGCTATTGCCCTTGCGATTATCGCGGTAACCGCGGTATCAACGTACTTTTTGTTGAGCAGTGAGCAACCTGTTGCGATAAACCTATTTGGTCAATCAGATGAAGCGAATCAGGCACGTTTTACCAGCCTTGATAAGTTTGTCATCTCTGTGGATGGTGACGATCGTACTCACTATTTGCTGCTAGAAATGGCGCTGAAAACCAACTCAGATGCCGCTCATGAAGCATTGTTGGAATTTAAACCTGTCGCGAAAAATGTCCTGTTAAGAATGTTTTCACAGAAAAGCTATGAGGAAGTCCGTCAGTTAAAGGATATTGAAGCACTTCAAAGCCGCGTTCATAAAGAGTTAGCGATGGTGTTAGTACAAAACGGTTATCAACACCGTATTGAAGAAGTGCTGTTTACCAAAATGGTTATTCAATAGGGCGAGGAGGCAGCATGTTAGAAGCGCAATCAGCCACCATTGAAGCCGACTACGGTCAATGGCAACAGCAGCCTTCGGCGGTGAATGAAGAAGCCATTATTCGTAAACACCTCGGTATGGTTAAACGTATCGTCAATCAGCTACGTCCTCATGCTTCAGGTGCTATGGGCCTTGATGATATGGAGCAGATTGGCTTGATGGGTTTGCTGGAAGCGATACGCCGATACGGTGATATGGATGATAACTTTCAGTACTTTGCGGTGCGCCGTGTTCGTGGTGCCATTTTGGATGAGCTGAGACGTCGTGATTGGCGACCACGTCAGCTTCGACAGAAAGTGCATCAAATGAATAACCGCACCAAGTTGCTCGCGAAAGAGTTAAAGCGTAACCCAACGGAACATGAAGTTGCTGCCGCGATGGATATTACTCAGGAAGAGTACCATCGCCTGATGTATGCAGCCCAAGCCGAAGAGCTACATAGCCTAGAGCAACTCTTTGAGGAAGGACAAACACTGAGTGGTCTTGATTATGAAGATCGTGGTGTGCGTCGAATGATCGATGAAGATCTGATGACCCACGCACTGGGTCAACTTCCGAAAAGAGAGCAGCTGATCTTAGGGCTGTATTACCAACATGAGATGAGCTTAAAAGAGATCGCGATGGTATTGGGGCTCACTGAAGCCCGCATCTGTCAGCTTCATAAGCAGTCACTAAAGAATTTACGGGTTGTTATTCAACACCTGCAATAGAGGAAACATCATGCAAAAAGTAATGGGCATCCTGATCATTGTGGTCTGTGTGTTTGGTGGGTACATGATGGCCGGCGGCTATCTTGGTACGATGTGGCAACCTGCGGAACTTCTGATTATTCTTGGGGCTGGTGCCGGCGCAACAGCGATTGGCACAAGTAATGTCGTGATTAAAGAGATGTGGGTTCAAACTAAACTTCTGCTCGTAAAGCGTGATGAGCGTAAGTTATACCGTGAGTTACTTTCTCTGATGCACCACTTGCTAGAGCAAGTACGTACTGGCGGTATGCGTGTGTTGGATGAGCACATTGAAGACCCATTTCAATCAAGCCTTTTCCTGATTTACCCTGAAGTGCTGGAGTATCCGCATTTGGTCACTTTCATTAGTGATAACTTCCGACTCTTGGCGATGGGTAAGATTACTTCTCATGAGTTAGAGGGAATGCTAGAGCAGGAAGTTGCCGCGATTGAAGCCGATATGCTGCAAGCTTCTCAATCGATGCATAAATTAGCAGAGGCGATGCCGGGCTTTGGTATTTTA
Source organism: bacterium sp. HQB-150 (assembly GCA_043421945.1). Taxonomy (GTDB): domain Bacteria; phylum Pseudomonadota; class Gammaproteobacteria; order Enterobacterales; family Vibrionaceae; genus Thaumasiovibrio. The sequence goes on along the minus strand of JBHOGO010000001.1, from coordinate 187,114 downwards.
GCGGCGGTGATGGGAATTGTTATTACGATGAGTAATATCGATGGTGATATGTCTGCGATCGGTCTGAGTGTCGCTGCTGCGTTAGTCGGCACATTCCTTGGTATCTTCTTCTGTTACTGTATCTTTGATCCAATCTCTGCTGCGATGGAAAAGCGTGTACGCCGTGAAATTTCAGCCTTTGAATGTGTGAAAGCGATCTTCGTGAACTTTGCGGGGGCTAAGCCTTCACTTGTTGCGGTGGATGCAGGGCGTAAGCTCATTCTATTGGATGTTAAACCGACATTCTCTGAGATGGAAGGCTGGGTCACACAGCAGGTATTCCAATAATGCGTAGCCATCAACAGCAAACTATTATTGTCCGTCGAGGCTCTCGGCGCCAGACGAGCAAAGCGCATGGTGGCGCATGGAAAGTCGCCTTTGCTGATTTTACGTTAGCAATGATGGCGTTCTTTATGGTGATGTGGGTGCTACAGGTAACGACCGACGAAGAGAAATCACGTATCGTCGGTCATCTTAGCGGCCACCAGAACCCTAACCCTCACCACTCCTTATTTGAGAACAATAGCCCTTTTGCAATTGACCTTGGAGGAAAAGCACTCCCTGCAGCCGTTCCCGGTATGGCGAACAACCCTGTTAATATGGGCAATTCGCTAACGACTAATGTGAAAGGTGGTGACGGTAATAGCCATGGGGGGCTTGGGGAAGAAGGCCCTTCGCTTATTGCTGGCCGTTATGAAACACATGATCAGATGGTGGTGTTAGGCGAGTACCTTAAAGGGCAGAGTGAGTTTTTATCAGCGACGGATGTGGTGAGTGTGGATGTGGTGCCGCAAGGGCTCAGAATATTGGTGAATGACAATATGAGTGAGCCAATGTTCGAGCGTGGTGGTATCTATATGACGCCATACTTTGAAGACTTGTTGCTTGCACTTGCGCCAACGTTCTCGACGATTGAAAACCCATTGATGATCACGGGTCATGCCGATTCTGCGGGTTTTTCTCGTGAAGCCAGTGGTAGTAACTGGGAGCTTTCTGGTCAGCGAGCACAAAAAGCACGCAAGGTGCTTGAGTTTGGTGGTATGCCGACGGAACGCGTCATTCAGGTTTCGGCGATGTCTGATACGATGTTGCTCGATGCCGAGAATCCAACCAGCGATATTAACCGCCGGATTGAAATCATGGTGCTAAACCAGCATAGTGAACAGGCTCTCTATCAGCTATTTGGTCGTGATATCCCGAGTGATATTCAAGATGCCCAACGTGTTGCTGAGCAGAATAGACCATTGAGTTAACACTACTAACTTCAGTGGTTTACGGTATAAAAAGAGCTTCCTATTAGGAGGCTCTTTTTATTCGTCTGCCATGTGATTTTGAACGTCATGCCGCTAGGGCTAGCGGCTGTTGGTAAGCCGTTCGTTGTTTTAGGTCAGGCTGTTACTTGAGGCTAGCTGGGTGCTTGAGAGTTAGTGTTTGTTTGAGTCTTATGGCTGGGGGCTATGTAGAGACTCTCTTTTCATTTAAAAGAAGTACAGTATCCACGAAGCGGTTACGGTTAAAAAGGTGGCAAAAGTGATAGTGAATCGCAGACGGTCATCTTCAAAACGACGGGCGCGAATTTTGCCTATATTCAGAAGTAGGATGTTGTAGCAGAGAAGCAATATCGACAACACCATGCTGATGTAGTGGGGGAAATAGAACATCTGTACCCAAAAACCAAGTACAAATGCCCAGTTGATGGCGATCAAAAAGAGAAATAGTCGCTGTGTTGAGTCAATACCATAGCGAACAAACTCGGTTTGATTGACTGATTTCTTTTTAAATATACCCAATTCCAATACCCCTAATGGCGCAAGATCATACAGAGAGGATCAAACGACCAGTTGGTGTATAGAGTTAATTCAATTTTGCTTTCTCTTGGATAAAGGCTAAGAATAGCCGCGTTTTAGTGTGGTTGTAGTCCAGTTTTGGGTAATAAGCATAAGCGGTTTGCATCGGTTTTTTGAGCGAAGGCAAAACGGGTACCAATAACCCTTTGTCTAATTCACGACGAATATTGTTGGCACCAACGAGAATGATCCCCATCCCTGCAACCGCGGCACCAATTAATGCTTCTGGATTATGGCTGGTAAAGTTCCCCTTGAGCTTTAGCCGAATATCATTATTAAAATCATGCTGTTGCTCGAACCCTCGAGAGCCAAAGAGAAGGCAGTTATGTGTCAACAGGTCATCCGCTGTTGTGATGGGAGGGTGGCTTTCTAAATAGTACGGAGAGGCATAAAAGCTCGGCTGCGAGTCGTAGAGCTTTTTGGCGATATAACTACTCGAGTTGAAATCAGGTAGCTCGCGGCTAATAAAGATATCGAGGTTAAGGTCAGGGAGTTCGCCCGGTGTGATGGTGTGGAGTTCGACGTTGAGGTTGGGATATTCCGCCATAAACTCAGCCAAGTAGTTCACTAGAAACCGGCTGCCAATCGCTAACGGCGCCCCAATTCTAAATACGCCACTCACTTCGCCATAGGTGGATGTCGTCTCTGCGATGAGCTGGTTCCAGTCATTGAGGAGATGTTGACTCTTATGGTAGAAGAGCTCTCCAGCATCGGTTAGGTTGAGGCTCCGTGTCGTACGCTTTAATAGCTGAACGCCAAGCTGTTGCTCCAGCCATGATAAGCGTTTCGACAGTGCCGAGCTGGTTGTATTCAGCTGAGAGGCGGCCTTTGCCATTGTGCCTTGGTCGACGACAGTGACAAACGTCTTCGTACAAATTATCCAATCCATGCGCTTCTCCGATTTCTAGTGGTGCTTATGGTGGCGTGAAGAGAGAGATAACTCAAGGATGCATAAAGAGAAAAGGGAATAATTTGCATTTCATAGCATAAAGCGTCAATCAGTTTGCAATGTTCGCTATGCTTTATAGTGAGTTTTAGACGAAGTGTAAAACATTAGTGAAATAACTGCCTGAAAATGACATACTTTATACGAACTATCGATATCCATTTGCTGAGTTATTCACAATAAAGTACAGCGTGAGCGTTGGGTTTTTACTTGCGATAAAGATGAGAAAGGAAATATGAGAAAAGCATCAGGGATGAAACTCAGCAACCGCTTAGTTGCGTTTGTTACTATTGTTGTGTTTTGTGCCATCCTTGTCCTTTTTATCGGTGGTTCACTGAGCTTTCGGTACTTAGCTGACAGTGCGGTGAGTAACTATTTTAATGGCATGATCAATGTCATTGATGAAGAGCTTTCCGATCCGGAAGGCGTACGTAATATTCAAGACTGGTTACCCAAATTACTCCGTGCCGGAGAGATCATTGAGTTTGATATTTCTAATCATGCGGGTAGCGTTTTTCACTATGAACAGGTCAAATATACCGCCCCGAGCACTCAGCGCTTTGAGTTAGTTTATCAACTGACTCACAACCCCGACCTGCAAATTACGGTGACTTCCGTCCCTGCTCTTACTTACACAAGCTACTCATTGGGGGCAATGAGTTCAATTACACTCGCTATCCTTATCATCGGTATTGGGGTTGTTTTTGGCATCGATTGGCTGAGAAAACAACTTCATGGTTCAGAAGTACTGGAGACGCGGGGTAGGATGATTCTCGCAGGACGAATGGATGAATATAGCCTCGGTCAAGAATCGGAATGGCCTGCCACTGCAAGCTTAGCGCTAGATCAAGTGATTGCAGAATTACACCATGCGCGTCAAGAGCGTAGTCGGTTTGATACCTTTATTCGTACCCATACCTTCCTTGACCAATTAACGGGAACAGCCAACCGAGTTCTCTTTGATAGTCGTTTAAATTCACTGCTTAAAGAGAGTGATAATAGCGGTGTGGTTATTCTTATTCGTATTGCGGATTTTGACGATCTCAAAGCTGACAGTAACGATCACATTGCTGATGAGTTTGTAAAAGATGCAGCGATGGTGATTAGTAATTTTACCCAACGTTTTCCTGATGTGGTTTTCTCTCGTTATTACGATGCGGAGTTTGCTTTGATGTTAGCGAACCCGATAGAGAGTGAAGTCTCTAGCTTCATTAACCAGCTTTTGAAAGCGCTTGAGAAGCTGGCCCCACCGCAACCGTTGGATATCGACAATTGGTGTCATATCGGAGTGAGCTACTTTGTTTCAGGAGAACGACGTGGTCGGGTGATGGATGAAGCTGATATGGCACTGAAAAGTGCACAGCTGCAGGGAGCAAATAGCTGGTTTGCTTTCCGCAAAGAGAGTCAGCTTGATGTTGGGCGAGGGAATGTGCGTTGGCGAACGTTGTTCGACCGCATTTTGGACGGGGATGGCCCCGTTCTGTATCAACAACCTGTCATGTCAAATGACCAGGTGCTACATCGGGAGCTGTTGGCGAGAATTCGTGACGAAAATGGCGTCTTAATTAAAGCCTCACGCTTTATCCCTGTTATGAAAGAGGTGGGGTATATCACGCGCTTAGATCGCGTGATGGTTCAGCAGGCATTGTCACAGTTAGCACTCGTTGATACCCCTATCTCTATTAATGTGAGTGTCACCTCTTTAACTAACCGTGCTTTTTATCGTTGGCTCTCACATGAACTACTGCAGTGCCCGCGACGTCATCTTGCCAAGCTTGCCATCGAGATTTCAGAAGCGAGTGCCGTTTCAAGCTTAGATGCATTGAGACCATTTGCTCGTTTGATTAATGGGCTGGGGGCGGGGCTTGTTATTGATCATGCTGGCCGGTCGATCGTTAGCATGCATTACATTAAAGATTTAGAGCCACGGTACCTTAAATTGCACCGTAGCTTAGTGAAGGATATCGAACAACGTCCAGAAAATCAGCTGTTCATACGGAGTATGTTGGGCTCTTGTGCCGACACAGCCACTGAGCTTGTTGCGGTCGGCGTTGAGACGAAGAAAGAGTGGCAGAGCTTACAGACTCTTGGTGTCATTATTGGACAGGGGCGATTTTTTGGTGCCGAGCTAAGGTTAAAGCATTAGTGAGATAATGACTTTGTCTTTGAGAGGCAACTCAAACTGCTTACTCTTTTATGCACTTTAATGCACGAAGTCGTTGTCATTAATCTATTATTATTAATATCTTAACAAGCTATACCTTTATTTTAGTTATTTAGTGTCAAGGAGCGGCAGTGAATAAATGGCGACAACGGTTTACCTCTCGTAAACTGTCTTCAAAAAGTGCTGCAATTGCGGTGTTGGCTGATGGTATTTATGCCGTCAAAGGTCAATCTCGTCACGACCCCGATTTTTCGTGGGTCTTTAAAGCGGTCCCAACGCCAACTGCCATGGATGATGCGCTAAAGGACGCAGTTAAAGAGTTAGGCCTTGCTGACTACACGATTCAGTTAATTCTCGGGCAAGGGCAATATCAAAGCCTCTCTATCGATAAACCTGATATCCCTGAGGCTGAATGGTCAACGGCTTTACCTTTCTTAGTCAAAGATCTTGTTAATGAATCCCCTTCGAAAATCGTTGCTGCAGGCGTGTTAAGTAGCATCGGTAATAAATTGCAAACCTATATTACCCATCGTGAGCGCGTAAAGAGTCTGATTGCGTTATGCGATAAGGTTGGTGTCTCGTTGGCTGGCATTAGCGTTGAAGAGGCGATGCTTGGGTATGCGATGTCACCAGACAGTAGTGAGATGCTGCTTTATCGACAAGGTAAAGGCGGGGTGATGCTGGCGGCTTACGTTGATCAAGCCCACTGTCTTCAGCGTCAGGTGCGAGGTATTCAAAGTCCAATTACGGGTGAAGATGCTAACCCACTTGTTCTTGATTCGTTAGCGCTAGAGCTGCAGCGTTCTCTAGACTATTTATCTCCTCAGTTACGAGGAAAAGCGGTCTCTACCGTTAAAGTGTACTGTGATGGTGAAGATAGCTTAACGCTGGCTAACGAGCTTTCCGGCCGGCTCAATGTGTCAGTGATTAGCTTGCTAAATGAAAAGGAGACCATACTCCCCATTGGTGTTCTCATTGCGTTGGGGGCGATGGATAACCCTGACAGCGCCCCCAATTTGTACCCCGAAGATATGCGCCCTAAGAAAGAATGGCTGACGTTAACGAACGTCGTCGCGAGTTGGCTTTTAGGTGGGCTATTGATTGGAGGGGGCTGGGGTTACTTCTATTGGCAAGAGATGAAAACATCCGAGTTATTAGTGATAGAGAACCGTACATTGAGCGGGCTCAACTCGCAGCATGCCACATTAGAAGCGCAGCTGGCAGCTCGCCAGCCGAGTGAGGAGACGTTACAGCGAGTTCGTGTACTCGAAAAAAGCATTGCTGATAATCGTGCCTCTATGCGAGCCATCGATGCGCACGATGATAGCTTAACTGTTGGTTATGCGGGTGTAATGAAAGATTTAGCCGCTATTCACCGCCAAGATGTCTCATTGCGGCGCATTGCTATTCGTGGCCCGATGATGGACATCAAAGGCTATGCGGCGGCACCGGAATCCGTTCCGGCTTGGGTGCAGCAATTCAAATCGAGACCACATTTGATTGAACGCGGATTTCGCCATCTCGCGATAGAGAGAGATGTGAATCAGGACTTACAGTTCACATTACAAACCAATACGGTTAATCGTCCCAAATAGGAAGGACCATGAAGAAGTGGGAAGAGTGGTCAGAGAAATTCCTGGTCATGTCACAAAGGGAAAAATACCTCATCGTATTACTGGGTTGGGCTGCGATTATTTTTGTGGGTGGGCTTCAGTTATTAGAGCCAACGTTTCTGAGTGCACAGCAAAAGCGTGTCGATCTCAAAATAAAGCAGCAACAGATCGTGACGCGAGAGCAGCAGATCGAGTTAGCGAATCTACGCCTGCAACAGGATCCTGACAAAGCACTCAACGACAAAATTATTGGTTTAGAGAAACAGCATGACGCCTTGCAGGCACAGCTCAAAGATAGAGTGAGTCAGCTGGTTACTCCAAGCCATATGGCCGTGGTGATAGAGCAAGCGTTAGCAAAAACAGGCAGTGTCTCGTTGCAAGCGATGCGATCTCTGCCTTCTCGGCGCTTGAATGCTGCGGAGGGAGGCGGGTACTACATTCACCCTGTTGAGCTGGTATTACACGGCGGCTATAACGATATTTTTGCTTATCTTACTGCGCTTGAAGGGCTTCCTGTGGCTTTTTACTGGGAAAGCTTTGACTACGAAGTATCGAGTTACCCCAAAGCTCAGCTGCGGCTCGTCTTATATACACTTGGGCCGAGAGAGGTATTTATCAGTGGTTAAGCATCGAAATGCGAAACGGATAGCCTTGTATGCGGTTCTTATATGGCCATTGAGTCTGTTTGCTGAAGGTTTGATCGACCCAACCGCCCCTATTGGTGGAGGGAAGATTGTGCAAACAACAGATAGCGGCGTGGTTGTGCAAGAACGAGAACCTGTATTAAGCGGCATTATCTGTCTTTCTCGTTGTCGTGCGGTACTGGACGGTGAGACGGTGGCGGTAGGTGAGCGTGTGAATGGTTATTATGTTGCCAGCATTGAACCCAACCGGGTGGCCCTTCGAAGGGATCACCGCACCATCAATTTGGCTTTGTATCCAAATGATATTAAACAGTAGGTAAGTGATGCGAATAGGGATAATAGTAGGACTACTGATGACGTTGGCGGGGTGTTCGATGACCCGCCAGCCGCCTGAAGATATTCAGCGAGAGCTAAATCAAGCATTACACGAATCGGATGCGCAATCATTAGTTGCGTTACCGCAAGAGGTCAATGCTGATCTGATGCCAACGGGGCTAGATTTTTCTGGCGTGGCGGCTGTTGAGAAGGAAGAGTCGCGTTTTAGTATTAATGCTCAAGGTATTGATGTGCATACCTTCTTTGGCAGCCTCGTTCAAGATACTTCTTATAGCGTGGTTGTTCATCCCGGAGTAACGGGGATCGTGAGCCTTAGCTTGCAATCCGTGTCTCTGGATGAAGTCATTGAGGTGGTGTCAGATATTTATGGGTATGAAATACAAAGAAGAAATAACATTATTCAAGTGTTCCCATCAGGACTGCGAACAGAGACGTTCAAAGTTGATTACTTGCAGTTGACGCGCCAAGGCACTTCAACGACGTCGGTCAGTACTGGCTCCATTGCCAATAGCGACTCTGGCAGCGGAACGACAAGCAGCCAATCTGGTGGTACGTTGATTAATACCCAATCAGACAGCCAGTTTTGGTCTCAACTAGAACAAACCATTACAGCCATTATTGGCAATGGTGACGGTCAAACGGTGGTGGTCTCTCCGCAAGCCAGCCTTGTGACGGTTCGCGCGCCTGCCGATCAGTTACGCGAAGTGCGCCACTTCTTAGGTTTATCTCAACAGCGCTTACGTCGTCAGGTCATTTTGGAAGCGAAAATATTAGAAGTCACCTTAAGCGATGGCTACCAGCAAGGGATAAATTGGAGCAATATTACTAAGACGATTGGCAGTACAGTGATTGGATTTGGTCGTCCTTCTGCGGGGTCATCGCTGCCAGGGCAAGATAACATCGGGGCGTTACTTGGCGGTCAAACAAACATTACGATTGGAGACGGTAACTTTGAAGCAGTCTTGAGCTTTATGGAGACACAAGGTGATGTCAACGTACTATCGAGTCCGCGAGTCACGGCTGCCAATAATCAAAAAGCGGTGATCAAAGTAGGGAATGATGAGTACTTTGTGACGAATATTTCCAGTAACTCAAGTACTGAGAATAACAATGTTACTTCAGATTTAGAACTCACGGCTTTCTTTTCTGGTATCTCTTTAGATGTCACCCCACAAATTGATGATGATGGGGGAGTACTGCTGCATGTCCACCCTGCGGTTATCGAGGTCAGTGAGGATGTTAAGCAGATCGATTTAGGCGACAGCCAAGGTTCACTGAGTTTGCCTCTAGCGAGTAGCTCTATTCGGGAGTCTGATTCTATTATTCATGCGCGTAGTGGGGATGTGGTTGTGATTGGTGGCCTGATGAGAACTGGAACGACAGACCTTGTTTCTAAGGTACCTCTTCTCGGTGATATACCCGCATTAGGGCACCTATTTCGTAATGTCTCTAAGCTCACGACCAAAACTGAACTGGTCATTTTAATTCGACCAACAGTCGTTGGTGCCGACACGTGGCAGAATGAAATCGAACGCTCTCGAAACTTATTAGACAGCTGGTTCCCAGGGGGATAATGATGTACGAAACGCATTTTGGTCTCACTCAGCTGCCTTTCTCATTAACGCCGAATACTGCGCTGTTTTATGCGATGCCACCCCATGTTGAAGCGATTAATACGGCCTTAGCCGCACTTGATATGGGTGAGGGTATCATCAAAATTAGTGGCGAGGTGGGGACAGGGAAAACCTTGCTGTGTCGCTTGCTGATCCAACAGTTACCTGAGCACTACGCCTTAGCCTATGTCCCGACACCGAGCCTCGATGGCGATGCTCTACGTGAAGTCATTGCGCAGGAATATGAAATCCCACTAGAGATGGATACCGATGTACTTGGTGCATTGCAGCGACAAGTCATAGCGTTTCGTCAGCAAGGGAAAAAAGCGGTTGTGATTATTGATGAAGCACAAGCGCTTTCAGATGAAGCATTAGAAGCGATTCGATTACTGGCTAACTTAGAGACAGAGCAAGAGAAATTGATCCAAGTCGTTTTGATTGGACAGCCTGAGTTAGACCAGCGTTTAGGTCAGCACCATCTTCGCCAACTGCGGCAGAGAATTAGTTTCAGTGCACAACTGAGGCCGCTGAATTTGGCGGAAACCAAGGCCTATATTGAGCATCGTTTACAATGTAGTGGTCAATCAATCCCTCTTTTCCATATGGCTGGATATCGTCTTATTTGGAAGGCGAGCCGAGGCATTCCTCGGGTGATTAACGTTCTGTGCCATAAAGCGTTGCTGCACGCCTTTGCAAGCAAGACCCGCCATATTGAGCGTCAGGCTATTGTCGCTGCCATTAACGATACTCAAGACGCCCGATTGCCAGCGATGGACTCGATGCTAGCTTGGGCTTGGAGGTAAGTTGACATGAGTGCCATCAATAAGATGCTGCAGCAAATATCAGAGCAAAAGGCCGAGGGTGCCGAACAGCCTCGGTTGCAAGCCGCTTATATCGACCCTATTCCTTCACGCTGGCCTAAGCGAATTATCGCTATTGTTGTTTTGTCCGCTGTTGCTGGGGGGGCATGGTGGTTGGGGGCGGCTGGCTTTGGAAGTGCTTACTCGAACCCATCTCTTGAGGCATCGTCAGATGTGGCTCCAATCGTAGGGGATAAGATGGAAGCTGTCGAGGATATCGCTATTGAGGATATAGCTACTGACGATATAGCAACTGGAGCTTTAGCTATTGAAGCTTCATCCGTTGAAGGCTTAGGCAATGAAGGTTCTGGCATTGAAGACTTTGATATTAAAGGCTCTGGCATTGAGAATCCTGACATGGTGGGATCGTCTGTAACGACGATAGCCGTTAGTGACGTTACTGCCTCTTCAGTCGATGAGAAAGAGAGTGTGGGGGAAGCCTCATTGGAGTCGAATACACTTAATCCTGAGTTAGTGAGTTCGGAAATTCCGGTGATTGAAACACTTCTTTATGTCAACGATGAACCTGTTGATGTCATTGGACAGCGGGCTGGTGGAGAGCGAACTGCTTCACTCAGTGTAATGGTAAAACCAACAGCCGTGGAGTTTTTAGCGCCAAGCGTTGATGCCTATCGACGTGCAAATAGGCAGGGTAGCGTACCGCTTTCAGCTACGGATATTAATGCTTCCTCACTATTACGACGCGTTGATCAAGCCCGGTTAAACCCCGATTCTGAAGTGAGTTTAGAACGAACTCGCTCTGTAAATACAGATACTCCCCTTGCTGTTGAGGTGACCGCAACTCACGATATTTCAGAGCCTGGATCTTTATCGACAGAGGCTGATACAACAGCCGCAAGTGCACCTGTAGAAGCCGTGCATGAAGAAACAGCACCACAGGGCTCGGCTAGCGCTTTGCTTTCTCCATTCGTCAGTGAGCATGAGCAACTCGGTGAGGAGGTTCCACCGGCGAGTATTGAAGTTAAGGTAGAGAGTATGTCACCGGCTCAGCTTGCAGAGGTAGCGGTTAAGCGAGCCCAAGAGGCATTGGATGTTGGTGATATCCGTAAGGCGTTAGCCGAGTATCAATCTGCGCTTCGTTTTGCTCCCGCACGTGAAGATATACGCTCGCAGGTCGCAGCCCTACATTATGGGCGTCGAGAAACCCGTGAAGCACTAACCATTTTACAAGAAGGTATCGCTCGTAACCCAAGCAGTGAGTCATTACGTTTAACAATGGCTAAACTATTAGCAAGGGAGTCGCAATCCCAAACGGCCCTCTCGGTTTTATCGGATTGGTTTGTATCACCTTCGCCTGAATATGCCGCGATGCGTGGTGCGCTAGCTCAACAGCTCAGTGATAACGGTGCAGCTTTAGAGAGCTATCAATACCTAGTGACGCACTACCCAGAAGATGGGCGCTGGTGGCTCGGACTTGCCATTGCCTCTGATCGAGAAGGGGAAGCGGTCGACGCTCAAAAAGCCTATCAAGAAACACAACGTTTAGGCGGGGTTTCTGAGGCGTCGCAAGCGTTTGTTCGTCAACGATTATATGCATTACAGCAATTGCAGCAGGTAGAGGAGTAGCGAAGATGGCGATTAAGTTACGAAAACGCCTCGGTGATCTGTTGGTTGAAGAGAATGTCATTAATGAGCAGCAGCTACAACATGCCCTTGATGCACAACGTGGTTCAGGACGAAAACTTGGTGATACCTTAATTCAGCTAGGTTTTATCAATGAAGATCAGATGCTGTCCTTCTTGTCTGAGCAGCTTAGTGTGCCTCTTATCGACCTTAGCCGATTTGGTGTTGATGTTGATGCCGTTCAGCTCTTACCCGAGGTACATGCACGCCGCTTACGTGCGCTTGTGGTCGGCTATAACGGAGAAGCGCTGCGGGTTGCAATGAGTGATCCTGCGGATCTTGGTGCGCAAGAAGATCTGCTTGCCCAACTGCGCCAGTACGATATAGATCTCGTTATCGCCTCGGAAAGTGATCTGATTCAAGCCTTTGATCGCTATTATCGTCGTACCAAAGAGATCCTCTCATTTGCAGAACAGCTGCAAGCCGAGCACCAAGTCGATGCATCGACAGATTTTAGCTTCGGTGCGTTAAGTGATAATGATGATGACGATGTTACGGTTGTTAAGCTCATTAACTCGCTGTTTGAAGATGCCGTTCAGGTGGGGGCGTCAGATATTCATATTGAGCCAGATAAAGACACGTTGCGGATTCGACAGCGTGTGGATGGCTTGCTTCATGAAACATTATTAAATGAAGTAAATGCAGCATCCGCATTGGTACTTCGACTGAAGTTAATGAGTGGACTGGATATTTCAGAAAAACGTTTACCGCAAGATGGTCGTTTCAATGTGACCGCGAGAGGGCACTCGGTCGATGTGCGTATTTCGACGTTACCGACAGAGTATGGCGAAGCGGTTGTGATGCGTTTATTGGACCAATCAGCGGGGATCTTAAGCCTCGATGAAGTTGGGATGCCCGTACATATTCTGGATCGGATGCGTCGTCAGCTACGCCGCCCGCATGGGATGATTCTCGTGACGGGCCCGACTGGGTCGGGTAAGACAACAACACTATATGGTGCATTGAGTGAATTAAATAAGCCCCAGAAAAAGATCATTACTGCAGAGGATCCTGTTGAGTACCGACTCCCTCGGATCAATCAGGTGCAGGTTAATGCCAAGATAGGCTTAACTTTTTCTAAAGTACTTCGAACCTTCTTACGTCAGGATCCTGATGTCATCTTGGTGGGGGAGATGCGTGATGAAGAAACCGTTGAAATTGGTTTGAGAGCCGCGTTAACCGGTCACCTTGTTCTTTCGACCCTCCATACCAATGATGCGATTGATAGTGCCTTGCGTATGATTGATATGAATGCGCCTGGTTATCTTGTCGCTAGCTCCGTTCGTGCAGTGCTGGCACAGCGACTCGTTAGGCGTATTTGCCCAGACTGTCAGCGTGATGATAAGCCCGACAAGTTACAATCAAGCTGGATTCGCAGTCGCTTTTCTCATTTGCAACAACATACTTTTCAGCGCGGCAGTGGTTGCCAGAACTGCAATCTTACGGGTTACAAAGGACGAATTGGCGTCTTCGAGTTACTCGAAATGGATGTGGATATGATGGATGCGCTACGTGGCAACGATGCGGTTAAATTTGCGCAAAAAGCCCGTGTTAGTGAAGGCTATAAACCTCTTCTTGAGTGTGCGATGGAGCTTGCTATGCAGGGGAAAACGACTCTAGAAGAAGTGATGCAACTTGGTGAAGGGGAAATGCACAGCGCGAGTGATGCGATACCGATTGTAGATGATAGCTTACCGGAACTAGAGAGTGGCTTGAGCACCGTCACTGAAGCGCTTATTGAACCTCATCGAGTGACATCGGAATTGACCACTGCCACTGATTCGCAGGCTGCTACATTGATGTCTGAGTCACTTCTATCTCGCCCATCATCAAGCGTCTCGTCACTTGAATCCGATTCCTCACGGGTGATTTCTGAACAATCGGTAACGATCAAGTTGGAAGAGTCTGATACCCCCGCACCAAGCAATAAGTTTGACTGGGAATAGAGTGATAAGTCATGGCGATTTTTAATTATCGTGGTCGCTCTGCTTCTGGCAAAGAAGTTAAAGGGCAGGTAGATGCAAGCAATCAAGATGCGGCAGTAGAAGCTTTGATGCGTCAGGGGGTTATCCCTCTTAGCGTCACTGCTGGCCGTCAGTCTAGTTCTGGTGCTCTGAACATGGACATCGGTGAGTTACTGAAGGCACCGATAGCATTAGAGCCGCTCGTGATTTTTTGTCGGCAGATGTACAGCTTAACCAGAGCTGGTGTTCCTTTATTGCGCGCTATCCGTGGGCTATCGCAGAGTACAACACATAAGCTTCTTGCTGAAACGCTCGATAAAGTACACAGCGATCTGACTAATGGGCGTAATTTTTCATCATCATTGCGTGCTCATCCGCGGGTGTTTTCTGAGTTGTTTGTCTCGATGGTCGCTGTGGGTGAAAGTACTGGTCGTCTAGAAGAGGCGTTGTTACAACTTGCCAATTACTTTGAACAAGAGATGGAGACGCGACGGCGGATTAAATCAGCCATGCGATATCCGATTTTTGTACTGAGTGCCATTTTTATTGCTCTAGTGGTATTGAATTTAAAGGTGATCCCACAGTTTTCATCGATGTTTTCAAAGTTTGGTATGGACTTACCGTTGCCGACTAAGATTTTGATAGGGATGTCAGACTTCTTTGTTAATTATTGGTATTGGATGATTGCCAGTATGTTTGGTGCTGCGATAGCCACTCGTATGTGGGTAGGTACTGATTCCGGTCGAGAGCGGTGGGACTTGTGGCGCTTAAAGGTTCCGATTGTTGGCGATATTGTAAATAGGGCCCAACTGTCTCGTTTTGCACGTAGCTTTTCCTTAATGCTGAAAGCTGGTGTCCCGCTTAATCAGTCGATCCAGTTGTCAGCAGAAGCATTGGGAAACCGATTCTTGGAATTGAAACTGATGGGGATGAAAACGGCGATAGAAGCGGGGTCGAGTATGACGGTAACCGCGAATAACAGTGGGGTATTTACACCACTGGTTCAACAAATGATAGCCGTTGGTGAAGAAACGGGGCAAATCGATGAGCTGTTGCTCGAAGTTGCCGATTTTTATGATCGTGAAGTGGATTATGACCTAAAAACGCTGACAGCACGTATTGAGCCAATACTGTTGGCCGTTGTGGCAGGGATGGTGTTACTGCTTGCTTTGGGAATATTTCTTCCTATGTGGGACATGCTCGATATCGCGAAAGGTGGCTAGTGATGGCGTATTATCCGACCAAAGGACTCATTAAATACTCTATTTGGTGGGTATCGATGATAAGTGTCATCGCGATGGTGCTTTGGCGCTGGATTGAAATTCGTGATCGGACAACATTAGCCGCCTATGAAATGTCTCAACGAACCATGTTAGATACAGCTAATGCCTATAAGGCTCAGTGGATGGTTACAGGGCGTCCCAATAAAATGCTGTTTGAAGAAGACAATGTGTTTTTTAGTCAAGGAGGTTGGCCGTATAAACTCACCCTTGAGGGCCATGTTGATTGTTTTTCAACGTGGCTATTGCTAAGTCGTGGAGTCGATACGGTTTTTTCTGAGCAACCAGAGATTGAAGAATCTATACTGGAAGTTAATAAGCTGCGATGTATTTATCGTTTTCGTAATGAAAAGGCATTGGAGTATTCACTTATTGGTGACACAATGTCATTGAATTTGTTGCAAGATTTGTCATTATAGCGCCCTGAGGACATATTGCTGGGCTGAATTACATTGAGTGAATTGAATGGAAAGAGGTTCATGTGCTGAGGATACGCAAAGTCACGGCAGGAAAATTTAACCCTCAACAAGAGCGCGGTTTTTCTTTGGTTGAGTTGGTGATTGTCATTGTTGTTATCGGTTTGCTGGCAGTCGCTGCATTGCCGCGTTTTCTTGATGTGACTGATGAAGCTAAAAAATCGAGTATTGAAGGTGTCGCCGGTGGGTTTGCTACCGCGGTGTTGTCAGTTCGAGCGCAATGGGAGGCAAACGGAAGAACACAAGACGGTAATGGCTTTTATGTGGTCGCCTATGATGGCACGGATATGAAATTGACGGATGAAAGTGAGTCCGACGAAGATGTGACGATCCGTTCAGGGTACCCATTCGGTCTCGCGAATAGTGATGGTGAAGGGTCGACGTTAGCGATAGCTGATACAGACTGCGTTGATTTGATGACGGAGCTGATGCAAAACCCTCCTCAGACGGCGATATCCACAGACTTTGACGCTAACCAACACAAGTATTTAGCAGCAACAACCGAGTCGAGTAATATTTGTACATTTTACCAAATGGCTTCGGCCAACAATACCCCCACTAACCTTACTGGGGCACACAATTTTACCTATGAGCCGGCCCTTGGCCGTGTTGTGGTCAATTTAGCAGAGTAGATGGAGTTATAAGATGAAACGTCAAGGCGGTTTTACACTGATTGAGTTAGTGGTTGTTATTGTTATTTTGGGAATTCTAGCCGTGACAGCGGCGCCTAGATTCCTTAATTTACAAGGGGATGCGAGAAACTCGGCGCTAAAAGGTTTACAAGGCGCGATAAACGGAGCTTCTGGAATTGTATATGGTAAGTCTGCGATTGCAGGATTAGAAAATGCGTCGTCAGGTACTGTAGGCACTGGAACTAATGCTATAAATATAGTGTATGGTTATCCAGACCCGACAGTATCGGGTGTTGCTGCAGCAATTGAAGGATTTTCAAATGACTGGGCGATTGTGTCCCCTGCATCACCAACAGTGAATACTGCAAGTGTATGGATTACATTTGCGGAAACGAGTGCCGCATATGCTTCAAATGAGTGTTATTTAACATATACACCGCCTGCGACTTCGGGGGCAACAGCCACCGCGACGGTTGATCCTGAAGCGTGTAAATAATTGAGATAGCCAATGAAAAATAACCACGCTGGCTTTACAGTGATTGAGCTGATCGTGGTTATTTTGATTATTGGTATTGTCGCCGTGACGGCCCGTTCTCGCTATGCGGGGACGGGTGCCTTCGAAACCCAAATTGCTCGCGATCAGGGCATTGCCATATTACGTCAACTGCAAGTTGCTTCGATGCAGTTAGATGCTTTTCGTGAATACACCCTTTTATCGCCTGAGCAGCAACGAGCAGTTGAGTGTCGAGGAATCGTGGCGATCTCTTCGCGCTTTGGTAGCCCGGAATCCGTCGATATTGGTGGTACATTGACAGATTGCTACGATAGCAGTGATTTTTTAACGAGTACTGATAGTGGTGTGAACTTCTCTGTCCAGCAGGGACTCTCAGACGATAGTGCCTCGCTCTTCTTTGATCTCCTTGGGCGTCCTATTCAAATTCAAGTATCAGGTGCCGAGCGAATTCAACAGCGAGTTTGCGGTGGCAATGCGTTGTTGATCGACCCAAATCAAATCTGTCGATATCGATTTTCTGGTGAGACCAATCTCGATGTCTGTATTAATCAAGAAGGGTTCATTGATGTGTGTGAAAACTTCTAACCAAAACCATCATCTCTCTATTCACCTGCTACGTGATAAACACTATCGGAGCAATAAGCTCAATAAGCTCAATAAGCACCAACAAGGCCAGCACCGCTTCGCTTCTCGAGCTAAAGGCTTTACGCTGATAGAGAGTATCATCGCTATGGTGACACTCTCTTTTGCGATGTTGGTGCTTAGTCAGTTTCTGTTTCCTCAAGTTGAAAAGTCAGCCATCCCTTATTACCAAGCGAGAGCGTCTGCGTTAGGCAACGCAGTGATGGGAGAAATCTTAGGGCGGATGTTTGATCAACAGTCTGATCCCAGCTCTCAATATCGTTGTGGTGAGAGCGCCTATCGAGTTTGTAATTTACCCGCTGCGTTTGGCACAACGCTTTCTGAAGCCCCTACAGTTTCTTCAGGCACGGCGAGTTTTACTGCGGTTGATAGCTACCTACTTAACCCCGACGGTAGCACCCCTGATCTAGGTTGTTGGGGGAGCACGACGCTTTGCTCACCTTATTTATCACGTGGTGACATTGTCGAGTTACTGCCCGGGGCCAGTGACTCTGACTACGCGAATTTTGCGGTGGTGATTGATGTATTTTATGAATCTTATACTGCCGGCTCAGGGTTCGCCGGTTCAGCCTCTGCCACTCAAACAGAGCATAAGCGTATTACGGTGACTGTCTTAACAGAGCAGTATGGCGACTATGAATTTGTCGCTTATCGGAGTAACTATTGATGAAGGGATTTACATTAATAGAGCTCGTCGTCACTTTGATTGTTCTCTCTATTTTATCTCTTGCGATTACGGGGTTTATCTCCCTAGGAGCTGATGGCTATGTCAGTACCGTTCAGCGTGAGCGCCTGCAAACCAAAGCGCGCTTTGTGATAGCAAGAATGTCTCAAGAAATCCGTCATGCCGTTCCCAATAGCCTGGAAGTTGATTCAAATAACTGTATTAGCTTTTACCCGAACTTTTTGTCGGGCTTCTATACGTCAATTACCTCGCAGGCTATCGATGTTGTTGCCCGCCCTGGAGACAGTGATATCTGGATGGATGAAGCGATGGTTGATGGCGCAGGGATTGCGATTGGCTTTGGATTACCGACGCAGTTTACGACAGCGCCTACCGTCAGTGGGGCAGGAAGCACGGCGAGTGCTACGTCGGCCATTACACTCTCTACTTCGGGCTCGGTGTCTACAGCGTCACCCGCTGAACGTGTGTATCTATTTGCTGAACAAGTCACCTTTTGCTATCGCAGTGCTGACTACACTTTAGTCAGAATGGGAGAAGGAACTGTTATTAGTGATGATGTACCGGTGTTGAGTCGGGATGTAGTGAGTGCTGCATTTAGTGTTGAAGGAGGAGGCTTGAATAGCAACGGATTGGTTAATTTCTATTTGGAGATGCAGGATGCCCGCACAGGGGAAGTCGCTAAGTTTAACCATAGTGTGCAGGTGCTAAATGTTATGTAAGTTGTCCCTAGTAGAAAGGCAAAGCAAACGGGTGTGCAGATATACGTGCCAGCACGAACAACAGTGCGTACTTCAAGCACCTGGGCAATTCTCAAACCGCCCCATGAATCAGCGTGGTAGCGTGCTGGTTGTTGTTATTTTTGTTTTAGTCGTGATGAGCTTTATGGCGATGGGACTGTCTCGAATTGGTTGGTCAAATCAAGACACGACGACGCTTGAAGTATTAGGTGCCCGTGCTTGGCTAGCAGCGCATTCTGGTAATGAAGTTGCTCTACAGCGTTTGTTTCCACTGAATAGTAGTAGCGCATTAGGCACGGTTTGCACGTCAACAATCGTTAGTAATACAACCATTGGCGATCAAGGCTGTTCAACGAGCGTTTCGTGTACCAGTCAAACGATAGACTTAGTTTCCGGCGCGCAAACGACCTTCTATTTTCTTGAAAGTACAGGGTCATGCAGCTCAGGCAAAAATCAGGTCAGTCGAGTGCAAGAAGTCATGGCGAAGGAGTTAAATTAATGCGTTGGATAATGCTGTTTTTATCGGTGCTTACTTTCAATGTCTATGCGCTGACATTTGAATTTGGGCGTTATGATGTGCAGGCGGAAACTGTAGCAAATGAATGTATTAATGTGCCTTGCACCCTGACTTTTGAAAAGACATATACCGTCGCGCCGCGTGTTTTTCTGATGGATACCGTCACTGATAGTAACGAAGATGATACACCGTCTTCATTGCGGGTTTTATCTGTTTCGACAACGGCAGTGACTTTTCAACAAATGATAGCCCCGAATCGTGCTAATCCTAACTTGGATGAAGAGCCGATGCTGCTGATTGATTACATCGTCTCAGAAGAGGGCGTTGCCTTGTTAGATAATAACGTCCAGTTCATTGTCGGCAGCGTAGAGACTAATCAGTATCAGGCAAACTATGCCCCTCCTGTTGCCGCTCATGCTCGGGGGTGGGAGGAGGTCTTTTATACTTCTCATGGGGGCAGTAATTTTAATAATGGTGTCACGCCAGGTGTGCTGCATCAAATTCAGACAACGGAAAATGGTGCTGACTTTTGGCAGACGTCAGCAGTCAAAGGTGTTAATCGTACTCATTTTGATCTCGCTTTAGAGATGAGTGAAGTGAGTGGCTGGGAATCACGAGCAGATCGAAATTACCCTCAAGAGGAAGAAACGATTGCTTTCATCGCCTCTTACGGAAGTGGTGAGTTGGGGGGGGCGAAGTTTGTGATCGGCAGTAAGCGTACAGAGAATACTTTAGGGGGAGGTTCTCCTGTGACCGATGGGTGTGCTTCTTATGCGGACTACTCGGAAAGCTTCACGACTATCCCTATTCTCATTGCAAATAAGAATACTCGATCGGGGAATAACGGCGGTTGGTTAAGGCGCTGTCGAATAGAGCAAGATAGAGCCAGCTTTCAGTCCGATGAGGATGTGGATCGCGATTCAGAACGCCGTCACACCACAGAAACAGTAGGCTACTTTCTTTTTGAGCAGTTGTTTGTGGTTGAGGAATGTCGCTTTTTCAACGGCCCAGCTCAAACTTGGGACAACAGCGGTACGATAGGTATCTTGGATGGAAATAACCTCATTCAGAATGCCCAGAATGGCAATCAACTTGGTTTTCCGCCAGCTAACGTTTTTAATCATGGCAACAGTAATACCTGTGATGGTTCAGTATGTGTAGGTGTGTCCGCTGAAATGGTCGACATGCCAGATTTCCTCGTATTTGATGTGAGCAGCGCCCCTGACAAAAGTTTCTCCCGTCAACAAACCGAGACATTAGCACCGGGAGATTATAGTAAGGTGAAAATTACAGGCCAAGCTAAAGTCAGTTTTCAGAATGGTGATTATCGAATTGGCGAATTTAAGGTGGACGGGAATGCTGAACTAATTGTTGATGACTTTACCCGCTTTAATGTGCAATCCATGGAGGTCGGAGGAAATGCGCTGATTAACCAAGGCGAAGATCCCGTCAAGCTTGTTATTACTGCTCATGGGCCGAGTGCTCAGATTAATTTAGATGGTGATAATATTAAAATCTCTGGCTTGTTGATCAGTGAGAACGAGGTTTTGCTAAATGACAATGTTATTGTGACGGGAGGAGTGGCTG
Organism: bacterium sp. HQB-150; assembly: GCA_043421945.1. Taxonomy (GTDB): domain Bacteria; phylum Pseudomonadota; class Gammaproteobacteria; order Enterobacterales; family Vibrionaceae; genus Thaumasiovibrio. The sequence continues at coordinate 166,374 of JBHOGO010000001.1, read as the reverse complement.
CTGTCGATATTGAGATGGATGGCGATGCAAAAATTATTGGTGATATTGAGTCTTGTGAAATTACCACCGACAGCCGGTTGGTGATTGTTCCTTCCCGTGGTTATGCCATGACGTGTGAGACGATGCCTGTCGATATTGAAATTCAAAAGCAAGATGGCTCTATTGATACCAGCTTTATTGGAACATTGAATCTTGATCCTACCTCTGATCTCAGCGGGGATCAGTGCTGGGGACTTCGCATCAACAATATGTGTACGTCTGATCCGATCCAAGTCTCTAGTGGGAGAGCTGAAATATTTTTACAAAGCGCGATCGTCGGTGATGTGGATGTAACAGCTTCGATCGTCGGTCAATCATCACTCACTGATACGGCTACCTACCGCTTTGCACCGTTTGGATTCCGGATGGTCGATGCTGCAGATAACAGCCCTACTCGTGTGGTTGCTGGGCGCGAAACGACCGTCTTTATAGAGGCGGTTGCTGATAATGGCGCGAGTTGTGAAGTCATCGAGGACTATGCCGGTACAAAAGCGGTCACATTTGAAGATTTTAGTTACCAGCAACCTTCCAGCGGAACTCATAACATTACACTGGGTGCTACTACGCCAAATATTCTTGCAACAGGCTCACCTTTAACAGGTAAAGATATTTCGTTTGTGGATGGTCGTTCGAGTGGCTTTACTGTTCAGTATGACGATGCAGGTGAAGTGAGCTTTAAGATTAGTGACCCAGATTGGGAGCAGGCAGTTTGTGTCGGTACCGACTGCACGGATGTCGAAGACAATGCTTGGACTGGGCTTGAAGGTACAGCTTATGTTGCTGCAAGACCATATACTTTCGCCCTTTGTGATTTTGAAGGTTATGACGATAGTGGCACGAGGCGCAGTGATGTATCGGGTACCGCTAGCAGTGGTGATGGGTTCTCATTGTCTGGTGAAAACTTTGCCGTGCGAGTTCGTCCAGTTATTTGGGAAGAAGAGACAGATCTGGATAGCTCGATTGATGACAATGCTAGTGCGCTGACAGATGTATTGGTGGATGACTCCCACTGTTCTCGGCCAACAACACCCAATTTTTATGTGTCAGGCGCAGAGTCAGCGACGTTAAGAATGTCTATTCCTAGTGATAATTCAGTCACACCGAGTGGAGGAGCGGCAGGGACTCTTAATGGTGATAAAACACAGGATGAGAGTGAGTCGGTAACCTTCAGTGAAGAGCCGTGGTACTATTTTGACCTCTTACAATGGACAGAGGTGGGGAGCGTCAAACTGCAAGCTGATCTTAATAACTCTTATCTCGATATGGATGTGAACTTAGCCTATCGAAATATCGGGCGCTTCTTTCCAGAGTATTTAGATTTTGATACTACAGCAGAGAGCTACACCTATCCCGTAAACCAAACTGACTTTGCTTATTTAGGGCAGCCCTTCACGATGAACTTCTCACTACAAGCCTATGGTGCAGATGGTCAAGAAACAACAAACTATTACCTCTCTGATTTTGCAAGCACGCGTGCGAGTCTTGGTATTGAAGCAAAGCAGATGTCCGGCGATGAGAGTTTTGAAGGGCGTTTAGACGAGACGATTATTGCTGATAGCCAGTGGACGAGCGGAACAGGCCTCGTTGCTGCTGAGGAAGCCACATTAGAGAGAACACCGGTAGGGGCAAGTATTACTACGCCAGATGGGCCTTGGAATACGCTAAATAGTACGTGGGGGCTGTATGTTAACAGTGAGACCGACCCAATCCGTTTTGAGAGCACTGAGCCCGTCAATAGTAGTGATAAAAAAGGTAACTCATTGACTACTATTTCTCCACTGGTCTCCTCCCCTACGTTACGTTATGGTCGCGCCCGCCTGTTTGATGCAGTTGGAGCGAATGATAGTGATATTGATGTGCCGCTGCAGATTGAATATTGGGATGGTAGCAGTTTTGTCGTGAACAGTGACGATTCGGCGATGGTGTTTGATGGCAGTGAAACCTGCGATCCTTTCATTATTGCCAGTGATGCATCGACATCGTCTGTTGCCCTTAGTGGGAGTGGAACTGTTTCTTCTGGTGTTGAATCACTTGTCGCAACACAATCTAGCGATATCCGAGAACAAGTTAGATTATGGTTATTATTGACTGATGATGCGCCGACTAACGGCAATAATTGTCAAACAGTTAACATTGACCAGCCTTGGTTACTCTATAATTGGCGTAATTTTGGGGATGAATCACCTTCCGCAATAATCACCTTTGGTTCCTACCGTGGAAATGATAGAGTAATCTTCCGCGGTGAAAGGGGGCTGATTCATAGCGCCAACTAACACACAGACTAATTTATCCGAATTAAGGTCTGGTTTAAGCAATGCTTGCTTGCCGTAACCTTGATCGGTTGATACATTTAGCGCAATTTACAGAATTTTTATAAGTTTGCAGGAAAAAACCGAAGATTATGTTTAAAAAACTTCGTGGCATGTTTTCGAATGATCTGTCCATCGACTTGGGTACCGCCAATACTCTTATTTACGTCAAAGGGCAGGGCATTGTTCTGGATGAACCTTCGGTTGTGGCAATACGTCAGGATCGTGCTGGATCACCAAAGAGTGTGGCCGCTGTTGGTCATGATGCAAAACAGATGTTGGGACGTACGCCAGGCAATATTGCCGCTATTCGTCCGATGAAAGACGGTGTTATCGCCGATTTCTACGTCACTGAAAAAATGCTTCAGCATTTTATTAAGCAGGTTCATGACAATGGTATTCTGCGTCCGAGCCCACGCGTCCTTGTCTGTGTCCCTTGTGGCTCAACGCAAGTAGAGCGTCGTGCGATTCGTGAATCCGCACAGGGGGCTGGTGCACGAGAAGTGTATTTGATCGATGAGCCAATGGCTGCTGCAATTGGTGCGGGCATGCCCGTTTCTGAAGCGACAGGCTCTATGGTGATCGATATCGGTGGTGGTACTACCGAAGTCGCTGTTATCTCGCTGAATGGTGTGGTTTATTCATCTTCTGTTCGCATCGGTGGTGACCGATTTGATGAGTCAGTGATCAACTACGTACGTCGTAACTACGGTAGCTTGATTGGTGAAGCAACTGCTGAGCGCATCAAGAAAGAGATTGGTAGTGCCTACCCTGGTGACGAAGTTCGCGAAATTGAAGTGCGTGGTCGTAACCTTGCAGAAGGTGTTCCTCGTAGCTTTACCCTGAACTCCAATGAAATTTTAGAAGCGCTGCAAGAACCATTAACGGGGATTGTTTCAGCGGTGATGGTTGCACTAGAGCAATGTCCACCAGAACTTGCGTCTGATATTTCTGAGCGCGGTATGGTGCTTACTGGTGGTGGTGCGTTGCTGCGTGACCTCGACCGACTATTGACGGAAGAAACAGGCATTCCTGTTGTTGTTGCTGAAGACCCACTCACTTGTGTTGCTCGTGGTGGTGGTAAAGCACTAGAAATGATTGATATGCACGGCGGTGACCTCTTCAGTGAAGAGTAACGCCGTAAAAAAAACAGGTGAAGGTTTGTAATGAAACCCATGTTTGGCAGGGGGCCTTCCCTGCAATTACGCCTGTTTTTTGCCATTTTACTGTCGGTCAGCCTTATGCTGGCCGATAGTCGTCTCGACGCCTTCGCAAATGTAAGGTACCTCCTGAATTCCGCCGTTGCTCCTTTGCAATACCTCGCTAATATGCCGCGTGAATTATTAGGTGGAGTGACCACGCAGGTAGGATCCCGTCAGCAGATTCTGGCAGAAAATGAGGCATTGAAGCGTGAAATGCTCACGCTGAAAAGTGATGTCCTTCTTCTTGAACACCTTGATCAAGAAAACCAACGCTTACGTCAATTGCTCGGCTCGCCTTTTATCCGTGATGAACGGAAAATGGTCGCTTCAGTGATGGCGGTTGACTCCGATCCCTATACTCACCAAGTGATGATTGATAAAGGCCGCAGTGACGGCGTATATGAAGGTCAGCCCGTCATTAATGAGCGCGGTATTGTTGGGCAAGTTGTTTACGTTGGTGCGCATAACAGCCAAGTCTTATTACTCATTGATTCTAGCCATGGTATCCCGGTTCAAGTGGTTCGTAATGATATTCGAGTTATTGCGACGGGAACGGGTTCAGTTAATCAAGTACAGCTCGAAAATGTGCCGAGTAATACGGATATTGAAGTGGGTGATCTCCTTGTCACATCAGGGTTAGGTGGCCGCTTCCCAGAAGGCTACCCCGTTGGGTATGTGACTGATTTCTCGTTTGATAACCAGCGCCCTTTTGCTGAAGTGAAAGCGCGATCAGCCGTTCAATTTGATCGTCTACGATACCTTCTATTGGTATGGCCAACCCCTCAAGGAGAGCAAGAGTGAGTACCGGAGCGAGTGGTCGTATAGTGATTTGGCTCTCTTTTGTCGTCGCTATTTTATTACAAGTTGCCCCATGGCCTGGGGAGTTAGCCTCTTTTCGACCGACATGGATTTTACTGGTCGCTTGCTATTGGGTCCTAGCGTTACCACATATTGTGAATGTTGGTTCCGCAGTGGTGTTAGGCTTACTTTGGGATTTAATGTTAGGCTCAACGCTAGGTGTTAGAGGCATGATGATGGCTATTTTATGCTATATCGTCGCCTTAAACTTTCAGGTGCTTCGTAATTTATCCTTGTGGCAGCAGGCCATTATTATCGCTTCTATTTCGTTAGCGGGTAAATTAATCGAATTTTGGGCGGAATATTTAGTTAACCCAGTAACGTTTGACATCCAGCAATTATGGGGAGTATTACTAAACTTCTTATTGTGGCCGTGGCTATTTTTATTGCTACGTCGAGTCAGGCGTCAGTTTTCCATCAAGTAAATACAAACTAAGCGAGGCGAATAATGTCTACACCTGAACTCTATTTGGCCTCTGCCTCTCCCCGCCGTAAAGAGCTTCTCACCCAACTAGGCTACGCCTTTGAGGTTTTGTCTGTTGATGTCGCAGAGAGACGACAGGAAGGTGAAACCGCCTCTCAGTATGTCCAACGTTTATCACAAGACAAGGCAAAAGCGGGGGTTGCCGCTACAGGTAATTCCCTTCCTGTGATGGGTTCCGATACTATCGTTGTCGCTGATGATATAATATTAGAAAAACCAACTGGTTATGATGACTCCTTACGCATGCTTAGACTCTTGTCAGGGCGTAAGCATCAAGTGATGACAGCCATAACACTTGCGAACCAAGATCAGCTACTCACAAAACTGGTAACGACAGACGTTTGGTTTTGCGAGTTAAGCGATGACGATATTCACTCCTATTGGTTATCAGGCGAGCCTCAAGACAAGGCGGGAAGCTATGGTATACAGGGGCTTGGAGGCAAATTTGTTCGTCATATTGAAGGCAGCTATTTTGCTGTCGTTGGTTTGCCTCTGTACGAAACAGATCAATTAATAAAAGAATTTAGCGCATAAGTTGAGGTAATGATGAGTACAGAGTTACTGATCAATGTAACCCCGAGTGAAACCCGAGTTGCGATGATCGAAAATGGCAACTTACAAGAGATTCATATTGAGCGTGAAGGTAAGCGCGGTATTGTCGGCAACATTTATAAGGGCCGAGTCAGTCGTGTTTTACCGGGTATGCAAGCGGCATTTGTAGATATAGGTTTAGATAAAGCGGCCTTTTTACATGCTTCTGATATCGTTCCTCACACTGAGTGTGTAGCTGAAAACGAGAAGCATCAATTTCAAGTCAAAGATATTTCAGAGCTTGTCCGTCAAGGACAGGATCTTGTCGTTCAGGTGGTTAAAGATCCATTGGGTACCAAGGGTGCTCGCCTTACCACCGATATCACCTTACCTTCTCGTTATCTTGTCTTTATGCCTGGAGCGAGCCATGTCGGTGTCTCTCAGCGAATCGAAACAGAGTCCGAGCGTAACCGCTTGAAGAAAATTATTGGCGCTCACTGTGACGATTTGGGTGGCTTTATTATCCGCACTGCATCTGAAGGTGCGAAAGATCAAGAGCTGGCACATGATGCTGTTTTTCTTAAGCATCTTTGGCGAAAAGTACTAGAGCGCAGAGTAAAGCATAAACCGAAATCGATGTTATATGGCGAGCTTGGTGTTGCTCAGCGTATTGTTCGTGACTTTGTTGGCACGGAGTTGGATCGTATCGTTGTGGATTCACGTCTTGGTTTTGAACAATTAAAAGAGTTTACGGAAGAGTTCGTGCCTGAACTGACACCGAAGCTTGAGTACTATAGTGGCGATCAGCCTATTTTTGATCTCTATGATACAGAGAATGAACTTCATCGTTCATTAGAGCGAAAAGTAGAGTTAAAGTCAGGCGGTTACCTGATTTTTGATCAAACAGAGGCGATGACGACTGTCGATATCAATACCGGTGCCTTTGTGGGGCGCAGGAATCTTGAAGAAACGATATTCAATACCAATATCGAAGCGACACAAGCGATCGCACGCCAACTTCGGCTGAGAAACTTAGGCGGTATCATCATTATCGATTTCATCGATATGACCTCTGAAGAGCATCAACGCCGAGTGCTGCACTCTTTAGATGCTGCGTTGTCAAAAGATCGTGTCAAAACCAATATTAATGGTTTTACCCAGTTAGGTTTGGTCGAAATGACGCGTAAGCGTACACGAGAGAGTATTGAGCACGTGCTATGCGGCACCTGTCCTACCTGTAATGGGCGTGGGACAACGAAAACGGTAGAAAGTGTTTGCTACGAAGTACTACGTGAAATTACGCGTGTCAATCGTGCTTATGATGCGGATAAGTTTCTTGTTTATGCATCGCCTGCTGTTTCTGAAGCTCTATCAGATGATGAATATCATGCGCTTGCAGAGCTTGAAGTCTTTATTGGAAAACAAGTTAAAATATCAGCTGAGCCGCTTTATAGCCAAGAGCAGTTTGATGTCGTCATGATGTAGCGGGGCCTAAATTGGTTACTTTACCGATTAAAGTGTTGCGTGCAGGCATGTGGGCACTGCTAACGTTGTTAGTGGTGCTCGCTATTTTGATCACAGCATTACGATTTGTGTTACCTCAGCTGGATCAGTTCCGAGAGCCTATTAACCTATACCTGTCGAAACAGGCAGAAGTTTATATTCATTCCGAGTCATTAGAAGGCTCATGGGCGATGGAAGGGCCTGACCTGACGATCCGCCAGCTGTCGATTACTCAGCCAGGGTATGAAGAAGCACTTCTTTCTATTGATAATGTGGATTTACGCATTGATCTCTGGCGTTCCTTACTGAGGTTAAAGCCGGTTTTTGCCGATGTTACCTTGTCTGCCGTTGATTTAGATCTGACTCAGATCCCTCAACTCGATCCTAGCTATCGTGTCAGGCAGCGCCAGAGCAGTGGCCCTGCGCTTACGCCTCAACGTGGCAATATCCAGTACCAGCTAGAGCAGCTATTCTTCGTGCAACTGGATCAGTTTCTGATCGCTGATTCACATGTGACGCTGCTTGCGCCTTCTGGCGATAAAAAGCGGCTCTATGTTCCAGCGTTAAAATGGTTGAATCGCGGTGATACTCATTTGGCTGAAGGTCAGGTGAGTCTTGCTGATACGCCAGAAACGGTGCTGAATATTCGAGGCAATATTCGTAAACCGAAAATTGGATTTGCGTTATCTGGCACGCTCTATGCGGATGCTTCTAAGCTGCAGGTCACACCATGGTTATCTAACTGGATGAAGGACAATATTTCCCTCATAGAGAGTGAGATTAGTTTTGAAACGTGGATAAACATTGACAATGGGCAAGTCGATCATGCTCAACTCGCTTTGGAACAAAGCCATTTTGTCTGGGCGGAAAGTGATGCACAGCAACGACTCGATATATTAAATGGCAGCTTTTATTTAAGACCTGATCAGGATGGTTGGGCGATCCGTAGCCATCAGTTAGCGATTGATACTAATGGGATCCAGTGGCCCGACCTTGCTTTTCGTGCCGATATCGAGCCGCGCGCTTGGCAGGTTAACCTTGCCGAAATTGAGATGGAAACACTTCGTCCCTTATATAGCCTTTTTCCAGTGGCCCAGCCTTTTTTAGAGGCGGTTAATTTGGGAGGCTCGATTGACGATATTCGTTTGGGTTGGACTCAAGAGGGCGGGTTTGGGTATTCAGCGAATATTGCTGATTTTTCGATGCAGCAATGGGAGCTATTGCCAGAGGTACATCACTTAAATATTGAGATCCGTGGCGACCAACATTCAGGGTTAGCACGGTTAGGTTTAAAGGACGATACACTCCCTTATGGTGATGTCTTTCAAGCTCCACTGGTGGTGACTGATGGCAACGTTGATCTTTACTGGGGAATCGACAGTGATGGATGGCAACTGTGGAGTGATTCGATAGAGGTAAAAACACCACATTTGAAGGCGAAAGGAGAGTTCCGACTCGACTTTCCAAATGATGCCCCTGCTTGGCTTTCCTATTACGCAGAAGCCGATGTGTTTGATGCCGGTCATACATGGCGTTATTTACCGACGCTTGCGTTGGGTGAAGACCTTACGGACTATTTATCGGGTGCGGTTTTAGGAGGCTCTGCGAATAATGCCAGACTACTTTGGTTTGGAGATCTAAATGATTTCCCTTATTCAGATCAGACGGGCATCTTCCAAGTTGACGTAGACCTCGAAGATGCACAATACGAATTCTACCCAGGCTGGCCAGCACTTGCGCAAGCGGATATTAATCTGTTTTTCGAAAATGAGTCGCTACATTTTAGTGCACCACGGGCGAGCACCCTGGGCGCAGAGGCCACTAAAATTCACGGCGTTATCGCTGAACTCTCTGGGAGCGGCCATTTAGATATTGCGCTAGACATACAGTCTGAAGGTGATGCGGTAAGAACGTATATCTCTCAGTCTCCGTTAGAGAGCTCAGTGGGTTCCGCTCTGGACTACGTTCAACCTGACGGTGATGTAACAGGCTCCTTGTCGCTTTATATTCCTTTTGATGACCGCGATATTGGGGTTGATGGCGTTGTGAACTTTCTAGGGAATGACGTTAAGTTAGCCGTGCCGGCGTTAACCCTCACTAACGCACGAGGAAAGTTACTTTTCAATCAAGATGATATCGATGCCCGTAACCTCTCTGCGTTGTTATATGGTCAGCCAGTCAATATTGATGTGGAAGGTAGCGCTAATACGTCATTGGACTACCGCGTCGCTGTTGATGTTAGCGCTCATTGGATGACGAGCCAAGTCGCTGCACCTATTGATCTCCCACTATTAGAACATGTTGATGGGGCATTTCCTTGGCAAGGTCGTATCGAGGTCGATATTGATAATGAAGTAGAGTATCGCATTGATGTTCAATCTTCATTTGATGAGGTGAACTCTTCGTTACCGTACCCGATGGATTGGGAAGCGAATAAAGAGGTGCCTTTTTCTATGTCCATTGCTGGAGATAGTTTAGGTTTAGAGGGGCGAGTGTCACTACCGGACCTCAAACATCAATTGTCTGTGGCATTTGATGATGATGGTCATCGCCTTAAAGGTAGCTATTTAGGTCTCGGTTCAACAAGTTGGAAAGCCTCACCGCTACAGACGCATACGATAGATGTGAAGGCAAAGTCACTGGATGTCGATCGTTGGATAGAGATTGTCTCCGATAGTATGAATACGTCTTCGACAGCGGGAGGCGCAGCGGGGCCATCAGCGTCGTTGCCAGTGATTAGCCGTCTTAACGTCGAGTTAGATTCTATGCGCCTAGCGACCATGGACTGGCATCAGTTATCAATAGCATTACGTCGCCACCCGAGCCGCTGGCATGCGATGGTGAATAGTCGAGAGGTGAATGGTAGCTTAGACTGGCCTGATGGTAAGCCCCTCGATATTGAGTTGGATGAGGCCTATCTCAATTTTAGTGCCCTAGCAAAGGATGATGATGAGCTTAGTCACAGTGAGCCGCACGATGTCCCTTATCAGCAGACTCCCGTTCCTCCTTTAGCGACCGAGCGTGAGTTGTTGGTGATGAAGTATATGCCGAATATTGACTTACGTATTGGAAGCAGTTGGTTGCAAGGTTACCGTATAGGCGAAGTAAGTGGTCGCTTACGTAAAGAAGATGACACGCTGTTATTACAGCAACTTGAAGTCTTTTCAGGTGATACCTATTTAAGCATGGACGGGCATTGGACATTGCGCGGCAATAACAGTGAGTCACAGCTTGTTTTTGAGGTTGATGGTGCCAATAGCTCAGATTTAATGGGGCGATTTAGCACCTCGGGCGGTCTAGAAAACGCGACTTTCAACACTTATGCATCACTTGAGTGGCAAGGGGCACCGTGGCAGCTTCATCGAGAGTCCATGAATGGTGAAATTCGCTCTCGAATGGGCAAAGGTATTATTGCTCAGGTCGGCGGTGCGGGGCGCTTGCTCGGGCTATTTAGCCTTGAATCTATATTGAGGAAGATGCAGCTAGATTTTAGTGGTGTCTTTGATGATGGCTTACCCTTCAATTACTTGACGGGGTCCGGGCAGCTGGAAAATGGTATCTTCACGACCAATGATATCGAGATGGAGACGTTAGCGGGTGACCTTCGTATTAGCGGTACGGCCGACCTAACGACAGAGTGGGTAGAAGCAAACGTTCGCTTTAGTCCTGACTTTACGTCGGGGCTACCTACGTTAACAGCCTTTGCTGTGGCTCCCCAATCAGCACTCCTTGTTTTTGCTGTTTCAACGATCCTTTCACCGGTCGTCGATGTATTCACACAGATCAATTATTACATTGAAGGCCCTATCGATGAGCCGGTTGTACAGGAACGGTCACGCAGCCGCGGTGAAATCAAGCTAAAATCAAAAGATGATGAATAATCGAGTAATTTTTATTGGATAACCTGACCGATAGCTGTTCACCACGCGAGCGCCAGCGCGTTGGCGTGGTTCAAATGAATAGCGGGGATGATTGGCGTGAAAACCTCTTAGAATTAGAGGCTGGTTTGTCGGCATTGAGCGACGCTAACGTGACCTTAGCCGTGACACCAGAGAACTGCCTTCTGTTTGCTGATCGCGATGCTTATTATCATCTCGCGAAGCAGCAAACGGTTATCCATGAGAAATTAGCCCGTTTATGTCAGCGCTACTCGATAGGCTTGGTGATTGGTTCATTTCCTACTTTAACTGAAAATGGAAAGCTAAAGACGACGTCATTGTATTTTGATGCGTTCGGGCAATTTGTTGGGCAATACAGTAAGATGCACCTGTTTGATGTCGATATCGGCGATAATCATCAATATTATCGAGAGTCGGATACCTATGAAGCAGGGGAAACGCCCACGTGCTTTTTATCCCCGCAGGGCATGCTAGGTCTGACGATATGCTACGATCTACGCTTCAGTGGCTTATTCGAGCAGTTGCGCGCTCAGGGAGCAGAGCTGATCACCGTTGCTGCCGCTTTTACGGAAGTCACTGGAGAGGCGCATTGGCGTCCGCTACTCATTGCACGAGCCATCGAACAGCAAGTTTGGATTATTGCCGCAGGGCAAGTGGGTCAGCACAGCCAGTCGCGGCGTACGTGGGGGCGCTCGATGATCATTGACCCTTGGGGTCGAGTTGTGAGTGAATTAACCGACAGCCCTGGCGTGATCTGGGCCGATATTGATCATGATTTAACACAAGACATACGTCAAAAAATGCCTGTCACCGAGCATCGGAAGATACAGGCTACATTAAAGAATTCATCACACAAAGAGTATATTGAATGAACCTGGAAACGGTTGAACAAACATTGTTGGCACAATCCGATGTGGACCGTGAACAACTCGTGCAAACCCTTGATATGATTAACCAGCGTAACGTTGATTATGCGGATATTTATTTTCAAAGCTGTTGGCATGAATCGCTTGTCTTAGAAGACAGCATCATCAAAGATGGTTCGTTTAATATCGATCGCGGTGTTGGTGTACGCGCGATAACGGGTGAAAAAACTGGTTTTGCTTATTCTGACCAAATCAATGCGGCGGCTTTACAGCAAAGTGCTATTGCCGCACGAGGGATTGCTCAATCGGGTCAAACGACACAACATCGTGTTGTGCTAAAGCCGCAGTCATACAATGAGATTTACCCAGCGTTAAACCCTCTCGAAAGCCTTGATAAACAGCGTAAGATTGAGCTGCTTCAGCAGATTGACGCCTATATTCGCAGTAAAGAGCCGTTAGTTAAAGAAGTGAGCGCAAGCTTAAATGCCGTTTATGAGCAGGTGCTTGTTGCGGGCAGTGATGGTACCTATGCTGCTGATATTCGCCCTTTGACACGTCTCTCTGTCTCTGTACTTGTTGAGCGCAATGGCGAACGTGAGCGTGGCAGTGCTGGTGGTGGTGCGCGTTGTGGGTACGATTACTTTATCGCAGAAGAAGAGGGCCAAATGGTCGCTTTGAACTTTGCTGATGAAGCAATACGCATGGCGATGATCAACCTAGAGGCCGTTGCTGCACCTGCGGGAACCATGCCTGTTGTCCTAGGCTCAGGTTGGCCAGGTGTCTTGTTGCATGAAGCTGTTGGTCATGGTCTTGAAGGTGATTTTAACCGTAAAGGTTCGTCTGTCTTTAGTGGTCACCTTGGTGAGCAAGTGACTTCTCCACTGTGTACCATCGTCGATGATGGTACGCTTCAAGGGCTACGTGGCTCGCTTAACATTGATGATGAAGGTACGCCGGGTCAGTACAATACGCTAATCGAAAATGGTGTGCTAAAAGGCTACATGCAAGATAAGCACAACGCACACTTAATGGGCGTGAACCCTACGGGTAATGGTCGTCGTGAGTCTTATGCTCATCTGCCAATGCCTCGTATGACTAATACCTATATGTTACCGGGTGAGCATACACCTGAAGAGATCATTGCTTCTGTTGAAAAGGGCATTTACGCACCTAACTTTGGCGGTGGGCAAGTGGATATTACTTCTGGCAAGTTTGTGTTTTCAGCATCGGAAGCTTATCTGATTGAAAATGGCAAAATAACGAAGCCAATTAAAGGTGCAACGCTTATTGGTAGCGGCATTGAAGCGATGAATAGCATCTCTATGGTCGGTAATGATCTCGCGCTTGATCACGGTGTGGGCGTGTGTGGTAAGGCGGGGCAATCGGTACCTGTTGGTGTTGGTCAGCCAACCGTTAAGTTAGATGAATTGACTGTCGGTGGAACCGAGTAACTTTCAGCTTTGTGGAAGAGAGAGTGAGCTATTAAAAGAGATTTTTATTTCTATTGATGAGTTATTGCCCTAATTCCAAAACGAAAAGGCTTGCCAGTTGGCAAGCCTTTTTTGTTCTCGCGGTTTAGCGAGGAACGATTATTGATGACTCAAGCAGTATTTACTGTTCGTCGATCAATAGCTCTCTGAGGTATTGGAAAATCTCACGATAAGCACGAGCAGGCTTATTGTTCGCTTTTTCCTTCTTCGCTTGGCGAACAAGCTGGCGAAGACGTTGACGGTCAGTCGCTGGGTTTTGTTGGATAACATCTTCAATGATGCTATCACCTTGCTCAATCATCGTGTCACGCAGTGTCTCCAACTTATGGAGTTGTGCGGTTACCTGAGAGTGTTTATTACGAATTTTATCCAGTGCAGCTTGGATTGGCTCGACTTCAATCGAACGCATTACCTTGCCGATGTACTGTAGCTGGCGACGGCGAGCTTCATTCTTGAAACGCTGCGCATCTTTAATGGCATCGCGTAATTCGTCATCAAGGGGCACTTTTGCTAGCGCTTGTGGTTTTAGTTCCACCAGTTCTTCGCCAAGTGCTTGGAGCGCGTCCATATCGCGTTTCATTTCGGATTTACTAACCCAAATGATCTCTTCTTCCTCTTCCCATGGGGCGCGTTTGTTCTTACGACTCATACTGACATCTCAATTAATTACACTATTAACGCTATTTTATCAGCTAATTGTACAATTGGGGGGCAAAATATCGACTTGCAGTGTTATCCTTTCAATATCAATCTTTTTATCTAAGAACCGATATGGACGTAAAACAACAGGTCGCAGCACAGCGCACAGAGCTGGAACATGCAGTATCAAAGGCTTTGACACTTGCAGGGCAAAAAGCGGACCAAGCAGAAGTGGCGATCACTAAGACAACGGGTATCAGCGTATCGACACATATGTGTGAGGTCGAAAATGTTGAATTTAATAGTGATGGCGCTTTAGGGATCACCGTTTATCGTGGTCAACGTAAAGGTAGTGCGTCTACGTCGGATCTCAGTGAAGCGGCGATTGCACAAACGGTTGCCGCCGCTCTCGATATTGCGACTTATACGTCGGAAGACCCATGTTCAGGTCCTGCTCCGGCAGAATTGATGGCGAAAAACATTCCTGATTTAGATCTTTTTCACCCCGATGAGCCTGAGCCCGATCATGCCGCTGAAAAAGCGATTGCTGCTGAAAAAGCAGCGCTAGAGAGTGATGAGCGTATCCTTCAATCCGATGGTGCTAGCTATGATAGCCACTATGGCGTAAAGGTGTACGGTAACAGCCATGGCATGCTGGCTAGTTTTGCTTCAAGCCGTCATAGCATTAGCTGCTGTGTGATTGCTAAAGGCGAAAACGGCGTGATGGAGCGTGATTATAGCTATACCTCAGCACGTGCGGTTGAAGATATGTGGTTGCCTGAGCGTGTTGGTCAGGAATCGGCAAGCCGAACATTAGCTCGCCTTGATGCGCAGAAACTCTCGACGTGTGAAGTGCCAGTAATGTTTGCTGCTGATGTAGCGACAGGCTTGTTTGGACACTTAGTGATGGGTATCAGTGGCGCTAACTTGTACCGAAAATCGTCGTTCTTACTCGATCATCTTGGAAAGCCTATTTTCCCTAAGTGGCTTTCTATCGATGAAAAACCGCATATTCTACGTGGTATGGCGAGTACGCCATTCGATTCTGAAGGCCTTGCTACACGAGATCGTGAAATTATCGCAGGTGGTGATCTACAAACTTATCTATTGACCAGCTATGCGGCTCGAAAAATGGATATGACACCGACAGGGCATGCGGGGGGAATCCATAACTGGTTTGTCTCTTCGACAGGTGAAGATTTCGATGCGATGCTGAAAAAGCTCGATCGCGGCTTGTTCGTGACAGAGTTAATGGGCCAAGGCGTCAATATGGTCACTGGTGACTATTCTCGTGGTGCGGCTGGCTTCTGGGTTGAGAATGGTCAAATTCAATATCCGGTGAGTGAGATTACGATTGCGGGTAACCTGAAAGATATGTTTGCCAATATTGCCGCCGTCGGTACTGATGTCGAGACTCGCAGTCAGATCCAAACAGGCTCCGTGCTTATTGAGAAGATGAAGATCGCAGGTCAATAAGTGGCGTAATGCGATGCAGTGACTCTGACGATTGACTGTCCTGTTCAAAGCATTATTTTGGACGGTACTGTGTCAACCATAGTTAGGGTGGTACAAACATAGTTAAAAAGGCGCTTAATGCGCCTTTTTTATATCCGTTTCAATTCTTATACCAGCACGGTTGCCAAGCCGAGAAAGACAAATAGACCAACAACATCGGTAACGGTGGTTAATGCCATGCCGCCAGCGAGAGCAGGGTCAATTTTAAACTTCTTCATCAATATAGGGATGCTGACCCCTGCGATACCCGCGACACAAAGGTTTGCTAGCATGGCGGCAGCGATAATGGCTCCGAGTAGGAAGTCGCCTTTCCAAAGTACGACGATCCCGCCAATGATAACGGCCCATAAGAGCCCGTTAATGAGACCGACGCGTGCCTCTTTACTGAGTAGCCACTTGGTATTCGAATCACCGATATGCCCCAGTGCGAGCCCTCTAATGACCAGTGCAACGGTCTGATTACCGGCCACACCACCCATTGAAGGTACGATAGTCATCAGTACGGCGATAGCAGCCATTTTATCCAGTGTTCCTTCAAACATGTTGGAGACAGAGGCCGCAGCTAATGCTGCAAGCACATTGACGCCAAGCCAGATGCTACGGCTTTTTGCTGATTTAAGAACGGGGGCGAAGGTGTCTTCTTCGTCGTCTAAGCCTGCCGAACGCATCATGGAGTGTTCCGCATCTTCTCGAATGATGTCGACAACATCATCGATAGTGATACGCCCCACTAATAAGTTGTCCTTATCGACAACAGGTGCGGAGACCCAGTTTCGACGTTCAAAGAGATTAGCGACTTCGCTGTCATTCATGTCGACAGAGATTGCTTCGTCGGCATCGTCCATCACTTCTTCAATAATGGTTTCAGAAGGAGAGGTGACGACGGTGCTGAGAGATAAATGGCCAATCAGGTGGCTATTTTCGTCCACCACATACAAAGCATCAGTTGCTTCAGGGAGCTCTCCTTTCATGCGCAGGTAACGAAGGACGACCTCAATGGTGACATCTGAGCGGATGGTCACGAAGTCGGTTGTCATCATACCGCCAGCGGTATCTTCTTCGTAGGCGAGGGCTTCTTCTACACGATGCCGATCTTGCGCATCCATCTGTGACAAGACTTTCTGGTAGACGTCCTCTGGAAGATTACGCAGAACATAGGCAACGTCATCGCTTTCCATGCCTTCCGTTGCTTCCGCCAGCTCGGCTGGCGCCATTCGCAAGACAATCCCATCTTTTACATCTTCTGATAGCTCATCGAGGATATCCCCGTGGTCGTCTTCATCAGTCAGTTGCCAGATGATAAAGCGTTCTTTGGGGGGGCAAGCTTCAAGTAAGTGGGCGGTGTCTTCAGGCTCCATGTCCTGTAACAGACGGCGAACATGAACAAACATGCCGTTATCCAGAGATTTGTGAACCTCTTGGAGCATTTGGTGGGTACCATCTTGATCTACTTTTTCCACCATGGAGGATTACCTTTGTGAGCGCTGAGCAATAAACTGAATTTTAACGCAAATATGTTTACTTTGTCTCAGAGTAATACATCTTCGCTAACAAGATGTGTCTAGAAAGTGAATTTTGTCTCTGCTTCTCGGCTCTATTGCGTAAATCGATGTGATTGAGGCGGGATGGCTTTGCTTGGCGATTGACAAGGCACCGCTTATCAATAATGTGCTTAGCCATGTGTTCAATGATTATTTTCTCATCGTGTCATGCTATCAGTCTTCTTCGTTAAACCCTGCTTGAATCAGATCGCAGATGGCGGTAACTGCTTGCTGGGCCTGCTCACCTTCTGCGATCACCGTCACTTGCTCACCTTGGGCAGATTCAAGCATCAATAAGCCCATGACGCCTTCTACTAGTGCTTCTTTGTCATCGTTTTTAAGTGTGATAACGGTGTGTGTAAAACTTTGTGCAAGCTCAACCAGTTGGATGGCTGCACGGGCATGTAGCCCAAGCCTATTGCGGATATATACTTGTTGCTCGACGCGGGGCACTCCGGACTCCTTAAAGCGATTTCTCTAGTGTTCGATGACGAATTTGAACTTGATGCCCATCATGACCAAAGTATTGTGCAAGTTGCTCTGCGATATAGACCGAGCGGTGTTGGCCACCAGTACAGCCAATAGCGATGGTGAGGTAGCTACGGTTATTTTTTTCTAGCATCGGTAGCCAATTCGTAATAAAACTTCGAATCTGATAGGTCAATTGATGCACCTCTGAGTGAGAGGCTAAATAATCGGCGACGGGCTTATCTTTACCAGTCAGTGGCTTCAGTTCTGGCTGCCAGTGTGGATTTGGGAGGAAACGTACATCAAACACGTAATCAGCGTCTGATGGTAGCCCGTGTTTAAAGCCAAACGACTCAAAGACCATGACTAATTCACGCTTGGTCCGCCCTAATACTCTGGATCGTACCGTTTCGCTAAGATCATGGATAGATTTGTCTGAGGTGTCTAAGACTAAATCGGCATGCGCTTTAACATCACTCAGCAAATGCTCTTCTTCTTCAATTGCTTGCTCTAAAGAAAAGCGATGTTTCGACAATGGGTGTAATCGGCGTGTTTCGCTATAGCGTCGAATCAGCTCTTTATTACTGGCATCTAAGAAGAGAACCTGAGTATCCATCTCTTGAGGTAACCCAGCCAGTATCGCATCAATCTGCTTCGGATCACTGGGTAAGTTACGGATGTCGACACTGACAGCAATATCTTGCTGGTTGCCTCTCACGGTCTCTAAGAAAGAAGAGAGTAAATTAAGTGGGAGATTATCAACACAATAGTATCCAAGATCTTCCAAAACACGTAATGCGACAGATTTACCAGCACCTGAGCGGCCGCTGACGATCATTAATTTCATTGGTATGAATCCATTAGAGGGAGTCTTCAGCCGTTAAAATATCGTAGAGCTCAGCGTCTGACTGTGCGGTACGAAGCTGCTTACATGTTTTCTTATCGCTGAGTTTCGCAGCGATGGCAGATAGCGTCTTGAGGTGTTCTTTACATTGTTGATCGGGTACGAGCAGCGCGAAGAGAAGGTCGACAGGTTGATTATCGATAGCATCAAATTGAACAGGGCTCTCACATTGAATTAAGACACCGACAGCCTGCTGGCTGCTGTTAATGCGACCGTGTGGGATAGCGATACCGTTTCCGATACCAGTACTGCCCATTTTTTCACGAGATAGCATACAGTCAAAAAGCTGTTGAGGGCTGAGATCAAGGTGAGAAGCCGCAACTTCACTAATGATTTCGAGTGCACGTTTTTTGCTAGAGCAAGGGACTGCACTTTTGGTGCAGTCCAAGCTTAATACAGTACTGAGTTGCATGATTAACGACTATTCAGCTTATCTTTATGTTTGGTAAGTTGGCGAACCAGCTTATCCGTAAGGTTATCAATGGCAGCGTACATATCTTCGTTGTCAGCTTTAGCATGGATTTCTCCATGGTTGATATGTAAGGTTGCTTCAGCCACTTGTTGGAGTTTTTCAACCGTCAGAATAACATGCACAGTATTAATTTTGTCGAAAAAGCGTTCAAGCTTTTCGAATTTTGTATTGACATACTCTCGCATGGAGTCGGTGACTTCAACATGATGACCCGTCAGATTAATTTGCATAACGTCTTCCTTTTGGTTGCGCCTTTAAATCAGGCGTTTGCGCTGGTTGGACGGCGGGATGCCAAGGGACTCTCGGTACTTCGCTATGGTGCGTCGCGCAACCATAACACCTTGATCCGCCAGTAGCGTTGCAATTTTACTGTCGCTCAATGGTTTGGCTTGATTTTCTGCTGCCACTAATTTCTTCACCAGTGCCCGGATGGCAGTCGACGAGCATTCTCCACCGCTATCCGTACTCACATGACTGGAAAAGAAGAATTTCAACTCAAAAATGCCGCGAGGGGTATGCATGTACTTCTTCGTGGTGACTCGAGATATGGTTGACTCATGCATGTCGACTTCGAGCGCGACATCGTTGAGAACCATCGGTTTCATGGCTTCTTCGCCATATTCGAAGAAGTCTTGTTGGAACTGAACAATACAGCGAGCCACTTTCAAGAGTGTTTCATTTCTACTTTCGAGGCTTTTGATCAACCATTTTGCTTCTTGTAAATGGTTGCGGATGAATTGGCTATCATTGCTGCTGGCGTGTTTACTCATCGCCGCATAGTGCTCATTAACACGTACGCGTGGGACGCTATCGGGATTGATGGTAACAGCCCATTGTCCGTTGTTTTTGAAAACCATCACATCAGGAACCACATACTCTGTCTCTTCGTGGATAACGCGGTTACCCGGACGAGGATCTAAAGAGTGGATCAGTTGCATCACTGATTTTAGTTCAGGTTCTTTTAATTTTGTATCACGCATTAGCTGACGAAAATCGCGGTTAGCCAATAGTGCGATATGTTCAGTGAGCAGGTGTTTTGCTTCTTCAAGCCAAGGCGTGTCTGAGGTAAAGGTCGCCAGTTGCAGTAACAAGCACTCTTGCAGGTTTCGAGAGCCCACACCTAAAGGGTCAAATTGCTGTATACGTTTCAGTACAGCTTCAACTTCATCAAGTTCGAGCTCTTCATCACCTAAGCTTTCGAGAATGTCATCACATGAGGTAGTGAGGTACCCTTTTTCATCGATAGCATCAATAATGGCTGTGGCGATGGCAAGGTCTGTTTCACTGAATGGAGTCAGTTGCACCTGCCATGTTAGGTAATCTTGAAGGCTTTCGGTCGTTTCGCCTTGGTATACTGGGAGATCATCATCAAGCATGATGCCAGTATTACCAGTATTTGAACTGTAAACGTCATCCCATGTGGTATCAACAGCAAGCTCATCAGGCATTTCATTTTTTTCAAATGCTTCTGATGCTTCGATGTTGTCAGCACCGAGGCTATCTTCAAATCCATCTTCGGTCGCTGTCGCACTTTCCGTTTGCTCTGATTCAGAATTTGACTCAGAGGTAGGCTCAGTGCTTTCATCCTGCTCGAGTAGGGGGTTGCTTTCTAACGCCTCTTGAATCTCTTGCTGCAGATCCAATGTAGAGAGTTGCAACAAGCGAATAGCTTGCTGGAGTTGGGGCGTCATTGCCAGCGATTGACCTAGCTTAAGCTGGAGCGAGGTTTTCATGAGTGTCTACTTACCTGTATGTCGTTATTGTTATACATATGCCTGCCACTACTAACTATAGTCTGAATTGGTCACCGAGATAAACACGTTTTACATGCTCATCGTTAAGAACGTCTTCTGGTGAGCCGTGTGCAATCATATGTCCTTGACTCACAATGTAAGCATGTTCACAAACATCCAGTGTTTCACGTACATTGTGGTCAGTAATAAGAACACCTAACCCGCGATCGCGGAGATGTTCAATGATTTTCTTTATATCAATAACAGAAATCGGATCAACGCCTGCAAAAGGTTCATCTAACAGGATAAACTTTGGGTTTGCAGCGAGAGCTCGGGCTATTTCTACACGACGTCGCTCTCCCCCAGAAAGTGCCATACCTAAGCTATTTTTGATGTGCTGGATATGAAACTCTTCAAGGAGATCCTCTAATTTGTCTTGTCGTTGTTCACGAGTAAGGTCACTGCGTGTTTGCAGGACGGCCATAATGTTGTCATGAACAGACAAGCGTCGAAAAATGGAAGCCTCTTGAGGGAGATAGCCGATACCTAATCGGGAGCGGTTATGCATAGGCTGAAGGCTGATATCTAGGTCATCAATTTTTATACTGCCTTCATCACGAGCGACAAGGCCAACGATCATATAAAATGAGGTGGTCTTACCGGCGCCATTAGGGCCTAACAAGCCGACGATTTCTCCCGACTTTACTTCTAGGCTTACGTCAGTTACAACCTTTCGGCCATTATAACTTTTCGCGAGATTTTGTGCTTTTAGAGTGGCCATTCAACTATTCTTTATTCAGTGCTTTTGGCTGCAATACCGTCTTAACACGGCCACCTTCTTGGCTTTCTGCAACGAGCTTTTGTTGGTCAATACGATAGCTAATCGTGCTCCCTTCGATGGTGGAGTCGGTTTGCTCTAAGCGAGCGTTATCTAGCATCTGTAAAAATTCATTCTTCGTCGTGTAGATGAGTCTATTGGCCGTTCCTTTGATAAAACCGCCGTCATCCAGTTCTTGGCTAAAGGTTGTCGGGGAGCCAAATGTGCGAATGACTTCATTGCCTTCTTCACCACTGACGCGTTCCAGAATGATACGCTCAGCACGAATATCAATGCTGCCCTGCTGCAAGATCACATTGCCAGAAAACTGAACAATATTTTCTCTCATGTCGAGCTCTTGTTCGTCAGCATTAATATAGATAGGCTGCTGTGTGTCTGTGCTAAGTGCATATGCAGGCAACGCGGTTGCTAATCCAAACAGGGCGCAACACAATAGGGAACTAAGGGATGAATGATTCATATCTTCCTTTTACATCTTCTAATAGGGTTGCGTTGTAATCTTTAAAGCTACCAATAATACCCAGACCTTGATTTTGAAATCCACTGCCCGTAATTTCGACGGGGCTGTTAGTTGAAAAAGTACTGTCGGTAAAGCGTAAGAAAAGATTATCACTCTTGATCAATTCTATTCCTGACTCAGGAAGTAGATTGAAAATACGTACATGGCCTTCCATCAACAAAGTGTGTGATTTCGTTAATGTTGCACTGTTCGCGCTGACACGCCATTCGACATTTTGGTCGTCTTGGTATATCCATACAACAGGCTCTGCGAAAATGGTTTCACTCGTATTCGAGTAGTAGTCTAAGGTGTCTGCTTCGATGCGATACATCGGCTTACCGGACTCTGAAAAAGTGGTGCTTGATACTGAGTTACCTGTAAATATAGGTAACTCACTGTCAGGTGTCACTTGTTCATTAGGCTGGTCTAGTTTAGAAAATAAGTACCCACCAGCAGCAAGCACAATACTCAATAGAACGAAGATACCTAAGCGTTGAGTCATGTACTGCTTACCAAGTGTTGTTCGAGCATCCCTCGGGCTTCAAGTAAGAGATCGCATACTTCGCGAACGGCGCCATGCCCCCCCTTTATTTGAGTGACGTAATCGGAACGTCGTGCGAGGAGTGGGTGGCCATCAGCGACACAAACAGAGAAGCCAATCTTTTCCATGACAGGCCAGTCAATGAGGTCATCACCAATATAAGCAACGTGTTCTGGTTGGATATTTAATTGGCTGATCAGTTCATTGTATGCAGTGAGCTTGTCTTCTTGCCCTTGATAAATATGTTGGATGCCAAGCGCTTGCATACGTGTTTGGACGATCTGAGAGCGGCGGCCTGTGATCACTGCAACAGTAATACCGGCTTTCATTGCCGCTTTAACGCCAAAACCGTCGCGGGTATGGAATGTCTTAAGCTCTTCGCCGTCATTCCCCATGTAGATAAGACCATCAGAGAAAACGCCGTCAACATCACAAATAAGTAGTTTTATTGAAGCAGCACGCTCAAAGAGGCGTTGCTCGATGTCACCGTAAAGTGTGGTGGTCATTGTCGACATTAAATCACTCCCGCTTTTAGTAGATCGTGCATATTCAACGCACCCGCGAGCTTACCATTTTCGGTCAGCAGTAAGCCATTAATCTTACGGCTTTGCATTAAATTAACCCCTTCTGTTGCAAGCAAATTTGCTTCGCAGGTGAAAGGGTTTACTGTCATGACATCACCAATCGGGGTGGTGTGGATATCAATACGTTGATCGAGTAGTCGACGTAAGTCACCATCGGTAAAGATCCCGCACAGCTCTTTTTGCTCATTAATGATAGCGGTCATGCCTAACTGCTTGCGGCTAATTTCAAGCAATGCTTCACGAACAGTGACATCAATGGTCACGACAGGTACGTCATCACCGGTACGCATTAGGTCGCGAAGACGAGTGAGTAGTTTGCGACCAAGTGCACCGCCAGGGTGTGAAAGTGCAAAATCATCCGCTGTGAACCCTTTGTGCTCTAAGAGTGCCACGGCGAGTGCATCACCCATTACAAGGGTAGCTGTTGTGGATGATGTTGGAGCAAGGCCAAGTGTACAGGCCTCTTTGGGGACGGTTATCTGCAAATGAGCATGCGCTTCTTGCGCCATGGAGGAGGTCGGTTTACCTGTCATGGCAATCATTTTAATGCCACGACGTTTTAAGACGGGCAAAAGAGTCAGGATCTCATGGGCTTCACCGGAGTTTGAAATGGCGATCACCGTATCATTATCTGAGATCATCCCTAGATCACCATGGCTAGCCTCTCCAGGATGAACAAAAAATGCTGACGTTCCTGTACTCGCGAGGGTGGCAGCAATTTTGCAGCCAATATGACCCGATTTCCCCATTCCCATGACGACAACCTTCCCTGTTTGGGCGGCAATAATTTCACAGGCGTGTTGAAAATGCTGATTGATGTATTGAGGCAATTGCTCTATTGCGGCCAACTCGGTCGCGATAACTTGGCGACCGTGTTGGCAAAAATCAAATTTGTCAGACATAAAGTTCTCCGTTTAGGCGGAGACATTATAAAACAGATAGGCCTGATAGGCGATAAAGCAACACACTAACAAGATGCCTTCTAGGCGACTGATTTTAGGTTTTTTCTCTATAGACATCAGTACAAGCACAAATGATAACGCCAACATTACATAATAGTCGCGGTGCATCGCGAGTGGGCTGATGGCTGAGGGATGCAGTAGGCCAGGAATACTCATCACAGCAAGGATATTAAAAACATTCGAGCCAATAATATTACCCACAGCCATATCGTCTTCGCCTTTCATTACACCGGCAATGGAAGCGGCGAGTTCAGGCAAGCTGGTACCCATCGCGATGATAGTCAGTCCGATAACGAGATCGCTCATCCCGAAGTACTTAGCGATGACGACAGCATTTGAGACGAGAATATCGGCTGAAAAAGGCAATACGACGAGCCCGATAATGAGCCACATGGTTGCTTTGCTGCTTTTCACCCCTTGCGGGATTTCAGCATCATGCTCTTGTGCCAATGGGTCATCGCCTGTTGATTCTTTGCGACTAATATAAATCATCGCCAGAATAAATAAGATAAAGAGAACACCGAGGAATGCACCCTCATAAAAACCAAGGTGGTTATCCCATAATAAGACGCCGGCAATAAATGTCACGACGAGCATCAGTGGCATTTCGCGTTTAAGGATACCGGAGCTAATCGCTAGAGGCTTTAAGATGGCAGTGGCACCAAGGATAAGGGCGATATTTGCGATATTGGAGCCTAAGGCGTTACCAACAGCAGTATCCGTTTTTCCTTCAAGGGCAGCGGTAGCTGAAACCATCATTTCTGGTGCTGACGAGCCCATGGCTAATATTGTCATGCCGATAATTAATGGTGAAATGCCGAAATTTCGTGCTAGTGCTGCTGCGCCAAAAACGAGACGGTCCGCACTCCAAACGAGCATGGCTAGGCCTAATATTAGGAATAGAATGGGTTCAAGCATGATTTTCCCTTGTATGCAATTGAGCTAAATGAGCGTCAAGCTAAAGTTTGACGCGATAACCAAAAAATGTGAAGTAAAAGTCAAACGGTCTTAGCATCGTTTTGCAGGTCATCATTAGTTCAATACCCTCTGCCGCTTTCATCCTTAAAGCGCAGCGGGTTGATTAGAGTGGAGTTGACGAAGTAAATCAAGCAGAAAACACACATCGATGTAAAAATGTTATTCAAACTACGTACAAATGTTTGCAAACAGTTGACACGTGATGTCTTGAGTTAAGCATCTAATACACCTATTATCAGACTCTTATTCAATTATTTTCGTACTTTCACTGGTCAATAGTGCACAGGAATGCCATGAATCAGAAAGATAGTTTGGTCTCTGTGAAGGACCTCTCTTTTTCCCGAAATGAGCGACCGATATTTAATAATATTTCGGTTGAGGTACCTCGAGGTCAAGTGACCGCGATTATGGGACCATCCGGAATTGGAAAAACGACGTTATTAAAGCTCATTGGTGGGCAGTTAGTGCCTGATAGTGGGGAGATTTGGTTCGATGGGGATAACATTCCGTCATTGCCACGTCGCCATCTTTATCGCGCGCGTCAAAAAATGAGTATGTTGTTTCAGTCTGGCGCACTATTTACCGATATGACGGTGTTCGAGAACGTCGCTTATCCTTTGCGTGAACATACCGAGCTACCTGAAGCCTTGATTCATACATTAGTGCTATTGAAGTTGGAAGCCGTAGGTCTTCGAGGTGCTGCTCAATTAATGCCAAACGCGTTGAGTGGCGGTATGGCGAGACGTGCGGCACTAGCAAGAGCGATCGCGCTGGATCCTGATTTGATCATGTATGACGAGCCTTTTGTTGGTCAAGACCCGATTACGATGGGGGTTTTGGTCAAGTTGATCCGTGAGCTTAACCAAGCATTAGGGTTGACCGCCATTGTGGTTAGTCATGATGTTCCTGAAGTGATGAGTATTGCTGATAAAGTGTATCTGCTTTCTGAAAGTCAGATTATTGCGTCGGGAACCCCGCAGTCGTTACGTGAGCATAGCGACCCTAAAGTGCGACAATTTCTCGATGGTGATGCTGATGGCCCTGTACCGTTCCAGTATCCAGCAGAGCCGATTTCTGAGGATATTTTCCGTTATGATCGCTGATTATGTGACAAAAGTAGGGCGTAATAGCTTGGCATTTTGCCAGACACTAGGGCGAGCCTCTATCGTCATGTGGGGGGCATTAGTCGGTAAACCGCAGCCTAGAACGATGATCCCCCTCGTGATTAAGCAGCTCTATTTCGTTGGTGTTTTATCGATGGCTATCGTTGCTATTTCCGGACTATTTATAGGAATGGTACTTAGTCTACAAGGCTATATTGTGCTGGTGGATTTCGGTGCCGAAAATAGCCTTGGGCAAATGGTTTCCCTTTCGCTGCTCAGGGAGTTGGGGCCGGTGGTTACCGCGCTACTCTTCGCAGGACGAGCAGGCTCAGCATTAACTGCCGAAATAGGGCTAATGAAAGCCACAGAGCAGTTATCGAGTATGGAAATGATGGCGGTAGACCCATTGCGTCGTGTTATTGCTCCACGCTTTTGGGCGGGGGTTATCGCAATGCCCCTGCTTACTGTTATTTTTATCACGGTCGGCATCTACGGTGCACAGCTGGTTGGTGTTGATTGGAAGGGAATTGACCATGGAAGCTTCTGGTCGTCGATGCAATCTTCAGTATCACTTGGCTATGATGTCGGTAACAGTTTAGTTAAGGCGGTTGTATTCGCGATTACCGTGACATGGATTGCGGTATTCAATGGTTATGACGCGATACCGACTTCTGAAGGGTTAAGCCGTGCAACAACACGTACGGTGGTGAACTCGTCATTAGCCGTTCTAGGCTTAGATTTTGTACTAACAGCATTAATGTTTGGGAACTAAATAATGAAACAGAACCAAAAATTGGAACTTTGGGTCGGCGGTTTTGTGCTGGCAGGCATTGCTGCTTTGTTAGTACTGGTTTTTAACGTCGCGAACGTGACATCACTTTCGTCCAGTGACTCTTATGCATTGAAAGCTGAGTTTTCAGATATTGGTGGCCTAAAAGTCCGTTCACCTATCAAAGTGGGAGGCGTTGTTGTTGGGCGAGTCGCTTCTATTGAACTAGACCCTAACTCTTTTATTCCTATCGTGACAATGCAAATCAACCGTAATGCTGGGTACTTCCCGGAAACAAGTTCGGCATCAATATTGACCGCAGGGCTGCTAGGTGAGCAATTTATCGGGATCAATCCTGGGTTTATTGATGATGATATTGATATGCTCGGTGAGGGTGATACGTTGTATGACACTAAGTCGGCTTTAGTGTTAGAAGATATGATCGGCCAGGTCTTATATAGCCTCGGTGAAGGAAAATAAGGATTAAATGATGAAGCGTTTATTGACTGTGGTGATGTTTAGCTTTTGGGCGATCGTGGCACATGCTGAAGTGGATAAATCCAATCCATATACCATGATGAATCAGGTCGCCGAAGTGGCCTTTGCACGCTTAAGTGATGACCAAGATGAAATTGCATCAAATCCGGAACACCTACGTGTTGTTGTAAAAGAAGCATTTTTGCCTTATGTAAATACGCGTTATGCCGCTTATAAAGTACTAGGGCCTCAGTTACAAAAAACGAGCCCAGAAGTTCGTGATGAATTTGTGGAGGCTTTTACGGAGTACATGGTGGCGTCGTATGCACAAGTACTGACTCAGTACGAAGGGCAAGAAGTCGTTATCGAACAGGCTAAACCAATTCCTGATGGACGTACTATCCTCAATGTTCGTGTTGAGATTATTGACCCTAAACGTCCTGTGATTCGTATTGATTTTGCGATGCGTCAAAATAGAAAGACAGGCCAATGGCTGGGCTTTGATATGACAGCTGAAGGCATTAGCTTACTTAACACAATGCAAAATGAGTGGGGAAGTAAGCTACGTACCAGCGGTGCAGAGGTTGTTGCCGATGAATTACGTCGCTTGGCCGCAAAACCAATCGCCCAGCAAGACGGTGGTGAAGAAAATGGCTGATGTTGTTGAAAGGGATGGCGTTTTCTATCTCAATGGCGAACTCGACCGTGAAACCGTGCCACTATTTTGGCAACAGCAGCAGCAACAGATGCCTCAACAATCTACAGTAGTGCTCGACCTATCCGAGTTAACTCGGGTAGACTCTGCGGGCATGGCTATGTTGATACATATAGCCCAGAATTATCAAAAAGCGGGGGGAACGCTAACAATTGCTAACCCACCGCAGCAATTAGTAACCTTGCTCCGCCTCAGCCATGCTGAAGGACTGTTACCAACGGTATAAAAGAGAGTAAAACGAGGACAGCGTTGTGGAAACAGCAGAGATTGAACAGATCCTTCAAGCGACTCTTTCGTTAGATGAAGTGATTGTAAAAGGTGATGGCAGCCACTACGAAGTGATAGCTGTTAGTGACATGTTTGCCGGTATGAGCCGAGTGAAGAAACAGCAGGCAATCTATGCGCCGCTTATGGCACATATTGCGAGCAATGCGATTCATGCATTGAGTATTAAAGCGTTTACCCCTGAAGAGTGGGCTCGCGACAAAAAACTAATGTCGCTTTCCTAAGAGGTTGTAATGGAAAAATTTAGAATCCAGACTGGCGGACCACTACGTGGAGACGTTGAAATTTCTGGTGCAAAAAATGCGGCATTGCCTATTCTTTTTGCTTCTCTTCTAGCAGAAGAGCCGGTTGAAGTAGCGAATGTGCCAAAGTTGCGCGATATCGATACGACGATGGCGCTATTAGAGCAACTAGGAGCTAAAGTGCGTCGCAACGGTTCTGTACATGTTGATGCCAGCAACGTTGATAATTTGTGTGCGCCATATGAGCTTGTGAAAACAATGCGTGCGTCTATTTGGGCACTTGGTCCATTGGTTGCTCGCTTTGGTAAAGGGCAAGTATCGCTTCCGGGTGGATGTGCGATAGGTGCTCGTCCAGTTGATCTTCATATTCATGGCTTAGAGCAGCTTGGCGCAACGATCGTCCTTGAAGAAGGTTACGTTAAGGCATCCGTTGACGGTCGCCTTAAAGGTGCGCATATCGTGATGGATAAAGTAAGCGTTGGCGCAACCGTCACGATTATGTGTGCAGCGACCTTAGCTGAAGGCACGACCATCATTGAAAATGCCGCTAAAGAGCCTGAAATTATTGATACCGCTGATTTCCTCAATGCTATCGGTGCGAAGGTGACGGGTGCAGGTACTGACACTATCACCATCGAAGGTGTAGAAAAACTGGGTGGTGGTCGTCACAGCGTCGTGCCTGACCGCATTGAAACAGGAACTTTCTTAGTCGCTGCTGCAATATCAGGCGGCAAGATTACTTGTCGTGGTACTTATCCTCATCTTCTAGAAGCTGCGATTGCTAAGCTAGAAGAGGCGGGTGCGAAAGTAGAATCAGGTGAAGACTGGATAAGCCTCGATATGGAAGGTCGCGAGCTTAAAGCCGTGAATTTCCGTACTGCGCCACACCCAGGATTCCCAACGGATATGCAAGCTCAGTTTTCGTTACTGAACCTTGTTGCTAAGGGGACAGGGATCATTACTGAAACGATCTTCGAGAACCGTTTTATGCATATTCCTGAACTGATTCGTATGGGGGCTCACGCTGAGATTGAAGGTAACACGGTGATCTGTGGTGATACTGAAGGCCTTAGCGGTGCTCAAGTTATGGCGACTGACTTGCGTGCATCTGCTTCACTCGTGATCGCGGGTAATATCGCTCAAGGCGAGACCATCGTAGACCGTATTTACCATATTGATCGTGGTTACGAGCATATCGAAGATAAACTTCGTGGTTTAGGCATGAAGATAGAGCGCTTTCGCGACTAGATGATATTGCTTTAGCTGCTTAGGCAGCTTGAAATAAGAAAGGCTTGCTAGATCAGCAAGCCTTTTTAATGTCTGTCGTATAGCTAGTCTTCAAATGGGACATCACCAATAGTAACATCCAGAGTAATGACTTCGCCTTCACGTAGTACTTTCATCGGAGTCACTGAGCCTGGGCGTAATTCGGTGACGATATCTAAGACGTTACGCTTCCCTGTGACGGCAACGCCATCGATCTCCAATAAGATATCTTGTATTTTGAAGCCTGCTTTTGTCGCTGGGCCATTGGGGTCCATTCCCATTACGATAATTCCTTGAACCTGCTGTGAATCAAACAGGTGTGCCATCACTGGCGTCACATCACGGCCATCAATGCCGATATAACCTCGCGTTACTCGACCATCCGCAATAAGCTTTTCCATGATTTTGGCGGTGAGTTGATAAGGAATAGCAAAAGAGATGCCGTAAGTATCAACATCATAGGCCTGCTGAAAAGACGCCGTATTGATACCCACCAACTCCCCTCGCGTATTGACGAGGGCACCACCGGAGTTCCCGTTGTTAATTGCAGCATCTGTTTGCAAGAAATCTTGACGGCCATATGCGCTTAATCCAGAGCGACCCGTTGCGGAGATAATACCGTAGGTCGTTGTTTGACCAAGATTGTATGGGTTACCAATAGCAAGAACGACGTCACCAATGGCAGGGTTATACCCATTGTTTAAGGGGATAACAGGAAGGTTGTCAGCTTGAATCTTTAACACGGCGAGATCGGTACGGCGATCTTTACCTAGCAGCTGAGCGGTAAAAATACGTCCATCTTGTAGTGCCACGACCACTTGGTCAGCTTGCTCTACAACATGATAGTTGGTCACGATAAACCCTTTATCACTCATGATAACGCCAGAACCGAGTCCTTCAGTGTTAAGTGATAGGCGGTTATTGGCGTCGTAGCGACGACTGTAAATATTGACAACAGCGGGAGAGGCGCGACGAACGGCGTAGTTAAATGAGTGTTTAGGCGCGAGTTCAGGCTCACTGGTTGGGAGAGAGAACGTAGGCGATGTGGATCGTAACTCAGGAAGTGCGATCAGCAATACGGCTGCCGTAACGACACCGAGCAGAATCGAACGCCCTAAAAAACGAATCATGTATCTCTCCGAAAACAAAAGTTGACACTAAAACGCTGAGAATAGCACTCCCTAAAAAGGAAAAGTAGGAAAAATGCGATAAGACCAGAGAGTTAGGGGGAGTCGGTGACGCTTAGAAGCGTTTTATTATCTAAAGGGAAATGAAGAAAAGTACTACCCAAATAGTGGATTTATTGGGTAGTACTTATGACGCTATAGGATAGGCAGCTAGCGCAACATTATGAAGAGGTTTGTGTTATCACGTTGAATATTCAGTGCGATAGCACCGTTACTGCTTTCAAGGATTTTACGTAGTTCCCCAAGGTTACTAATTTTTTTACGGTTTACGCCTATGATGATGTCATCAGCAATGAGCCCTGAGCGTGCTGCTGGTGAGCCTTCTCGTACTGAATCCACTTTAACACCAGCCTCGCTATTAACGAGCTCTGCGCCAGTTAATGCACTGTGTAAGTTGTCCGCAGCGACTCTATTTTGTGTCGATTCTTTTAATGTGGCGGTCACTGATAGCTCTTTGCCATCACGTAAAAGACCGAGGTCGACATCTTTACCAGCCCCAATGGTTGCTATTTTCGCTCGCAGCTCGCTAAAACTGCGAATTTTCTTACCATTGACTGAGATAATAATGTCGCCAGCTTCAATCCCTGCTTTTTCTGCTCCTGAGTCAGGAACAACACGATTAATAAAGGCGCCGTGATTTGTCTCGTAGCCAAACGCCTCTGCGATCTCTGAGGTGAGTTCTTCACCTTGAACACCAAGCACGCCACGTCTTACGTCACCAAATTCAAGGATCTGTTGAACAAGGTTGTCTGCCATGTTGGATGGAATGGCAAAGCCAATACCGACATTGCCACCATTGGGGCCTAAAATAGCAGTGTTGATGCCAATGAGTTCGCCATTTAGGTTGACGAGAGCACCACCGGAGTTACCACTGTTGATAGCGGCATCGGTTTGAATAAAGTTCTCAAAGTTCTCGATATTAAGGCCGCTTCGACCGAGTGCTGAAATAATACCTGAGGTGACGGTTTGCCCAAGACCAAACGGGTTTCCGATAGCCACGGCAAAGTCGCCGACTCTTAGGCTATCGGAATTCGCAATGGCTATCTCAGTGAGGTTTTCGAAATCGGACATTTTTAATAGCGCAATGTCAGACATGGCATCACTGCCAATTAATTCTGCGTCATACTCTCGACCATCGTGTAATTGAATTCTAATCTTATCAGCGCCATTAATGACGTGATGATTGGTGACGATATAGCCTTGTTCTGCATCAATGATGACGCCTGAGCCGAGCCCACGGAAGGGACGCTCACGAACCTGTTCCTCGGGCATTTCATCGCCAAAGAAAAAGCGGAAAGATTCAGGTATGCGCTGACGGGATATTTGCTTACCTTCGACAGCAATACTCACTACCGCTGGGGTGATTTCTTGCAGCATTGGGGCCAAGCTAGGCAGGTTTTGTCCATTTACCGCTGCAGGCAATGCTGCATGTACAGGGAAGCTAGTGGTGAATAGACCAGAGAGACCTAATACAAGGGCGCTCACTGCAAATAATGGTTTTTTCTTCATGAATAAACTCCAGTATCACAAGTGATTGTATGACTTATGTACTGGAGTTTAGTTCCTTCTTTTTCAAGAGGTCGGTAAAGCTTTGTGCGATTAGCTAGCTTTATCTGCCGGCATTTTTGTCTCTTCTTCTGTGTCTTGCTTAGCTTCATTTGGCTTAGCGTCTTTCGGCAATGAACTATCGCCTTCTAGTAGACCGCTCGCTTCATTTGAATAATCTTTTGGTGCCGTTGCTTCAGTGCTAGGTTCTTCTGTTTCAACCTCACTGTTACTTTCATCAGCTTCAACAGGTGTTAGATGGCTGATCCTTGCTGCAAATGGATTGTCTTGAGCTGGCAAGTTAGGCATTAATTCTGTAGAGGTTTTTGCCATGTGTTGGTATAGCTTGCTGTAATCTTTTGCAATGTTGTCAAGTAAACCTGCACTTTGTGCAAAGTGGTCAACGAGTTCTTGGCGGTATTGCTCTAGTTCATAGCGTGTTTTATCGAGATCTTTCTGAAGATCTTTTTGTTGTTTCGTTTTGCGGGTTAGCATACGAGTAATGAGAGCACCTATCGCCACACCAGCGACAAAATACAAAAGCGCATTAATCCAAGTCATAAATACTCCTAAAGACTTTAAGTGAATACCCTCAGCACCGCTAATATGCAGCTACTCGGGTACAATAGCTCATCGAGTCACTATACATCGTATACGATGCTCATGGTAAACTGGATTGTATAAGGATGTGACATGGAGTAGGTATGACACCCAAACAGCGTTATGAAGCAGATTTACAGCGAGAAGACTTTTTTGCTGACGAAGCACAGGCAAGTGCCGTCGGACAATTAGAAGCCCTATACCATCGCTTACAAGTCTCTGATATTGAACCCGTGGAGGTGAAGGAACGTTGGTGGAAACGCTTTAAGCCTGAGGTTCAGCAAGTCGCTACGCCACCGAAAGGGCTTTACTTTTGGGGCGGGGTGGGGCGAGGTAAAACGTATCTCATGGATACGTTTTATGAGTGCTTACCAACCGAAAGAAAGATGCGAGCCCATTTTCATCGCTTCATGCATCGAGTTCATCATGAGCTTCAACAGCATTCAGGGCAAGCTGATCCTCTTGAAGCCGTTGCGGATCAGTTTAAGCGGGAAACCGACATCATCTGCTTTGATGAGTTTTTCGTTTCAGATATTACCGATGCCATGTTACTCGCCACGCTGTTTGATGCCCTCTTTAAGCGTGGAATATGTTTAGTTGCGACGTCAAATATTCCCCCGCATGATCTCTACCGGAATGGATTACAGCGTGCCCGCTTCCTTCCTGCCATTGCATTGATTGAATCGCATTGTGAGGTTGTGAATGTCGATGCAGGGGTAGATTACCGATTAAGAACGCTTGAGCAAGCAGAAATCTACCATTACCCGCTGGACCTAAAAGCGGCGCAAAATATGGATGAATACTTCGCGAAACTGAGTGTTGAGCCGACAACAGCAGGTCAGGACGTGCTGATCAATGAGCGCCAATTAGCGACGATTAGAGAGTGTGATGGTGTGGTTCAGTTTGAATTTCACACGTTATGTGAGACAGCGAGAAGCCAAATTGACTACCTAGAAATCGCCCGTATCTATCATACCGTTTTACTCTCAAATGTGACCCAGATGAGCGAAAAGCATGATGATGTCGCTCGTCGTTTTATCGCGCTGGTTGATGAGTTTTATGAGCGGAATGTAAAGCTTATTATCTCTTCTCAATCACCGTTGCCTGAGCTGTATCTTGGTGGGCGTTTATCCTTTGAGTTTGAACGTTGTTGCTCGAGGCTGATCGAAATGCAGAGCCATGAATACTTAGCTCGCCCTCATTTACCTTAGCGATATCTCTGAGGTCAGCGTCTGAAAAGAAATGTCTGTTTTTCTCTCGTTTTCCTTAGAATCAAAGTGAAACGTAAAAAAGCAGACTTTTTTATAAAAACAAGGTGATTTTTTCTCCACACTTCCCTATAATCTTGCGACCCACGAACCTGTACGGCTTTTTGCCGGGAGTTCCTAACACTCGAAGGGGTGCGCTAGGCTCTAAGACAGTGGGAGCATTCAAGCTCCTTGAAGTGAAACTATTTAATATCGGGTAATTATTAGCATGAAAACTTTCGTTGCTAAACCAGAAACTGTAAAACGTGACTGGTATGTTGTTGACGCTGAAGGTAAAACTCTTGGTCGTCTAGCGACAGAAATCGCATCTCGCCTACGTGGCAAGCATAAAGCAGAGTACACTCCACACGTTGATACTGGTGACTACATCGTAGTTATCAACGCTGAAAAAGTTACTGTGACTGGCGCTAAGAAGAGTGACAAGATGTACCACCGCCACACTGGCTACATTGGTGGTCTGAAGTCAATCAGCTTCGAGAAGCTTATCGATAAGAAGCCAGAAATGGTTATCGAAACTGCTGTTAAAGGCATGCTTCCAAAAGGTCCTCTAGGCCGTGCTATGTACCGTAAACTGAAAGTTTACGCTGGTACCGAGCATAACCACGCGGCACAACAGCCGCAAGTACTAGACATCTAATTGGGAATTATGACAATGGCAGATCAATACTACGGCACTGGCCGTCGCAAAAGCTCAGCAGCTCGCGTTTTCATTAAACCGGGTACTGGCAACATCGTAATCAACCAGCGTAGCTTGGAAGAGTACTTTGGTCGTGAAACTGCTCGCATGGTTGTTCGTCAGCCACTAGAGCTAGTTGAAATGATTGAAAAACTAGACCTATACATCACTGTTAAAGGTGGTGGTATCACTGGTCAATCTGGTGCTATCCGTCACGGTATCACTCGCGCTCTTATGGAGTACGATGAGTCTCTACGTCCTGCACTACGTGCAGCTGGCTACGTGACTCGTGATGCACGTAAAGTTGAGCGTAAGAAAGTGGGTCTACGTAAAGCACGTCGTCGTCCACAATTCTCTAAGCGTTAATTTTCCACTATTGGAAAATCGCTTACGCGAACTGGTTTCAAAAACCCAGCCTTTTGGCTGGGTTTTTTTATGTCTATCGACTACCCATTCAATCTTATATCTCTCGCCTCCCGTTCCTTCAGTTACACCGATAACCATAAAAATTTTACAGAAATCACAAATGTTGCAAAAAAGTAGCTTTATCTTGTCAAAAAGTGGGGTTTTCTTTATGATTTGGTTAGGAAATAAGTGGTAACATATTAAAAAATATAAAACGCCACATATATAATTCACAGTAAGCTGTCGCTCCAAGGACGTATGGAAGCCGCATCACCATGCGGGAGCACATGGGAGTATAATTGGATGAGCAATGCGCCAGTAAACCTCGGACGCCGTCGCTTTCTTACCGCCTCAACAGCGGTAGTTGGAGGGGTCGGGGCCGTCGCCGTCGCAGTACCTTTCATTAAGTCATGGAATCCGAGTGCTAAAGCGAAAGCTGCCGGAGCGCCGGTTGAAATTGATATAAGTAAAATCGAAGATGGCCAGATTATTCGAGCTGAATGGCGAGGTAAGCCTGTTTGGGTTGTACGTCGAAATGAAGCGCTTGTTGGGGAACTGCAGAAACATGCAGGCCAACTTCGAGATCCTGACTCTGACGAGCCTCAACAACCTGAATATGCAAAGAACCAGTACCGTTCAGTTAAGCCTGAAATATTTTTAGCTGTTGGTATTTGTACTCACCTTGGTTGTTCTCCTACCTATTTACCTAGCAGTTTCGGTGAGCAAGTTCAGGGTGTGACTGCTGGCTTCTTCTGTCCGTGTCATGGGTCAAAATTTGATATGGCAGGTCGCGTATTTCAAGGGGTGCCCGCACCGTTAAACTTGGTTGTACCGCCACACTCTTATGTCAATGATCAGACGATTCTGGTCGGCGTTGATGAGGAAACTGCATAATGAATGGTGTACTCGACTGGATCGAAAAACGACTTCCTATGATGAATGCATACAAAAAGCATTTATCTGAATACCCAATGCCTAAGAACTTTAACTTTTGGTACTTATTTGGTTCATTGGCAATGTTGGTGCTTGTTAACCAAATCGTCACTGGTATTTGGTTAACGATGAATTATGTCCCTTCTGGTGAAGGTGCATTTGCCTCTGTGGAATATATCATGCGTGATGTAGAGTACGGGTGGCTTTTGCGTTACATGCACTCAACCGGGGCATCGGCATTTTTTGTGGTCATTTATCTCCACATGTTTCGAGGGCTGATTTATGGCTCTTATCAAAAACCACGTGAGTTATTGTGGTTATTTGGTATGTTGATTTTCCTTGTGCTGATGGCTGAAGCCTTTATGGGCTACTTGCTGCCATGGGGACAAATGTCTTATTGGGGTGCACAGGTTATTATCTCTCTCTTTGGAGCGATCCCTGTCATTGGTGACGACTTAACTCTTTGGATTCGTGGCGACTATGTCATCTCTGGCGCGACCTTGAATCGATTCTTTGCACTACACGTCATTGCTCTGCCTATTGTCTTGCTTCTACTGATTGTGCTACATGTTTTGGCGCTGCATGAAGTGGGTTCAAATAACCCCGATGGCATCGAGACTAAGCTACCGAAAGGAGCCAAAGGCGAAGGCTATCAAAGCCAGTTCAAATTTCACGAATACTATACGAAGAAATACGACATTATCGATTCAATCCCGTTCCACCCATACGGTACGGTGAAGGATATGGTGGGTATTGCGGTGTTCTTCTTCTTCTTCTGTTATGTGATTTTCTTTAACCCTGAGATGGGTGGATATTTCCTTGAGCCACCGAACTTTGAAGCTGCTAACCCATTGAAAACCCCCGATCATATTGCGCCAGTGTGGTACTTTACCCCGTTCTACGCGATATTACGTGCGGTTCCGCATAAGCTCTTAGGGGTCGTGGCGATGGGAGCATCGATTGTCATGCTGTTCCTATTACCATGGTTGGATCGCTGCAAGGTTCGTTCTTACCGCTACCGTAGCAAGTTCCACTTAGCCAACATTATCCAGTTTACGGTGAGCTTTATTGCGCTAGGTATACTGGGCACTCTTCCTGCGACAGGTGTTTACACTTTAATGGCGCAGATATTCAGTTTGGGTTATTTCATGTTCTTTGTACTGCTGTTTTTCTACAGTAAAAACGAAGCAACGAAGCCTTTACCAGAGAGGGTGACATTCAAATGAGAAAATGGATTTTAGTCTTATTCGCTCTGTTGCCTTCTTTGGCATTCGCTGCAGGCGGCAGTAATGTGCATTTAGACCGTGCCAACAATGACTTAAGTGACAAAGCGTCATTACAAAACGGGGCTAAATTATTCGTAAACTATTGTTTAGCTTGTCATTCAATGCAGTATCAGCGTTATGGTCGAGTTGCCCAAGATTTGGGTATTCCTGACGAGTTAATGAAAGAGCACCTTATCTTCGATGAGGACGCCAAGATTGGTGATCTCATGACGAATGCGATTTCTGACGATAATGCGAAGAAGTGGTTTGGTACTCCCGCGCCTGATTTAACGATGGTTGCTAGAGTGCGAGGCACAGATTGGGTCTATACGTATTTACGTACATTCTATGTTGATCCAAGCCGTCCGTTTGGTGTCAATAATGTGGTGTTCCCGAGTGTTGGGATGCCGCATGTCCTTGAAGAGCTTCAAGGAACACCCAAAAAGGTCTACGAAGAGCGTTTGGTTGATGGCGAAATGGTGAAAGAATATGTCGGCATTAAAACCGATGGTCGTGGCGAGCTAAGTGAAACAGAGTACGATATTGCTGTTCGTGATTTAGTTAACTTTCTCGAATATTCGGCAGAACCCGTTAAACTGGAAAGACAACGCCTAGGTTATTGGGTGATGGGCTTCCTTGTTTTATTCTTCATCGTAACCCTACTACTGAAGAAAGAGTATTGGCGTGATGTCCATTAATCGTATATTCTAGTGGGTTAGTATCTCGCAATGGGGGCACTGTGGCCTCCATTGTTTTTTGTATCTATTTTAGATGTTCTGGAGGGGTTAATGGCTGTTGCTGCCAATAAACGTTCAGTGATGACGTTGTATTCTGATGCTTCTGATATGTACAGCCATCAGACGCGTATCGTTCTGGCTGAAAAAGGGGTTAGCGTTGAGATCGAGTTGGTTGATCCAACCAACCTACCTGAAGACTTGGTTGAGCTAAACCCGTACAAATCAGTACCAACTTTAGTAGATCGCGAGCTTGCGCTGTATCAATCAAACATCATCATGGAGTATTTGGACGAGCGTTTTCCTCATCCACCATTGATGCCTGTTTATCCTGTGGCGCGTGGTAATAGCCGCTTGATGATGTACCGTATTGAACGCAACTGGTATTCTTTGGCTGAAAAAATC
Organism: bacterium sp. HQB-150; assembly: GCA_043421945.1. Taxonomy (GTDB): domain Bacteria; phylum Pseudomonadota; class Gammaproteobacteria; order Enterobacterales; family Vibrionaceae; genus Thaumasiovibrio. Next base: position 127,644 of record JBHOGO010000001.1, on the reverse strand, counting down.
ACTCGTGGTTCTGTCGAAGAAGCTGATCTAGCACGTAAAAAACTACGTGATGAGTTGCTGTCTCTTGCACCTGTATTTGCTGAGTACCCATACTTCGTAAGCGAAGAATTTAGCTTGGTTGATTGCTACTTAGCACCACTACTATGGCGTTTGCCTGTCTTGGGTGTTGAGCTTGTTGGTGCAGGCGCAAAAGAAGTGAAAAACTACATGACTCGTGTATTCGAGCGTGATTCTTTCCTTGCTTCTATGACTGAAGCTGAACGTGAAATGCGTTTGGCTGGTCAGTAATGGATTACGACAAACTCACTCCACAGCGCCCGTTTTTATTACGCGCATATTACGACTGGCTTGTGGAAAATGATCTGACTCCACACCTTGTCGTTGATGCGACATTACCGGGTGTTCGAGTTCCGACCGAGTTTGTTCGTGACGGTCAGATTGTATTGAATATTGCCCCTCGTGCAGTGGGTAATCTAGATCTGGGCAAAGAAACGATTAGTTTCAATGCCCGTTTTAGTGGCCGTCCACACTCCGTTGTTGTTCCGATGTACGCAGCAATGGCTGTGTATGCTCGTGAGAATGGTGCTGGTACGATGTTTGAACCTGAAGCTGCGTACGCAATTCAGGAAGAAGAACACGGTTTTGCCGCGAGTATTGATGAGTCTGAGGCAGAAAGTGCCCCTGAACTTTCGATGGTCGGTGCTGAGCTGGAAACTGAAGCAGTGGCTGAAACTGAAACTGCGGATGGTGAACCAGAGCCACCTCGTCCTCGAGGTCGACCTTCACTACGTGTTATTAAGTAAATAACATCAAGTAAATAAAAAGCAGCCTAGGCTGCTTTTTTTGTATTTGTACTTATCGCTGTGGATATTTTTGCTGAGAGCGTAGCTAGTCTTACAGAGTACTTAACTATTCTTATTAATAATTTTGCTAATTTTATTAATAACTTAGCGAGGTCTGATGACGGTAAAGACTTCCTTAACGCCGTCGATATTTCTTACTTTCGCTAATATCGCTTCTGTTTGATCTGCTGGTAGGCTTCCCATGAGAAAGACCTCCTGTGCCTCAGTCATCACTTTTATCGCTCCTGACTCAATTTGCGTATCGGCCAGTAGCATTGCTTTTACTCTGCCGCTGATCCAAGTGTCACGAGAAACAAGGTTAAAATCAGTAAAAGCGCCCTCTCTTACTTGATTGTAAACTTTGTTGACGTCATTAAACTGTTTCACTTGCTTAACAAAGTCATTAAGCAGTGAGGGATCTAGCGATTGCCCAGCCAGGAAGACCTCACCATTGTAGGCGATAGCATTAATACGCAGGTTACCTCTATAAGGAGGCTTGTTTCCTTGCCCTGCGATATTCATCTCTATCTGCTTATCTTTCCATTGGCTGTCCATATCGCGATGCTGTGCACATGATGAAAGCGTTAAGCAAAGGGCGATCAACGAGATGAGCTTTAAAGCCACACTGGATCCTCGTCGCATCTTTTTTAAAATAGGCAGCAGGCCATGGAGTATTGAATTAAGCATGATGTGGTGGGAATAGTACTTGGTCAACTAAATCGCATATTGTATGCAGCGTAAATAAATGCACTTCTTGAATTCGCGCGGTGCGCTGTGAAGGAATTCGAATCTCCACATCTTGCTCGCCAAGCAGTCCAGCCATTTCACCACCATCTTTTCCTGTTAAGGCAACAATGGTCATATCGCGTGTTACCGCTGCTTCCATCGCTTTTGTGATGTCTTTGCTATTACCGCTCGTCGAAATGGCGAGTAAGATATCCCCAGCTTGGCCAAAAGCGCGAACTTGCTTAGAGAATATTTCGTCGTGGTGATAGTCATTGGCGACTGCCGTGAGTGTTGTGCTGTCAGCCGTGAGTGCGAGTGCTGGCAGGCTCGGTCGCTCAGTCTCAAATCGATTCAGTAGGCACGCAGCAAACTGTTGTGCGTTGGAAGCTGAGCCGCCATTGCCGCAACACAAGATTTTATTACCATTCAATAAGCTTTGCACAATCACTTGCGCTGCTCTTGAGATGGACTCTGGAATTGCTTCCGCTGCTGCTATTTGCGTTTGGATGCTTTCTGTAAAGCTCTCTTTGATGCTTTCGAGCATAGTTAACCTTCTTGAAGAATATTCTTTAACCACTCAGTGGTATCGCCAAAGATATATACCACATCAAAGCGTATTGCTGCCATGTGACTATTAATATTTTTCATTTTTAGCCAGTAAAGTGCAGTACGTTTGAGGCGTTGAAGCTTGCGATAGTCGATAGCCTCTAGGCCAGAACCAAATGCTTCTGATTGACGATATTTTACTTCGACAAATACCCATGTATCACCATCTCTCATGATGAGGTCGATCTCTCCACCTCTCACTTGGTAATTGCGTTGGCAAGCTTCGAGGCCTCGCTGAATCAGATACGTTTCAGCGGCCGCCTCGTAAGCTTGACCCTTGTGACGATTACTGAACAGCCTCAATCGTTTTACCTGTGACTTTTGCCCATTCAACATCGCGATTGATAATGCATTGCTCACCAATACTGAGGATACCTGTTTGACCTGCAGCGCTATGGCTATCGATGACTTGCATCTGCGGTAGCTCATGAGTCAGTAGATAAGCATCCATACCGAGTGCCATGAGTCGCATCGTACTGGCGGACGTATCAGGCCACAGCTCTTCAATTCGTGGTTGGAATTGAGCAGGATCAGAGATCAGTAATGGGATATCACTAAACTCAACACCTTGAAGCTCAAAGAGCTGATCTTCACGGCTGTCAATGGTATTGCTGCGTGAACTGGTGAACAGAGCCGGCACTTTTGCACCTGGGTTGATAGCGACTTCAATAAACGGCTTAAGTAACGTTAGCTCGGCCTGTGTCGCTATCATATATACCGAGTCGATATCGCGACGACTACGTTGCTCTGATTCCATATCGAGTCCGGTTAATTTCGTCATCTGATCAATGCGTGCTTGGCTATCCGTTAAACCAAAAACTTGGTTAATCTTCTGCTGGAGCTCTTGACGCTTGCGATAGTATTGAACATCGGCGTTCAAGCCTGTCAGCTGTTGCCATTGTTCATTAAATGCAGCGCTTACACGTTCACCATAGCCGCTTTGCGGACCAAGTAAGAGCGGAAATTTGTAGCCGTTATTGTAAAGGTGAATCGCGGCCTGCTGTGCTTCATTTTCAGGGGAAAGGGTGAAGTAACATGCATTAATCCCCGACGGGATATCATCAGGAATATTCAGCGCCAGTGTAGGGAAATTAACACTGTTGGCCTGTTGGAAAGCACTGATATCATCTTTAATCAGTGGACCAACGACATAGTCGATACCAGCGTTATACATCGTATTCACGAGATCAGGCATTGATTGCGCCGTTGAGTCAAAAACAGAAACTTGAACGTTGTTGTCACGTTCACTGTCTTCAAGCATTGCGGCGAAGAAGCCGTCTCTAACAGCGTCACCTTGGCGAGCATATCGACCATTGAGCGGTAGAACGAGTGCAACATGCTGTGCTTGTTGGATGTCCATGTCATTGATCGCCTGCAAGCGAGAAGGCATATAGTTGATCGCAGGATGGAAGCGGTTCTGTGTCATCCAGCTATCTAATTCGTCTTTTAAGCGAAGTGGGCTAGAGGCGTAGCGATCTTCTAAGAGTCTAAGTTGGATCCAACCGCGCAATGCACTTTCGTCATCGGCGAGAGGTGTTGCCATGAGCGTATTGCTATCGAGCCTTGAAAGTAGGCTCCATACCGCTTGCCAGTTCGCTTCTTTTTGCTCTTCATCTAAATAAGGAGAGAGAGCGATGCGAGAGCGAGCTGCGAGTACAGGTTGATTTAACTCGTTAGCGAGTTGAGTTCGCAGTTGGTAGTAGCGGCGATACTGTTGATCCTCTAGCTGCCACCAAGATTGCAGGTTAAGGCTATCTAGCGCTTGTTGCAGGTGGCCCTGTTGATAGCGAAGAGTGGCTTTTGAAATTTGCCATTCTGCCGTCTGCTTTGGATCCATTCGCATTTGGGAAATACTATCGAGCTGTCTATCCGCTTGAGGTAGCAAGCCATCACGAATCATCGCTTTTAGTGCGAGAATATGCCAGTCAACAACGCGTGAGCCTTCGCTGCTTTCCGCGTTGACCAGGTATTGGTCCACTGATTGAGTGGCTGGGGCGGCAATGTTGACATTTTCAGGTAACGATGTCGTGGAACAAGCCGCGAGCGTAACTGCCAATGCCACCGGGGCAACAAGACGTGTTACACTTTGACGCTTTTGAGTAAACTTAAGCATTGTTTTATTTCGACCGTAACAAATTACTCTCTATCTTACTGGCTGAAGAGATCTTAAACAAATGACTGATACAATTAGAAGTGCGGAATCTGTCGCAACACTTTACATCGTTCCCACTCCAATCGGGAATTTAGGCGATATCACCCAACGCGCATTAGACGTACTCAATGCTGTTGATGTGATTGCCGCTGAAGATACGCGCCATACTGGTCGGCTGTTATCCCACTTTGGTATAACGACTCGTACCTTCGCTTTACACGACCATAATGAACAACATAAAGCAGACGCTCTTATTGCGCAAATACAACAAGGGCAATCCATTGCATTAGTTTCTGATGCTGGCACTCCGTTGATCAGTGATCCAGGATACCATCTTGTCAATCGTTGTCGTCAGGCGGGTGTCAATGTTGTTCCTCTTCCGGGCGCTTGTGCCGTGGTTACAGCCCTGAGCGCTTCGGGTCTGCCATCCGATCGCTTTAGCTTCGAAGGGTTCTTGCCTGCGAAGAGTAAAGGGCGTCGTGATGTCTTTGAATCACTGCAAAGTGACGAGCGTACATTAATTTTTTATGAATCACCGCATCGTATTATGGACTCTTTGGCGGATATGCTGTTCGTACTGGGTGAAGAGCGCCAAGTTGTCTTAGCGAGAGAGTTGACGAAAACGTTTGAAACTTTCCATGGTGCACCACTTGGTGAGCTGATTGAGTGGCTAAAAGAAGACAGTAATCGTACTCGCGGAGAAATGGTTTTACTTGTGGCAGGTCATCGCGCAGAGAAAGAAGCTCTGCCGCCAGAGGCCACCAAGACCACCGCACTTTTAGCAAAAGAGCTACCGTTGAAAAAAGCGGCAGCGCTAGCGGCAGAGATTCATGGCGTTAAGAAAAATGCGCTGTATAAATGGGGTCTTGAGGCACTTGATTAATCGTCGATAGATATCGATTTGCTTGCGTATTGAGCACCTTTATCTCTGATTTTGAGGAAGTGCTCGTTAGGCTGGACAGCTTCCATTCACTCCTGTATTATCCGCCGCCTGAGTAGCTCAGGTAATCGCTGCTTCGTTGATGTCCTTTGGGAGACTGACGGAGGGGAGGAAAGTCCGGGCTCCATAGGGCAGGGTGCCAGATAACGTCTGGGGGGCGTAAGCCTACGACCAGTGCAGCAGAGAGTATACCGCCGATGGCCTTTCGAGGCACAGGTAAGGGTGAAAGGGTGCGGTAAGAGCGCACCGCGCGGCTAGTAATAGTTCGCGGCATGGTAAACTCCACCCGGAGCAAGACCAAATAGGTTCCCGTATGGCGTGGCCCACGTTGGGAACGGGTAGGTTGCTTGAGCCTGTGAGCGATTGCAGGCCTAGACGAATGATTACCACCGCGCAAGCGGTACAGAACCCGGCTTATCGAGCTACTCACCTCTTTTTAAGGGCAATGTTCACGCATTGCCCTTTTTCATTTCAACGCCTTGTTGACATGCTCCGCAATATCAATCAGTTAGCAACATTATCCCGGTGATAACTATGTTCTATTCGCTTATTTTTGCGTGCTTAGCTTGCTAAACGAGGGGGGCAAACGTAAACTTTAAAGTGGGTTTTTGTGGGGAAAAGTGGAGCCTAACAGGCAAAACGGTCGTTAATTATGTTACGTGGGGCAAACTCGGTTGCTATGGACGGTAAAGGGCGTCTCGCCATACCAAAGCGATATCGTGAGGAGCTACAGAGCACTTGCGAAGGCCTTCTTGTCTGTACGATCGACCATCATTACGCTTGTCTTTTGCTTTATCCCCTTAATGAGTGGGAAAAAGTTGAAGGCAGATTGGCTAAACTGTCGAGTTTGAATCCAGCTGAGCGGCGCTTACAACGTTTGATATTAGGTCATGCGAGTGAGTGCAGCTTAGATAGCCAGGGGCGTATCCTCATCCCTCCCACTTTACGCCATTATGCTGAGTTAGAAAGTAAAGCCATGCTTGTCGGTCAACTTAATAAATTTGAGATTTGGCAAGATGCGCGATGGCAGCAGCAGATTGAACAAGATATTTCGGCTCAAGCGGATCTGGATCTTTCCGATCGGTTGAGCGACTTTTCGTTATAAATTAAAGAAGATTATGTCAGATAACCCAGCACATATTTCCGTCCTGCTCGATGAAGCGGTTGATGGACTTGCAATTAAGCCCGACGGTATTTACGTCGATGGTACATTTGGTCGCGGCGGTCATAGTCGTCATATCCTTTCGAAGCTGGGCGAGAATGGTCGTTTAATTGCGATTGACCGTGATCCACAAGCCATTGCCGAAGCTGCAACTATTGACGATGCACGTTTTGAGATTGTACATGGCCCGTTTTCGGGACTAGCGACTTACCTGACTGAACGTGGATTGAGTGGCAAGATCGATGGCGTATTACTGGATCTTGGCGTTTCGTCTCCACAACTCGACGATGCTGAACGTGGTTTTAGTTTTATGCGTGATGGGCCGTTAGATATGCGTATGGACCCAACCTCAGGGGTATCTGTCGCTGACTGGCTGCTTACCGCTGATGAAGACGATATTACCTGGGTGATTAAAGAGTTCGGGGAAGATCGTTTTGGTCGTCGTATTGCTCGTGCCATTATTGAGCATCGTGAGAATGAAGAGCTTGAGCCACTTACGCGTACCCTGCAATTGGCGAAGCTGATTGATAAAGCGGTACCCTTCAAGGACAAGCATAAACACCCTGCAACTCGTGCATTTCAGGCATTTCGAATCTACATCAACAGTGAGCTTGAAGAGATCGATATGGCGCTAAATGGTGCGTTAGAGATCCTTGCACCACAAGGACGCCTTTCGGTGATTAGTTTCCATTCGCTAGAAGACCGTATGGTGAAACGCTTTATTCGCAAACAGAGCAAAGGACCCGATGTCCCGCATGGTTTGCCATTGACTGAAGATCAAATTAAAGCGTTAGGTAGTGCGAAGATGAAAGCGGTCAGTAAAGCGATTAAGCCTTCAAAAGATGAGTTACAAGTGAACCCTCGTGCACGTAGTTCGGTACTCCGTTGGGCAGAGAAGCTCGACTGATGGACAAAGAGCAGGAGTTTAATTTAGCCAGACATATCGGCAGTGACTTGCTCACTGTGGGTAGGGTGCCGCTGCTTCTGCTCATTGTTATTTTAGTCACTGCAATGAGTATCGTGATGGTCACTCATAATACACGAGAGCAAATTTCTCTTCGGGAACAGCTGTTACTCGATCAAGATTCTCTCGACATTGAGTGGCGAAATCAATTACTGGAAGAGAGTTCTTTAGCGGAACATAGCTATGTTGAAGAGGTCGCAGAAGAGCGTCTTGAAATGCATCGTCCAGCAACTAATAAAGAAGTGATCGTGTACTAATGAACCAGAAAAAGACACCGCCCACGGCACCAGAAAGCGCCTTTATTCGGTGGCGTTTTTATCTGGTTTGTTTTTGTATGGTACTTGCTTTTGCAACCTTGGTGAGTCGCGCAGCCTATATCCAAGTATTAGAGCCCGGAAAACTCCGCCAGGAGGGGGATTTACGCTCTTTGCGTGTTAAAGCTCTTCCTTCTGCTCGCGGTATCATCTCAGACCGTAACGGCGAGCAACTTGCTGTGAGTGTCCCTGTACAAGCTGTTTGGGCAGATCCTAAAGTCATTGCAGAAGCGGGTCTTGGTGACTTAGAGCGATGGCACGCACTGGCCGACGTACTCGATATTGACCGCCAAACAATGCTCAATCGTATTACAGCAAATCCTAAACGTCGTTTTGTTTACCTCCAACGCCAAGTAAGCCCTGCAATGGCGAATTATGTCAGCCGTTTAAGCCTCCCAGGTATTGGTCTCAATGCTGAATCACGTCGTTACTACCCAGCAGGCGAAGTCAGCTCGCAACTTATTGGCGTAACGGGGATCGATGGTCGTGGTCTTGAAGGGGTCGAAAGAACCTATGACGGTTGGCTAACCGGAGAGCCCGGAGCGCGAACTGTTCGCAAAGACCGCTATGGGCGTGTTGTTGAAAATATTGCGGTTAAAGAGCGTGAGCAAGGTAAACCTCTTCAGCTGAGCATTGATCAGAGAATACAGGCGGTAGCCTATCGAGCGGCGAAACAAGCTGTCGCTGATCATCAAGCAACATCAGTCTCAATTATCATGACGGATGTGACGACGGGCGAAATTCTTGCAATGGTAAATGGCCCTTCATATAACCCCAATAACCGTAATGAGTTACAAAGCTATCGAATGCGTAATCGGACGATTACGGATGCGATGGAGCCAGGTTCGAGCGTTAAACCTTTTGTTGTTCTTGCTGCGTTAGAAGCAGGTATCGCGGATGAGAGTACCAAGATTGATACTGGAAATGGCATCATGCAAATCGGTGGTAGCCGAGTGCGAGATGTCTCTAAAGCTGGGGTCGCGGATCTTCGCCGTATTTTGCAAAAATCGAGTAATATTGGTGTTTCTAAGTTATCTCTTGCGATGCCAATACAAGAGCTGCTTGGTTTTTATAACGGTGTAGGGCTTGGTGAAGCATCAGGGATCAGTCTCGTTGGTGAGAGTGCGGGAATCTTCCCTCATCGTACCCGTTGGTCTGATTTTGAACGTGCCACGATTAGTTTTGGTTATGGGCTTTCGGTTACTCCAATTCAGTTGGTGCGTGCGTACACGACGCTCGGTGGTTTAGGGGAAGCGAGACCCCTTTCCGTCTTGAAGCTTGAAGAGGATACGCCTGGTGTCCGAGTCGCAAGTGCTGAAAATACACGTAAAGTCCTCGATATGCTTGAAAGTGTGACGCAACAAGGAGGCAGTGCGACCCGAGCGGCTGTGCCTGGTTACCGGGTTGGTGCTAAAACGGGAACATCAGTGAAGGCTGTGAGCGGCGGTTATGGTGATGAATACGTTGCACTAACGGCAGGGCTTGCACCAATTACTCATCCACGTCTTGCGCTTGTGGTTGTCGTCAATGAGCCTCAGGGAGATCAATATTATGGCGGGCTAGTTGCCGCGCCGATCTTTGCTGAAGTGATGAAAAGCGCTCTCCAAATTCTCAATGTGCCGCCCGACGATGGTGGTAGCAATATTAATATAGTCACAACAGAAGGCAGGTCTCATGCCGACAGTTAAAACAGCGAATTTAGGGGCCTTATTGCTACCTTGGGTTGAAGCTCAGGATAGTCGCTGGGCCTCTTTAACCATTTCTGGGCTGCAAAATGATAGCCGCAAGGTTGTACAAGGTGATCTTTTTGTCGCAGTACGTGGTCATCAAAGCGATGGTAACCAGTTTATTCCCCAAGCGATTGAAGCTGGGGCGACAGCGATTCTTTCTCATGTTGAAGATGCATTAAGCCACGGGATTATTGAATGGATTCAAGGCCTCCCTGTTATTCGTTTTTTTGAACTAGACAGGCACCTCTCGGCTATTGCTCAACGCGCTTATCTTCTTGAGCAGCCTCAGCCAGCGTTAATCGGTATTACAGGGACCAATGGTAAAACCACAATCTCTCAACTTATCGCACAATGGTTACAACTTCAAAACACACCGTGTGGTGTAATGGGGACCACTGGTAATGGAATGTTGGATAATATCAAGCCAGCACTGAATACCACGGGCAGCCCTATTGAAATTCAAGCAACATTATCAGATCTACAAGAGCAAGGTGCGAAAGCCGTTGCGCTAGAGGTGTCATCGCATGGCTTAGTACAGCACCGCGTTGCTGCTGCTGAATTCAAGGTTGGAGTGTTTACTAACCTAAGTCGCGATCATTTGGATTATCACGGTGATATGGACGCCTATGCCGATGCTAAGCGTCTGCTATTTACTCAGCACAAGACGCAATCGGCGGTGATTAATAGTGATGATCCCGTGGGCGAGCGCTGGTTGCGAGAGATGCCAAAAGCAATAGCGATATCAACGCAGCCACAATTGACTTCTGCGTTAGCCTCTCATCGCTATATTTGTGCAGAGCAAGTGACGTTATCAAATCAAGGGATGTCAGTTTCAGTGGTCTCTTCTTGGGGGAACGGGGTGTTAAATACGCCGTTAGTTGGGGCATTTAACGTTCACAATCTATTACTTGCGTTAGGCGTGATACTTGAACTTGGGTATGCGTTTTCGGAACTCATCGCGACGGCACCAAAGCTACAAGCTGTTATCGGCCGTATGGAAGTTTTTCATCGTGTTGACAAACCGATGCTGGTTGTCGACTACGCTCATACTCCCGATGCTCTAGAGAAAGCACTCCATGCCTTACAAGGCCATTGTGAAGGTAATTTATGGTGTATTGTGGGTTGTGGCGGTGATCGTGATAAAGGAAAGCGTCCTATGATGGCTGCCATTGCAGAGCAGTATGCCAATAATGTCGTTATTACAGACGATAATCCCCGTAGTGAATCTCCTGAAGCGATTGTGGCTGATATGGTGGCGGGTATGAAGAATCCTGACCGTGTGATTGTTCAACATGATCGTGCACTGGCTATTAAGCATGCCTTCTCGCAGGCACAGCCTAGCGATATTGTACTTATTGCCGGCAAGGGGCATGAAGATTATCAGGTATTTGCTGCTAAGACGGTCCACTACTCCGATCGTGAAACAGCTCAAGCACTATTGGAGGTAACGGCATGATACCGACGTCGTTATCTCAGTTAGCAGAAGCTTTGGATGCAGAACTTATTCTCCCAAGCCTGGGGGGGAACGTTGATGCTAGCTTGAGTGCTCAAAGTAGAGACAATGACGGCGATGCGGTGATCGACCATGTCTCGACAGATACTCGCCAATTGACGGCTGGAAGTTTATTTGTTGCGCTTAAGGGAGAGCGATTTGATGCGCATCAGTTTGTTGAGCAAGCTGCAGAGAAAGGTGCATCAGCGATATTGGTTCATCAGCTCGTCGAGAGTTCATTACCACAATTACTTGTTAAAGATACGCGGTTAGCACTAGGTATGCTGGGTGCTTGGGTTAAATCGAGTCTACAGCCTTATACACTTGCCTTGACGGGAAGTTGTGGCAAAACGACCGTGAAAGAGATGGTCGCTTCCATCCTCAGCTCTCGCGGTGCAGTACTGGCGACAAATGGGAACTTCAATAATGATATTGGCGTCCCTCTGACGTTGTTAAGGCTTGAGGGACAGCATCAATATGCAGTGATTGAGCTTGGTGCGAACCACCTTAGAGAGATTGATTATACTGCCCAGCTGGTAAAGCCTCAGGTTGCATTAGTGAATAATATTGCCGAAGCACACCTTGAGGGATTTGGCTCCTTAGAGGGCGTCGCTAGGGCAAAAGGCGAAATATTCGATGGCCTCATAGAGGGCGGAACGGCCATTGTTAATCTCGACAGTCACGGGCTCCCTCACTGGAATGACTCACTGGCTGATAAGCGGGTAGTGACTTTCTCTGTCTCCGATGAAAGTGCCGACTTTCATGCCAAGAATATTCGAATGGATGCCAATGCGGCCTCTATTTTTGATCTTCATACCCCTAAGGGATGTGTTGAAGTCGCTTTGTCCGTACCCGGTCAGCACAATGTTGCGAATGCCCTGGCTGCAGCGGCATTAGCGCAAGAAGCGGGTGCGACGCTGGCGCAAATTAACGCGGGTTTGACGGCAATGAATAATGTTTCAGGGCGCGTTAATGTCAAACACCTGTGTGATCAAATTACGGTGATCGATGATACCTATAACGCGAGTGTCCCGGCGATGCGAGCAGCCATCGATTTACTCGCCAGCTATAAGCATCATCGAGTTTTAATTCTGGGTGATATGAAAGAATTGGGTAAAGAGAGTGCCCATTTGCATCAAAGTATTGCAGAATACGCCGCGATGAAACATTTTGATACAGTGCTCACTTATGGCACTGATAGCCGAGTGATCAGTGAGATGAGCAGCGGTCATCACTTTGAAAGCAAAACTGATTTAATTGAACATTTATTAGAAAAAGTAGCGTTATTGTCAACGGATGCCATGACCATTTTGGTAAAAGGGGGCCGCAGTGCCCGTATGGAAGATGTTGTTAATGCGTTGCAGGAGACAGTGCAATGATTTTATGGTTAGCGGGGCATTTAGAGCAGTATATGCCATTTTTCCGCTTGTTTGAGTACCTGACATTCCGAGCGATTGTTAGTGTATTAACCGCATTAATGATCTCACTTTGGATGGGACCACGTTTAATTGCACGACTACAGATGCTCCAGATCGGACAAGTTGTTCGTCATGATGGCCCTGAATCACACTTTAGTAAACGCGGTACACCAACGATGGGGGGCATCATGATTTTGACTGCCATCACCGTCACTGTCTTGTTATGGACAGACCTAACGAATGCGTATGTCTGGGCTGTGCTTTTTGTCATGCTAGGGTTTGGTGCCGTCGGGTTTGTTGATGACTATCGAAAGGTTGTCCGGAAAAATACCGATGGTCTCATTGCGCGTTGGAAGTATTTTTGGCAGTCGGTCATCGCGCTTGTTGTTGCCTTTGCTCTCTATATGTACGGTAAAGATACCGCTGCGACTCAATTAGTTGTCCCATTTTTTAAAGATGTGATGCCACAGCTTGGTCTGTTTTATATTGTCTTCACCTATTTTGTGATCGTGGGTACCAGTAATGCCGTCAACTTGACGGATGGCTTGGATGGCTTAGCGATCATGCCAACCGTGATGGTTGCTGGCGGCATGTCTTTTGTTGCTTGGGCAACAGGTAATGTGAATTTTGCGGAATACCTACACATTCCTTACTTGCGAGATGCGAGTGAGCTGGTGGTAGTTTGTACTGCAATAGTCGGTGCGGGCCTTGGCTTCTTATGGTTTAACACCTACCCAGCGCAAGTTTTCATGGGCGATGTAGGTTCATTAGCGCTAGGCGGCGCGTTAGGGACGATAGCGGTGCTTGTTCGACAAGAATTACTCTTGGTTATTATGGGCGGCGTGTTCGTGATGGAAACTGTTTCCGTTATCTTACAAGTCGGCTCTTATAAGCTGCGTGGGCAACGGATTTTCCGTATGGCGCCCATCCATCATCACTATGAGCTAAAAGGCTGGCCAGAGCCACGTGTTATCGTGCGCTTTTGGATTATTACATTGATGTTGGTACTGATTGCACTAGCGACGTTGAAAGTGCGCTAATTATTAATTTTTTGAATCAATATTCGCTCGTTAATCGATTGAGTTGACGAGCAAGAAAGGGACGTTATGGCAGAGTGGGCGGCTATTCATAAGGTAGTGGTGATCGGTTTAGGAATGACCGGGCTGTCGATCGTTCGTCATTTACAACGACTACCAAGTTCAGAGTTTGATATCTGTGTCATTGATACTCGTAGTCACCCTCCGGGTGTTGATGAACTACCAACATCTGTGCAATTAAGCGCAGGACATTGGGATATGGATGCGCTGCTGGCGGCTGACCTTATTGTCGCGAGCCCAGGCATCGCACTAGCGACCCCTGAATTGCAGCAAGCGCAGCAAGCTGGTATTCGTATTGTGGGTGATATTGAGCTGTTTGCATGGGCTTGTCAGAAGCCAGTCATTGCCATTACAGGATCTAATGGTAAAAGCACGGTAACGAGTTTACTTGGTGAAATGGCGCAAAGCGCAGGTGTTGATGTTGGGGTCGGAGGCAATATTGGCGTCCCAGCACTCGATTTACTCGAGAATGATCACGCGTTATATGTCTTAGAATTGTCGAGCTTTCAATTAGAGACGACCTCCTCTTTAGAGGTGGTTGCAGCGGCATACTTGAACCTTAGTGAAGATCACATGGATCGCTACGATAGCTTTGCTGATTACGCCAATGCTAAGCAACGTATCTTTTCTCATGCACAACGTGCGGTGGTCAATCAAGCAGAGAGTGCGACATGGCCGACGAAGCAATATGCATCTTCTCATCTTCCTATCAATACATTCGGTTTTGACCGGGCACAATATTGTGTCACGGATATCGCTGACGAAGAGTGGCTAACAGCCCATGGTAAACCCGTATTACGTACTGCTGAAATTGCGCTAGTTGGTCGACATAATGTGGCTAATTGTCTTGCTGCATTGGCACTTGCTGATGCCGCTAGCGTCCCTCGAGAAGGGGCGATCACTGCAATGAAGCAATATGGTGGTTTGCCGCATCGTTGCCAGTTGGTTCTTGAGAAAGAAGGGGTTCGTTGGGTTAATGACTCCAAAGCGACAAACTTAGCCAGTACGGCTGCAGCATTAAAAGGCCTTCAACTTGATGGTGCGTTACATCTACTTGTCGGCGGTGATGGTAAAGGCGCAGACTTTTCTGAATTAGGGGATGTGTTGGCACCGTTACCTGTTAATTTGTATTGCTATGGTCGAGATGCAGAGGCCTTTGCTGACCTCGTTGAGAATAGTGTGCAAACTGAGACGATGGATGAAGCTGTTGAGATAGCTTTCAAGAATGCCGATCAAGGCGATATGATTTTGTTGTCGCCAGCTTGTGCGAGCTTTGACCAGTTTCCTAACTTTATGAAGCGTGGTGAACATTTTGTTCATTTAGCAGCACAGCATAATGGTGAGTTATCACTATGATAGTGACTCAACTGGCATCAATATCAGCACGAGGACGAGAATGGCTTCAACAGCCAGAGGAGACCTGTTGGTATGACCGTCATTTGGTTTGGCTTATCTTTGCCTTGATGTTAGTAGGGCTAGTGACAGTGACATCCGCTTCTGAGCCTGTTGCTACCCGTCTAACAGGACAACCGCTCTATTTTGCGATACGGCACGGTATTTTTCTGATTGGATCGCTAATTATTGGTTCGGTTGTAGTACAAGTGCCTTTAACGCGCTGGATGCAAATCAGTGGGCCTTTACTGCTTATCTCATTGTTATTGCTCGTTGTTGTGCTTTTTATTGGTAATACGGTGAATGGTGCACAACGCTGGATCCCTCTGGGACTATTTAATTTGCAGCCTGCGGAGCTGGCGAAGTTAGCCCTGCTGGTTTTCTTGTCTGGGTATTTAGTGCGACGTCATGATGCGGTGAGAAGTAACTTCTACAGTGGCTTCTTTAAACCCATGAGTGTGTTGGCATCGATGGGCGCATTGCTCCTTTTGCAGCCTGACTTTGGCTCTTTTGTGGTGATGTTGATCATCACTATAGGAATGCTTTTCATGGCTGGCGCTAAGTTGTGGCAGTTTATTGTCTTGGTCATGGCGGCAGGATTAGCCGTTGGCGGTATGATTATGGCTGCGCCGTACCGACTTCAACGATTAGCTTCTTTTATGGATCCGTGGAGTGACCCATTTGGGAGTGGATACCAACTTACCCAATCACTGATGGCATTTGGCCGCGGTGATTGGTGGGGACAAGGTTTGGGTAACTCTATTCAAAAACTAGAGTACTTGCCTGAAGCTCATACTGACTTTGTTTTCTCTGTATTGGCAGAAGAGCTCGGACTACTTGGTGTTACCGCTGTATTAGCGTTGCTATTTGGTCTGGTTTTTAAAGCTCTATTGATTGGTCGTCGTTGTGTTGAGACACAGCAATTATTCGGCGGTTATATCGCTTATGGGTTGAGCTTTTGGTTTGCTTTTCAAACCTTAGTTAATGTCGGGGCTGCTTCGGGTTTGTTACCCACAAAAGGGCTGACGTTGCCGTTAATTAGTTACGGTGGCTCTAGTTTGTTTATTATGGCAACAGCGGTTGCGCTATTGATTCGAATTGATCATGAGCAGCGAGTTGTCGCTGCAAGTATGTGGCATCAAGAAAGTAATGAAGATGACGTCGAAACAGAATAAAAAATTACTCGTCATGGCGGGTGGAACTGGGGGACATGTCTTCCCTGGACTTGCCGTTGCAAAAAATCTTCAGGCTCAAGGCTGGGAGATTCGTTGGCTGGGAACGGCTGATCGTATGGAAGCTCAATTAGTACCGCAGTACGGTATTGAGATTGATTTTATTAAAGTGAAAGGTCTTCGAGGTCAAGGCATTAAGCGATTACTTGCGGCACCCTTTCAGATAGTTGGTGCTATTTTGCAAGCGCGCCAATATATCAAAGCTTATCAGCCTGATGCGGTACTCGGGATGGGCGGGTATGTGAGTGGTCCGGGTGGCATAGCTGCTTGGCTATCGGGTATCCCAGTGATATTACACGAACAAAATGCTGTTGCTGGATTAACAAATCAGTGGTTAGCGAAAGTGGCAAAAGCGGTATTACAGGCGTTTCCTGGTGCGTTCCCCGATCGCCCTGTTGTTGGTAACCCTGTACGACAAGACGTTGTTGCACTAGCAGACCCTGATGTTCGTTTAGCACAACGGACAGGACCTTTGCGGGTGCTCGTTACTGGAGGAAGCCAAGGCGCGCAGATTCTCAATGATACGCTGCCAAAAGCACTGGCTTTACTGGGTGATAGTACCATCGTACGACACCAAGCTGGAAAAGGTCGATCTCAACCGGTCATTAGCGCATACAATGATGCCAATGCTTCTGCTGAAGTGAGCGACTTTATTGATGATGTTGCAGAGGCTTATCGTTGGGCTGATGTTGTCGTATGTCGTTCTGGTGCATTGACCGTATCAGAATTGTCAGCCGCTGGATTAGGGGCGGTTTTTGTTCCGTTTATGCACAAAGACAGGCAACAAGCACTCAACGCCGATCACTTGGTGGCAGCAGGTGCTGCCGTGATGATTGAGCAACCAGATCTAACGGCAGAAAAATTAGCAGAACAACTAACACTATTAACTCGTGATCGTTTGCTGAAAATGGCAAAACGAGCAAGAGAGATGGCGATAACGGATGCAGACCAACGCGTTGCAGATGTTATTACCTCACATGCAAAATAATGAGAGCAAAGTAATGGGTAAACTTGATAATCAGCAGTTAGCAAAGATTCGTACTATGGTGCCAGAGATGCGCCGAGTTGAACGGATCCACTTTGTCGGGATCGGTGGCGCAGGCATGAGTGGTATCGCTGAGGTGTTGATCAATGAAGGGTATCAGATTACAGGCTCTGACATCGCTGAAAATTTAGTGACAGCACGTTTAGAAAGTAAAGGTGCAAAAATCTTTTTTGGTCATCAGGCATCAAATGTTCACGGTGCAAGCGTTGTTGTTGTATCAACGGCGATTAGCCCAGACAATCAAGAGCTAATCGCTGCGCGTGAATCTCGAATTCCTGTTGTGCGCCGTGCAGAAATGTTGGCAGAGTTAATGCGCTATCGTCACGGTATTGCTGTTGCTGGAACGCATGGCAAAACAACGACGACAGCGATGGTGACACAGATATATTCTGAAGCAGGTTTAGATCCAACGTTTGTAAATGGTGGTCTAGTTAAAAGCGCAGGAACCAATGCACGTTTGGGCTGTAGCCGTTACTTGATTGCAGAAGCTGATGAAAGTGATGCGTCTTTCCTTCATTTGCAGCCGATGGTTAGTATTGTTACCAATATCGAACCCGATCATATGGAAACGTATGGCGGTGACTTTAATGTCTTGAAACAGACGTTTATTGATTTCCTCCATAATTTACCCTTCTATGGGTTAGCCGTAATGTGTATTGACGATCCAGTGGTAAGAGAGCTATTACCACAAGTTGGTCGTCAAGTTGTGACGTATGGATTCTCTGATGATGCTGATGTCCGTATTAGCCATTACCGCCAAACGGGGCAGCAAGGGCATTTTTCGATTGAGCGACGTGATCGACCTACCTTGAACATTACTTTAAATGTACCGGGTAAGCATAACGCACTAAATGCTGCTGCTGCGATTGCGGTTGCAAGCGAAGAAGAGGTTGCCGATGAAGCGATCTTAAATGCCTTAGCCACTTTTGCTGGAACCGGTCGTCGCTTTGATCATCTTGGCGAATTTGACTCAGGCAATGGCCAAGTGATGCTGGTGGATGATTATGGCCATCACCCTAGCGAAGTTGATGTAACCATTGATGCTGCGAGAGCAGGTTGGCCTGATCGTCGTTTAGTCATGGTTTTCCAGCCTCATCGCTATAGTCGTACGCGTGATTTATATGATGATTTTGCCAACGTACTCGATAAAGTGGATGTCTTAGTCATGCTTGACGTTTATTCTGCTGGTGAAGCACCGATACCGGGTGCTGATGGTCGGGCACTTTGTCGTACCATCAGAGCTCGCGGAAAGTTAGATCCTATCTTTGTCGCAGACAAAGAAAATTTGCCAGGTACTTTAGCAAATCTTCTCGAAGATAATGACCTGATATTGACGCAAGGTGCCGGAGATGTAGGCAAGATAGCCCGTGAGTTAGCAGATTTCGAACTGAATATCACAAATATGCAACAGAAGGTAGTGTAAGTGGTTGAGTTTCATGCTAACGCAGAGTGTGAAATGTGAACGGAAATAGAACAAAAAATGGATGTTTGTTTGCATTAACTATGCTGAAAAGCATTACAATGGTTGGAGAGAACACTGAGGGTCGGTATAATCGATCATCTGTAATTCTGTTTAAGCTAACCAACCTGTGAATCGGGATGCATTTGGCGAGGAATGAATGGCAGAGAATGCAGTGATAGAAAGAAACCAGGTTGACTGGCAGCATTACGGTTCACTCGGCTTTTTCATTCTTGTTGTTGTGCTGATATTGGGGATGTTCATCTCAGTAGTACAATGGATGACAGATGCCAATCGTCTGCCACTGGCAAACTTAGTGATTCAAGGTGACCTAACGTATCTTGCCACCGATGATGTGCGAGAAGCCATATTACAGTCGGGTGACTTGGGAAGTTTTATGACCCAAGACGTCGGAGGTATTCAGGCAGCGATTGAATCGCTACCTTGGGTCGCTAGTGCCTCGGTAAGAAAACAGTGGCCAGAAACGCTAAAAGTGTATTTGGTTGAACACGAACCGTTAGCACGTTGGCATGATGATGCTTTGCTCAACACGTATGGTGAAGTGTTTGTCGCTCGTGCGGCAGAACTTGAAAGCTTGGTTCGACTAGAAGGACCTGAAGGTACTAGCGAATTGGTGATGAGTGAGTGGAAAGCCATGGAGTCTCAATTGGCTGTATTGGGGGTAAGTATTGAAGGCTTATCCCTGAGTTCTCGACGAGCTTGGCGAGTATGGCTAAATAATGGTATTCGCCTGGAGCTCGGTCGACGTTCTATTAATGAGCGTTTGATGAGGTTTATAACGTTATATCCAGAGCTGAATAGTAGCGATCGCGCTATCGAATATGTGGATTTGCGATACGATACTGGTGCTGCTGTTGGTTGGCAGTCGACAGAGAATAATTAGTATAGAGATAGCATGACCAAGTCAACGGATAAGCAATTGATAGTCGGATTGGATATCGGCACCTCGAAGGTGACAGCATTAGTCGGGGAAGTATTACCTGACAATACGATTAATATTATTGGTCATGGAGACAGCCCGTCCCGCGGTATGGACAAGGGAGGGGTAAACGATCTCGAGTCAGTGGTTAAGTCGGTACAACGCGCTATTGATCAAGCGGAGTTGATTGCAGATTGTCAGATAGAATCCGTTTTTCTTTCTTTGTCAGGTAAGCATATAAATTGCATGACAGAAAACGGTATGGTGCCAATTTCTGACAAAGAGGTCACGCAGGATGACGTAGATAACGTCATTCACACTGCAAAGTCTGTAAAACTCAGCGATGAATTACGGACATTGCATATCATCCCGCAAGAGTTTGCGATTGATTTTCAAGAGGGAATCAAAAACCCTGTTGGATTATCGGGTGTTAGAATGCACGCTAATGTCCATATGATTACTTGCCACAACGATATGGCACGTAATATAGAGAAGGCTGTTGAGCGCTGCGGATTGAAAGTAGATCAACTCATTTTCTCTGGGCTAGCATCCAGTTACGCGGTGCTAACAGAAGATGAAAAAGAACTCGGTGTTTGTGTTGTCGATATTGGTGGCGGCACAATGGATATGGCGGTATGGAGTGGTGGTGCGTTACGCCATGCTGAAGTGGTGCCTTATGCGGGTAATGCGGTAACAAGTGATATCGCTTATGCGTTTGGAACACCCCCAAGTAACGCAGAAGAGATTAAAGTGAAGTTTGGCTGTGCGCTGAGTGAGCTCGTTAGTAAAGATGCGAAAGTTGATGTACCGAGTGTTGGAGGTCGACCGTCACGTAGCTTGCAAAGCCAGACATTAGCAGAAGTGATAGAGCCGAGATACAGTGAATTACTAGGGCTAGTAAAACAGAAGTTGGTCGCGGTAGAAGAACAAATGCGTAGTGCAGGTCATAAGCATCATCTGGCCGCGGGTATTGTGTTAACAGGTGGAGCGGCGCAAATTGATGGGTTAGTGGAATGCGCTGAACGCGTTTTTCGTAATCAAGTGCGTTTAGGTAAACCTGTTGGTGTCAATGGCTTAACAGAATATGTAAAAGCACCCACTTATGCGACAGCCGTTGGTTTGCTGTACTACGGAAAGGAAAGTCAATTGTATGATACGGTTGAGGTTGAACCTCGACGTTCGATGAACGTGCCAGCTTGGCAGCGTTTAACCAATTGGCTTAAGAAAGAATTTTAAACCTGATGCGAACAGGAAAAACGGAGAGAACACATGTTTGAACCGATGATGGATATGTCAGACGAAGCGGTTATTAAAGTCATTGGCGTTGGCGGCGGCGGCGGTAATGCTGTTGAGCACATGGTACGTGAGTCAATCGAAGGTGTTGATTTCATTAGTGTGAACACAGACGCTCAGGCGCTAAAGAAGACCAATGTAAGTTCAACGATCCAGATCGGTGGTGATATCACCAAAGGTTTGGGTGCAGGAGCTAACCCACAAGTTGGGCGTGATTCTGCAATGGAAGATCGTGAAGCGATTAAAGCTCAGCTCGATGGTGCCGATATGGTATTTATCGCAGCAGGAATGGGTGGCGGTACCGGTACTGGTGCTGCGCCTGTTATTGCTGAAGTTGCTAAGGAGTTGGGCATTCTGACGGTAGCGGTGGTGACTAAGCCATTTAGCTTCGAAGGAAAAAAGCGAATGGCATTTGCTGAGCAAGGTATCGAAGAGCTGTCTAAGCACGTAGATTCATTGATCACGATTCCAAACGAAAAGCTACTTAAAGTGCTTGGCCGTGGCATCACGCTATTGGACGCGTTTGCGAAAGCAAATGACGTTTTACGTAATGCTGTACAAGGTATTGCAGAGTTGATCACTCGCCCAGGGCATATCAACGTCGATTTCGCGGATGTACGTACCGTGATGTCGGAAATGGGACATGCCATGATGGGTAGCGGTGTTGCTACCGGTGATGATCGCGCTGAAGAAGCCGCTGAAATGGCTATCTCTTCTCCATTGCTTGAAGATATCGACTTGGCTGGCGCTCGTGGTGTACTTGTTAATATTACTGCTGGCTTCGACATGCGTTTAGACGAATTCGAAACAGTGGGTAATACCGTTAAGGCGTTTGCTTCTGATAACGCAACGGTGGTAATCGGTACGTCGCTAGACCCTGAAATGTCAGATGAGCTACGTGTTACGGTGGTTGCTACGGGTATCGGTAATGAGAAAAAGCCAGATATTACGCTAGTGACAAATGCTCCTAAGACGGCAGCACCAGCACCGGCGCAAGCGAAAGTGGAAACACCAAAAGTTGAAGTACGTCCAGCGGCACCAGAAAAGCCGGTACAGACGTCTGGCTCAGCACCATCACAGGGATCAGCTGCACCTAAAGCGACCCCTAAAGATGAGTCAGAGCATGACTATTTGGATATTCCAGCGTTCTTACGTAAGCAAGCTGACTAAATTGATTGCTTGGTAAGTAACCAAATTACTGGTATGATGTCTCAATTATCACCCTGAAAAGGGTGATAATTGGTAATCGTATTATCCCGTGAATTGAGAGTAGGATTGAGTAAATGATTCGACAACGCACGTTAAAAAGCATCGTGAAAACGACCGGAGTGGGTTTGCACTCGGGCCGCAAAGTCACTTTGACATTGCGTCCAGCGGCGGCGAACACAGGCGTAATCTATCGAAGAGTCGATTTGGATCCCGCTGTGGATTTCCCTGTTGATGCGCTCTCAGTTCGCGATACCATGCTATGTACAGCACTTGTTAACGACTCCGGTATTCGTATCTCAACGGTCGAGCACTTGAATGCTGCGTTAGCAGGCATGGGTATTGATAATATTATTATCGAAGTCGATGCACCTGAAATCCCGATTATGGATGGTAGTGCTAGCCCGTTCATCTATTTGTTGCAATCAGCTGGAATTGATACGTTAAATTCGCCTAAGCGTTTCTTACGTATTAAAAAACCTGTTCGCGTCGAAGATGGCGACAAATGGGCAGAGCTAGTACCTTATAATGGTTTCCGCTTAGATTTTGCGATTGATTTTGATCACCCAGCTATCGAAACTGACCAGCAAAATTTGGTGATGGATTTCTCTAGTCAGGCATTTGTTCAGCAAATTAGCCGTGCACGCACCTTTGGCTTCATGCGTGACATCGAATTTTTGCAGTCTCAAAATAAGTGTCTTGGCGGCAGCTTCGATAATGCGATTGTTTTAGACGAATATCGTATCCTGAACGAAGATGGTTTGCGTTACGATAACGAGCTAGTGAAGCACAAAGTATTAGATGCCATTGGTGATCTGTACATGTGTGGGCATAACATTGTTGGTGAAGTACGCGCTTATAAATCAGGGCATGCATTAAATAACCAATTGTTACGTGCTGTTTTAGCCGATCAAGAGTCTTATGAAATGGTGACATACGAGCATGAGCGCGATGTCCCTGTTACTTTGGCTCAACCAGGTATGGTACTTGCCTAGTTTGAATTAAGCATTTCCGATGACAGACGATTGTCATCAAGAAAAAAGCGAGCTAATAGCTCGCTTTTTTGTATCTGAAAGATATCGAAACGACAATTCTTAGCCGTTGCTTTTGAGGCAGCTGCTGAAACGATAGCTACCTAATCATTCGCTATTTAGTTCGTCGAACCCATGAGCAAATAGAACCTACGAATAAACCCCTTCATGCCTCATTCTTAGCGTTGAATGAATTTACATTATCTCTTTTTGTTTGAAAGTGCCGCCAATCGTTCCAAACGCGCTTTTATCCCATCAGGCGCATGCGCTGCAACTGCTTTTAAGTACTCCGCTGCAACAGGGCTAATAGGCTCTTGCTGTATATCTGGCACATCGCTTGTTTTACGGCGGTGAGGCTGCTTTGATAGCTCAGGGTTTACCTTTACATCTATCGTACTTAGCTGGGGTAAATCGCCACTTCTTAATTGAGACATTAGGTTGAAGCGTTCAAAATTGAGGCGTTGGGCCCATGCCGACGAAGAAACTTCAATAATTAATACCCCTTGGCGGTAATTAGCCACGCGAATGTTGTTACTTAGGTCAGTACTTAAGCACGCTTTCACTTTTTTGCCAAGTTGGTCGAGTAATATCGCCCTCTGGGTTATATTTGTTAGCTTATCACTGTCTAATAGGCTGTCTGCGCTTTGTGGCCGGTGATCTCGCATAGGCGTCGTGTCTTGAACTCTATTAAGGTTGAAACGCTGATCTACAGCAAACAACATGGGTTTAACGTAGGACGAACGCTTATTTTCCCTTATTATAGAGGGATCCGTCGAGCATTAGTGAGGCGCAATGGAAAGAATCTGCCATTTTAAATAAAAATGGTAGTGGTGGTTGAAGTTATTGGCAATTGCCCCCATTTAGCACTTATAGCCGTGTAAACTGCGTAGTGATGCTAATGACATTAGCACGGTGCAGTCGCATTGAAAGCACGCAAAATTATTAAGCTTGTGGTAACACCACATGACAACAAAGAGAATAAAGCACTCCCATGTTATCGAAACTTCTGACTAAAGTAATTGGCAGCCGAAATGACCGCACTCTGCGGAAGCTGCGTAAAATTGTAGACCAAATTAATAAACTCGAACCTCAGTTTGAGTCATTGCAAGATGAAGAGCTAAGAGCGAAAACGGTAGAGTTTCGTGAGCGTATTGAGCAAGGTGAAAACCTAGACGCTCTACTTCCTGAAGCGTTTGCAACGGTTCGAGAAGCTTCTAAGCGTTTGAATGGTATGCGCCACTTCGACATGCAGCTTGTTGGTGGCATGGTTCTAAATGATTGCCAGATCGCAGAGATGCGTACTGGTGAAGGTAAAACGCTGACTGCGACACTACCTGCTTATCTTAATGCGTTAACAGGTAAAAGTGTTCACATCGTTACAGTGAATGACTACCTTGCTAAGCGTGATGCAGAAACTAACCGTGCATTGTTTGAATTCCTTGGAATGACGGTTGCTTTCAATATTCCAGGTATGAATCCTCAAGAGAAGAAAGAGTCTTACCAAGCTGATATTCTTTACGGAACAAACAACGAGTTTGGCTTTGATTACTTACGTGACAACATGGCCTTCCGCGGTGAAGATCGTGTTATGCGCGATCGTTTCTTTGCCGTCGTGGATGAGGTCGATTCGATCCTTATCGATGAAGCGCGTACGCCACTGATTATCTCTGGTCCAGCAGAAGACAGCTCTGAGCTTTATATTAAAATCAACACATTGATCCCTAATCTTGTTAAGCAAGATCAGGAAGATAGTGAAGAGTATCGTGGCGATGGCCACTATACCGTTGATGAAAAAGCGAAGCAGACTCACCTGACAGAAAACGGTCAAGAGTTTGTTGAAGAGCTACTAATCAATAATAACATGATGGAAGCGGGTGATACGCTTTACTCACCAACTAACATTAGCTTGCTGCACCATGTTAATGCAGCACTACGTGCTCATGTTTTATTTGAACGTGACGTCGACTATATCGTCCAAGATGACGAAGTCGTAATTGTCGATGAGCACACTGGTCGTACAATGCCAGGTCGTCGCTGGTCTGAAGGTCTTCATCAAGCTGTCGAAGCGAAAGAAGGCGTTAAGATTCAAAATGAGAACCAAACGCTTGCATCGATAACATTCCAGAACTACTTCCGTCTGTATGAAAAATTGTCAGGTATGACAGGTACAGCAGATACAGAAGCGTTCGAATTCCAGTCTATCTATAACCTTGAAACAGTTGTTATCCCAACGAACCGTCCAATGGTTCGTGATGATATGGGTGACTTGGTTTACATGACTGAAGTTGAGAAATTCAATGCGATTATTGAAGATATCAAAGAGCGTGTGGCTAAGGGGCAACCAAGCCTAGTAGGTACGGTATCCATTGAGAAATCAGAGCTTCTTTCTAATGCGTTGAAAAAAGCAGGTATCAAGCACCAAGTTCTTAATGCTAAATTCCACGAGAAGGAAGCGGAAATTGTTGCTCAAGCCGGTGAGTCTGGTGCAGTAACGATTGCAACTAACATGGCTGGTCGTGGTACCGATATCGTCTTGGGTGGTAATTTAAGTTCTCGTATCGAGAAACTGAATAACCCAAGCGAAGCACAAATAGCAGAATTGAAAGCGCAGTGGCAACTCGATCATGATGCAGTCCTTGCTGCTGGTGGTTTACATATTATTGGTACAGAGCGTCACGAATCTCGTCGTATCGATAACCAGCTACGTGGTCGTTCAGGCCGTCAAGGTGATGCAGGTTCATCTCGCTTCTATCTTTCTATGGAAGATGGCTTGATGCGTATTTTCGCTTCTGACCGTGTTTCTGGCATGATGAAAAAGCTAGGGATGGAAGAAGGTGAAGCGATTGAGCACCCTTGGGTAACAAAGGCGATTGAAAACGCACAGCGCAAAGTGGAAGGTCGTAACTTCGATATCCGTAAGCAGCTGCTTGAGTTTGATGATGTTGCCAATGATCAGCGTAAAGTGGTTTATGAGCTACGTGATGAGCTGATGAACAGCGATGATATCAGTGAAATGATCTCTCATAACCGTGAAGATGTGATCACTGCGTTAGTTGATCAGTATATTCCACAGCAGTCTCTTGAAGAGATGTGGGATATCGATGGCTTAGAGAAGCGCCTAAAAGCCGATTTTGATATGGAACTTCCAATTCAACATTGGTTAGATACCGAAGATAAACTATACGAAGAAGCACTTCGTGAGCGTATCTATGAAAAAGCCGTCGAAGTTTACGCGGAGAAAGAATCTGTTGTGGGCGAAGCGGTGATGCGCAACTTCGAGAAATCGGTGATGCTGCAAAACTTGGATACGCTTTGGAAAGAGCACCTTGCGGCAATGGATCACCTTCGTCAAGGTATCCACTTACGTGGCTATGCACAGAAAAACCCTAAGCAAGAATATAAGCGCGAGTCTTTTGAGTTATTTGAAGAGATGCTTGAAAGTCTAAAATCAGACGTTGTGATGATTTTGTCGAAAGTGCGTGTTCAGCAGCAAGAAGAAGTTGAGCAGATGGAAGCTCAGCGTCGTCGCCAAGCTGAAGAAGTTGCCCGTCGCCAGCAGATGCAACATGCTAATGCGGATAACCCTCTTGATAATGGTGAAGCATCAGCAGAGCAAGAACAAGGCACGTTCCAACGTGATGTACGCAAAGTTGGACGTAATGAACCTTGCCCTTGTGGTAGCGGTAAAAAATATAAGCAATGCCACGGTCAAATCAACTAACTTTTGATTAAACCAGCTATACAAAAGCCGCTCTTAGCGGCTTTTGTTGTTTTCAGAGAGACAAGACTAGGTCGAGAGTAAACGATGAAGAAAAGAATACACATTGCGGCAGGAATTATTCTTTCGGTTGATAGGAAGCAGGTCTTCATTACGCGCAGAGAAGCGAAATCACATCAAGGTGGACTATGGGAGTTTGCTGGCGGTAAAGTCGAAGTTGGTGAAAATGCTCAGCAAGCAGTGATCCGAGAGCTACACGAAGAAGTCGGCATTGATGCTACCTCATTGGATCACTTCTTAAGCTTAGATCATGACTATTCGGATAAGCTACTGTCATTTGACTTCTTTTTGATTAAGCAGTTTGAAGGCGAACCATTTGGTAAAGAAGGACAGCCTGGTGAGTGGGCGGAGATTAGCTGCTTAAATGACTATCCATTCCCAGAAGCCAATGAAGCAGTGCTAAATGCGATAGTACAGTGGGCCAATAGCAACAACCTTGGGTAACCCCTGCCTTGATAACTGTGAGTTTACCCCGTAAATACTTACTCAAACATTTATTCGATTAACGTAAGGGGGTGAGTGATGAGCGGAGTCATCGTTGCTTTGGGAGTGGGTCAGCTTTATCGCAGGCTTGTTTCAAGGTAGTGTTGTTTTAAGGTGTAATGTTTGCTGCTTCAAAATGCAATGCTTCAAGGTGGTGAGCCGCCACCTTGAAGCTGAAATATCGCAACTCTTCGAGCACTAGGCTTAGGAATTATTGGCTTTCACTCCAGTCATCGCTGTCTGTTTGCTCAGGAGTACTCGGAATTCGCTTCTCTTCTTCTGCCCACTCGCCAAGGTCAATTAACTGACATCGCTTAGAGCAGAAGGGGCGGTAAGGGCTTTCATTACCCCAAATCACGGATTGTTTGCAGGTAGGGCAAGGGACGGTAGTAATCGGTGTCGACATTGATAGCTCCAGAACTGTTTTTCGACGAAATGGCTCAACAACGCGCCAGTGAAAACTGAATGCTTTCTGGTACTTGTCCATTTTCGTCAAAGGGCATAAATCTTATCGCAAACCGGCTGCGATGGCCCGATATCATAGGGTAAACCCCATCACTACTGCAAATTTGTAGACGTAATAACTCTGCATCTGCAGCATCGGCTTGAAAAAAACCTTGGTGAGCACTCTCGGGCATAAATCGCCCCGAGTCTCTCACTAATCGAAGCCATAAAGAGAGTGCAGCCGAAGGGGCTTTAAGCTGGCTCATCCAGCACTCAATGTCTTTTTGGCGTTGCTCTTCACTAAGGTGTAACCAGTGGTGCAGGCTCGGTAAGTCAAAGTTACATGTACCGCCAGGGATACTGAATCGCTGGCGTATACTGCTTAAGAAGCGGTCTTCACGTAGCTTCTGCCCGAGCCTTGGTGTCGCGAGTAGTTGATGATGAAGAGTTTCTAGTTCGTCGAGTAGCTGAAGTAGGGTTGTTTGATCAACATTATCGATGTTGAGCCACTGTTTTAGCTTCGCTTTCTGCTTATCAAGATCTTTAATGAGCTCTGCTTTGAGTTGGATTTGGTCTAGTAATTCCAAAATATCAAAGATAGAGCGAAAGAATAGATGGTAGTGCCATGGATCAGCGAGCTGGGCGCTGTGGTGCAACTGACGAAATAGCACTTCAAAGCGTAAATAGGTGCGTACACGCTCATTTAAAGGGTGCTCGTACTTTACTGGTGGTCGTGCAGATTGAAGAGTGCTTTCTTGTTGTTGCATAACCTTATCCAGTCCTTTGACAATAACCTATAGTTTGTCTTAAAAAATTGCGTATGTCATCTGTTGGTGCAGCTTAAATAGTGCTGATGAAGAGTATCGATCTGTTGATCGAGTGCTTCTTCATCACTGTCATTATGGATGACATCATCGGCAATCTCTAAGCGTTGCTGCTGAGTCGCCTGCAGATTAACAATCTTATTAACATGTTCAGAGCTGACACTATCTCTGCTTGTCGTGCGCTTTATCTGATTCTCAACGCTAACATCGACAACCAGCACACGGTGGGCCATATCTTGCAGCCCATTTTCAACAAGCAACGGGACAACAAGCAAACAATATGGTGCTGTGATTGCCTCCAGTTGTGCGGCCATTTCTTTACGTATAAGCGGGTGAAGCAGGTTGTCTAACCACGCTTTTTCCGTCGGCGTATCAAAAATAATCTGCCTCAGTTTGCCACGGTCAAGCTGTTGATCTGTCATTAAGATGTCAGAACCATACCTTTCAGCAATCTTATTTAAACCATGGCTATTTGGGGCAACGACATCGCGGGCAATGATATCCGCATCGACAAGCGGTACGCCTCTCTCTGCAAATTTATTCGCAACCGTTGTTTTTCCACTGCCTATCCCACCGGTAAGGCCAACAATAAACGTCATTTATAATCCAAGTATTTGTGTGAGGTACCAAGTATTTATTTTATCACCCCACAGCATCGCTACCCACCCAGCAATCGCAAGGTAGGGCCCAAAAGAGAAGGGCGTTTGATGATCTTCACCGGCTAAGCGAAGTTGAATGATGCCAAAGATCGCCCCGAACAGTGAAGAGCACAGAACGACCATGGGTAGCATCTGCCATCCTAGCCAAGCACCAAGCGCAGCAAGCAGTTTGAAATCGCCATACCCCATGCCTTCTTTGCCTGTGAAAAGCTTAAAACTCCAATAGAGGGACCAGAGCACCATATAACCAGCCATTGCGCCGATGATCGCATCTTGAAGTGAATGTGGACTCCAGCGCATAAGCGCGCAAAAAATCCCCCCCCACATCAAGGGTAGAGTTAAAGAATCCGGAAGTAGCTGTGTGTCCAAATCGATAAATGCGAGCGCAACAAGAGCAAAGGTAAATGCAATGACGGCAAACCCCCATGGCCCAGCAGGAAGCTGCTGGGCAACGAGAAACGCCATCACCCCGGTTAGTAGCTCGACAAATGGGTAGCGCGCAGAAATGGGAGCGTTACAGCCTCGACACTTCCCTCTCAATAGCAGCCAGCTGAGTACTGGGATATTGTCATAGAAGGCAATTTTCTGTGTGCATTTAGGGCAGGTAGATGCTGGGTGGCTGAGATCAAAGCGCTCTTTTTTTGGTGCTTCCATCTGTTCAGGAAAGCACTCGTGGCACTCTTGATGCCACTGTTTCTCCATCATGACGGGAAGTCGATAAATGACGACGTTCAGAAAGCTGCCGATCAGTAATCCAAGTACACCAGCAAAAAGAGGGAATAGCCACGGGTAATAGAAAAACAAGTCCATGTGAGTCTCATATAAAAAAGAACGCCCCATTGTAAAACGGGACGTTGTTGGATGTTAGGTAAACTTAAAGGTTAAACAGTGAATTTGGTTAAATAGCTCTCTTAGCCTATGACACTCATCATACTAAATATAGGCATGTACATCGCAACTAAAAGGCCTCCAACGACACCGCCAAGGATGACGATTATAAAGGGCTCAATAATTTGGCTAAGGTTATCAACGACGTTATCAACATCACTTTCATACAATGTTGCGTTTTTATTTAGCATATCATCCAGTGCACCAGACTCTTCACCTATCATCACCATTTGTAGCATGAGTTCAGGGAAGGCATCTGCTTGTCTGAGGGCAATGTAAAGTGGCATACCTGCGGAGGTTTGAGTATGTGCACTATCGATTGCTTTTTTTACAAAGAGATTCGATGTGGTTTGCGCACCTGACCTTAAGCCTGACAGTAAGGGAACCCCAGCGCTAAAGGTCGTTGCTAGGGTTCGCGCAAATTTCGCGATGGAAGCCTTTAGGAATATCCCCCCAAAAATAGGCACTCTCAATACCCACTTATGAACTTGGAACTTGAAACTAGGGCTTTTACGCATGGCTAGGCTAAAACTTAGAATGAAAATAATGACCCCAGCAAAGATGTACAACCCTGTTGCTTGTATAAACTCTGATAGATAAACAACCTGCTGGGTAAACCAAGGTAGTTGAGCACCGAAGCTTTTGAATATCTGGTCAAATTGCGGAATAACGAAGACAAGCATCCCAACAGTAACGGTGATTGCAACCAAGCTTACGATGGTTGGATATATCATCGCTTTAACGACTTTTTTACGTAGGGCTTCACTTTTTTCTCTATACATGGCGAGTCGAGCAAACACTTCGGGAAGGTGTCCGGTTTCCTCTCCTGTCGCGATGAGGTCACAGTAAAAGCCATCAAACATTGAGCTTGCAGAAGAAAAGGCTTTAGATAGGCTTGTGCCTGCTTCTACCTGCTTAGAGACCTGTAAAACAGCGGCACGCATTTCAGCTTTCTTGTGGCTATCTGCTATCAAGCGTAAACCTTGCACAATAGGAACCCCAGCATTTAGCATGGTCGCTAACTGCCTGGTAAAAGCAGTGATATCCGTCCCTTTCATTTTATTACCAAATGAAGAGAATGCTGAGGGTGTTGTTTGCTTAATTTTTTGGAGTTTAATTTGTTGTTGTGCGAGTTTTTCTCTTACATCCCCTTCGATATAGCCCATCATTATGCCACGGACCTTTTTGCCATTGCCATTGACGCCACGCCAAGCAAAGTGCTTGAGCTTAGTGGCGGAGGTTGCTTCTGTTATTGACCCAAACATAAAAACTCCGTTTAGATAGGTTATCTGATATCGAAAGGTGGAATTAATCGAGCTGAAGGACGCGCTGGAGCTCTGTCAGGCTAGTGATGCCTTGCTGCATTTTCTCAAGCCCAGCTTCACGTAATGAAAGCATGCCTTGTTTCTGGGCAAGCATTTCAAGTTGGCGGCTGGTCGCATCTTTGTTGATCGCGACACCAAGCTCATGAGTGAAAGGCATCACTTCATAAATGCCGACACGACCGGCATACCCGCTGTTGCATTCATCACAACCATTGGGAGATGCTTTGTAGATCGTCGTAGTGTTTGATATGCCAAAATGCTCACGAACTTCAGGGCGTAGTTCATGGACCTCTTTACAGTGTTTGCACAGCCTTCTTGCGAGACGTTGAGCAATAATAAGGCTCAGTGAAGAGGCTAAGTTATAGCTAGCGACCCCCATGTTCTTTAATCGGGTAATTGTTTCTGCTGCAGAGTTGGTGTGAAGTGTCGATAGCACTAAGTGTCCTGTTTGAGAGGCTTTAATCGCGATACTTGCTGTTTCTAAGTCGCGGATTTCACCAACCATCACCACATCAGGGTCCTGGCGGAGAAAGGCTTTTAGGGCATCGGAAAACTCTAAGCCTGCCATGGGGTTCACTTGAACCTGATTGATACCGGGAAGGTTTATTTCGACCGGGTCTTCTGCTGTGGAAATATTTCGTTGAGCAGTATTTAAAATACTTAACCCTGTATAGAGCGAGACGGTTTTCCCACTCCCCGTCGGGCCTGTAACCAGAATCATTCCTTGAGGTTGGTTGAGCGCATGCATATAGCGCTCCTTTTGATTATCGTTGTAGCCGAGAATATCAATGTCAAGGTTGGCGGAAGAGCTGTCGAGTATCCGCAGTACAATCTTTTCCCCCCATAGTGTCGGCAAGGTAGAAACGCGCAGGTCAACAGTAATGCTCGGCCCGAGCTTGAGTTTTATTCGCCCATCTTGCGGCTTGCGTCGCTCTGCAATATTGAGCTTCGACATAACTTTTAAACGTGTAGAGAGCCGACGGGATAGATGACTCGGTGGATTCCCTTGTACGAATAGCATGCCGTCGCAGCGAAAGCGAATGCGATACTCTTTCTCGTAAGGCTCAAAGTGGATGTCGGAAGCACTTTTTCTGACCGCATCGAGGAGTACTTGGTTGATGTAGCGGGTTACCGGTGCGGTATCAAGGCTGATATCATCAACGACCTCGACTTCACCTTCCCCAATATCAACAAGGGAGTCTAAATCAGAGTCACTGATATTTTGTTGATTGTTGTTTGATTCTCCAACATCATTACCATATAGGCGACGAATAGCCCCTTCTAATTGTTTGGTTTCGAGTAATGCTGTTTCTATTTGCCGTCCAGTAGCAAAACGAAATTCATCTTGACCATCAATTGCAGTAGGGTCACAAATTCCTAAGGTGAGTGTATATTCAGTTGCCGCTAAAGGCAGCATGCGGTGCTGGAGGATGAGCTCCCGCAGGTTGAGGTTTTGGCAGCACTTTGCAAAATCATACTGATGCAAATCAGCTAGGGGTACTGCAAAAATACGTTCTAGATGTTGTGCTAACTCTTGGCTGGTAAATATACCTTGATTGACAACAGCAGAAGGCACCGAGGTGCCTTCTTGGGTCATATGCTCAAGTAGTTCTTGTTCTTGTTCAGCTGAAATGAGCTGATCTTGAATGAGGATATTGAGCAGTGCTGTGTGCATGTTTAGCTGCCACAGCCCGTTAGTGTGATACCAACGCCAGATAGTACACAGGCCCAACTTGCTGCAGATGCGTCAGCAGTTCTAGTTAAAACAATTTTGGCACCAGTGCCACCACCCTCTGTGACTTCGACCTCAATTTTTCCAGAGCTACTCGTATCACCATCCTGTTCAACTAATACTGTACCAATGGAGAAATTAGAGGCGCGAATGGCGGCTGAGTTTGCTGGAAAAACGTAATCAAAGGCAATATATTCTTCGACATTAGTTTGTAAGGCCTTCGCTGTAGAGAGGGCTGCCCCAGCTGCACTTCGTTTCACATAGTTTTGGTACTGTGGTACCGCAATCGCAGATAAAACCCCGATAACTGCCACAACGATCATTAATTCAATTAGGGTGAAACCCTTCTGTTTGCTATTTTTGCGCAACTGCTTATTCATAAATCCACTCCGTTGATTTTGTTATATGAACCCGAGACTTTCGGCGGTTCCCCGTTTAAGTCGGTGAGAACAGGATATGCATTCAGTACGCTAGGGTGCATCTTTTCTCGTGGGGTTTTCGGGACATATAACGTCCTTGGTATCGGTTTGCAGTGCGTTACATCTTCTGATTGAGGTCATCTCATGTTTCTGTTTTTGCAGGTTAAATATCGTTAGCGTTATTGTTTGTTTTTTAATCTGCTGAAGGTTTTGCGCACTTGATGTCATCACACCTCGGTGCTTTTCTAGCGGGGAATGGTGATCGAAAAGTGTTGTTGCCGAGGTCGAAATGTTTGGTGATAGTTAGTGAGGGCTGTCACGTTGGTTTGGAGGTGTTCGGTATTGTAAGGAGAGAGATAGGGAGTGATATGACTCGACGCCTGAGCCAAACCAAGAGGCTCAGACGTACTTATGCTCTTTGCTTATTGAAAGCGCATTGAGAGATCCATCGCTTGGATGTGTTTTGTTAAGGCACCGACAGAAATGTAATCAACACCCGTTTCCGCAAATTCACGGATGGTACTTAGGGTCACATTGCCTGACACTTCTAAAGCAACACGTTCTGCTTCAGGGTAGCGGTTATTTAAGGCGACGGCTTCACGCATCATATCGGTAGTGAAGTTATCGATCATCACGATATCGGCACCGGCTTCGATAGCTTGCTGAAGTTCATCGAGAGACTCGGTTTCAACTTCTACCGGTTTGTCAGGGTTTAGCTCTTTCGCTTTGCTGACTGCTTGAGAAATACCACCACAGGCCATGATATGGTTTTCTTTAATCAGATAAGCATCAAAAACGCCGATGCGATGATTATGACCCCCACCGCAAGTGACCGCATACTTCAATGCGTCACGTAATCCTGGGATTGTTTTTCGAGTATCGAGCAATTTAGCTGGAGTACCCGCAAGCTTTTCTGAGTATTCAGCGACAATGGATGCACAACCAGACAGAGTTTGGATGAAATTCATCGCGTTTCGTTCACCTGTTAGTAGGTTACGAGCTGGACCGCGTAGTGTACAAAGGGTTTGGTTTGGTGAGACACGGTCGCCATCTTTCACATACCATTCAATGTCGGTTTGGCTACCGAGCTGTTTGAATACTTCATCCGCCCATAGTTGGCCGCAAAACACCCCCGATTCGCGAGTGATTATAGTCGCTACGCCTTGGCTGTCTGCTGGGATCAGGTTAGCAGTGATATCAAGATCTGGATTGATCTCTCCGCCTAAGTCCTCGCGGAGTGTATCAGCAACCGCACGAGTGATCTCAATAGGAAGCTGAGTTTTTAGGTACTCTAAGCGAGCTTGGCTGTCGTGTTTTTTTTCAGTTGTCATTGTGAATCCATCGCATTTTACGCCTTGTTGCTATGATACGCTGGGCGAAGCCGTATTGCAGCCCTAGATGTTGCAGATATTAATGAAAGTAGTGCTGAGAGATTGAGAGTGGTTCATACCGTGTAGAATTCCTATTCTAGAATCAAGCAGCATCAATCACACTACTTTTATGCTTTAGAAGAACAGGTATAGATATGCAAATTAACCAGCATTGGATAAAAGAAGCGCGACATGTCCCTTCCCCCTTTTATGATCAACGTCCAGCCAATGAAGATATCTCTTTATTAGTCATCCACAATATTAGTCTTCCCCCAGGTCAGTTTGGTGGGCCTTATATAGAGCATTTGTTTACTGGAACGTTGTGTGCTGATGAGCATCCTTATTTCAAAGAGATCTATCAAATGCGAGTGTCGGCACATCTGTTAATTCGTCGAGACGGGGAGCTAGTGCAGTTTGTGCCTTTTGACTGTCGGGCGTGGCATGCTGGCGTATCGTCCTTTGATGGCAGGGATAAATGTAATGATTATTCGATTGGTATTGAACTTGAAGGGTGTGACTATTTGCCTTTTAGTCCTCAGCAGTATGAAACGTTACAGTTAGTTACAAAAATGCTTATAAAGCACTATCCATCAATTAGCCCTCACAGAATTACGGGGCACCAGAGTATCTCTCCGGGAAGAAAATCTGATCCCGGTCACTGTTTTGACTGGCATTTGTATTACAAATACCTGTTTTGACCTAAAATAAAGGCCACTTTCATTATTGGTCTTACCTTTTAATGTTGTTGTGATACCTGTTGACTATTAAGGTTTTGTTATCATCGTCATCATTCCATGATTCAAATCAATTACCACGTAGACAGTGGTCACTTTCTCTGTTAATTTTGTCCTAAATCAATAATTGGTAATACCAATTGACAGCCTGAATGTCAGCGACGGAAAATAACAGCTTAAAAAATGACCTATCAACGAATTCGACAGCCCAAACTTTCTGATGTGATCGAGCAAGAGCTTGAGCGTCTGATTTTGGAAGGCACGCTTTCAGCGGGGCAACAGTTGCCACCAGAGCGTGAGTTGGCGAAGCAGTTTGATGTCTCCCGTCCTTCAGTAAGAGAAGCCATTCAGCGCTTAGAAGCGAAAAAATTGTTAACTCGCCGTCAGGGGGGAGGAACGTTTGTCAGTGAATCACTATGGCAAACCTTCTCAGACCCGCTACTCGAAATGCTCTCTGAACATCCAGAAACGCAGCTAGATTTATTGGAATCCCGCCATGCTTTGGAAGGGATTTCATCTTACTTTGCAGCACTTCGTGGTAACGACGCCGATTTCAAACGGATCAAAGATTGTCACGAGCAGATCCGTGAAGCCCAGCAACAGGGAAACTTAGTTCAAGAAGCCGCGGCAGTAACACAGTCATTGGTCGCGGTAACAGAAGCTGCCCATAATCTTGTACTTCTTCATATAGTACGCAGCCTGAGTCCGTTGCTGGAACAAAATGTATTACAAAACTTTGAACTCCTTTATCGCCGCCAAGATGCGGTCGAAAAGGTGAGCAAACACCGGGCCGATATTGTTGATGCGATTGTTTCCCGCCAGCCAGAACAGGCTCGCGAAGCGGCGCAACTTCACCTGGCCTATATAGAGGAAACACTGTTGGATCTTACTCGAGAGGAAAGCCGAAGAGAGCGTTCCCTTCGTCGTATTCAACAGCGCAAGGAAAGTTCGGACTGATTACTCAACCCGTGTCCGGCGCATACACATTTTTTGTTTTGTAAAGTTAAACAACGAAAGGATAGATCGCATGTCTGAAGTCATGAGCAATGACGTCGATGTAGTAGAGACCCAAGATTGGCTTGCCGCCCTTGAGTCAGTAGTTCGCGAAGAAGGCGTTGAACGTGCACAGTACTTATTAGAGCAAGTACTAGATAAAGCACGTCTAGATGGTGTTGATATGCCAACAGGCATCACCACCAACTACGTAAATACCATCCCAGCTGCGCAAGAACCTGCTTACCCTGGAGATACCACTTTAGAGCGTCGTATTCGTTCAATCATCCGCTGGAACGCGATCATGATTGTCTTACGTGCTTCTAAGAAAGACCTAGACCTTGGTGGTCACATGGCTTCTTACCAGTCTGCAGCTTCATTTTATGAAGTTTGTTTTAACCACTTCTTCCGTGCGCCGAATGAGACGGATGGTGGCGATTTGGTTTATTACCAAGGTCATATCTCTCCAGGTATCTACTCACGTGCTTTCGTTGAAGGTCGTTTGACTGAAGAGCAGTTAGACAACTTCCGTCAAGAAGTTGATGGTAAAGGTATCCCGTCATACCCACACCCTAAACTGATGCCTGAATTCTGGCAGTTCCCGACCGTATCGATGGGCCTAGGTCCAATCTCTGCCATCTATCAAGCGCGCTTCTTGAAGTACCTTGACGGTCGTGGTTTAAAAGAGACATCAGCGCAACGTGTTTACGCTTTCCTAGGTGATGGCGAGATGGATGAGCCAGAATCACGTGGTGCGATTTCTTTCGCTGCACGTGAAAAGCTGGATAACCTGTGTTTCCTAATTAACTGTAACCTACAGCGCCTTGATGGTCCTGTCATGGGTAACGGTAGCATCATTCAAGAACTTGAAGGCCTGTTTAAAGGTGCTGGTTGGAATGTTGTTAAAGTTATCTGGGGTAGCAACTGGGATTCTCTACTGGCTAAAGACACGACTGGTAAGCTTCTTCAACTAATGAATGAAACTATCGATGGTGACTACCAGACATTCAAATCTAAAGATGGCGCATACGTACGTGAGCACTTCTTTGGTAAGTACCCAGAAACGGCTGCACTTGTTGCCGATATGACTGACGATCAGATCTTCGAACTGAAGCGTGGTGGTCACGACTCTTCGAAGTTGTTTGCAGCATTCAATAATGCAAAAGAGACAAACGGTAAGCCAACAGTCATCCTAGCTAAAACTGTTAAAGGTTACGGCATGGGTGATGCCGCTGAAGGTAAGAACATTGCACACGGTGTGAAGAAAATGGACATGACACATGTTCAGCACCTACGTGATCGCCTAGGTCTGCAAGATCTCCTATCAGATGAGAAAATCACTGAGCTTCCTTATCTTAAACTGGAAGAAGGCACTGCTGAGTACGAATATCTGCATGCTCGCCGTAACGCTCTACATGGCTATACACCACAGCGTTTGCCTCAGTTTACTCAAGAGTTCAAAGTTCCTGAGTTAGAAGATTTCGCGCCACTATTAGGTGAGCAAAAACGTGAAATCTCAACCACCATGGCTTATGTTCGTACGCTAAACATTCTTCTAAAAGACAAGAGTATTGGTAAAAATATCGTACCAATTATCTGTGATGAAGCGCGTACATTCGGTATGGAAGGTCTGTTCCGTCAGGTTGGTATCTACAACCCACACGGTCAGGAATACACCCCAGAAGATAAGGGCATTGTTTCTTACTACAAAGAAGCAACCTCTGGTCAGGTACTTCAAGAAGGTATCAATGAGCTAGGTTCAATGGCGTCTTGGGTTGCAGCCGCAACATCATACAGCACCAACGACTTGCCAATGATTCCATTCTACATCTACTACTCAATGTTCGGTTTCCAACGTATTGGTGACATGGCATGGCTAGCAGGTGACCAACAAGCACGTGGCTTCCTATTGGGTGCGACAGCAGGTCGTACAACGTTGAATGGTGAAGGCCTACAACACGAAGATGGTCACTCGCATATCATGGCGAATACGGTTCCAAACTGTATTTCTTATGATCCAACGTTTGCATTTGAGCTAGCCGTTATCATGCAAGACGGTATCCGTCGCATGTATGGCCCTGAGCAAGAAAACGTTTACTACTACCTAACGGTAATGAACGAGAACTATGCAATGCCTGCAATGCCAGAAGGCGCTGAAGAAGGCATTCGTAAAGGTATCTACAAGTTTGAGTCTTATGCAGGTTCGAAAGCGAAAGTTCAACTGATGAGCTCTGGCACCATCATGAACGAAGCGCGTAAAGCGGCACAGATTCTAAGTGAAGAATACGGTGTAGCCTCTGACGTCTTCTCGGTAACGTCGTTCAACGAACTAACTCGTGATGGTCAAGCGGTAGAGCGTGACAACATGCTTCACCCTGAAGCAGAAGATAAAGTCCCATACATTGCGCAAGTGCTTGGTAACGAACCAGCGATTGCTGTAACGGATTACATGAAAAACTACGCTGAGCAAGTACGTGCATTCGTACCTTCTGAGTCGTACAAAGTGCTTGGTACTGATGGCTTCGGTCGTTCAGATAGCCGTGAAAACCTACGTCGTCACTTCGAAGTGAACGCAGGTTATGTTGTCGTGGCTGCTCTTACTGAGCTGGCGAAACGTGGTGATGTTGAAAAGTCAGTGGTTGCTGAAGCAATCAAGAAGTTCGATATCGACACTGAAAAGACTAACCCACAGTACGCATAAACAATGCTCAATTAAAAGGTAGATAAGCAATGGCAATCGAAATTAATGTACCGGACATCGGTGCGGATGAGGTTGAAGTTACTGAGATTCTTGTAAGCGTTGGCGACAAGGTTGAAGAAGAACAATCTCTAATTACAGTTGAAGGCGATAAAGCTTCAATGGAAGTTCCTGCGTCTCAAGCGGGTGTGGTAAAAGAAATTAAGATCGCGGAAGGTGATTCAGTCTCAACAGGTTCTCTGATCATGATCTTTGAAGCTGAAGGTGCGGCAGTCGCACCGGCTGCGCCAGCAGTTGAAGCGGCGGCACCCGTTGCTGCAGCTCCTGCAGCGGCAGCCCCTTCTGTTGCGAACGAACTGAAAGAAGTTCACGTTCCTGATATCGGTGGTGATGAAGTTGAAGTGACTGAAATCATGGTTGCTATCGGTGATGCAGTAGAAGAAGAGCAATCTCTTCTTACTGTTGAAGGCGACAAGGCTTCAATGGAAGTGCCTGCACCATTCGCTGGTATCGTTAAAGAAATTAAGATCGCTTCTGGTGATTCAGTTTCTACTGGCTCTCTAGTCATGGTCTTTGAAGTGGCCGGCACTCCGGTAGCGGGTTCAGCACCAGCAGCAGCTCCGGCTCCTGCGGCGGCAGCACCTGTTGCTGCTGCATCTGCTGTGCAAGACGTTAACGTACCAGATATCGGCGGTGACGAAGTTGAAGTGACTGAAGTGATGGTTTCTGTTGGTGATACGGTAGAAGAAGAGCAATCTCTGATTACTGTTGAAGGCGACAAAGCATCAATGGAAGTTCCTGCGCCATTCGCTGGTACCGTTAAAGAGATTAAGATTGCAGCTGGTGATACGGTTTCAACTGGCTCACTTATCATGGTATTTGAAGTCGCAGGAGCTGCACCAGTAGCGGCCCCAGCTGCACAAGCAGCACCAGCGCCTGCTCCAGCAGCTAAAGCAGAAGCACCGGCGACAGCTGGTGACTTCCAAGAGAACGGTGATTACGCACACGCTTCTCCTGTTGTTCGTCGTCTTGCTCGTGAATTTGGCGTTAACCTATCTAAGGTTAAAGGTACTGGCCGTAAGAGCCGTATCCTTAAAGAAGACGTTCAAGCCTACGTGAAAGATGCACTTAAGCGTCTTGAGTCTGGTGCTGCAGCATCAGGTAAAGGCGGCGACGGCTCTGCGCTAGGTCTACTACCATGGCCAAAAGTGGACTTCAGCAAGTTTGGTGACACTGAAGTTAAGAAGCTTTCTAAGATTAAGAAAATTTCTGGTGCTAACCTACATCGTAACTGGGTAATGATCCCTCACGTTACACAGTGGGACAATGCCGACATCACTGAGCTAGAAGCATTCCGTAAAGAGCAGAATGCTATCGAAGCGAAGAAAGAGACAGGCATGAAGATCACACCACTTGTGTTCATCATGAAAGCGGTTGCGAAAGCACTAGAAGCATTCCCATCGTTCAACTCATCATTGTCTGACGATGGTGAAAGCATCATTCTAAAGAAATACGTAAACGTGGGTATCGCTGTTGATACACCAAATGGTCTCGTTGTTCCTGTCTTTAAAGATGTGAACAAAAAAGGCATTTACGAATTATCTGAAGAGCTAATGGCTATCTCTAAGAAAGCACGAGCTGGTAAACTGACGGCTGCAGATATGCAGGGCGGTTGTTTTACTATCTCTAGCCTTGGTGGTGTAGGCGGTACGGCATTTACGCCAATCGTCAACGCACCGGAAGTGGGCATCTTAGGTGTTTCTAAGTCAGAAATGAAACCGGTGTGGAACGGAAAAGACTTCGAACCACGCCTAATGCTGCCAATGTCACTGTCTTACGATCACCGTGTGATCGATGGTGCAGAAGGCGCACGTTTCATTACTTACTTAAACGGTGCATTGTCAGATATTCGCCGCCTAGTGCTGTAAACATTCGTTCAGGTCCGCTGTCACTGACGTTAATCACTCAGTGTGCAGCGGAATTGCTGACCAGCTCACAGGCTAAGCGATTAGATTTTTCAGGCTGTTAACATCTCTGTAAACTGTTGCAGTCAATGAAACATCAACTTAGCCTGTCAGGGATATAAGACTAAACGAGGTCAAGATGAGCAAAGAAATCAAAGCACAAGTTGTGGTACTTGGTGCAGGTCCAGCAGGCTATTCAGCTGCTTTCCGTTGTGCAGATCTAGGTCTGGAAACCGTTCTCATCGAACGTTATGACACATTAGGTGGTGTATGTTTGAACGTGGGTTGTATCCCATCAAAAGCACTACTTCACGTAGCAAAAGTCATTGAAGAAGCTAAAGCGCTTGCTGAACACGGTATTGTATTCGGTGAGCCACAAACTGATATCGACAAGATTCGTTTGTGGAAAGAAAAAGTTATCAGCCAGCTTACTGG
The DNA here is from genome assembly GCA_043421945.1 of bacterium sp. HQB-150. Lineage (GTDB taxonomy): Bacteria > Pseudomonadota > Gammaproteobacteria > Enterobacterales > Vibrionaceae > Thaumasiovibrio. Next base: position 85,857 of record JBHOGO010000001.1, on the reverse strand, counting down.
CGGTCTTGGCGGAATGGCTAAGATGCGTAAAGTAACTATCGTTAACGGCTACGGTAAATTTACTGGACCAAACACGATTGTTGCTGAAGGCGAAGAAACAACAACGATTAACTTTGATAATGCGATTATAGCAGCGGGCTCTCGCCCAATTAAACTGCCATTTATTCCGCATGATGACCCACGTATCTGGGATTCAACAGATGCGCTTGAGCTGAAAGAAGTTCCGGGTAAATTGCTAATTATGGGCGGTGGTATCATCGGTCTTGAAATGGCAACGGTTTACCACTCTCTTGGTTCTCAAATTGATGTCGTTGAAATGTTCGATCAGCTTATTCCAGCCGCTGATAAAGATATGGTTAAGGTTTATACCAAGCGTATCAAAGACAAATTCAACTTGATGCTAGAAACGAAAGTGACCGCTGTTGAAGCGCGTGACGATGGTATCTATGTATCAATGGAAGGCAAAAAGGCACCAGCGGAAGCTGAGCGTTATGACGCTGTTCTTGTTGCTATTGGTCGTGTACCAAATGGTCAATTGATGGATGCTGAAAAAGCAGGCATTGAAGTTGATGAGCGTGGCTTTATCAGTGTTGATAAGCAGATGCGTACTAACGTGAGCCATATTCATGCGATTGGCGATATTGTTGGTCAGCCAATGCTTGCACACAAAGGTGTGCATGAAGGTCACGTAGCGGCTGAAGTTATTTCTGGTAAGAAGCACTACTTTGACCCTAAAGTCATTCCTTCTATTGCTTATACTGAGCCAGAAGTGGCGTGGGTAGGTAAGACAGAAAAAGAAGCGAAAGCAGAAGGCATTAACTACGAAGCTGCGACGTTCCCATGGGCTGCTTCAGGCCGTGCAATTGCTTCTGACTGTGCAGAAGGTATGACTAAGCTTATCTTTGATAAAGATACTCACCGTGTTATCGGTGGTGCGATTGTTGGTACTAATGGTGGTGAGCTACTGGGCGAGATTGGTCTTGCTATCGAGATGGGTTGTGATGCGGAAGATATCGCATTGACTATCCATGCTCACCCGACGCTACATGAATCTGTTGGTCTAGCGGCTGAAGTCTTTGAAGGCACAGTCACTGATTTACCGAATGCAAAAGCGAAGAAAAAGAAATAATTTTCTCGCTAGAATAACCTTTCGTTTTAGGCGCTGGAGACAGCGCCTTTTTTGTGCCTGCAATTCATAGAGTTGACTAAAATTCGCTCACATTCTCTTTTTACAGTAGAATGCCCTCCTATTTTTTGTGCCTTGGTGATGTTGATGTATCGAATGCTGTTGATGGTGGTGTGCTTATTTTTTGTTGGTTTAGTGCAGGCCGATGACAGCAAAGAGGAGAGTCAACATACCAACCCCAAGATTGGACTGGTATTGAGTGGGGGAGGGGCGAAAGGCGCCGCACATATTGGTGTGCTGAAAGCACTGGAAGAGTCGCAAATACCTGTCGATGTGATTGTTGGTTCAAGCATGGGCGCTTATATCGGTGGTCTATATGCGACAGGTGTGTCTGCGGATGAGATTGATATCTTATTTCAAAATACCAATTGGAATGATGGTTTTAAGGACAAAACGCCTCGTTCAGAGCGTAGCAATCATCAAAAGCAGAACGAAGATCGTTATCAAATCTCTTTGAATATCGGCCTTGATGAAGGGCGATTTCAGATGCCTAAAGGGGTCATTCAAGGGCAAACAATGGCTCACCTGTTACGTGTAACCGTTGGGCACATGCCCGATTTCGATAGCTTTGACGATCTTGCTATTCCCTTTCGTGCCGTCGCTACCGATATGGCAACCCTTGACCCTGTTGTGCTTGAAAAAGGCTCGCTGGCGAGAAGTATGCAAGCGAGTATGGCGCTGCAAGGTATTCTTGCACCTGTCGAAATTGATGGACGGCTACTCGCTGATGGTGGGTTAGTGAATAACCTCCCTGTCGCATTGGCTAAACAGATGGGGGCAGATGTTGTTATTGCTGTCGATATCAGTAATGACTACTCGTCGGAAGATGAGCTACACAGCTACCTGTCGATGTTAGACCAAGTGACTAACTATGTGGTTCAAAATAACACGCTACTTCAACAGTCATTGATGACTAAAAACGATATCTTAATTCAACCGGATACGCAGCATATCAGTGTGCTGGGGTTCGATAAAATGGCTGAGGCCTACAAGTTAGGGTATATCGCAGCCACTGAGCAGACAGAGACCTTATCTGAGCTATCGCTTCCTCCGAGTGACTATGCTGTTTATCGTTCAAATTTAAAGGTAGAACGAGAAAAAAATCGAGGGCGAGAACTTGTCAAAGTGGACCGCTATGTGATCGATAATAACTCCTTTTTATCTGATTCTGCCGTATTCAAAATGTTGAATTTACGCCCTAACTGGCCTCTCGATTTTACCGAATTAGAGATTGGTATTCGTCGACTTTATGCCATGGACCGTTTTGAGCGGGTTGATTTTCACCTCTATGAGGAAAATGAGCAGCAAGTCCTTAAGTTGATCATTAGAGAGAAAAGTTGGGGGCCCAATTACCTCAACTTACGTTTTGCCGTTGAAGATAACTTTGATGCCGATACCGATCTCTCCATGGGGACATCCATTGATATTACTGGTCTCAGCCGTCATGGTGCAGAATGGCGGAATGAATTTGAGCTGGGTACATCGAAAGGTATTCGCTCTATTTTTCATTTTCCTTTTGATAGTGAGCTTCCCCTTTATTTACATGTTGAAGGGGAATATAAAGTGGAGAAACGTAATGTCTCTTCACATCGAGGCGACCCTGAATTACCCGATGTGGATTCCTTTCGCAATGGACAATTTGAGACATTCATGAGCGATGTAGGTATTGGCTATCAGTTTTTGCCGTGGATGACAGTGCAGTCTGGTTTACGCTGGGTAGATGGTGACATCATGTTCCCAGGGGCACCTGAATTGGGGTCGACGCAACATACCAGTGCACAAGTGTACACACGGTTTAACTTTGATACCTTAGATGATCAATTTTGGGCTAGAACGGGATTAAAGTTTAGCTATGAACTAAAAGTCACCGAGGACGAAGTTTCAGGTACAGAGGCACCATTTTATCTACCGCAAACATCAGAACGTACTTCCCAATATTTAACTTTTCAATGGGCTGAAAGTTACCAGCGTCACAGCGTTAGCATGATAGGAGAGTACACCCGTTCTCACCAGCCAATAGAGCCGGCAGAGCTTGGTGGTTTTCTAAACCTTTCCGGTATTCCCAAAGGCTCATTATTAGGAACAAAAAAAATCTTTGGTGCTTTGACATACCAATACCAACTCGCGGCTAATGATTTTGGGCTCTTTAAAGCGCCAATCTATATCGGCGGCTCGCTAGAGAGAGGGGGTGTATGGAGTCATGCAGGTCAAAGTGCGTCGGATGCAACGCTTTATAATGCAGGAAGTGTTTTTACGGGGATTCAAACGCCAATCGGTCCTTTTATCCTTGCTTATGGGATGACTGAGCAAGGGTATGATTCATTTTACCTTGTTATTGGTAACAGATTTTAAACATTTAAGTCTAATCTAGCTCACAACTTTGACCTCTTTTGTCCGTCTAATGGTGTTGTCCAAATCGGTCATATTTTAACTGTTGGTTAAAAATGGTATGCTTTTGTCACGGTTTGAGCTGTGACTGTCATTGATAATCGTGCGTATTTATTCGTTTTCATTGATTACATAGCTCAATACTTTCCAAGGATGTTCTGCTATCAGAGTGGAACCGCAAAGAGAGGAAAACGTCGTGCTTGAAGCCTACCGTAAACACGTCGAAGAGCGTGCTGCCCAAGGAGTTGTCCCTAAACCCCTAGATGCTGAGCAAGTCTCAGGTCTTATCGAGTTACTGAAAAATCCACCCGCTGGTGAAGATGCCTTCTTAGTTGATTTACTCGAAAATCGAGTCCCACCAGGTGTTGATGAAGCCGCTTATGTGAAAGCGGGCTTCTTAGCTGCAGTAACAAAAGGCGAAGCAAGCTCACCGTTAGTGAGTAAAGCAAAAGCTGCTGAATTACTGGGTACCATGCAAGGTGGTTACAATATTGAGCCACTAGTCAGCCTATTAGATGATGCTGAACTTGCTTCTATCGCTGTTAATGCGCTATCGCACACGCTTCTTATGTTTGATGCATTCTACGATGTAGAAGAGAAAGCGAAAGCGGGTAATACGTCAGCTCAACAGGTACTTCAGTCTTGGGCTGATGCTGAATGGTTCTTATCAAAACCAGAGTTGGCAGAAAAAATAACGCTAACTGTCTTTAAAGTGACCGGTGAAACGAATACGGATGATTTATCCCCTGCACCAGATGCTTGGTCACGCCCTGATATCCCTCTTCATGCTTTAGCGATGCTGAAAAATGAACGAGAAGGCATTGAGCCAGAGGTTGCGGGCTCAATTGGTCCAATTAAGCTTATCGATGATTTGAAAGCGAAAGGCCACCAATTGGTTTATGTCGGTGATGTGGTTGGTACTGGCTCTTCACGTAAATCGGCAACTAACTCCGTCTTGTGGTTCATGGGGGATGATATCCCGTTTGTCCCTAACAAGCGTGCAGGTGGTTACGTATTAGGTGGTAAAATTGCCCCAATCTTCTTTAATACGATGGAAGATGCCGGTGCATTGCCGATCGAGGTCGATGTATCCTCACTGTCGATGGGAGATGTCATCGACGTTTACCCGTTTAAAGGTCAAGTATGCCGTCATGATAGTGATGAAGTTATTTCTACCTTTGAATTGAAGACCGATGTCTTGATTGATGAAGTGCGTGCTGGTGGTCGTATACCACTGATTATTGGTCGTGGCCTAACAGACCGTGCCCGTGAAGCATTAAACTTACCTTCTTCCGATGTATTCCGTCGTCCACAAGCTGTTGCAGATAGTGGCAAAGGCTATACGTTAGCGCAAAAGATGGTTGGTAAAGCATGTGGTGTGGAAGGGATTCGTCCAGGCACATACTGTGAGCCAAAAATGACAACCGTGGGCTCTCAAGATACGACTGGACCGATGACACGCGATGAGCTGAAAGACCTTGCATGTCTTGGTTTCTCTGCCGATCTGACCATGCAATCCTTCTGTCATACGTCAGCATATCCAAAGCCTATTGATGTGAATACTCACCATACATTACCCGATTTCATCATGAATCGCGGTGGTGTCTCACTACGTCCTGGTGATGGTGTGATCCACTCTTGGCTTAACCGCATGCTACTACCTGATACAGTTGGTACTGGTGGTGATTCACATACTCGTTTCCCTCTAGGTATTTCTTTCCCTGCGGGATCGGGTCTTGTTGCCTTTGCAGCTGCGACAGGCGTGATGCCTTTAGATATGCCTGAGTCTATCTTGGTGCGTTTTAAAGGCGAGATGCGAGAAGGTATTACACTGCGTGATCTTGTTCATGCGATTCCATACTACGCGATTCAGCAAGGTCTACTAACCGTTGAGAAAGCCGGTAAGATCAATGAGTTCTCTGGACGTGTGCTTGAGATTGAAGGTGTTGAACACCTCAGCGTAGAACAAGCCTTTGAGCTTTCAGATGCATCAGCAGAGCGTAGTGCAGCAGGCTGTACCGTTAAGCTGTCTGAAGAGTCTATTGCGGAATACCTCAACTCTAACATTGTCATGTTGAAGTGGATGATTGCTGAAGGTTACGGTGACATTCGTACGATTGAACGCCGTATTACCGCGATGGAAGCATGGTTAGCATCCCCTGAACTGATGACTGCTGACTCAGATGCTGAATATGCCCACGTGATTGAAATCGATCTTGCCGAGATCGACCAACCAATCCTTTGTGCGCCAAATGATCCTGATGATGCTCGTTTACTGGCAGACGTGCAGGGTACGAACATTGATGAAGTCTTTATCGGTTCGTGCATGACAAATATCGGTCACTTCCGTGCTGCTGGTAAGCTGCTAGAGAAGTTTGGTGGGCAGCTTGAGACGCGGATGTGGATTGCACCCCCAACGAAGATGGATAGAGATCAACTCACAGAAGAAGGTTACTACAGTATCTTTGGTCGTGCTGGAGTACGTGTTGAAACGCCAGGGTGTTCTCTCTGCATGGGTAACCAAGCTCGTGTTGCAGATGAAGCGACCGTGATGTCGACATCAACTCGTAACTTCCCGAACCGTTTAGGTACAGGTGCAAATGTCTATCTTGCATCTGCCGAACTAACGGCTGTGGGGGCTATTCTTGGCCGTATTCCAACGAAAGAAGAATACTTAGAGTATGCGAAGCAGATCGATGCAACCGCAGCTGATACTTATCGCTATCTCAACTTCCACCGTATGGAACACTACACTAAGAAAGCGGATGAAGTGATTGTGCAAGCCGCTGTCTAGCTGAGTACCGTGTATTGATTAAAGGGCAAGTGTGTATTCACTTGCCCTTTTTTTATCAAATGTCTCGACACTTCACTTCATTCTTTCCCAAGCTGAGTTTAATATCACGAGTTGGTTGCATTTTGGTGCGGTTTCCTGACAATAAGCGACCTTCTATACCTGATGGCAGCAAAGAGAGGCAATGATGGAATACGAATTTAAAAAGAATACTCTTGATGGGCAGTATTACACCAACTTCTCGATGGGGCACGAAGTGATAGGTCGATGGTTACTTGAAGAGATGGGGACTGATAAAACCAAGATTGCCGCACTTCAAGATGATATTAAACAAGTTGGTATTAGCCATACTGAGTGGCGTCACCTCGGGCAACATTATAGTGTGTTACTCCAAGATGGTGAGATTACCATTCTTGCAAATAGCCTATTACAAGAGAGTGATGTATTGGATGAAAGGCACACTCAGCAGGATTTGGATTATTACGACGATGAAATGACGGCTGACTGTGGCGTAGAAGACTTCTTCGCTATGCTCGAAGACTGGATTGAGTTTACTCACTCTCGTTAACCTTCTCTCGTGGCAGCATATTGGTAACGCAGTTGTTGCCTTCCTTTCTTTACTCTTTTCTATACCACTCAGTTTTTACTTAATCACTTCAATTTACAGCCAATTTCCTCCCACCGCCGCAACTTGGTGCGCCTGCACTAAGTTTGACTGTGTTGTGCTCTTTTTTGGTGCAAGCCAATATCCCTACAATCGCTTGAAATAACTATAGTGTTGATATTTAAGGTTTTTTATTTTTGGCACGTTGCTTGATTGTCTATATGCGTAAGCACAACAAAAATTTCTCAGGAGCAAGCCATGAAAATAATAAGCGCGATAATTAAGCCGTTTAAGCTTGATGATGTAAGGGAAGCACTAGCCGATGTTGGTGTCGATGGAATGACAGTATCTGAAGTAAAAGGCTTTGGTCGTCAAAAGGGCCATACAGAACTTTATCGTGGTGCTGAGTACCAAGTCGATTTTCTACCAAAAGTAAAAATAGAAATAGCTACACATGCAGACACGGTAGAAAACATTGTCGATGCCATCTCAAAGGCTGCACAGACAGGCAAAATTGGTGACGGAAAAATTTTCGTTTATGACTTAGAGCAGGCAGTACGAATTCGTACTGGCGAAACTGACGCTGAAGCTCTATAAGGAGATTGATTATGCAAGAGTTAGGATTGACTGTTACAGAATTACGATACGCGCTAGATACCTTTTTCTTTCTAATTTCAGGTGCGTTAGTCATGTGGATGGCTGCGGGCTTTGCAATGTTAGAAGCTGGCTTGGTTCGTTCAAAAAACACCACCGAAATTTTAACCAAAAACTTCTGTCTTTACGCTATTGCGTGTACGACATACCTCATCGTGGGTTACAACATCATGTATGTTGACAACGGCGAAGGTGGTTGGTTGCCATCGATTGGCGCGCTTATTGGTACGCAAGGTGAAGGTGCCGATCACTCATTAGAGTCAGATTTCTTCTTCCAAGTAGTTTTTGTTGCGACGGCAATGTCTGTTGTTTCAGGTGCTGTTGCTGAACGTATGAAGCTGTGGTCATTCTTGCTTTTCTCTGTTGTGCTAACAGCATTTATCTATCCAGTCGAAGGTTACTGGACTTGGGGTGGTGGTTTCCTATCTGAAGCAGGCTTTAGTGACTTCGCTGGTTCAGGCATCGTTCACTTAGCAGGTGCTGCTGCTGCATTAGCAGGTGTATTATTACTGGGTGCACGTAAAGGTAAATATGGCAAAAATGGCCAGATTTTCCCAATCCCTGGTTCAAACATGCCATTAGCGACGTTAGGTACTTTCATCCTATGGTTAGGTTGGTTCGGCTTTAACGGCGGTTCACAGCTAATGGTTTCAGATTTTGAGAATGCAACCGCTGTTGGTCAAATCTTCTTGAACACGAATGCCGCTGCTGCTGCTGGTGCGATTGCTGCTCTTGCCGTCTGTAAGACGACATGGGGTAAAGCGGACTTAACCATGATTCTGAATGGTGCATTGGCTGGTTTAGTTGCAATTACCGCTGACCCGCTATCACCAAGCCCTGTTGCTGCTGTGATTATTGGTGTTGTCGCTGGTGCATTGGTTGTCTTCAGTATCATCGGTCTAGATAAGGTTAGAATTGATGATCCAGTGGGTGCTATCTCAGTACACGGCGTATGTGGTTTCTTTGGCTTAATGGTTGTTCCATTTAGCAATACTGATGCAACGTTTGGTGCTCAACTGTTTGGTGCTGCTGTTATCTTTGCATGGGTATTCGGTGCTAGCCTTGTTGTTTGGGCAATATTGAAAGCAACTGTTGGTATCCGTGTGACGGAAGAAGAAGAGGTTGCAGGGATGGATATGCACGATTGTGGTGTTGAATCTTACCCAGAGTTCGTCTCTCTTAAATAATTAGTTGTTTCCAATTTGTTGTGAACTAAGCCCTGCACATGCAGGGCTTTTTTGTGTTTGTTGTCTTTTTTGTTAAAGGTTGTTGTATTTATATATAAGCTAACTATAATCCTCTAAAAAAGAGTGATAAAGGTTATCATTTAGATTGTCATCTTTCGAAGGGAAATGTAATGAAAAAGTTGCTTGCAGCGTCAGCGGTATTTGCCGCGATCAGTACTCCAATCTTTGCTGCTGAAGAAGTTAATGTCTATTCATATCGTCAGCCGTTTTTGATTGAGCCGATGTTCGAAAAATTCACTGCTGAAACGGGTATTAAAGTGAACGTGATGTTTGCTAAGAAGGGGTTAGCTGAGAAGTTGCAGCAAGAAGGTGAATTTAGCCCTGCAGATCTTATCGTGACGGTCGATATTAGTCGCCTTGCTGAGCTTTCGAATAAAGGCTTAGTTCAAGCTGTTGAAAGCGACATTCTTGAAGAAAACATTCCAGCACAATATCGTGATGATGACGACGGCTGGTTTGGTTTAACACTACGAACTCGTAACGTTTACTCCTCGCGTGATCGCGTAGGAAAGCTTGGTGAAGACTTCGATTACCTTGATCTCGCTAAACCAGAATGGAAAGGCAAAATTTGTACGCGTAGTGGTAAGCATGCATATAATGTATCACTTGTCTCATCCATGATTGCTCACTATGGTGAAGCAGAAGCACAAGCGTGGCTAGAGGGTGTTAAAGCTAACCTAGCACGAAAACCACAAGGTAATGACCGTGCTCAGGTACGTGCCGTGTCGGAAGGGCTATGCGACCTTGCGATTGGTAACAGCTACTACTTAGGGAAGATGGTTAACAACCCAGATCAAGTGGCATGGGCTGACTCCGTTTATATCAATTTCCCTGGTCAAAATGCGAATGGAACGCATATCAACATCAGCGGAATGGCAATGGCAAAGCATGCACCGCATAAGGCTAACGCACAGAAACTGATGGAGTTTCTAGCGGGTGATGTCGCACAAAGCATGTACGCTGAATTGAATTACGAATACCCAGCAAAAGAAGGTGTTGAGCGTTCTGAATTGGTCGCATCATGGGGTGAGTTTACCGCTGATGCAGTTTCTTTAGAAGAGATTGCAGATAACCATGCTGCTGCCATAAAGCTGCTTGATGAAGTGAAATTCGACTTGTAATACGTTCGGGGAGCTTCTTGAGTTTAGGTTGACTCCCCGTTTTGTTATGAGCCTAGCTGTTGATTAGCAATGACTGAAAAATTTACTTTTTGGCGAACCAGTAGCTGGGGGGGATCTCTGCTACTGGTTTTGCCGATCTTAGCAATATTGCACACCGCTATCGGTGATGCTGACGATATATTTTCTCACCTCATGCGGACCGTATTGGGTACTTACGCATGGAATACCATTAGTGTGGTCGGATTAACATTGCTGCTAGCCATGCTATTTGGGATCCCGAGTGCTTGGTTGATGGTGATGTGTCGTATTCCTGGTGCGCGTTTTCTGCAATGGGCCCTTGTCTTACCGCTCGCGATGCCTAGTTATATTGTTGCCTATATCTATACGGATTGGTTTGACTACGCAGGGCCAGTGCAAATCTGGCTTCGTGATACCTTTGGGTGGCAAAGCATTCATGATTACTATTTTCCCGATATCCGCTCCATCGGTGGCGCCTCGCTTGTTTTAGCGCTTGTCTTGTTCCCTTATGTTTACTTACTTGCCCGCGGTGCCTTCATGGAGCAGAGTGCATCATTATTGCATTCAGCCAGATTACTAAAGTGCACACCGTGGGGGAGCTTCAAGCGGCTGTCGTTGCCGATGGCTCGCCCGGCGATTGCTGTGGGAGCATCGCTAGTGGCTATGGAAACCATCGGTGATTTTGGCACCATGAGTTATTTTGCCGTACCTACCTTGACGACGGCTGTGTACGATACATGGTTGGGGTATTCGAGTTTAACCGCCGCTGCTAAGCTCTCAGCAATGATGCTATTAGTGATCTTTGTACTTCTATCAGCAGAGCGATACAGCCGTCGAAAGTTACAGCTTTTCCATCAAGAATCCAGCGCCCAGCCGCAACCCTATCACCTCTATGGTTGGAAAAAGTGGTTCGCTTCAGTGTGGTGCTGGGGCTTAATTGCAGCCGCTTTCTTGTTGCCGCTTTGTCAGTTGATTTACTATGCGTGGCACTATTTTGAACAAAGCTGGACATCAGAGTTTAGGCAGTACAGCATCAACAGCTTATTAGTCTCATTCTGGGCGGCAGTGGTGGCATGTATCGTTGCTATCACGGTTAACTTTAATCGTCGTTTAGTTGCGAAGCCAAGTGCGGTAGTACCATTGCGAATTGCCTCTTTGGGGTACGCCGTGCCCGGAACGGTATTAGCGATAGGGGTCATGATTATTCTTGTGTCAGGTGACCATATTATTAATGATGTGGCATCTCTCATGGGCTGGGGGAGACCTGGGCTTGTGATGTCAGGCACCATGTTTGCGTTAATAGTGGCATTTGTCGCACGCTTTTGTGCTGTCGCTATCGGGAGTGTCGAGAGTAGTTTAGCGAAAATCCCTCCGTCATTAGATATGGCTGCCCGTACAATGGGCTGTAATGCGACATCCATGTTACGACGTGTTCATTTTCCCTTAATACGTAAAGGTATCCTTATTGCAGGGTTATTGGTGTTTATTGAGTCGATGAAAGAGCTGAATGCCGCTCTGCTGCTACGTCCTTTTAATTTCGAAACCTTAGCGACTTACGTGTTCAATTTTGCCTCTGACGAGCAATTGGAGCACGCTGCTTTAGCGGCAATACTGCTAGTATTAGTAGGGTTAATCCCGCTTATTGTTGTCAATCGATCGTTGGAGCAAAAATCATGATGGAATGTACGCTGGAAATTAGTCAGCTAGGGTGTAGCTATCAGGGTCAATCCATCCTCGTCGATTTGAACTTACAGGTGTGTGATCATGAGATTGTCTGCCTGCTTGGTGCTAGTGGGTGTGGTAAAACCACCCTGCTAAAGGCTATGGCAGGGCTGATACCATTGGATAATGGTCAGGTTTCCATTAAAGGGCAGGATGTCTCTAACACCCCACCAGAGGCTCGAAATATCGGTATGATTTTCCAAGATTATGCCCTGTTTCCTCATTTGACAGTGGCTCAGAATATCGCTTTTGGTTTAAATGATTGGACCCGAGATAGGAAAGAAGCCAAAGTCGTGCAAATGTTAGAGCTAGTGCGTCTAGAAGGTTTAGCCGATCGCTTTCCGCACCAATTGTCTGGTGGACAGCAGCAGCGTGTTGCCATTGCGAGGGCGTTAGCTAGCGAGCCTGATCTTATCTTACTTGATGAACCCTTTTCTAATATCGACACGCAAGTCAGGCACTCTTTGATCAATGAGATCCGAGAGATTTTTAAGGCTCAAGGTGTTACGGCTATCTTTGTTACTCATAGTAGAGAAGAAGCCTTTGCGTTTGCCGATAAAATGGCGGTAATGAATCATGGGGTGATTGAGCAATACGGAACATCGGAAGAGCTTTACTTCAAGCCAAAGAGTCGCTTTGTCGCGGAGTTCCTAGGCGTTGGGTCATACTTGCCTGTAAAGGTTACCGCTGATGATTACATGCAAACACCGTTGGGTAATATTGGGATTGATGGTCGCCCGCTATTCATCGATGAACAGGGCAATGCCGAGTGGCTGCTTCGACCACAGAATGTATTACTAGAAGCAGATCCTAACGGTGAAGGTATGGTAACAGAAGCCCTTTTTATGGGAGATAGTAGTCGCTACCGAGTTGAAGTCTTCGGCTTTAGTCTCGTTGCTCATGCGATGCATACCCTAAAAGAGGGGCAGAGTGTCAGAGTGGTTATTGAACCTCATGTGCCGGTGCTTTTTGCTGCCGCATAATAATGAAAAACCGCGCAGTACGACATTGCACGGTTTTTCTCAGCAACTTATTTATTTGTGAACAATGCGTTGATATAAAGCTCTTCGGCTCTATGATTATCTTTGCGTTGTCTCGGTCGCTGGGCATAAAATATCAAGATAATTATTTGCCTGCGTATAGAGCTTCTCACGTCCTGCGCCACTATTCGCTTCTAAGTAAAGCACGTAACATACGCCATGAAGCAAGCGAGCAGTGTCTTCAACGGTGCTAAGGTTGAGCTCCCCTCGTTCAGCAGCAGGAGCGAACGCTTCAGTCATGCGCTTCATGGTATTATTATTGCTGGCGATGTAGCGTGGCCAGACTTCATCACGAACAGAAGTACTCCATTCAAACCACACCTTTAACCACTCTTTTTGGTCTATCACCGCATCAACTAAGCGATGTGTTAAACACTCCATACTATCGCGTATAGAGTTGTCTGCATACGCAAGACATTGCTCTAAAATGTCATCAAAACGTTGTTCGACTTGAGCAAGCACTTGTTCCACTAACTCTTCACGAGTGGGGAAGTAGTTGAAAACGGTAGCGACGGAGACGTTTGCCATATCAGCAATATCTGCGTGCCCAGCACGACCAATCCCACGACGAGCAAAGACCTCGAGTGCATAATCTAACAATTGTTCTTTTCTTTTCTCGGGTGATAACCGAGTGCGTGTTTTTTTAATCAGTGTTTCCATGTTTTACTAATCCCTAGCCAAAAATAGCGAATAAATTATAATTATCTAAATAGCTCTTCTCATCACTTTACTTATACAATGCGTTGCACGCAATTGGTCTATGTGATGGATCTCGCTAGCTAATGAAATCGTGCCGAAAAATTACATGAAACTTGTGATATAATTCGCTAACGATAAAGTAGTAGACCAATTGGCAGTATATGCAACTGCGCCCACGGAGGCAATGATGAAGCATAAAGTTGATGTATTGATTTCTGAGCAGGACGTTCAGGCACGAGTCCAGGAACTAGGAAAGCAAATTACCGAGTGTTATAAAGGTTCAGATAATCTTGTTTTAGTCGGCTTATTGCGTGGTTCTTTTATTTTTATGGCTGATCTGGCACGTGCGATTGATTTGCCACATGAAGTAGACTTCATGACGGCTTCAAGCTACGGCAATGCGATGGAAAGCTCGCGAGACGTGCGTATCCTAAAGGATCTGGATGATGAAATCGAAGGCAAAGATGTGCTTCTTGTCGAAGATATTATCGATACGGGTAACACGTTAAACAAAGTAAAAGAGATTTTATCTTTGCGTGGTCCGTCATCTATTCGCATCTGTACGTTGCTTGATAAACCAGAGCGCCGTGAAGTGAATGTTGAAGTCGATTGGATTGGTTTTGAAATCCCCGATGAGTTTGTAGTTGGTGTGGGGATTGATTATGCACAAAAATACAGACATTTACCGTTCATTGGTAAAGTGATTCCACTAGAAGGTTAGTCACTTCTAATGAATAAAAAAGCAGCGCTAAGGCGCTGCTTTTTTTGTTTCTCCAAAAAGGGAAAAGCTTAATCAGGGAGAATATTAGCCATCGCTGCCTGATAATTGATTTCTACACTTTCTCGGCTGTTCGCTGTCACCCCTAAGTCACTTAAAACGCCATCATTGATGCCGTAAATCCAGCCATGGATTTTGACTTGTTGACCACGCTCCCATGCACTTTGCATGATTGTTGAGTTACCTAAGTGGTACACTTGAGAAGCGACGTTGATCTCACACAGTTTATCTTCGACCTCTGTGCTCTCTAATTTACCCAAATCAGTACGATGTTTAAGGTATAAATCGCGAATATGGAGAAGCCAGTTATTGATTAAACCCAATTGTGGATTCTCGATAGCTGCCGCGACGCCACCACATCCGTAGTGACCACAGACAATGATATGCTTGACTTTTAATACATCGACCGCATATTGAACGACAGAGAGACAGTTAAGATCAGTATGAATTACTTGGTTAGCGACATTACGATGAACGAACAGCTCACCGGAATCTAGGCCGATAAGGCGTTCTGCGGGTACTCGGCTATCTGAACAACCGATCCAAAGGTATTCTGGATGTTGTGCTTTAGCGAGATGAGAAAAAAATTCCGGCTTTTCTTCCTTGATCGTTGACGCCCATTCGCTGTTGTTTGCGAAGAGTTGCTTTATTTCTGCCATGATGATGCCTTTGTAATTTACTGATCGTACTATACCGTAGTTGCAACTCAGAGAGATCGGATTAGTTGTAACTTTACACTCATTATACGTGGATTCTATGAAAGCACTCGAAATATCCAATCTCAATAAAACCTACAAAGGTGGGTTTCAAGCGCTTAAAAATCTCAGCTTTTCTGTTGAAGAAGGCGATTTTTACGCGCTATTAGGGCCAAATGGTGCCGGTAAGTCGACATCGATTGGTATTATCAGCTCCTTGGTGAATAAAACCAGTGGAACCGTAAAGGTGTTTAATTACAACATCGACACTGATTTAGTGGCTGCGAAGCAGCAAATCGGTTTAGTTCCCCAAGAGTTTAACTTTAACCCGTTCGAAACCGTTGAACAGATTGTGATTAACCAAGCTGGGTACTACGGTGTGGATCGCCAAGAAGCCCGCTTGCGAGCACATAAGTATCTGTCACAACTCGATCTGTGGGAAAAGCGCAGTGAAAGAGCGAGAAATCTTTCGGGGGGGATGAAGCGTCGCTTGATGATTGCTCGAGCACTGATGCACGAACCAAGGCTATTAATTCTCGACGAGCCAACGGCGGGGGTTGATATTGAACTTCGCCGCTCGATGTGGGAGTTCTTGCGTGAGATTAACCAGCAAGGTATTACGATTATCCTCACGACTCACTATTTAGAAGAAGCTGAGATGCTATGCAGAAACATAGGCATCATTAATCGTGGTGAGATTGTTGAGAATACCTCAATGAAAGCCTTGTTAGGTAAGCTTCAAGTTGAAACCTTTGTGTTAGATCTTTATCTCAATGATCGAGTTCCTTCACTCCAGGGCGTTGATATGAGAGTGATTGATGATCACACCATTGAAGTTGATATCCCGAAAGAAGCTGGACTTAATTCTGTGTTCATGCAGTTGACGGCACAAGATTTTACCGTGCATTCAATGCGTAATAAGGCTAATCGACTCGAGGAACTCTTTGTGTCGCTCGTTAATAAAAGCAAAGGAGAGTCAGCGTGAATTATCAGTTTTGGGTCGCCTTTAAAAGCTTGGTGACGAAGGAGATTTATCGCTTCTCAAGGATCTGGGTGCAGACCTTGGTACCACCAGCAATCACGATGACCCTTTATTTCATTATTTTCGGTAACCTGATTGGAGGCCGTATTGGTGAAATGGGTGGCTTTAGCTATATGGAGTACATTGTTCCTGGTTTGATCATGATGTCAGTGATCACGAACTCTTATTCGAACGTAGCCGCTTCATTCTTTAGTGCTAAGTTTCAGCGCAATATTGAGGAACTGCTTGTTGCCCCCGTACCTAACCATATTATTATTCTTGGGTTCGTTGCGGGTGGTGTGGCGCGAGGTCTTGCTGTTGGCACGATTGTCACCGTTGTCTCTCAGTTTTTTGTCGATTTGACGGTCTCGAGCTGGGGGATCATCTTCTCAACGGTATTGATGACATCGATTGTTTTTTCATTGGGTGGTTTGATCAATGCTGTGTTTGCGAAGACATTTGATGATATCAGTATCATTCCGACGTTTGTCTTAACACCATTAACCTATCTTGGCGGTGTCTTTTACTCTATCTCGTTACTGCCAGAGTTTTGGCAGGGGGTATCAAAGATAAACCCAATTGTTTATATGGTTAACGCATTCCGCTATGGCTTCTTAGGGGTGTCGGATGTTGGTATTGCGACTTCATTTGGTGTGTTATCGGTATTTACCGTGGTGTTATATGCGATTGCTTATCGTCTTATTTCTCGTGGTACCGGCTTGCGAAGCTAGAACGATACGATTGATGATGAACGCAAAATAATAAAAAAGGGCCATAGGCCCTTTTTTATTGTCATCATTTTATATCAGCATCAAAACGACGGCTATTTTTTAGAAGCGGCCTTTCTTGCTTTACGTGCCGCACCAGGCATGTCTTTTTGCTTCTTCTTACGTCGTGATGCGATAGGCATTTTATGTTGAGGTTTTAGCCCTTCAACCATGCGCTCTTTCACTGGCTCTTTCATGTAACGACCGATACGCTCCATCATCGACTGATCATGAGCTTCTACCAATGAAATCGCCGCGCCCTTTTTACCAGCACGAGCTGTACGACCAATACGGTGCAGATAAATATCTGAAGTACGTGGTAAATCGAAGTTAATTACATGGCTAATATCAGGGAGGTCGATACCACGAGCAGCAACATCTGTTGCCAACATGATATTCGCTTTGCCTGACTTGAATCGCTCAATGGTACTGTTGCGCGACGCCTGCGCCATCTCACCTTGGAGCCAGCAGCATGGGATTTGCATTGAATCTAATCTTTCACGTAGTGCTGCAAGACGCTCACGTGTCTTAACAAAAACAATCGCGCGCTCAGCTTCATTGCGTAGTACGAACTCAAGCAGCTGAAGCTTATGATCCATATCATCACAACGGTAATACCACTGGTGGATCTTTTTACGCTCACGGCGTGATGGCATTGCATCAATGCGCTCTGGCTCTTTTAAAAGATCTTCAGTAAAACCATGTACGCCTTTGCTTTCTAGTGTTGCAGAAAACAGAAGGGTTTGACGACGCCAGCGACATTCATTAGAGAGTGTATCAACGATCGGGCCAAAGCCCATATCGAGCATGCGATCAGCCTCATCAAGAATTAAACACTCGATCGCACGACAGTCGAAGCGCTCTGATTTGATGTATTCCATCAAACGTCCAGGTGTCGCCACAACGAGATCTTGAGTCTTCCCTAAGATATCGGCATGTTCATCGTAAGAAATACCACCAGTAATGGTGAAGATCTTGAGATCAGTATTCGCGGCAAGCTCTCGTGCCTCATCGGCAATTTGAATAGCGAGCTCTCGGGTCGGAGTAAGGATCAGCGTACGCGCTGGCCCAGGCTTGCGGCGTGGAAAGTCGATCAAGTGCTGTAGCATAGGCAGTAAGAAAGCTGCTGTCTTACCGGTACCAGTAGGTGCTGAAGCCAAAATATCTCGGCCATCCATTGCTACTGGGATAGCTTTCGCTTGGACTTCAGTTGGTCGTTCGTAACCTTTAGCTTCAATGGCCGACAATAAGTCATCATCAAGATCTAATTCTGCAAAGTTTCTTACCACGTCATTTCTCCGGGTTGGCACGCTATTACTCTATTCTCTCACAGGGGGCGAGATTATAGAGGGTATTCTCATAAGTATCACCGCAAATGTTCAATTTTCCTCATTTGGTTGAGACATATTTAGATAAAAAGGCCATGTCAGACGGATAAATGCGTCGCTGTACCCTTGATTAGCATGAATCACTAGGCTAGATAGCTCACAAGGTACTTTTGTTCTTGAAAGCGAAAAGAGCAATCGGCTGACTGGTTTCGCTGGTGTCGTTCTGACTTCACAGCGTCGAATACAATGTAGTTCACTTTTCTCGAGGCTGGTGAGTAAAGCCTCACCTTCTGCTAAGGGCAAAATAAGGTGTGCTTCAGCATTGTCTTTAAGTAGCGTCGCAATCACCGTGAGGAGATCCTGATGGCTAAACTCGCTAGTATGTCTAGCGGTGGCTCTGACTTGCTGATGCGAGGTCTCACCGCTATTGAAGTAAGGGGGGTTGCAAACAATACCATCAATGGAATGAGCAGCTTGAGTCGTCACCCATTGGCGTACATCTTTTTGATAAACCTTTATTGTTGATGGCCAAGGGCTATTCGCGACATTTTCTTTTGCTAACACAGCGGCGGTGTTGTCAATTTCGATAGCACTGATTTGGATGCCAGCAGGTGCGCGTTGCGCCGCCATTAGTGATAGCAGCCCACTACCCGCACCGATATCAACGATATGCCCTTCATTAGGCAATTTGGCCCATGCACCAAGCAAAATGCCGTCGGTACTGACTGGCATCCCACACCCTGTATGGTTAATCGCGAATTGCTTACACTTAAAGATCTGCATGAGCCTCTAATATCATATGTTTTATTTAGTGGTTATATTTGTAAATTCGAAGTTGTAAAGTTTATTGTTCTTTTGTGAATACTTCAAATTGCTCTATTTATCATTGTTAATATTCTATATCTACTCTCCATTATAGAGCATTTAGCTGGTTTTATGGCTGTAAAACCAAAGATAATGGTGTTTTTATCTGCACTGTTGCAACTTACTGTGTGATTGTTCATCATGCTGAAAATGAACTTAATGCCAGTTGAAAATTTTCCGTCATTTTTGTGACTATTCCTTTACAACATGCATGAGCTCAAAAACACAGTAAACATAGCATTGATTTATAAAGGATATACTCGTGAAAAAATCACTCAGTATGATTGATGTATTTGCATTAGGTTTTATGACCTTTGCATTTTTCTTAGGTGCCGGAAACATTATTTTCCCACCACAAGCCGGACAATTGGCTGGTGAAAACCTCTTCGCGGCAACAGCCGGGTTTCTCTCTACAGGGGTAACACTTCCTCTGATCGCCATTATTGCTGTGGCTGTAGCGGGTGGTTGGGAAGGCTTAACACGAGATCTTCCAAGTCAAATCGCCACAGCGTTAGCTGTATTGATCTTCATTGTCATTGGTCCTGCATTTGCAGCACCGCGTGCTGGTTTAGTTGCTTACGAAATGGGCGTAAAACCCTTTCTTAGTGCTGACGCGGGTCAGCTAAGCCTCACGATTTTCTCTGTCGTGTTCTTTGCTATTGCCCTATTTTTAGCTCGTTCACGTGGCAATTTGGTTGATATGGTTGGTAAGTTCTTAACTCCAATCCTTTTCTTGGCTCTTATTGCATTGGCTGTAACGGTAGTGATGAATCCTCAAGGTGACATCATGGCAGCTCAAGGGGATTATATCGATATCCCATTCATTACCGGTTTTGTCGAAGGCTATAACACGCTTGATGCGGTTGCCGCTCTGTTGTTCGGTATGGTGATTGTTGATGCTGTGCGCAGTAAAGGTGTTACTGATGAAGCGGCAACGCGTAAGTACCTTGTAATGGCAGGCCTTATTGCTGCTACTGGTCTAGCGTTTGTTTATATCTCGTTGTTCTACTTGGGCGCAACCAGCCTTAGCATTGCACCAGACGCGAGTAACGGCGGTGATATTCTGGCTATCTATGTAGCAGCATTGTACGGCCCAGCTGGTCAAATGATTCTTTCACTGATTGTATTACTGGCGTGCCTTACCACTGTTGTGGGGTTAATTAGTGCCTGTTCAGAGTATTTCTGTAAGTTGAGCCCTGTATCGTATGAAAAATGGGTCGTGGCGTTATCTGTTATTTGTTGTGTTGTTGCAAACGTAGGCTTAAATCAACTGATCACTTTCTCACTACCTGCACTATTTGCACTTTACCCTATTGCAATGGCGTTGGTTATTTTAACATTCATCCGTCAGTTACTGCCTAATCCAACGCTTTCATACCGTGTGGTTATGTTAGTTGCATTGTCTTTCAGCATGATTGATGCAGCGAAAGTTGCTGGATTTAATGTATCAGCATTCCAGGCCATCCCACTGTTTGATTACGGTATGGCGTGGTTAATGCCAACGGCAATCGCGCTTATTTTGACGTGTGTTTTTGGAAAGAAAGTCGCTGCAGTATCTGCAAAGAAAGCGGCAGAAGTTGCTTAACGGTGTAGTGGCTATTTGGTCGCCACTATTTTGTTAACGCTACTTCTCGATAGCCCTTCGTAAGCTAATCAATGAAAAAGGGATGCCTCGGCATCCCTTTTTTGTATTGAACTTTCTGATAAATGGCTTTTCAATGACGCCTTTATTAGAGAGTCTCTGCATACTCAAGCATGATTTGCTCACACCAAGTTGTAATTCTTTCATCACTTAGGTCGTATTGACTGTCTTCATCGAGGGCTAAACCGACAAAGTGGCTTCCATCTTCGGTAAGTGCTTTGGACTTATCAAATTCGTAACCTTTATTTGGCCAATAGCCAATGATTTTAGCGCTACTCACTAAGAGTGCATCATGCAGCATTCCCATCGCATCGAGATACCATTCACCATAGCCTTCTTGATCACCGAGCCCGAAGAGTGCAATTGCTTTCTTGTCGAGCTTGAGCGTATCAAGTTGCTGCCAGATAGCCTCCCAATCTTCTTGAAGCTCACCAAAGTCCCAAGTAGAAATACCAAAGATGAGTAAGTCGTAATCATTGGTAAGCGTTAAAGAGCTATCTTTAACGTTATGGATGGTCACAAGATCTGAGCCTAAACATTCTCGAATTTTCTCTGCTGCCATCTCGGTATAGCAAGTGGTTGAGCCGTAGAAAAGGCCAATCTTCATGCGGTATTTCCCTATGTTTTACTTTTGGCATCACTATACCCAAACTCGTTATGAATGAGAATGGCCGGTGGCAAGGAGTGGCTTTTATCTGTGTTGTCGTATCTAGCGAGCTATTTCGTCACAATGATAGACATTGGGCTCATTTCCCCCTCTCACAGTAGATAATTCTGCTGTTGGTATCTATATTTATGTAAATTTGATACTGTATTTAAATACAGTGTTTGTTGGCTGTATCTGTTTATTAAAGTTAGATATGGGGTTTAAATTGAGCGATCAGCAGCAAGTGTTGGAACAGTTTCTTGATGCAATGTGGATGGAAAGAGGCTTGGCTGATAACACCATTAGTGCCTATCGTCATGACTTGAGTACCTTTGTTTCGTATTTATCTAAGCTCAAGCTGACTCTTTTTACTGTGGTGACAACAGATTTAGTGGCTTACCAAGCTTGGTTGATGGAAAAAGGTTACGTACAAACCTCTCGAGCAAGGATGACGTCGGCATTAAAGCGACTCTTTCAATATCTACACCGAGAAAAAATTCGTCATGATGATCCAAGCGCATTATTGCAAAGCCCCAAGCTGCCGCAGCGTTTGCCAAAAGATCTTTCTGAAAAGGAGGTGGAAGACCTTCTTCATGCACCGGATGTGAGTAACCCCATTGAGTTACGTGATCGTGCGATGCTTGAGCTGCTATATGCGACAGGATTGCGTGTGACTGAATTAGTGAGTTTAACTACCGAGAACGTGAGTCTGCGTCAAGGCGTGGTGCGTGTCATTGGTAAAGGTAACAAAGAACGTTTAGTTCCCATGGGTGAAAATGCGGTTGATTGGATGGAAACGTTTTTGAAGCAAGGTCGACCTCAGATTATGGGGGAGGTGAGCGGGGATGTTGTTTTTCCGAGTAAACGTGCAAAACAGATGACGCGACAGACTTTTTGGCACCGAATTAAAGTTTATGCACAGCGTGCTAATATTGATAGTGATAGACTCTCGCCCCATGTGTTACGACATGCTTTTGCAACGCACCTTCTCAACTATGGTGCCGACTTGCGTGTTGTACAGATGCTCTTGGGTCACAGCGATCTTTCCACGACGCAGATATATACGCATGTGGCGACAGAGCGACTTAAGAAGTTACATAGCGAGCATCATCCTCGAGCATAAATTGGTATTTTCTTGATCAATGTGTGTTCACTGATGCAACAATCAAAGAGATTGAAGGTCTAGATAAGTTAGCCTTCAAATGTATTAAGGATTCTCCATGCCAATTTTTCGTTCGTGCGCGATTGCACTCAGCATGATGTCAGCTTTCGCGATTGCCGCACCAACACCAGCACAGCTGCCAGAAGAGCCGCCTGTACCCGTCCAACTGCCAGAGGTTGCGCCTTCTACTGTGGGTTTATCTCCAGCGGTTCAATCAGCAGCAACAAAGCTAGGTCTTAATGTGAATGCCGTTGCTGACTCAGCGATCAATGGTATCCAAGAGATTGCCACTGATCGTGGTGTCTTTTATATCACTGAAGATGGCAGCCATTTTATTGCTGGTCATATGTTTGATATGAGTGGTACGCAACCAATCAACTTAACCGAGCAACGTCAGGCTGAAATCAGCGTGGAAAAAATGGCTTCTTTAAGTAGCGAGATGATTGTTTACCCTGCGAAAGATGAGAAGCATGTGGTAACAGTGTTTACCGATACTACCTGTGGCTATTGCCAAAAGCTTCATGATGAGATGGCTGATTATAACGATGCAGGTATTACCGTGCGTTACCTTGCATTTCCTCGTGGTGGATTGAATGCTGGTAACTTTGGTCAAATGAGTGCAATTTGGTGTGCTGATGACCAAATCGCGGCAATGGATGAAGCGAAAGCGGGTGGTTTTAATCAATCTTCAACCGCATGCAGTGAGTTAGTTAAAGGTCATTATGAGCTTGGTGTGCAGATGGGGATTCGTGGAACGCCAGCGATTATTTTAGAAGATGGTACCGTCGTCCCTGGTTATCAGCCGGCACAGCGCCTTAAACAGTCGCTAGAGCATTCAGGCTCGTAGCTGAAACTATAAATCAACATGTAAATATATAGGCGATTGGTGGTCGATAATGTGCCGTCAATGCGTGTTAGTCTGTTTTGGCTAAGTCAACGATAGGATATGATGCCCGTTCAGTGTAACGGGCATTATTGTAGATAAAGATGATAGAAATTCAGCGTCGTCAACAGGGCGATATCTCAGGCTTCTCTTCCGAACTTCCGCCTTTGTTGCAGCGTCTTTACGCCAACCGAGGCATTCAAAACGATACAGAATTAGAGCGCAGTGCCAAAGGACTGATTCCTTACAATCAGTTGTTTGGAATTGAAGGTGCGGTATCGTTACTGGTCGCCGCTCTCGCCTCTCAGCGACGTATTATCGTGGTCGGTGACTTTGATGCAGATGGCGCGACAAGCTCAGCTCTTTCGGTGATTGCGTTACGACAACTTGGGGCGCTGAACGTCGATTATCTCGTGCCAAACCGATTTGAAGATGGCTATGGGTTAAGCCCTGAAGTGGTTGATCAAGCCATTGCGAAGGGCGCAGAAATCATTATGACCGTGGATAACGGTGTCTCTTCGATTTCAGGCGTGGCGGCAGCAAAAGAGAAAGGGTTAGAAGTACTTGTTACTGATCATCACTTGCCGGGTTCAGTATTACCCGACGCTGATGCCATTGTGAACCCGAATCTGCATGAGTGTGATTTCCCATCAAAGGCGCTTTGTGGCGTGGGAGTGGCTTTTTATCTCATGCTCGCACTGCGAGCGAAGCTAAGGCAGCTGGATTGGTTTGCACAGCAGGGGATCTCGGAGCCTAATCTTGCAGGCTTGCTGGATCTCGTCGCATTAGGCACCGTTGCCGATGTGGTTGCGCTGGATGGCAATAACCGTATTCTCGTCCATCAAGGCTTACAACGTATTCGAGCGGGTCAATGTCGTCCGGGCATTCAGGCACTCATTGAAGTGGCGAACCGAGAGCAGAGCCGTTTGGTGACAAGCGACCTTGGCTTTGCCCTAGGCCCAAGAATCAATGCTGCTGGCCGTCTTGAAGATATGAGCCACGGTGTAGAGCTATTGATGTGTGAAGAGATTAATCTTGCGCGTCAGCTTGCTTCAGAGCTTGATGGTTTAAATCAAACGCGTAAAGAGATAGAACAAGGCATGAAAGAAGAAGCCGTTGCTATCTGTGAAAGGTTACAGCTGGGTGAGGATATGCCTTGCGGTATCGTGCTCCACCAAAGTGACTGGCACCAAGGGGTGATTGGCATTTTGGCGTCGCGTATTAAAGACCAATATCACCGTCCAGTTATTGCGTTCGCCGATGGTGGTGACGACACGATTAAAGGCTCGTGTCGTTCCATTCCGGGGCTTCACATGCGTGATATCCTTGATCTTATTGATACTCAAAACCCCGGTATGATTCTTAAGTTTGGTGGGCATGCTATGGCTGCTGGCTTAACTATTCCTTCAGATAAGCTTATCGCGTTTCGTGAAGCGTTCGATGTTGCTGTTCGAGCTGAGGTCGATGAAGCGTCTTTACGCGGTATCATCATGAGTGATGGTGAACTCAATACCAATGAGCTGAATTTAGCAACGGCTGAGATGATCCGCCAAGCAGGTCCATGGGGTCAGGCATTCCCAGAACCTATCTTTGACGGTGAGTTTCGAGTGTTGCAGCAGCGTTTAGTGGGCGGGAAACATTTAAAGCTTATGTTAGAGCCTCTCGGAAGTGGCAATCAGGGGGCAGGGCAGTTGATTGATGCTATAGCATTTAATGTGGATCTTCGCCGTTGGCCTGATGCTTCCGTTAATCGTATTCAGCTTGCTTACCGCCTTGATGTGAATATTTTTCGAGGCAATCAAAGTGTGCAACTGATGGTAGAACACATTGCTCCGCGTTAAATATCACCTATATTACTGACCTTTCATTTATCGCGATGACAATGCAGAGTGTCCTATTGACGCTCTGCATCACGATTTTTCATTTTCCTCGCTGCCTTTTTTGTCCAAATAGTGTAAGAAAAAATTCTTATTCTCTACCTTCAGTGCTGTATATTCCGCCTACAATTCGATAGAATCTCGCAATTGTGTCCATTTCGGCTGTGATGAGTGGCAATGTTCGAAATTAATCCTATTAAAAACCGCCTAGAGGACGTGCTTTCGCGCACTGAAGTCCTTAGGGGGTACCTTTGACTATGAGTTAAAGAAAGAGCGTCTTGAAGAAGTTAATGCAGAGTTAGAACAACCTGATGTTTGGAATGAGCCTGAACGTGCTCAAGCCTTAGGCAAAGAGCGTGCTTCGTTAGAAGCCGTGGTTGATACTATCGATGTCCTTGTAGCTGGTGTTGATGATGTAGAAGGTTTACTTGAACTCGCGATTGAAGCAGAAGATCAAGAAACTTTCGACGAAATTGAGCCTGAACTACAAGAGTTAGAAGCGAAGCTTGAGAAACTTGAGTTCCGCCGTATGTTCGCTGGCGAATACGATGCTTCAGATTGTTATATCGATCTTCAATCTGGCTCCGGTGGTACTGAAGCGCAAGATTGGACATCAATGATGTTGCGTATGTACCTGCGTTGGGCGGAATCGAAAGGCTTCAAAGTTGAAGTTATCGAAGTGTCGGCAGGTGATGTTGCAGGTCTGAAATCAGCAACTGCGCGTATTTCTGGTGAATACGCTTACGGTTGGTTGCGTACCGAAACTGGTGTTCACCGTTTAGTACGTAAGTCACCGTTTGACTCAGGTGGTCGTCGTCATACGTCGTTTGCTTCTGCATTTATCTACCCTGAAGTCGATGACAATATTGCCGTTGATATTAATCCAGCTGATTTGCGTATTGATGTATACCGCGCGTCTGGTGCGGGTGGTCAGCACGTCAACACCACTGAATCGGCGGTACGTATTACGCACGTTCCAACCAATACGGTTGTACAGTGTCAAAACGACCGTTCTCAGCATAAAAACAAAGATCAAGCGATGAAGCAGTTGAAAGCAAAACTGTTCGAGCTTGAGATGCAAAAACAAAATGCTGAGAAGCAAGCCAACGAAGATGCCAAATCTGATATTGGCTGGGGCAGCCAGATCCGTTCATACGTACTGGATGACTCTCGCATTAAAGACCTGCGTACTGGGGTTGAAAACCGCAATACACAAGCCGTTTTAGACGGTGATTTAGATCGTTTCATCGAAGCCAGCCTTAAGTCTGGGCTGTAATTCATAAGGGTAAGCAATGACCGACCAGTTACAAGACGAAAATAAACTGATTGCAGAGCGTCGCGCGAAGTTAGATAAAATCCGCGAAAACTGCAAAGCTAATGGCCACCCAAATGACTTCCGTCGTGAGCATTTGGCTGCTGATCTCCAAGCCGCTTTCGGTGAAAAGACTAAAGAAGAACTTGAGCAAGAGAACAACATTGTTGCGATTGCGGGTCGTGTAATGGCGAAACGTGGTCCTTTCTTGTCAGTATCTGACGTGTCTGGCCGTATCCAAGCATACGCTGCGAAAGATGTTCAGAAAGTACTGAAAGAGCAGTACAACGGTCTTGATATCGGTGACATCATCGGTGTTAAAGGTGCGCTGCATAAGTCAGGTAAAGGCGACCTTTACGTGAACTTTGAAGAGTACGAGTTGCTGACAAAAGCACTACGTCCACTGCCTGAGAAGTTCCACGGCCTAACGGATCAAGAGCAACGTTACCGTCAGCGTTACGTTGACCTGATCGTTAACGAAGACTCGCGTACTGCCTTTAAGATCCGCTCTAAAGTGGTGAGTGCGATCCGTCAGTACATGGTCGAGAAAGACTTCATGGAAGTTGAAACGCCGATGATGCATGTGATCCCTGGTGGTGCGACTGCACGTCCATTCATCACGCATCACAATGCGCTTGATATCGACATGTACCTACGAGTTGCTCCTGAGCTTTACTTGAAGCGTCTAGTGGTTGGTGGTTTTGAGCGTGTATTCGAAATTAACCGTAACTTCCGTAACGAAGGTCTATCGCCACGTCATAACCCAGAATTCACAATGATGGAATTCTACATGGCGTACGCTGACTACCGTGATCTGATGGATCTAACGGAAGATATGCTGTCTGGTATCGCAAGTGATGTACTGGGTAGTTTCGACATGCCATATGGCGAAGATACGATCAGCTTTGAAGGTCCGTATCCACGTATCAGCATGTTGGATGCATTGAAGAAGTACAACCCTGATCATGCCGATATCCAAGCACTGACGTACGAGAAAGTACAAGATCGTGAGCACATGGCTCAGATCGCTAAGTCAGTTGGTGTGCATGTTGAATCGTTCATGACGAGCGGTCAGCTGCTAGAAGAGTCTTTCGGTGAAACGGCTGAGCCTCAACTACTGCAACCTACTTTCATCACTGAGTACCCAGCGGATATCTCTCCATTGGCACGTCGTAACGATGAAAACCCATTCATCACAGACCGCTTTGAGTTCTTCATTGGTGGTCGTGAAGTCGGTAACGGTTTCTCTGAGCTTAACGACGCACAAGACCAAGACGAGCGCTTTAAAGCACAAGTGAATGCAAAAGATGCCGGTGATGACGAAGCGATGTATTACGACGCTGACTACATTACGGCACTAGAGCATGGCTTACCGCCAACAGCGGGCATGGGCATTGGTATTGACCGTTTAGTGATGCTGTTTACGAACACGCATACTATCCGTGATGTCATCCTATTCCCAGCGATGCGTCCACAGCAAAAGTAATCACACTGCTTAAACGGCAAAACTGTTTTAGTGAGTCAGCATTATTGACGCGCAAAAAAACCACCTTCGGGTGGTTTTTTTATGCCTGACGCACAGCTTAGTGTTGTTCATAGTCTATGAGTACAAGTTAATTGATGCATGCATATATAGACGATAATGCTTAATAGAATATGCTGAAAATCAAATCAAGCTTGTTCGATATTGCGGTTGAAATGCATACATGACTGAAACAGGGATGTAATGATCTTATCAGTCGTGAATACCATCAAAGCACCGTATGTGGTGCTTTTTTGTTTTATGGTCTTCAACGTTTAAGTTGATGAATATAAAGCTTTATTCTTGAATGGTATATAAAGTGAACTACTGAGTGAGTACGAGGATCTTGCTATAAACTTGCATAGTGTTGCCTATAAATGCCTATATTATCGAGCTATATTTAAGAACCATAGCATATCGTTGTGTTGTTGATTTTGTGCACAAATTACGCTTGATATATGTTCACCACTCATTAACATAAGTGATGTAAATAACAACGAATCACAGCAATCTTTGGAGGCGAAAATGTTTTATTTCAATACGTTAAATTCGATT
Organism: bacterium sp. HQB-150; assembly: GCA_043421945.1. Taxonomy (GTDB): domain Bacteria; phylum Pseudomonadota; class Gammaproteobacteria; order Enterobacterales; family Vibrionaceae; genus Thaumasiovibrio. The sequence goes on along the minus strand of JBHOGO010000001.1, from coordinate 57,335 downwards.
CTCGTTTCTGATATGCCTCATGCCGTTTCGTGGATGGTGAAACGAGGTTTTGCCACCACCTGATCCGTTGCCAATCGCTGCGGATTTCATCTGCGGCGCTGCGTTTCTAAATCCTGCCAATGATGATCTCCGCCTTTATGTAAAAAATGGAGAAAAATCATGTCTCAATCACTTTATCTAAAAATGGCTGTTGCTTTCGTTCGTCTTGATTTAAATCGTGAACATCGTGCTTGGCTGAAAGCAAATCGACGTGTCAGAGTCGATTTCCCTCACCTCAATGCGCATTTGCTTCGAGATATTGGTATCGAGTCGGATAGTCGCGTACAGATGAGCCGACCACCACAAGAAAAAGCGACACGTACAGTGCGCCATCTTCGCCGATATTTAAGCTCAAGACGAGTAACGTAACGTTAGCCCTCCACTCACCGAGTGGGGGGCTAACCCTGTTTTATGAGCGACCGTTAGGGTGCGCTTTTTATGATCAAAGTATCGCTGTATTCGTGTGTCGTTACGGACAAGGGTTTGCGTAGTCGACACCAATTTTCATCAGATCTTTTAAGACCTCATCGCTAAGTGTGAGGTCAATACTTTGTATATTTGCATCGAGCTGGGAAAGGTTTGTCGCACCGATGATATTGGAGGCAACAAAAGGGCGCTGGTTAACAAAAGCCAGTGCCATCATGGCGGGATCTAAACCATGTTTTTGCGCTGTCTCGACGTAGGCTTGCGTTGCAGCAATACCTTGAGTATTAAAATAGCGAGAAAATCTTTCAAATAGCGTACATCTTGCACCTTCTGGACGCGCTCCATTGAGATACTTGCCACTTAATGCGCCGAATGCAAGGGGGGAGTATGCGAGGAGTTCGACACCTTCATGGTGGCTTATCTCTGAGAGCCCAACTTCAAAGCTTCGGTTTAGTAAGTTATACGGGTTCTGTATCGTCACTGGACGTTCTAGCCCATGCTTTTCAGCCAGCTTGAGGTAGGACATCACCCCCCAAGGGGTTTCGTTGGACAGACCGATATAGCGTATTTTTCCTGTGCGCACGAGATCCGTCAGTGCTTCAAGGGTATCAAGCAGTGTCACGCCACTATTGTCGTCGATATAGGGATAATTGAGTTGACCGAAGGTATTGGTTTGACGCTGAGGCCAGTGGACTTGGTATAGATCGATATAGTCTGTTTGCAGTCTCTCTAGGCTACTTTCTACCGCGTCATGGATATTGCGATGATCCAGTGCCATATTATCCCTGATATAGGGTAAACCACGTGGACCGGCGACTTTGGTGGCAAGAACCACTTTATCTCTTTGACCACTTTTTTTAAGCCAAGAACCGATGTACTTCTCAGTCGCACCTTGGGTTTCTGCTTTTGGGGGGACGGGATACATTTCAGCAGTATCAATAAAATTGACGCCACGCTCTAATGCGAAATCTAGCTGGCTGTGCGCTTCAGCTTCAGAGTTTTGTTCACCAAAAGTCATGGTACCTAAACATATACGACTCACTTCCAGTGTCGAATGAGGAATTTTTCGATATTCCATAGCGCCTCCTTGGACAATTTCTGTTCATTGACTATAACCGAGGGGTTAGAAGGTGCCTAGATTTTTTTCGAGGCTCAATGAAGGGGAGCTAACACTTAGAGTCTTTGATCCTTATCAGGAATTTCAAGTATCACCGTCTTAATGCCAGATATTTGAGCCGTACTTAGACGAAATGTCGGGCTAGGATCCCAGCAGTAAAGTGTGTTTTGAGATAAAAGCCTCTTGGTCGTGTTTTGATTGGCTGACCATGCTTACCATATGCTTCTGTTAACGCTTTACCATTTGCCGCCTTCGGGCGCAGTTGCAGCACATCACCGTCACGCGCAGTGATTCTTTCGACATCACCTAATACAATCTTATCAATAAGTTCTTCCCAATCTTGGCGAAGTGCGGCTTCTTCCTCTACTGAGGGGCTCCAAAGGAGTGGGCTTCCAACGCGGCGGTCACAGACAGGGATCTCTCTTTCACCTTCTACTGGGATCCATAACACACGGGCGAGTTTATGCTTTAAATGGCATTGCTCCCAAAGCACACCTTGAAGCCCTATTAACGGTGCAACACAGACAAACGTGGTTTCCAGTGGCCGGCCATGAAATCCGATAGGGATCGTTTTTAGCTCTATACCGAGGTGCTCAAAGTCAGGCACAGGTTTACTCCCTGCGGTTGCACCCAGATGCCATTCAAGAAGCTGACCAACCCATCCTTTATCTCGTCTAAGGTCATTTGGACAAGACTGCGCTGCTTGTTCTGCGAGCTCGCCTAAGGTGCAGCCAGCAAGCTGCCATGCTCTTTGTAAAAGCTCTGATTCATGAGAAGGAGGGAGAGGCTGCTGCATTATATTCTCGCTGACTGGTTAATAATTAGACTTGGCTTAGGTATTTGCTGAAAAACATTGCGCAATAGTAAACGAGCATTGTATTGCTTTCAGCGATGAAGATCCTCATTCATTATCGTCTATCAAGGCTCTAATAGGGCTGAGGAGGGATTGACCTGTTTGATGTATCCCCTTCTTTTGGCTGTGATATTCGTGTTGATGATCGCCGATGGATCTTTGTTCAGTCACAGCCTATTTAACCACCGCCCACAAGGTTATCCACAGATAGTGTTTATATAAATAATCAAAAAGGTGATATTGGTTGGATATACAGGTGTTTGGTGCAATTATGCGCACTATTTTGGCTCAATTGATTAAGTCGTCAGTCAGTAAGTGTGGATAAAAGTCGTAATGGTGGATCTTTGAGCGATCTCGAAATGGTTATTTTTCGATCTTATATATAGAGAGGATCTTTTGTTCTATTATTATGTAAGGTTATGACCTTAAAGGTTTTTAATATTTTTGTCATCTTGTTGTCATGATGGATAAAATGGCTAAGTTTGTCATTTCGTTACTTTTAATACTGTTCTTCACAAAGTTATACACAGAAAGAGTGAATAAATGTGGTGTAGGTCTCATTTGAATGTTTATAACTGTTGCTATTGGTTATTTAGCAACGAATTCGTCCCGATAAGTCATAAAATGTACCAGATCGTGAGAATGGAGGTTTACCCACAGCCCCTTTCTGTGAAAAAATCAAAGTATTAAACAATTTTGATTGAGGTCGTCCAGTGATAGATGGCGATGGTTACCGTCCCAATGTGGGGATTGTAATATGTAACAGCCATGGTCAGGTGTTCTGGGCTCGACGGTATGGACAGCATTCTTGGCAGTTTCCGCAAGGGGGAATCGATGAAGGAGAAACCCCTGAGCAAGCAATGTACCGAGAATTGTATGAGGAAGTAGGACTTACCAAAAAGGATGTGCGGATAATTGCCACCAGCCGTCACTGGCTGCGCTATAAATTACCCAAGCGTTTGGTTCGGTGGGAATCGAAACCTGTTTGTATCGGGCAAAAGCAGAAATGGTTTTTGCTCAGCTTAGAATGCGATGAATCGAAGGTGAACATGCAACGTAGCAGTACACCGGAATTTGATGGCTGGCGATGGGTGAGTTATTGGTACCCTGTCAGGCAAGTTGTGTCGTTTAAACGTGACGTTTATCGACGTGCCTTAAAAGAATTCTGTGCCGCTGCGATGCCTTTTAGAGAGCGTAAGAGTCGCCGTAAACATCGGCGATAATCATTGAGGCAATAAGATGCTGCAACAGCTCAGAGATATCGTCGAGAAAGTCGCCGGGACGTCGAGTCTTCCAATGGCACTTGATCTACTCGTCGCTTCGACATGTAAGGCGATGAAGACAGAGGTGTGCTCTGTCTATATTTCTGACGAGCGGCAGCAATGCTATCACTTGATGGCAACCCAAGGTCTTAAAAAGCGACAGCAGCATGTGTCGTTGAAATTTGGTGAAGGCTTAGTTGGCTATGTAGGCCAGCGAGCTGAGCCTATTAACGTGACGGATGCAAGCCAACACAAGCACTTCAAACATTTGCCCGGTATTGGCGAGGAATCTTTCCAGTCTTTCCTTGGTACGCCTATCATTCATCGACGTGAAGTCTTAGGTGTCTTAGTGGTTCAGCAGCGTGGACAGCGCTCGTTTGATGAATCAGAAGAGTCATTTTTGGTTACGCTTGCCGCTCAGCTAGCTGTAGCACTTGCTCACGCTAAAGCCCAAGGGGTGTGGTTAGAAAAGAATGACACGCTGCAAATCAGCGCTGTACCTTCTTCCAGTGGTGTTGCCGTTGCGACGGGCTACTGGGATGATGACCAACCTCAGCTAGAGAAGGTACTTCCCACTTCTAGCTTGAATGCAGAGCATGAATTAGAGCGCTTGTTTATTGCAATGGAACAAGCCAGCAATGAGTTTCGTCGTCTTCGAAAGCGGTTTGATCATGATCTAAAGAAAGAGACGCTGGCAATATTCGACCTTTTCAGTCATTTGCTCAATGATCCTATGCTTCGCCGCGATCTTGAAGCCAAGATTGAAGGGAGGGCACAAGCAGAGTGGGCGGTTAGACAAGTCGTCGAGTCATACTCACAACGCTTTGCTCAAATGAGTGATAGCTACCTGAAAGAGCGTGCCCAAGATATTCGAGAGTTGGGGCAACGGCTTCTTTACTACTTGAGCAATGATGATCAGCCGCAGTTCGACTGGCCAGAAGTGAGGATCTTGTTTACGCGAGAGCTGACAGCAGCAACCCTTGCGTCCATTCCACGTGATAAGTTGGCGGGTGTCGTCTCGATGGAGGGGGCTTCAAACTCTCACGCTGCTATTTTACTCCGAGCTCTCGGTATTCCTGCCGTCATGGGAGCGGATTTCGAACCTCGTTTCGTTCATGGCAAACTGGTGGTTGTCGATGGCTACCGCGGTGATATTCTTGTCGCGCCACGCGAGGCTGTTGCTAATGAATATCGACAACTTGCACGCGAAGAAGAAGAGCTTTCAGCCATCGTTGAACAAGACTTAACGAAACCTTGTTTAACGGAGGATGGCCGATGCGTTCAGATAAATTTAAACGCGGGATTAAGTGCTGACTCGACAATATCGATTAACGGTGGCGTTGATGGAGTGGGGCTATACCGTACAGAAGTCCCTTTCCTACTTCAGCGCAGCTTCCCTTCAGAAGAAGACCAACTCCAGCAATACCGAGAAATATTGAGCGCCTATCAAGGTAAGCGGGTCGTGATGAGAACCCTTGATGTGGGTGGCGATAAGCCCCTACCTTACTTGAGTATCGATGAAGATAACCCGTTTCTTGGCTGGCGAGGAATTCGATTTACGCTTGATCACCCCGATATCTTCTTAATCCAAATCCGTGCGATGCTGAAAGCGAGTATTGATATTGGTAATATGGATATCTTGCTGCCTATGATCTCTGGGATCGCGGAATTAGATGATGCGTTAACCCTGATCAATCAAGCCTTTGTTGAGGTTGCTAAGCAGGCTGTTACGGAGTCTAAAACACTCATCAGACCGCGTATCGGCGTGATGATTGAAGTGCCGTCGATGCTTTACTTATTACATCACTTAAAAGGACGTGTTGATTATCTCTCGGTGGGGAGTAACGATCTCACTCAGTATTTACTTGCCGTTGACCGTAATAATGTCCGAGTAGCCCCTTTGTATGATGCGCTGCATCCTGCCGTCATTGCTGCTCTTGATACTATTTTGCAGCAAGGACAGTCTCTCGACCTGCCAGTCTGTATCTGTGGCGAACTGGCGGGTGAACCGCTAGGCGCAATGTTATTGGTGGGAATGGGTTATGATGCTTTGAGTATGAATAACCGTAATGTCGCAAAAATTAAGTATATCTTAAGAAAAACCAACTATATTACCCTTCAAAATTTGGCACAGCAGTGCCGCCAAGCCGTAACAGCAGAACAGATCCGTGATATTTTGACGGCCTATATCGAGGAGCTCGAGCTAGGCGGCTTTATCCGCGCGGGTAAATAGAGAAGTAATTATGTTAGAAGTTTTCAGCCATCCTGCAGTGATGGTGTTCTTGGTGTGCCTTTTGGTTGGCAGTGTCGTTGGAATATTAGCTGGGTTATTAGGGATTGGCGGTGGTTTATTGGTTGTCCCGGCGTTAACCATGCTTTTGCCATTGCTTGATCTTGATGCTGATATTGTCATGCCGATGGCGTTAGCTACATCGTTAGCCAGTATTGTCCTTACTTCCAGTGCGTCAGCGCTTAACCACTGGCGAGCAGGCAATATTCAGCGTAAAGCGGTGATCTTATTATTACCAGGCATGCTTATTGGTGGTGGGGTGGGGAGTTCGCTAGCGGATTGGATCCCAACGGAACTTTTACCGAAAATATTTGCCTTTATAGTACTTTTTCTCGCGATTCAGATGTTACTGTCACTGCGTGTTACTGCCGCACGTCCATTCCCACACTGGCTTTCAGGCATGTTTGCTGGTGGTGTGATTGGCACAGTTTCAACATTGGCTGGAATTGGTGGTGGCTCTTTGACCGTTCCGTATTTAAATGTTCACGGTGTTGAAATACGTAGAGCAATTGGCTGTTCTGCTATAACAGGTGCCGCGATTGCTGTTGCTGGGATGATTGGTTTCATCGCACACGGTTATGGTAGTGATGGCTTACCGGAATTTAGTGTAGGCTATGTCTATCTTCCTGCTTGGGCTGGTATTGTTTTAATGTCCACCAATATGTCACGTTTTGGTGTCAGGATGGTATCTCGGTGGCCTACCCAGAAGTTAAAGCGCTTCTTTGCACTGTTCTTATTTGTTATTAGTTTCAAAATGTTTTTAGGATGAACACAACATGACACAAGGTTTCCTCTCTTTCCCGGAAATTGACCCTATCTTGATCGAGATAGGCCCCATTGCGGTGCGTTGGTATGGATTAATGTACCTATTTGGATTTCTATTTGCTATGTGGTTGGCAAATCGACGAGCAGATAAGCCCGGTAGTGGTTGGACCCGTGAGCAAGTGAGTGATTTGCTTTTTGCGGGTTTTGTCGGGGTCGTCATCGGTGGGCGTCTTGGCTACGTATTCTTTTATAACTTTGATTATTTTCTCTCCAACCCACTCTACCTTGTTCAGGTCTGGACGGGAGGAATGGCGTTCCACGGTGGTTTATTAGGTGTGATTACTGCTATGTGGTGGTATGGGCGCAAGAATAGTCGTACATTCTTCTCTGTTGCCGACTTTATTGCGCCTTTAGTCCCTATGGGCTTGGCACTGGGACGCTTAGGTAACTTTATCAACGGTGAGCTGTGGGGGCGTGTTTCTGATGTGCCTTGGGCAATGGTCTTCCCAACAGGAGGCCCTGACCCTCGTCACCCATCACAACTTTATCAAATGGCGATGGAAGGTATCGCGTTATTCCTTATCTTGAATTGGTTTATTCGTAAACCTCGTCCTGCAGGCGCGGTGTCAGGCTTGTTCTTGTTTGGGTATGGGTCATTCCGATTTATCGCTGAGTACTTCCGCGAACCTGATGCTCATATTGGGCTTATTGCAGGCTTTATCAGCATGGGACAAATTTTGTCTTTACCGATGGTCATTGGTGGTTTATTGATGATGCTTTGGGCGTACAAGTTCAATAACGAGCCTCAAAAGGCTTGAGTTGCTGATCTGCACCATTCCTTCAGGTAACATAGAAGACGCGGTTTATACCGCGTCTTTTTTTGTTTGTGATTGGGTGGTTGATACATGAAGCAGTATTTAGATCTCTGTCAGCGTATTGTTGATGAAGGTGAGTGGATAGAAAATAAACGAACAGGCAAGCGTTGCCTTACCGTGATCAACCACACGTCGACTTATGACGTCGCGAATAATCAGTTCCCGTTAATCACGACCCGTAAGAGCTTCTGGAAAGCGGCAATTGCTGAATTGCTTGGTTACTTGCGTGGTTATGATAATGCGGCACAATTTAGAGCTATCGGCTGTAAAACGTGGGATGCCAACGCAAATGATAACGATGCTTGGCTTAATAACCCACACCGTAAAGGTGAAGATGACATGGGCCGCGTATACGGTGTTCAAGGTCGTCGTTGGCAGAAGCCGGATGGTTCAACCATCGATCAGTTAAAGAAGATTATCGATAACCTTCAGCGAGGCATTGATGATCGTGGTGAGATTCTTACTTTTTATAATCCAGGCGAGTTCGATATGGGCTGTCTGCGTCCATGTATGCACACACACACGTTCTCTCTGCTGGGTGACACGCTTCATCTAACAAGCTACCAGCGTTCTTGTGACGTCCCTCTAGGGCTTAATTTTAATCAGGTACAAGTCTTCACGCTACTAGCGCTCGTGGCTCAAATCTCAGGATTGAAAGCAGGTAAGGCATATCACCAAATAGTGAATGCTCATATTTATGAAGATCAGTTAGAGCTGATGCGTGATGTGCAGCTTAAGCGCGAACCATTCGCTGCTCCTCAGCTTATTATTAATCCGAAGATTAAATCACTAGAAGATTTAGAGACGTGGGTAACACTCGATGACTTTGAGGTTGTTGGCTACCAGCACCATGAAGCGATTAAGTATCCATTTTCTGTTTAAGAGAGTTTACTTCTCGAGTTGAATAAAGCTTGTTGATCATTAAACCTAAGTGGTAGGAATTCCCCATAAAGAGAGTTACTCCTATCGCTTAACGATGAAGAAGTATCAGGCTTTATCTATTAAAAATGCATCTAATAAAAAAGCGCCTCATCCGAAGATGAGGCGCTTTTTTTAATGCTATTGGCTTATCGGTTTACATGGTTAGCGCTAGAACGATACCAGGTAGTACGACGAATAGGCCCACAAGATAAGCGAGAACGGCTAGCTTATTTTTTGCAGCGAGTTGACCTAGGAACAATGCACCTTTAATCGGTAGTTCACGTAAGAATGGAATACCAAAGATGACGAGGGTTGCTAGTACGTTGAATGCTAAGTGAACCAAAGCAATTTGTAGAGCAAAGACGGCAAATTCACCTGATGTTGCGGTTGAAGCAATCAGTGCGGTAATACAAGTACCAATGTTTGCGCCAACGGTGAACGGGTAGACGTCACGAATTTTAAGTACGTTCGTACCAACTAGCGGTACCATCAAGCTTGTTGTCGTTGAAGATGACTGCACTAGGATGGTTACGATGCTGCCAGAAGCAATGCCGTGTAGCGGACCACGACCAATCGCCGACTTCAAGATATCACGAGCACGGCCAACCATTAGCTTGCGCATCAGTTTACCCATGATGCTGATAGCAATCATGATAGTCGCGATACCCACAACGATCATTGCAATACCGCTTGTTGCCGCTGTCGGGAACATGCTGCCAAATGCTTTAAAGACGTCAACACCTGGTGATGTGAGAGGCTTAATGAAGTTGAGGTTATTCGCAGCACTCATATCGCCAGCGGCCATCATTGGCGACACTAGCCACTCTGAAATACGGTTCATTAGACCGAACATGATTTCGAGCGGAAGGAAAATAGCAACAGCGATGAGGTTAAAGACATCGTGGATGGTTGCTGAAGAGAATGCACGGCTAAACTCTTCTTTACAGCGAGCATGGCCTAAACTAACCAAGGTGTTAGTTGTCGTTGTACCAATATTGGCACCCATAATCATTGGTATCGCGGTTTCTACTGGTAAGCCACCAGCGACAAGTCCAACAGTAATTGATGTCGTTGTGCTTGACGACTGCGTCAACGCTGTCGCGATAACACCGATCATTAAGCCAGCAATAGGGTGGGATGCAAATTCAAAAAGGGTATTAGCTTGGTCACCAACAGCAAGCTTGAAGCCGCCACTGATAACCGAAACAGCAACTAGTAGTAAGTACAGCATTACACCGAGTTGCAGCCAGCGTAGAGTGTTATTACCACTTTCCTGCGGTGCTGCTGTGGTTGCTTGAGTACTCATATTATTCTCTCCATGACAGACCATCTGTCATATTTATGTCAAAGAACTGAAATCTGTGGCGGATGTTAGTGATCGAATATTTCAGTAATATGACACTTTTCTTTCTGGTGGGTATTTATTCTCCTTCTTTCTACACCTGCGACGTAAACCTCAATGAACATTATTGAAGAGCGCACACGCGCAATCGTTTGGTATCGTTTTTCATTATTTTGTGTTGTTGCTCAGTTGTTACCGGTATGCTGCTTGGTATGAAAGGTGCTAAGATCTATAACTAATTGATTAGCATGGAAGCAATTAAAAAACCGCTACATGGATTATTCAATGCTCGGAAAAACCGAGCGATATCGTTAGAAGAAACGAGTATATGAAAAACGTCCTTGCGCGGTAATATTTAGTAACACCTTGTTTCATTGTGTTGCAGTTGGTATTAAAAAGGAGAAGCGGCTAATGTCCGAAACATTAAAAAAATTCTTAAAAATGGAATCCGCTGCTGGCATTGTGCTTATCGCAGCAGCCGTTATAGCCATGTTTGTCGCCAACTCTACGTTGGGAGATGGTTACCGTCACCTACTTCATACCTACGTGTTAGGGCTGTCAATTGAGCACTGGATAAACGATGGTTTAATGGCTGTCTTCTTCTTGTTAATTGGTCTAGAAGTAAAACGAGAGCTTATTGAAGGGGCGTTAAACAGTACTGAGAAAGCAATTTTTCCTGCCATCGCTGCGTTTGGGGGCATGGTTGCACCTGCAGCCGTATATACCCTCTTTAATTATCAGGACCCTGTCGCCATTGAAGGATGGGCGATTCCCGCAGCAACCGATATCGCATTTGCTCTAGGTGTCATGGGGCTGCTAGGAAAACGTGTTCCTGTAAGTTTAAAAGTGTTCTTGTTAGCACTGGCAATTATTGATGATCTGGGTGTGATCATTATTATTGCACTGTTCTATAGCAGTGACCTGTCGGTATTGGCGCTCACGATCGCATTTATTTCCACAGCGGCTCTGTTTATTTTAAGTGCAAAGAACGTGACTCAGCTGCGTTGGTACCTGTTAGTTGGGTTTATATTATGGGTGAGTGTGTTGCAGTCTGGCGTGCATGCAACGCTAGCAGGAGTCGTGCTCGGCTTTGCTATTCCACTTGAAGGAAAAACGGGTCAGAAATCGCCACTTAAAATTGTCGAACACAAATTACATTATTGGGTCGCTTTTCTTATTTTACCACTTTTTGCATTTGCAAATGCGGGCATATCACTGGAGGGAGTGTCGGTTGATGGGCTGCTAGATACATTACCAATGGGGACTGCATTAGGGCTCTTTATCGGCAAGCCGCTAGGGATCTTCTTGGCCTCCTGGTTGGCGATTAAATATAAGCTTGCCAAGCTACCGGATGAGCTGAATCTGAGGCAGATCTTTGCTGTTTCAGTACTCTGTGGTATCGGCTTTACGATGTCGATATTTATATCTTCACTCGCGTTTACGGGGGTCTCTGCGGAGTTTATTACGTATTCTCGCTTAGGGATTTTAATTGGTTCGACAGCTGCCGCTGTTGTTGGCTATACCCTTCTTGCTCGCTCTTTACCAAAGAGTACGACCTAGAGAGATTAGGCCTAATAATGAAACGGCGTGCTGTAAGGTGGCCATGCTGATGATTTTGTTATTAGGCTCCTGTCTTATTATGTAAATTGAAGCTAGAGTATTAGCGAGTGCTGATGTTCTGGGCGTTTTTATGCTAAAGTGCTACTACGTCAGCCTAATTTCGCCTTTGTTTTGTATGAAAATACGTAAAGCATAGGTCATGGAACAGAGCGAATAGCATGTCTCATCTTAATTACAATCATCTCTATTACTTCTGGATGGTCTGCAAGAAAGGCTCGGTGAGTCGCGCTGCAGAAGCCTTATTCGTCGCACCGCAGACCGTAACAGGGCAAATAAAAGTTTTAGAGCAACGTTTCAATGGCAAATTATTAAAACGTTCTGGACGGAATGTAGAGCCCACTGAACTTGGTCAGTTGGTCTACAAATATAGCGATAAGATGTTTGGTTTGAGCTACGAAATGCTCGATATCATTAATTACAGCCAACGTGAGAATACGCTATTTGAAGTCGGGGTCGCTGATGCGTTGTCAAAACGTATAGTGAGTCGAATACTGGGCGTTGGTATGCCGCAAGACGCACGTATTCATTTACGTTGCTGCGAATCCACACATGAACTTTTATTGGAGCAGTTATCTCAGCATAAATTAGATATGATTTTATCTGATTGCCCTGTTGGTTCTGATCAAGGCTCTGGTATTTATAGCAAAAAATTAGGTAGCTCTAAAATGAGTCTATTTTGCTCTAAGCGAATCCGAGTTGAGTCGTTTCCTGAGTGCTTAGAACAAAATAATGTCCTTATTCCCGCATCACAATCATCGATGGGGCGTCAGCTTATTCATTGGTTTGAACAGCAAGGTATTCAACCCCGTATCCAAGGCGAGTTTGATGATGTTGCGCTGATGAAGGCGTTCGCGATTGAACACCAAGCGATGTTTGTGGCACCAAGCCTGTATGCCAACGAATTTAAGCGAAGTGACGAAATGCGAGAAGTCGCGCAAATCGAAGAGCTTACTGAAGAGTATTACGTTATTTTCGCAGAGAGGATGATTCAACATCCCGCGGTGAAGAGAATTTGCGAAGCTGATTTTAGCAATCTCTTCTGAATCGTTTAGTGCAAAAGAGTGACGCAACTAAAATAGATAGGACTTTTTCTATGCTGCTCTTATCGTGAGTAGCAACCTGTCGATTAATATCATTTAGACAATAATGTAAGAATAAATAGAGACTGAGAGAGGTAAAGAGTGGACTTGATGCAAATGCAGCAAAATGCGCCTCAGGCTGTTACTTTGCTCAAAGCAATGGCAAATGAGCGCCGATTATTTATCCTCTGTTATTTACTTGAAGAGGAGCTATCGGTAGGGCGCCTGTGCGACAAGCTGGGGCTAAGTCAGTCGGCCTTGTCTCAACACCTAGCGTGGTTGCGCCGTGATGAGCTTGTAGCAACGCGTAAAGAGTCTCAGACAGTGTATTACTCGCTAAAGAGCGAGGAAGTACGAGAGATGATGCAGCTACTGCAAAAGCTCTATTGCTAGCGATAAAATATAAACGGTAAAGTTAAGACAAAAAAAAACCGGCCAAGGCCGGTTTTTTTCGCGAAAATCAAAAGTCAGTAATAAATTACAGAGCGTTGATTTTAGCAGCGTAACGCGCTTTATGGCGAGCAGCTTTGTTCTTATGAACTAGGCCTTTAGTCGCAGCACGGTCAAGAACTGGTTGCATTTCAGCGAAAGCTTGAGTTGCAGCAGCTTTATCACCAGCTTCGATAGCTGTGATTACTTTTTTCATGAAGGTGCGCATCATAGAACGACGGCTAGCGTTATGCTGGCGACGTTTTTCAGAAGTGATAGCACGCTTCTTAGCAGATTTGATATTTGCCAAGGGTCTAAACTCCAAACAAGGTGATATTTTAAGGCGGTGGACTATGCACTTATACGCCAAAAATGTCAACTAAAATTGTGCAAAATACCACCTAGCCAAGTTTGCATGGCGCCAGTGGAATAACACGGTTAATATGGCGACATATTCTAACAGCATTAAGGCCCACACGTCACCACTTCGGGTCATCTTTATGAGGTTTTTTTTGTGAGCAAGCGTTTGATGCGCTCTGGCGTCATTGTTAGTGCAATGACGTTAATTTCGCGTGTATTGGGTTTAGTGAGAGATGTTGTCGTTGCCAATTTAATGGGGGCGGGAGCCGCGGCAGATGTCTTCTTTTTTGCGAATAAAATTCCTAATTTCTTACGTCGACTATTTGCGGAAGGCGCATTTTCTCAAGCCTTTGTCCCTGTGCTTACCGAGTACCACGCGAGTGGTGACGACCAAAAAACGCGTCAATTAATTGCGAAAGTGTCGGGAACACTCGGCGTTATCGTCTCCATAGTGACGATACTCGGTGTGTTGGGCTCTGGTGTGATTACGGCTTTATTTGGTTTTGGCTGGTTTCTAGATTGGATGAATGATGGGCCATCAGCAGAAAAATTTGAGCTGGCGAGTTTCTTACTCAAGATTACTTTTCCTTATTTGTGGTTCATTACTTTTGTGGCTCTTTCTGGGGCTATTTTGAACACCCTAGGTAAGTTTGCTGTTTCCTCCTTTACCCCTGTTTTTCTTAATGTTGCCATTATCAGTGCGGCTATGTTTATCTCGCCACAACTAGGTCAACCAGAAGTGGGGTTGGCGATAGGGGTGTTTTTAGGTGGATTGATTCAGTTTTTGTTCCAAATTCCCTTTCTTGCTAAGCAAGGTTTCTTGGTCAGACCGCAGTGGGGATGGCGTGATCCTGGTGTTGTCAAAATTCGCACTTTGATGATACCGGCGATGTTTGGTGTTTCAGTGAGTCAAATTAACTTACTTCTTGATACCTTTATCGCCAGCTTTTTGGCTTCTGGTTCGATTAGCTGGCTTTACTATTCAGACCGTCTTCTCGAGTTTCCTCTCGGACTATTTGGCATCGCTATTGCGACGGTCATTCTTCCCGTTTTGTCGCGCAAGCATGTTGACGCAGCTCCTCACCAGTTTGCGGCGACCATGGATTGGGGGGTTCGGATGGTGCTTCTATTGGGTGTGCCAGCCATGGTTGGCTTAATGGTCTTAGCGAAGCCGATGCTTATGGTGCTATTCATGCGAGGGGAGTTTGGTGTACATGACGTTAATCAAGCATCGTTATCCTTGCTCGCCTATGCATCAGGGCTATTGAATTTTATGTTGATAAAAGTACTGGCGCCTGGCTACTACGCGCGTCAAGACACTAAAACTCCCGTAAGGTATGGGATCATTGCGATGATCTCCAATATGCTATTCAATGTTATTTTCGCCTCTTTTTACGGCTATGTGGGGCTGGCGATGGCAACGGCACTGTCAGCATTGGTGAACGCATCGTTACTGTACCGCGGTTTGCATATTAAGGGCATTTACCAAATTAGCCGACAGACACTCTTATTCGCATTACGTTTAGGGGTGGCAGCAGCTTGCATGGCAGCCTTGATTGTTGTCCTAATGCCTGTATTTGAGAGTTGGGTGGCGATGACATTCAGTTTCCGTGCGTTTTGGTTAGCCGGCTTAATTGTTATGGGTGCAGGCACTTACGGGCTAATTTTAGTGATTTTAGGGCTTAGAATGCATCATCTTCGATCTGAGGGCTGAATGATGGCATTGACTAGGTTATAATCCGTCGGTTCTGGTGTTTAAACTTTCACAAGGCTTATGGAACTAATTCGCGGTATTCATAATTTACGCGCACCGCATCGCGGTTGTGTGCTGACGATTGGTAATTTTGATGGTGTTCATTTAGGGCATCAACGCGTTTTGTCTAAGTTAAGTGAAAAGGCGCAAGCTCTTGGTCTACCTTCTGTGGTGATGAGTTTTGAACCGCAACCGATGGAAGTGTTCCTTGGTGAGCGAGCACCGGCAAGGTTAACGCGCTTTAGAGATAAATTTCATCAGCTTCATGAGCAAAAGGTCGATCGTTTATTAAGTATTAACTTTAATGAACGTTTTGCGGCTCTCGAAGCGGAAGCATTTATCGATGACTTGTTGGTCAACGGACTGGATGTTAAATTTCTCGTCGTAGGCGATGATTTTTGCTTTGGTCGCGGCCGTCGTGGTAACTTTGCTATGTTAAAACAAGCCGGTGAGAAATATGGTTTTGAGGTTGTTAGCACGCACAGTTTTTGTGTAGGTGAGCAGCGCGTTAGCAGTACAGCTATCCGCGAGGCGCTTGCCAGTGACGATCTTACCTTAGCCAAATCACTGTTAGGTCGTGCCTATAGTATTACTGGGCGCGTTTCACACGGTCGCAAGTTGGGAAGAACTATCGGATTCCCGACGGCGAATGTGCCTTTAAAACGACGAGTATCTCCAGTTAATGGAGTCTATGCTGTCGAAGTGATGTTGGCGAATTCGACACAGTGTTATTGCGGTGTCGCGAACATTGGAAACCGTCCCACGGTCAACGGTGTTCGGCAGCAGTTGGAAGTGCATCTTTTTGATTTCCAGCAAGACCTATACGGTCAACAAATTGAGGTCGTGTTGCGAAATAAGCTACGCGACGAACATAAATTTGCTTCCTTTGAGGAGCTAAAAGCGCAAATAGAGCGTGATGCTCAGCAAGCCCGGCAATGGCTTGCTGACAACAATAATGTCAATTAACGGAATTGAGAATCAATGAGCGACTATAAAGATACCCTGAATCTACCTGAAACAGGGTTTCCAATGCGCGGTAACCTGGCTCAACGTGAGCCAAAAATGCTTGAGCGTTGGTATAAAGAAGATCTTTACGGTGAGATCCGTAAAGCCAAGAAAGGTAAAAAATCTTTCGTTCTCCATGATGGCCCTCCATATGCCAATGGAGATATTCATATTGGTCACGCGTTAAATAAGATTCTTAAAGACATTATTATCAAGTCAAAGTCACTGTCTGGCTTTGACGCACCTTATGTTCCAGGATGGGATTGCCACGGTCTGCCTATCGAGCTAATGGTTGAAAAGAAAGTCGGCAAGCCTGGTCATAAAGTAACGGCTGCTGAGTTTCGTGAAAAATGTCGCGCATACGCGGCAGGCCAGGTTGAAGGTCAGAAAGAGAGCTTTAAGCGCCTTGGTATCATGGGTGAGTGGGATAAGCCTTACCGCACCATGGACTTCGGCACTGAAGCTAACATTATCCGTGCACTTGGTAAGATTGCAGACAACGGTCACCTACTGAAAGGGTTTAAGCCTGTTCACTGGTGTACTGATTGTGGTTCAGCGCTTGCTGAAGCAGAAGTTGAATACCAAGACAAAGTATCGCCATCGATTGACGTGATGTTTAAAGCGGCTGACCAAGCAGCGGTTGCAGCGAAGTTTGACTGTGCTGATAACCATGCGGGTGAAGGTGATATCTCAATTGTTATCTGGACAACAACGCCTTGGACACTTCCTGCTAACCGTGCTGTCGCTTGTCGTGATGATCTTGAGTACGTATTAGTACAAGTTGAAGGTGAGCAACCTTATCGTTTGATCGTTGCTGCTGAGCTAGCGAAAGATGTCATGGATCGTGCCGGTATCGAGCACTTCCATAATCTTGGCTTCTGTAAAGGTTCTGATTTAGAGCTGATGCGCTTCAACCACCCATTCTACGCATTTGATGTACCGGTTGTTTTAGGTGATCACGTGACGACAGAATCGGGTACAGGTTGTGTACATACCGCACCTGGCCACGGTCAAGAAGATTTCGTGGTTGGTCAAAAATATGACTTAGAAGTTGCAAACCCAGTCGGCAGTAACGGTGTTTACTTGCCTGACACTGAGCTTTTTGCAGGTCAGCATGTATTTAAAGCGAACAATGCTGTTGTTGAAACGCTAAAAGAGCACGGTGCTCTGTTGCATCACCATGCTTACGAGCACAGCTATCCGCATTGCTGGCGTCACAAAACGCCAATTATCTTCCGCGCAACACCACAGTGGTTCATCTCTATGGATCAAGCAGGTCTGCGTGCTAAAGCTCTGGAAGAAATTAAAGGCGTTCAGTGGTTACCTGAGTGGGGCCAAAGCCGTATCGAAAGTATGGTTGAAGGTCGCCCTGAATGGTGTATCTCTCGTCAACGTACCTGGGGTGTGCCTATTGCGCTCTTCGTTCATAAAGAGACTCAAGACTTACACCCAGATAGCCTAACTCTTATCGAGAAAGTCGCTAAGTTAGTTGAAGAAAAAGGCATTCAAGCGTGGTGGGATGTCGATCCTGCTGAGCTGATGGGTGAAGAAGATGCTGCGAACTACGAGAAAGTGTTAGATACACTGGATGTTTGGTTCGATTCAGGCGTTACACACTCTTCGGTTGTCGATGCCCGTGAAGAGTTCAATGGCAACAGTGCAGACCTGTACCTTGAGGGTTCAGATCAACACCGTGGTTGGTTCCAGTCGTCGTTGATTTCATCGGTAGCGATGAAAGGTGAAGCACCCTACAAGCAAGTGCTAACGCACGGCTTCGTTGTCGATGGTAAAGGCCGTAAGATGTCTAAATCTATCGGTAACGTTGTTGCACCAAAAGATGTGACGAACAAGCTAGGCGCTGACATTTTGCGTTTATGGGTTGCTTCGACGGATTACACGGGTGAAGTTGCGGTTTCTGATGAAATCCTTAAGCGCAGTGCTGATGCATACCGCCGTATTCGTAATACCGCACGTTTCCTATTGGCGAACATGAACGGCTTCAATCCTGAAACCGATCTTGTTCCTGCTGACGAGATGGTTGCTCTGGATCGTTGGGCTGTAGGTCAAGCACAGGCGGCTCAAGCTGATATTATTGCCGCTTACGACGAGTATAACCTTCATGGTGTAACACAACGTTTGATGCAGTTCTGTTCGATTGAGATGGGTTCATTCTATCTTGATGTGATTAAAGACCGTCAATACACCGCTAAGTTGGGTGGTCACGCTCAACGTAGCTGCCAAACTGCGCTTTACTACATTGTCGAAGCATTGGTTCGTTGGATGGCACCGATTATGTCGTTCACAGCTGATGAAATCTGGCAAGAAATGCCAGGCTCTCGTGACAAGTTTGTGTTCAC
This sequence comes from bacterium sp. HQB-150, assembly GCA_043421945.1. Classification (GTDB taxonomy): domain Bacteria; phylum Pseudomonadota; class Gammaproteobacteria; order Enterobacterales; family Vibrionaceae; genus Thaumasiovibrio. The sequence continues at coordinate 38,842 of JBHOGO010000001.1, read as the reverse complement.
TGGTGAGTGGTATCAAGGTCTATTCGGTCTATCGGCTGATGAGAGCTTGAACGATGCTTTCTGGCAGCAAGTACAAGGTGTTCGTGGTGCAGTGAATAAGCTGCTTGAAGAAGCACGTAAAGAGAAGTCGATTGGTGGCTCTTTACAAGCGGAAGTGACGCTTTATGCTAACGAAACATTGGCTGCTGATCTTAATCGCCTTCAAGACGAGTTGCGTTTTGTCCTATTGACCTCAAAAGCAAAAGTTGAATCTGTTGATGCTAAGCCAGCAGAAGCACAGGCAACGGATGTTGATGGTCTATTCGTGGTGGTGAAAGCATCGGAAGCAGAGAAGTGTGATCGTTGTTGGCACTATGTGGACGATGTGGGTTCTGTTGCTGGTCACGAGAAAGTCTGTGGCCGCTGTGCATCAAATATCGACGGTGACGGTGAAGAGCGTAAGTTTGCCTAATGACAATGCCAGCACTTAAACAATCTGGACTCCGCTGGCTGTGGCTAGCGGTAACCGTGTTTGTGATTGACATCGCTTCAAAGCTATATGTGATGGATAACATGGGCTACGGTTGGGAGCATCGAATTGAAGTCTTACCCTTCTTCAATTTCTTGTATGTTCATAACTATGGTGCCGCATTTAGCTTCCTGAGTGATGCAGGAGGCTGGCAGCGTTGGGCATTCAGTGCCATAGCATTTGGTGTGTGTAGTATGCTGATGTTCTGGATGCGTCGAGCACCAGCTCAGCAGGCTTTAGTGAATAGCGCCTACGCCTTAGTGATTGGTGGCGCGCTTGGTAACGTCTTTGATCGCATGGTCCATGGCTATGTGGTCGACTTCTTAGATTTTTATGTTGGTAATTATCATTGGCCTGCTTTCAATATTGCTGACTCAGCGATTTGTATTGGTGCAGTGCTGATCATTATCGATAGCTTTAAATCAGAAGCGTCGTCTGAAGCAACGGATAAATAAGGCATCACGCCGTTGTTGCTAAGCGATTCACACTCGCACTGATAGAATAAAAGCGCTGCTCATTTCGATGGGCGGCGCTTTATTGTAATGACGGTAGGCCATTCAGTGTTCACTGGGTTTTGGCTACCATTAACTCTACACAGACAAGGATATCTATGCCAAACGTCATTAACGACACGAGTGAAGTACTTATTCATTTCGATATCAAATTGAAAGATGGTTCGGTAGCCGAATCAACGAAAGAGATCGGTAAACCAGTAAAGTTTCGTTTGGGTGATGGGAGCCTAACACCACAGTTCGAGCGTTGCCTACTTGGTCTTGCTCAAGGTGAGAAGGCCAGTTTCGAACTTGGTCCTGAAGATGCGTTTGGGCATCCTAATCCTGACAATATTCAGCATTTTTCTCGTACTCAATTTGGCGCAGATGCTGAGCCAGAAGCGGGAACTATCATGGCGTTTGCTGGCCCTGATGGCAACGAGATCCCAGGCATCGTAACCGATGTGACCGGCGATTCAGTCACTGTAGACTTTAACCACCCACTTTCTGGGGTTGATATTATTTTTGATGTCGATATTGTCGAAATTATTGCTTAAGAGATAAGAAAACGATGAAAATCCTTCTCACTAATCCACGTGGCTTTTGTGCTGGTGTTGACCGAGCCATTACGATAGTGGAGCGTGCGCTAGAAATGTACCAGCCGCCAATTTATGTTCGTCATGAAGTCGTTCACAACCGTTTTGTGGTTGAAGGTTTAAAGGAACGAGGCGCTATTTTTGTTGAAGAGTTGCATGAAGTGCCTGATGGCAGCATTGTGATATTTTCTGCTCATGGTGTGTCGCAAGCGGTACGTACAGAAGCAAAATCTCGTGATCTTACTGTTTTTGATGCGACCTGCCCATTGGTTACCAAGGTTCACATGGAAGTTGCGCGGGCCAGCCGCCGTAACATGGAAGTCGTGCTTATAGGACACGCAGGGCACCCTGAAGTGGAAGGCACAATGGGTCAATATGCCAGTGAAGCGGGCGGGATGTATTTGGTAGAAAAACCAGAAGATGTCGACAAACTCGAAGTCACTGACCCCTCTAACCTACACTATGTTAGCCAAACTACACTCTCTGTGGATGAAACCGCGGATGTTATTGAGAAGCTTCGTGAGGTCTTTCCTGACATTCAAGGTCCACGTAAAGATGATATCTGTTACGCCACTCAAAACCGTCAAGATGCGGTACGAGAGCTAGCTGGTAAGGTTGATACTTTTATCGTTGTCGGCTCAAAAAACTCTTCAAACTCTAATCGCCTAAGAGAGCTTTCTGAAAAATTAGGCACACCGGGGTATTTAACAGACTGCGCAGAGGACGTAGAAGAAGCTTGGTTTGCTGGTCAGGGGCGTGTGGGTGTGACTGCTGGTGCGTCAGCGCCGGAAGAGCTCGTCAATCAGATCGTTGCTCGTATCCAAGAGTTAAACGGTGCGCAAGTTGAAGAAGTCAGCGGCCGTGAAGAAAATATGTTTTTTGAAGTTCCGCGTGAGCTACAGGTCAAAAACATCTAATCTTGCTTAAGGCCTTTCGTATGAAGACATGGTAAAGAGATAAGTCGTTAGATAAGGCCGTCTATTTCGCCTTCAAGCAATGATATAAAGCCTCACTTTCGTGGGGCTTTTTGCGTTTTTGAAGGAGAGATAACCTTCATTTTTTAAATGTTCCTTGACGGTGAAGCTGATGCGCTGACGATTAACGCTTTGGTTTTGAGGCGAGTTTGGTTACAGTGATGGCTAACAACATTACATGGAGAATAGACGCAATGGTTCGAATTGCAGTTGCTGGCGCAGCCGGTCGTATGGGGCGCAACTTAATAAAAGCGGTGCACCTTTCAGAGCACGCACAATTGGGTGCGGCAAGTGAACGTCCCGAATCTAGCTTAATTGGCTGTGACGCAGGTGAGTTAGCAGGTGTTGGTAAATTAGACGTTGCGATTGTCGATGACCTTACCAAGGTCGTGGATGATTTTGATGTACTCATTGATTTTACTGCTCCGGTAGCAACGTTAGCGAATATTGCATTGTGTCAGGCCCATCAAAAGCAAATTGTCATTGGTACAACGGGCTTCTCTGAGGAAGAGAAAAGCATTATTGACCGTGCTGCGGAAGGTGTTCCAATGATTATGGCACCCAACTATAGTGTGGGCGTAAATGTTGTTTTCAAACTATTAGAGCAAGCGGCTAAAGTGATGGGTGACTATTGCGATGTCGAGATTGTGGAAGCGCATCATCGTCATAAGGTAGATGCACCCTCAGGCACGGCTATCGGCATGGGTGAAGCGATTGCTAGCGCGATGGGGAATAACCTCAACGATGTTGCAGTGTATGCTCGTGAAGGTATTACAGGCGAGCGTAGTCGTGATGAGATAGGCTTTGCGACAATCCGCGCAGGCGATATAGTCGGCGAGCATACGGCTATGTTTGCTGATATTGGCGAACGTGTCGAAATTACCCATAAAGCTTCTGATCGAATGACCTTTGCAAATGGTGCGGTTAGAGCTGCTGCTTGGTTAGCCGCTAAACCCGCAGGTTTTTACACCATGCAGGATGTTTTAGGACTTAATTAATTCTTGAATGCCTATGCAGAATTCGTTCCCTTTTTTAAGGGGTTCTCATAGGCATGCTTCTTGATCTAATTACGAGGCATTCTCACCTTTTTGTTTGTTTTTCACTCGCCATTTCCCCTTCTTTTTCAAGTTTCATCCAGTTTTGTAGCAATACGGAAAGAAATACACCTTAAACTCAACAAGGGAAACGTTTGTCTCATAAGTTAACCGTGTAAATGAGTGATGAAGTGATATTGGAATCCTTGCTGCGATCGAGGCCGCTAATGAGATCCATTACATCGAACTTAACTGCTTTTTTTAGGCGTTTAGTCGGTGATTCATGGTGAAATCACTATAAATAAATTTAATTTTTACATGCTTGTTGACAGCACGTCATACGATCCCTAGAATGCGCGCAATTTGTCAAAATTCAGTGCTATGTGAGATAGCACTGGGTGTAGATCTTCGTAGTGAAAATCTATACACTTTGGTTGCATATTTATTGATTTTGGAGGTTGTCTTGAGTAAGTCAGCACTGCTAGTCCTCGAAGATGGGACTGTGTTCCGTGGTATTGCCATTGGAGCAGATGGTTTAGCTGTTGGTGAAGTTGTTTTTAATACTTCGATGACAGGTTATCAAGAAATCCTAACTGATCCTTCCTATTCCCAGCAAATCGTTACCCTTACATATCCCCATATTGGTAACACCGGAACGAATTCCGAAGATGAAGAATCCTCCTCAATCCACGCGCAAGGCTTGGTAATTCGTGACCTTCCTATCATTGCTTCTAACTTCCGTAATGAACAAACCCTTTCTGATTACCTTAAATCGCAAAACATCGTCGGCATCGCGGATATTGATACCCGTAAGCTAACGCGTATTCTGCGTGAAAAAGGTGCACAGAACGGTTGTATCGTTGCAGGCAACAACTTAGATGAAGCTTTGGCACTAGAGAAAGCAAAAGCTTTCCCTGGTCTGAAAGGCATGGATCTGGCGAAGGAAGTGACAACAGAAGAAACGTACCAATGGAAACAAGGTTCGTGGACACTGGAAGGTGGTCTTCCTGAAGCGAAAGAAGATGGTGAGTTACCATTCCATGTTGTCGCTTATGACTTCGGCGCTAAACGTAACATTCTTCGCATGCTCGTTGACCGTGGCTGCCGCTTAACAGTGGTACCAGCTCAGACTTCAGCTGAAGACGTACTTGCACTAAACCCAGATGGCGTATTCCTATCGAATGGCCCGGGTGACCCAGCACCTTGTGAGTATGCGATTGAAGCAACAAAAGTATTCCTAGATAAAGGTCTACCAATCTTTGGTATCTGTCTTGGTCACCAAATCCTTGCACTTGCGTCTGGTGCGCAAACGGTGAAGATGAAATTTGGTCACCACGGTGCGAACCACCCAGTGAAAGATCTTGATCGTGATGTGGTAATGATTACCTCTCAAAACCACGGTTTCGCCGCGGATGAAGAGACGTTGCCAGCGAACTTGCGCGCTACGCATAAGTCACTGTTTGATGGCTCTCTACAGGGTATTCACCGTACAGACAAGCCAGCGTTTAGCTTCCAAGGGCACCCTGAAGCAAGCCCTGGTCCGCATGATGCGGCTCCATTGTTTGACCACTTTATTGATCTAATTAAGCAACATCGCGCCTAAGCTGGGGAAGAAGAAAGATGCCAAAACGTACTGATATTAAAAGCGTATTGATTTTAGGTGCTGGCCCTATTGTTATCGGCCAGGCTTGTGAGTTTGACTACTCAGGTGCGCAAGCGTGTAAAGCACTTCGTGAAGAAGGCTACCGCGTTATCCTAGTTAACTCTAACCCAGCAACCATCATGACTGACCCAGACATGGCGGACGCAACGTACATTGAGCCAATCCATTGGGAAGTTGTTCGTAACATCATCGCTAAAGAGCGCCCTGATGCGGTACTTCCTACGATGGGTGGCCAGACTGCACTGAACTGTGCACTGGATCTAGAGAAGCACGGCGTACTTGCTGAGTTCGGCGTGGAGATGATCGGTGCAACCGCGGATGCTATCGATAAAGCGGAAGACCGTTCTCGTTTTGATAAAGCGATGAAGTCTATCGGCCTAGAGTGTCCTCGTGCAGATACAGCGAAGACCATGGAAGAAGCTTACAAAGTTCTCGATATGGTTGGTTTCCCTTGTATCATCCGTCCTTCTTTCACTATGGGTGGTACCGGTGGTGGTATCGCGTATAACAAAGAAGAGTTCGATGAAATTTGTCGTCGTGGTTTAGACCTTTCTCCGACAAACGAGCTTCTAATCGATGAATCGCTAATTGGTTGGAAAGAATACGAAACAGAAGTTGTTCGTGATAAAAACGACAACTGTATCATCGTTTGTACGATTGAAAACTTTGACCCAATGGGTATCCACACGGGTGACTCCATCACGGTAGCACCAGCGCAAACACTAACGGATAAAGAATACCAGCTGATGCGTAATGCATCGCTAGCGGTTCTACGTGAAATTGGTGTTGAAACAGGTGGTTCAAACGTACAGTTTGGTATCAACCCGAAAGATGGCCGTATGGTTATCATCGAGATGAACCCACGTGTATCTCGTTCTTCTGCACTGGCATCAAAAGCAACGGGCTTCCCAATTGCGAAAATTGCCGCGAAGCTAGCGATTGGTTACACGCTTGATGAGCTGATGAATGACATCACTGGTGGTGCAACACCAGCATCATTCGAACCAACGATCGATTACGTTGTGACGAAGATCCCTCGTTTCAACTTCGAAAAATTTGCTGGCGCGAACGATCGTCTAACCACACAGATGAAATCTGTGGGTGAAGTGATGGCGATTGGTCGTAACCAACAAGAATCTATGCAGAAAGCGTTGCGCGGCCTAGAAGTCGGTGCGAACGGTTTTGATGAGATGGTTGATCTTGATGCGCCAGACGCACTGACTAAGATCCGCCATGAGCTTAAAGATGCTGGTGCTGAGCGTATTTGGTACATTGCCGATGCATTCCGTGCGGGCATGTCTGTTGACGGTGTCTTCAACCTCACGCAAGTTGATCGTTGGTTCTTGGTTCAGATCGAAGATATCGTTCGCCTAGAAGCAGAAGTGAAGCAAAATGGCTTCGCTGGTCTAAATGCTGATGTGCTGCGCAAACTAAAACGTAAAGGTTTTGCCGATGCACGTTTAGCAGAGCTACTGGGTGTGGCTGAGTCTGAGATTCGTAAACTACGTGATCAGTTCGATATCCACCCTGTATATAAGCGTGTTGATACTTGTGCCGCTGAATTCTCTTCAGATACTGCTTACATGTATTCTAGCTACGATGAAGAGTGTGAAGCACAACCAACAGACAATGATAAAATCATGGTTCTGGGCGGTGGTCCTAACCGTATCGGTCAAGGTATCGAGTTTGATTACTGTTGTGTACACGCATCGCTAGCACTGCGTGAAGACGGCTACGAAACCATCATGGTTAACTGTAACCCAGAGACAGTATCAACCGATTACGATACCTCTGACCGTCTGTACTTCGAACCTGTAACGCTTGAAGACGTACTTTCTATCGTACGTGTTGAAAAGCCAAAAGGCGTTATCGTTCAGTACGGTGGTCAAACACCACTGAAACTTGCTCGTGCTCTTGAAGCTGCTGGCGTGCCAATCATTGGTACAAGCCCTGACGCTATCGACCGTGCAGAAGACCGTGAGCGTTTCCAAGTCGCCGTTGACCGTTTAGGTCTTCTACAGCCTGACAACGCAACTGTCACTACGATGGAGCAAGCGGTAGAAAAGTCACGTGAAATCGGCTTCCCATTGGTTGTTCGTCCTTCTTACGTACTTGGTGGTCGTGCGATGGAAATCGTTTACGATGAAACGGACTTACGTCGCTACTTCAATGAAGCAGTGAGTGTTTCTAACGAATCACCAGTCCTTCTTGACCGTTTCCTTGATGATGCGGTTGAAGTAGACGTTGATGCTATCTGTGACGGCGAGCAAGTTGTTATCGGCGGTATCATGGAGCACATTGAGCAAGCCGGTGTTCACTCAGGTGACTCAGCATGTTCGCTTCCTGCTTACACACTAAGCAACGAAATCCAAGACGTGATGCGTCAGCAAGTAGAAAAACTGGCGATGGAGCTAGGTGTTCGCGGTCTGATGAACACGCAATTTGCCGTTAAAGATGGTGAGGTTTACCTGATTGAGGTTAACCCACGTGCTGCGCGTACGGTTCCATTCGTATCAAAAGCAACAGGTGCACCACTGGCGAAAATCGCTGCACGTGTAATGGCTGGCCAATCTCTTGAGTCGCAAGGCTTTACGAAAGAGATTATCCCTCCTTACTACTCAGTGAAAGAAGTGGTACTGCCGTTCAACAAATTCCACGGTGTGGATCCACTACTAGGCCCAGAGATGCGTTCGACGGGTGAAGTTATGGGTGTTGGTGATACGTTCGCAGAAGCCTTCGCAAAAGCAGAGCTAGGTTGTGGCAAGCAAGAAGAGAAGGGTGGTCGTGCACTACTTTCAGTTCGCGGTGGCGACAAGCAGCGCGTTGTAGACCTTGCGTCTAAAATGATTAAGCTTGGCTACGAGCTAGATGCGACTCACGGTACTGCAGTTGTACTTGGCGAAGCGGGCATTAACCCTCGTCTAGTGAACAAGGTACACGAAGGTCGTCCTCACATTCTTGACCGTATTAAGAATGGCGAATACAGCTACATCGTTAATACCACAGAAGGTCGTCAAGCGATTGAAGACTCGAAGGTATTACGTCGCGGCGCATTGGCTGAAAAGGTTAACTACACAACAACCTTGAATGCTGCATTTGCAACTTGTATGGCACACTCTGCCGATGACCGCAGTAAGGTTAATTCGGTACAAGAGCTTCATGCACGTATCAAAGCTAACGACTAATCGACTCTTTCGATAAGTAACATGCTGATATTAGAAAGCCGCTCATTGAGCGGCTTTTTTTCGTTTATAAGAGCCGTTTTAAGTAAAGTGAATGGCTTTAACTCTACTGCGGTTTTCCATCACAACTATTTTAGTTAGTATTGACTAACCAATTCAGAATAGAGCGCTCGCTCAAATTGAATCAGTGGACTTTCCGTATTTGGCTTTGGCTGCCAAAAGTAATCATTCACGAGTTGTATAACCAGCAATTTTTTCCCTGATTCTGTTGTCACAAAACCTGCAAGATTACTGGCGCCATACAAAGAGCCTGTTTTCGCTTGAATTTTCCCTTTTAAGGGAGCATGACGAACACTACGGCGGTATCTTAGCGTGCCGCTTTCTCCACTGATTGGGAAGATAGCCAGTAATTCCGGCTCATGCTTGGCAATGTAAGTAAGCACTTGCGCTAATTGAAGTGTGGTCAGTCGGTTATTGCGTGATAAACCAGAGCCATCGCTGAGTGGTGTACTCAGCCATTTATCATCCTCAAAGAGTGCAGCAAGATGTTGCTTTAAAACGTGAGCGCCATAGGTAAAGCTACCATTGCCCTGTTGTGCCCCCAGAGTGCGTAGCAGACTGTCTGTGAGAACGTTGTTCGATTTCTGCAATACATCTGCGAGTAATGTGTTCAGGGGCTGAGAGAGGTGTTGGTGAAGCGCTGGAGAGGTCGATGGCTTGTTCGTGAGATAGATGTTGCCGCTAAACGGAATGCCGAGGCGTTTTAATTCTGCATGGATAACATCCGTCATATATTGTGCGGGATCCTGAATAGCAAAATTGAGCGGTAAAGGCTGCTCTCTTTGTACTAAGCAACCGGATAATTGATAGTGATTATTAGGGTGGGCTTGAAGGGTAAGCTCACAAAACGTTGTCTCTTGAGTCGCTTTAGAAACCACCTTAACCTGATTATCAACCGTGATTAAATGGTGCGTTGGTACGTTTAATCGAGTCAGTTGGCCTTCGCCTCTATTACTGTAAAGTGCGCCTTGTACGCAGTTTTTTTCTAATGCAATGCCCGTTGCCGGAGCCGCATAGCAGACCCCGAGTGTATCCCATGGAACCCCTACAGCCCGATCTTCACCCACAAATGTGCTATTAGAAAGGTAAATATCACCAGAAAATAGGCTTTTATTTTGTGTTATTCCCTGTCTTAGGAGCCGCGCTAATTGTTGTCTTGTTAAGGTTGGATCGCCATTGAACCCAATAACCGCACCGCGTTTGTCACTATGAATTGTGGTGCTGTAGCGAAAGTTACTCCCTAAGCGCTGTTTCGCCACCAGTGCGGTCAGTATTTTTTGGGTGCTGGCAGGCTGCATCCACTGCTGACTGAGGTGAGAGGCAACCATAGCACCTGTCGAGACATCTTGGATATAGAGTGCAGTTGCTGCACCAGGCAAGCTCGGGAGTTCAGTCGTTTGATGATTCTCTAAAGCGGATGCATTTGCTATCGACGGACTTGCTATTAGCAAAGTGGATAGCGTTAAAATTGACAGAGGCAAACTAGATTGAAGCAAAGTAGACCGAAACAAGGAAGATACAAACAAAGCCGGTGACGGTATAGCGAGAGAAGGAATGAAAATAGGGAACGTAAATAAAGCAAACAGTGAGTGTATCAATCGTTTCATAGTAGTGTCACACAGCTGCATACATAGGTGGGCTTGCAATTAGTCTACTGTGAACTGTACGAAGAGGGAAGTTGAAAGATGGAGCATGAAGGATGAGCTTAGTGAATACAAATACCAGAAACAAAAAAGCACCGCCGAGGCAGTGCTTTGGTTTCTAATCTCAAGGGAATTAGAAGTCGTAACGTAGTTGGAAGTTTACGTTAGTTTTCTTGCTGTCATCAAGATTGATGTCAGTACCTAGCGCAGAGCGTAGGTTAGAAGAGAAGCGGTAACCAGTTTCAAGAGTTACAAAACCATCAATATCGTTCTGTGTGAAGAAACCTGCACCGAAGTGAGTCTTACCCATTGTGTAACGAGTAGCAACTTCGATACCTTGGTCAGGCGTTCCGAACATTGCTTGAGAAGCATCGTTAGAATCAGTGAAAGTTGCACCAAGATATAGAGCGTCGATTGAGTAACCAGCACCAACGATGAATTGCTTAGCATCGCCTTGCTCGGTGTAACCACCACCGATGTTAACGCCAGCTACGTCATAAGTAGCCGATGCGCTGAAACCAGCATTATCTTGCTCACCTTCTTCAAGCTTAACGCTAGCACGAACGTTTAGGCCGTTGAAGTTGTTAGAGTAAAGAAGAGTACTTGTTGTTTGCTCAGTGATCGCTGAGTAGTTGAAGCCACCGTTCGTATTCATGATATCAGTGTAGTCAGCGATACCTGCCATTGCGCCATCTTGACGACCGTAAGTTACTTGACCGAAGTCACCAGCAACACCAGCGTAGATGTGACGAACAGCAAAAGCGTTGCTGATTGTTACTTCATCATCTGCATTTATAGCTACAGAAGTTCTGCTAGAAGTGTATTCGAATTCAGTGAAACCAACAGCTGTTAGGTCGTCATTGATTTGAGAAGTACCAGCAACGTTGATACGAGCACGAGTACGGTCAGCGATGTCACCATCGTTAAGACGAGTACGCATTTCTGCACGACCGCCAACAGCTAGAGAAGCTGTATCGCTTGAGTAAACTTCTGCTGCTGCTGCAACACCAGAGAATGAAGCTGCCGCTACTGCCAGAGCGATCAGTTTTTTATTCATCTTGAATATCCTTGAGATTATTAGTTTGTATACATTCGTTTATGTATGTGAATGCTCGGCAACCTTTGTAATGGTTCTACTCTAGGTTTGGTTAGTAAAAAAAACTGAAAAATCATTACCTTGATGACTTTTAGGTAGTGTTTAGCTTTTTTTTGCATATATAACAGTGTGTTATATTTATTGATTAAGGTTCCGTTACATTTATCTAATCTTTCTTTTTTTGAAGTTGAACAAGTTGGTCTTATGTGAAAGTTTCATTTAATCATTCAGTTATGTGATATGTATCTCAACCTGTATATCGAATGTAAGGTAGCAAGTGAGTGAAATCGATCTTGTTTTAGAGGGGGGAGTGGCGCAGTCGTAGCCGGTTGCTTGAAAGTATATCGCTTCTTTAAAGGGAATAAGAAGAGAACAAAAGGGCATAAAATGATGTAGTGCTTTTTGGGTTTGGTGTCGCAGCTCGGGTTGTTAAGGTACATATTGTCGTTTTCATTATTCGTATATGCCATAAACCTTCGTTAACCCCAGTACGATTACTTATGTTGCTGTTCGCAAGGTCTCAGTGTGGTTAGGCAGCACAGAAGTGAATATTTTGGCGAGCCACTATTGGATAGGTACCCTATGGATACTTGCAATTACACTTACTCGACTGGCATCGATGTCCTGATATTTGCTAAGATAAACCCAACAGTCTTCTACTCGGTTGGGTTTTCTATACCTAAGCCGGGTTTTCTATTGCCAATTTTTGCCGCTGCAAAGTTTGGAAACTGAGGTTAATTAAAGATGGAAAAAGTACCAATGACCGTGCAGGGCGAGAAAGCGCTGCGAGAGGAACATGATAAGTTGATGAAACGTCGTCCACTTATTAGTGAAGCAATTGCTGAGGCTCGAGAGCTTGGTGACCTAAAAGAGAATGCTGAGTATCACGCGGCACGAGAAGAGCAGGGCATCTGTGAAGCTCAAATACGCGATATCGAATATAAATTGTCTGTTGCTCAGGTGATTGATGTCACAAAAATGCCAAATAATGGCAAGGTTATTTTTGGCACAACGGTTGCGCTAATCGACGTTGATACCGAAGAAGAGTTAACGTACCGCATTGTGGGTGATGATGAGGCCGATATTAAGAAAAACTTAATTTCAGTTAACTCTCCAATCGCACGTGGTCTCATTGGTAAGCTTGAAGGTGATGAAGTACAAATCACTACGCCTGGCGGTGTTAAAGAGTTTGAAATTGAGCGTGTTGAATATAAATAACATCTCACATTTTTTTATATGAAAAAATGTAAAAAAGGCCGCATATTGCGGCCTTTTGTTTGAGTGATAACCCAAAGGAAATTAACGTTATTAATGTTATTTTCGTGGGATTTCGATTTTACGCTCTTCACTCGGGCGATAAAGTACCAATGTCTTACCGATAACTTGTACTTTCTCTGCTTTTGTCTCACGGACAATAGCGTCTACAATCAGTACTTTGGTTTCGCGATCTTCAGACGCAACCTTTACCTTGATCAGTTCATGATGGTCGAGAGCCATTTCAATTTCGGCTAAAACGGCTTCAGTTAGGCCATTAGCGCCCATTAACACGACTGGTTTTAAGTTGTGTGCGAGCCCTTTCAGGTGTTGTTTCTGTTTCGTGCTTAGGTTCATAGGTTCTGCTCGATCTTTTTGGTCACAAGGGTTGAAAACGCGGTATTCTAACGCCATCTAGTCTAGATGACTACGAGCATATTTCGCGTAAAATACCCATTTCAGGTCAATTGTGTGTAAAAACAAGCACTCAGGCAGTTCTTGGGGCTAATTGAAAGTGCACTTTTATGATAAATATGTTTAGAAGCACAGAAAAAAGGCAGCTGATCTCGAGAGATTTTTAAAATTGAAGAGACCCATGTAAAAGAAAATGACGAAAAGCAGGTCATTTTCGTGAAAAAGCGCTGCTTGATGCATTGCTCGAAGGCATCCAACCCGATATGGTGGATGTTGTGCTTTCGGACACAGTGCTGAACATGAGTGGAAATTTAGCGTCAGATCAACCTAGAGCAATGTATCTTGTTGAACTAGCATTAGATATGTGCCGTCAGGTACTTACCTTAAATGGCAGTTTTACTGTTAAGGTATTCCAAGAGGAAGGCTTTAGATACGTACCTCGATGAGGCGCGTAGTGCGTTTAAAGTCGTCAAAATTCGCAAACCAGATTCTTCACGCGCATCGTCGTGAGAAGTTTACATCGTAGCTACAGGGTATAAACTGTAGTACTCTACAATCATCTATTCGAATAATGCGAGGTTAACACCTTGAGTGACATGGCAAAAAACTTGATTTTGTGGCTAGTTATCGCTGTCGTACTAATGTCTGTTTTCAACAGTTTTGGTCCGGGTGATAGTTCAGGTCGTCAAGTCGACTACACGACATTCGTAAATGAGATCGGTCAGGGTCAGATAAGGGAAGCACGATTCAATGATCGCGAAATCACGGTATACAAACGTGATAGCACGCGCTATGTGACTTACTTGCCTGTCCTCAACGACCAGAAGCTAATTGATGATCTGCTGGTTAACAACGTAAAAGTTGTTGGTACACCACCAGAGCAGCAGAGCATGCTGGCGAGTATCTTTATCTCTTGGTTCCCAATGCTCCTATTGATCGGGGTATGGATCTTCTTTATGCGTCAGATGCAGGGCGGTGGTGGCAAAGGTGCCATGTCGTTCGGTAAATCGAAAGCACGTATGATGAGTGAAGAGCAGATCAAGACCACGTTTGCTGATGTAGCGGGTTGTGACGAAGCAAAAGAAGACGTTAAAGAGCTGGTAGATTACCTACGCGACGCAAGTCGTTTCCAAAAGCTCGGTGGTAAAATTCCTACCGGTGTTTTGATGGTGGGTCCTCCAGGTACAGGTAAAACATTACTTGCTAAAGCGATTGCGGGTGAAGCTAAAGTTCCGTTCTTTACTATCTCCGGTTCTGATTTCGTTGAAATGTTTGTGGGTGTCGGTGCATCTCGTGTGCGTGACATGTTCGAGCAAGCGAAAAAAGCCGCACCTTGTATTATCTTCATTGATGAAATCGATGCGGTCGGTCGTCAGCGTGGTGCTGGTGTTGGTGGTGGTCACGATGAGCGTGAACAAACACTAAACCAGATGCTAGTTGAAATGGATGGCTTTGAAGGCAATGAAGGTATTATCGTTATTGCCGCGACTAACCGTCCAGATGTTCTCGATCCAGCACTTCTTCGTCCAGGCCGTTTTGACCGTCAGGTCGTTGTTGGCCTACCTGATGTTCGGGGTCGTGAGCAAATCCTTAAAGTTCACATGCGCAAAGTACCATTAGACAGTGATGTTGAAGCATCATTGATCGCTCGTGGTACACCAGGCTTCTCTGGTGCAGACTTAGCGAACCTTGTGAACGAAGCAGCACTATTTGCAGCACGTGGTAATAAGCGTGTGGTATCGATGGTTGAGTTTGAACTTGCTAAAGACAAGATCATGATGGGCGCAGAGCGTAAATCGATGGTGATGTCTGAAGAAACCAAAGAATCAACCGCATATCACGAAGCTGGACATGCAATTGTTGGCCGTCTAGTGCCAGAGCATGATCCTGTATACAAAGTGTCGATTATCCCTCGCGGACGTGCACTGGGTGTGACGATGTATTTGCCTGAGCAAGATCGTGTCAGCATGTCACGCCAGCATTTGGAGTCTATGATTTCAAGCTTGTATGGCGGTCGTCTAGCAGAAGAGCTTATTTACGGCAGCGATAACGTATCAACGGGTGCCTCTAATGACATCGAACGTGCAACCGATATTGCGCGTAAGATGGTTACTCAGTGGGGCTTCTCTGATAAGTTGGGTCCATTACTCTATGCAGAAGAAGAAGGTGAAGTCTTCTTAGGGCGCAGTGTAACGCAGACCAAGCATATGTCTGATGATACAGCTCGACTGATTGATAGCGAAGTACGTACTCTGATTGACCTTAATTATGCTCGCGCAAGAAAAATCTTGGAAGAGAATATGGATATCATGCATGCAATGAAAGATGCACTGATGAAATATGAAACCATAGATGCAGGGCAAATTGATGACTTGATGGAGCGTAAGAGTGAAATTCGCGCACCAAAAGGTTGGGGTGATAAAGACGATACACCAACACCACCTCCTGCTTCAAATAGCAAGCCTTCAGGTGATAGTGACAACAGTGCACCATCTGATGAGCAAGCAACAGCTCAATCTCAGTCTGTAGACCCAGAGACGCCAGCTGACAATGACAAGCCAAGTGCTTAATTGTATTTGCTAAACAAAAGCCCCGTGTATGCGGGGTTTTTTTGTTTTGAATCATCGTGAAAATTATAACCGCTAACCTACTTACCTTGATTTTATGATTTTATCTTCCAAGCAGAAAACGATCGATCTCTCCCGAATTCATACCATGGGTATTGTCAATGTCACGCCAGACTCTTTTTCTGATGGCGGCAGGTATAACCAACTTAACGAAGCACTAAAGCACGTTGAAGCGATGGTGACGGCAGGTGTGAGCTTTATTGATATTGGTGGCGAATCGACACGCCCTGGTGCGCCAGAGGTCAGTCGTGATGAAGAGCTACAGCGTGTTATTCCAGTTATTGAAGCGATAAGATCTCGTTTTGACTGTTGGATCTCTCTCGATACAAGTAAAGCTGACGTGATGTCAGAGGGAGTGAATGCAGGCGCAGATCTGATCAACGACGTGCGAGCGCTCAGAGAGCCTGGTGCACTACAAGCTGCTGCAGAGGCTCAGGTTCCTGTCTGCCTTATGCATATGCAAGGCCAGCCGAGAACCATGCAGCAAGCACCGCAATATGATGATCTCTTTCAAGATGTGAATCATTTTCTGCAAGAACGTATTGAAGCCTGTCAACAGCATGGGATTAAACGAGATAAGTTACTGCTCGACCCTGGTTTTGGCTTTGGAAAGACGTTGGAGCATAACTACCAATTGTTGGCGAATTTAGAAAAATTCCATCAATTCGAGCTACCCCTGTTGATCGGTATGTCTCGAAAATCTATGATTTCGAAATTACTTAATAAAGAACCAGCCGACAGTTTAACGGGAAGTTTAGCCTGTGCTGCAATAGCAGCAATGAAAGGGGCGCAAATTATCCGTGTTCATGATGTTCCAGAGACCCTAGAGGTCATGAAAATCTGTCAGATGACCTTGGATCAGGTTGGCTAAAAATAACGAGCTAGGAGCTAATAGAATGGCTGAACGTAAGTACTTTGGCACGGATGGTATCCGTGGGAAGGTAGGTGAGTATCCAGTAACCCCCGATTTCGCATTGAAGCTTGGGTGGGCTGCAGGGCGAGTACTCGCAAAAAAAGGGACGAAGAAAGTACTCATTGGTAAAGATACTCGTATTTCAGGTTATATGCTGGAATCAGCCCTTGAGGCCGGTTTAGCTGCGGCGGGATTACAAGCGGCCTTTACAGGTCCTATGCCAACTCCCGCTATTGCGTATTTGACGCAAACCTTCAGAGCGGAAGCGGGCATTGTGATTTCAGCATCACACAACCCATATTATGACAACGGCATTAAGTTCTTTTCGTCAGAAGGGACTAAGTTACCGGATGAAGTTGAGCTAGAAATCGAAGCCGAGCTTGAGAAAGATATCACTTGTGTTGATTCTGCTGAGCTAGGTAAAGCGACCCGTATCGCAGATGCCGCTGGTCGATATATTGAATTTTGTAAGAGTACCTTTCCAACAGAGCTCTCGCTTGCAGGTTATCGCATTGTTGTGGACTGTGCGCATGGCGCGACTTACCACATTGCTCCTAATGTCTTTAAAGAACTTGGTGCAGAGGTTATTACGATTGGGTGTTCACCAAATGGCACCAATATTAACGACCAAGTGGGTGCTACCGACGTAAGAGCTTTACAGGCGAAAGTTGTTGAGGAAAAGGCTCACTTTGGTATCGCG
The DNA here is from genome assembly GCA_043421945.1 of bacterium sp. HQB-150. GTDB lineage: Bacteria > Pseudomonadota > Gammaproteobacteria > Enterobacterales > Vibrionaceae > Thaumasiovibrio. The sequence continues at coordinate 21,687 of JBHOGO010000001.1, read as the reverse complement.
TTAGACGGTGACGGCGACCGCGTCATCATGGTGGATGAAGAAGGCAATAAAGTCGACGGGGATCAGATTGCATTTATTATTGCCCGTGATGCACTTCGCCGTGGCGAACTAAAAGGTGGTGTTGTCGGCACATTGATGACTAACCTAGGCATGGAAGTAGGGCTTAAAAACCTTGGTATCCCTTTTGTTCGTGCTGCTGTTGGCGACCGCTATGTGATGGAAAAACTAAAAGAGCATGGCTGGAACATCGGTGCTGAGAACTCAGGGCATGTTATCCTGCTCAATAAGATTCCAACAGGCGATGGTATTGTGGCTGGTTTGCAGGTGATTGCATCTATCGTTGGTAGTAAGCAGAGCTTAAAATCTCTCAGTGATGGTATGACGCTATTCCCGCAAGTACTCGAAAATGTTCGCTTTAAAGGTGAAGGCAATCCACTGGAATCTGATGCTGTTATCGCAGCAAAAGCAGCAGTTGAAGAAAAGCTCGCAGATACAGGGCGTGTTTTATTGCGTAAATCGGGCACTGAGCCGTTGATTCGCGTGATGGTTGAAGGTGAAGATGCTGATTTAGTACAGCAATCAGCGCTGGATATTGCCGAAGCGGTGAAAGCAAGCTGCTAAGTTTTTAGCCCCTGATGAAAATCAGGGGCAATTTCGCTGTTTTGGGATGGTTTTTGCTCATAAATCCTGCAACTAACTCAGAACTCGCCATTTTATTGAAAAAAGCACTTGTCAGTGAGGTAGGGTTTCGTTAGTATTCAGTCCGCTCCTTGGTGAGCTTCGCTAGCTGCGATTCAATCCTGCTGGCTCAACAATTTGGAACATAGGTGGAAACATGTACGAAATTCTACTTGTGATTTACCTGTTGGCCGCATTGGGTGTTATTGGCCTAGTGATGATTCAACAAGGTAAAGGCGCAGATATGGGAGCTTCATTTGGGGCTGGTGGTTCAAATACAGTATTTGGCGCCGGTGGCTCTGGAAACTTTTTGACCCGAATGACTGCAATCTTTGCCACTATCTTCTTCGTTATCAGCCTTGTGCTTGGTAACATGACTGCTAAAAGTAGCGGCCAAACAAGTGGATGGGAAGATTTAGCTCAACCTCACACAGAAGTGGTTGCGCCAGTGGAAGAAGCGGTAAATAGCGATATTCCACAGTAACAACACAATGCCGAGATGGTGAAATTGGTAGACACGCTAGCATGAGGTGCTAGTGCCGCAAGGTGTGTGGGTTCAAGTCCCACTCTCGGCACCATATTTAGTTATTTTGCATCAGCGAAATGACGGTAAGTAAAACTTACCATCGGACGCGGGGTGGAGCAGTTTGGTAGCTCGTCGGGCTCATAACCCGAAGGTCGTCGGTTCAAATCCGGCCCCCGCAACCAACTCAGATTTAGTATTAATTTAGATGTTAATGTTAACCTGGGCGTGACTGAGAAAGGTCGTTTTCTTGGACACAAAAGATAATATTCATATCCTTATATAGATATTATCGCGGCAAATACCGCAACCTTTTCGCGTAAGTTAGCTGTTTAAGAATAAATACGCTATCTTATGTGGTGTCGCCTAGCGGCATCAGGGTCCAGTAACATTAACCCCGATATTCGGGGTTTTTTGTTATCTGAAATAGACCATTCAGGTATTTTACTGGGCTTTTATAGCCCTTTTTTTGTTTCTGGAGGGTAGCCATGACAGGCTTAGAAAGGCAATTAACCGAGCTGTTGGAAGCGCCTGTTGAAGCGCTAGGTTATGAGTTAGTTGGACTTGAATTTTTACGCGCAGGTGAATTCTCTACATTGCGCTTGTTCATTGACCAAGAGGGTGGCATTACAGTTGAAGATTGTGCGGAAGTTAGCCGCCAAGTAGCAGCTGTTATGGACGTAGAAGATCCTATTACCGTCGCTTATAACTTAGAAGTTTCCTCTCCTGGACTTGAACGACCACTATTTAAAGCTGCACACTATGAGCGATTTATCGGTCAAGAAGTGAGTGTAGTACTAAAAATGGCGATGGATAATCGTCGTAAATGGAAAGGCATCATTGCTCGCGTTGAAGGTGAAACAGTTACCTTGACAGTAGACGGCAATGACGAGAGTTTTGCACTAAGTAACATTTCCAAGGCTAACTTGGTTCCGTCCTTCTAGGGCTGTATGGAGCATTACATATGAACAAAGAAATTTTGGCTGTCGTAGAAGCGGTGTCCAACGAGAAAGCCGTCCCACGTGAACGTATTTTCGAAGCATTGGAAATTGCACTAGCAACTGCAACTAAGAAAAAGTACGAAGCAGAGATCGAAGTTCGCGTTGAAATCGATCGTAAAACGGGTAATTTTGAAACTTTCCGCCGCTGGTTGGTGGTTGAAGAAGTAGAGCACCCAACAAAAGAGATTACTCTTGAAGCGGCACAGTTCGACGATGAAACTCTCGAACTTGGCGGTTTTGTAGAAGACGAAATTGACTCAGTTACTTTCGACCGCATTACAACGCAAACAGCAAAGCAAGTTATCGTACAAAAAGTACGTGAAGCTGAGCGTGCACAAGTTGTAGAGCAATTTATTGATAACGAAGGTGACCTTATTACCGGTGTTGTCAAAAAAGTAAACCGAGATCAGGTTATCATCGACCTAGGTAACAACGCAGAAGCGGTTATCTTGCGTGATGATCAACTACCTCGTGAAAACTTCCGTCCAGGCGATCGTGTTCGTGGTCTACTGTATTCTGTTCGCCCTGAAGCGCGCGGTTTCCAGCTGTTTATGACTCGTTCAAAATCTGAGATGATCATGGAGCTCTTCCGTATTGAAGTGCCAGAGATCGCTGAAGAGATGATCGAACTGATGGGCGCAGCTCGTGATCCAGGTTCACGTGCGAAGATCGCGGTTAAAACAAACGATAAGCGTATCGACCCAGTTGGCGCATGTGTAGGTATGCGTGGTGCTCGTGTTCAAGCGGTAACGAGTGAGCTAGGCGGTGAGCGTGTTGATATCGTGCTTTGGGACGAAAACCCAGCGCAATACGTTATCAATGCAATGGCTCCTGCTGAAGTGGACTCAATCATCGTTGATGAAGACAGCCACAGCATGGATATTGCTGTTCAATCAGGCAATCTTGCACAAGCTATCGGCCGTAACGGTCAAAACGTTCGCCTAGCCTCAGTATTGACTGGCTGGGAACTGAATGTAATGACTGTGGAAGATCTGCAGAAGAAACACCAAGAAGAAGCACAAGAGTCAATCGATAGCTTTGTTAAACACCTAGATATCGATGAAGAATTTGCAACCGTATTGGTTGAAGAAGGCTTTACCACTCTGGAAGAGATTGCTTACGTTCCTGTGAGTGAGCTAATGGAAGTTGACGGTCTGGATGAAGAGACTATCGATGCATTACGTTCACGTGCAAAAGAAGCGTTAACAACAATCGCACTTGCACAGGAAGAAGTTCTAGAGGGTTCTGAACCCGCTGAAGACCTTCTTGGATTGGAAGGTCTGGAACGTGAACTAGCCTTTAAACTTGCCGCTAAAGGTGTTGTAACTCTTGAAGATCTAGCAGATCAAGGAACAGATGAACTGCTTGATATTGAAGGTATGACAGAAGAGCGCGCGGGTGAATTAATCATGGCAGCACGTAATATTTGTTGGTTCGGAGACGAAGCCTAAATTACAACACAGCAAGGGAGAAGCAGCATGTCAGAAGTTACCGTTAAGGCGCTTGCCGAAGAGGTTAAAACCCCGGTTGAGCGTTTGCTTCAACAACTATCCGATGCTGGCATCAGCAAGAACGCTGAAGACGTTGTTAATCAAGATGAGAAGCAAACATTGCTTTCTCATCTTAAAAAAGAGCATGGTTCAACAGAGGATGGGGAACCAACCCGTTTAACCTTGCAACGCAAAAAACGTAGTACCCTGAGTGTTTCAGGTGCTGGCGGCAAGAAAGATGTTCAAGTAGAAGTACGCAAGAAGCGTACTTATGTGAAGCGTAGTGCGTTGGAAGAAGAACAACGCGCCGCTGAACAGGCTAAAACTGAACAGCTTGCAGCAGAAGAAGCGAAACGTGCGGCTGAGGAAGAGGCGAAGCGTGAGGCAGAGGATAATGCCAAACGTGAAGCGGAAGCAGCAGCGAAGCGTGAAGCGGAAGAAGTAGCTAAACGCGAAGCAGAAGCTAAACGTAAAGCAGAAGAGAACGCAAAGCGTGAGGCTGAATCCGCCAAACGTAACGCACAATCCCCAAGCGAAGCTGCAGAAGTGGACGCAGCTCGTAAAGTCGCTGAACAGGCTAAAAAAGAAGCGGACGAGCTTAAACGCCGTCAGGAAGAGGAAGCCAAGCGTAAAGCCGAAGAAGAGAGTCAGCGTCAGCTAGAAGAGGCACGCAAGATGGCAGAAGTAAATAAAGAACGTTGGGCACAAGCTGAGAAGGCACCAACGGAGCAAGCAGATTATCATACAACAACTTCTCAGTACGCTCGTGCTGCTGAAGATGAAGCGGATCGCCAAGTTGAAGGCGGTCGTCGTAAAAAGAAAAAGAAAACTGCAAACAAAGATGACAACCGCGGTGGTCGTAACCAACGTGGCGGTCGTGGCAAAAAGCAAAATATTGCTAAGCCATCTTCTATGCAGCATGGTTTCAACAAGCAAGCACAAGTTGCTAAAGCTGATGTTGTCATCGGTGAAACAATCGTTGTTGCTGAACTTGCTAACAAGATGTCTGTTAAGGGCGTTGAAGTTATCAAAGTAATGATGAAGATGGGTGCGATGGCAACCATCAACCAAGTTATCGACCAAGAAACTGCAGCTCTTGTTGCAGAGGAAATGGGTCATAAAGTTGTTCTTCGTAAAGAGAATGAACTGGAAGAAGCGGTACTATCTGACCGTGACGCTGACCTAGCTGTTGTACCTCGTGCTCCTGTTGTTACTATCATGGGTCACGTTGACCACGGTAAAACTTCAACACTGGATTACATCCGTAAAGCACACGTTGCTTCGGGTGAAGCTGGCGGTATCACACAGCACATCGGTGCTTACCATGTTGAAACTGAAAACGGCATGATTACGTTCCTTGATACTCCTGGACACGCCGCGTTTACCGCAATGCGTGCTCGTGGTGCTCAAGCAACAGATATCGTTGTTCTTGTTGTTGCTGCAGATGATGGTGTAATGCCACAAACTGTTGAGGCTATCCAGCACGCGAAAGCGGCCGGTGTACCTCTGATTGTTGCTGTGAACAAGATCGATAAAGAAGGCGCTAACCCAGACAACGTTAAGAACGAACTGGCGCAGTACGACGTTATTCCTGAAGAGTGGGGCGGCGAAAACATCTTCGTTCATATCTCTGCTAAGCAAGGTACTAACATCGATGGTCTTCTTGAGTCTATTCTTCTTCAGTCTGAAGTTCTTGAACTGACAGCGGTAGAAGAAGGCATGGCTAAAGGTGTTGTTGTTGAATCTCGTCTAGATAAAGGCCGTGGTCCAGTTGCAACAGTACTTGTACAAGAAGGTACTCTAAACAAAGGCGATATCGTTCTTTGTGGTCTAGAGTACGGTCGTGTCCGTGCAATGCGTGATGAGCTTGGTCAAGATGTATTGACTGCTGGCCCGTCAATCCCTGTAGAAATCATCGGTATGTCTGGTGTTCCTTCTGCTGGTGATGAAGCAACAGTTGTTCGTGATGAGCGTAAAGCTCGTGAAGTAGCGCTTTACCGTCAAGGTAAATTCCGTGACGTGAAACTAGCACGTCAACAGAAAGCGAAACTAGAGAACATGTTCTCTAACATGACTGAAGGCGAAGTTGCTGAACTTAACGTTGTGCTTAAAGCTGACGTACAAGGTTCTGTAGAAGCGATTGCTGACTCACTACGTAAGCTATCAACTGACGAAGTTAAAGTGAACATCGTTGGTTCTGGTGTGGGTGGTATCACTGAGACTGATGCAGTACTTGCAGCGGCTTCTAACGCAATCTTACTTGGTTTCAACGTTCGTGCTGATGCATCTGCTCGCCGTGCTGTAGAGACTGAGAACCTAGACCTACGTTACTACTCAATCATCTATCAATTGATCGATGAAGTGAAACAAGCGATGAGCGGTATGCTTGCGCCTGAGTTCAAGCAAGAGATTATGGGTCTTGCAGAAGTGCGTGATGTGTTTAAATCGCCTAAACTTGGTGCTATCGCTGGTTGTATGGTGACTGAAGGCGCTATCAAGCGTAATAACCCTATCCGTGTTCTACGTGATAACGTGGTTATTTACGAAGGTGAGCTAGAGTCACTACGTCGCTTTAAAGATGACGTACAAGAAGTGAAGAACGGCTACGAGTGTGGTATCGGCGTTAAGAACTACAATGATGTTCGCGTTGGTGACCAGATCGAAGTATTCGAAATCGTTGAAATTATTCGTTCAATTGATGACTAATACATAGTGCTCTGCACTTAGGTTGTTAAATACACCATGGGGGGCTTCGGCCCCCCATTTTTTCAGATGAGAAGTCTATTATGTCTAAAGAATTTAGCCGCACGCAGCGCGTGGCACAACAACTCCAAAAAGAACTAGCGTTAATTCTACAACGCGAAATCCGTGACGATCGTCTTGCGATGACCACGATTTCTTCTGTAGAAGTTACGCGCGATATGGCTTACACCAAGGTGTATGTGACCTTTTTGACGATTGGTGATCAGAAGCCAGAAGAGTCTTTAGAGATTCTACGTGAAATGGCGCCATACATTCGCTCGCTACTTGGTAAGCGTATTCGCCTACGTGTTACGCCAGAAATTAACTTTATCTATGATGAGTCGCTAACAGAAGGTATGCGTATTTCTACGCTGGTTTCTAAAGCTGTACGTGATGACGAAGAGCGTCACGTTGATGATGAGTCAGGAGAAGAGTAATGGCACGTCGTCGTCGCGGTCGTCCTGTTGATGGGGTTATCCTGATCGATAAGCCGACGGGTATCACATCTAACGATACCCTTCAGAAAGTAAAGCGTATTTACTTTGCCGAAAAAGCGGGTCACACCGGTGCGCTTGATCCATTGGCAACCGGTATGCTGCCAATTTGTTTTGGTGAAGCGACCAAATTCTCTCAATTTCTTTTAGATTCAGATAAGCGTTATCGTGTGATTGCTAAGCTAGGTGAACGCACGAATACGTCTGATTCTGATGGTGAAGTTGTCGAAACACGTCCGGTTAAAGTTGATCGTGGTACTTTGGAGCGTAGTATTGCTTCATTCCGTGGTGAGACTGACCAAGTTCCTTCTATGTTTTCTGCATTGAAATACCAAGGTAAGCCTTTGTACGAATATGCACGAGCAGGCATAGAAGTACCGCGAGAGTCACGTAAAATTACGGTTTATTCTATAGAGTTACTTCGCTTTGAAGGTGATGAAGTAGAAATGGAAGTACACTGCTCGAAGGGTACTTACATCCGTACTATTGTTGACGATCTTGGTGAGTTACTTGGCTGTGGAGCGCATGTTTCTTATCTGCGTCGCACTGGTGTTTCTGATTACCCGTATGAGAACATGGTAACACTGGAACAGCTTGAAGCGCTCTTAGAGCAAGCCCGTGAAGAAGATATTCAACCACGTGAACTGCTTGATCCACTGTTGATGCCAATGGATTCAGCGGTACAAGATTTGCCAGAAGCCAACCTCATTCCTGTTGTCGCGAGTTATGCACTGCATGGTCAACCCGTGAATGCGCCTAACCTACCTGCAGAAGGCACGTTGATTCGTATGACTCGTGGTGAAGAGCGTGAGTTTATCGGTGTGGGTGAGATCAATGCGGAAGGTATGATTGCGCCAAAACGTTTAGTGGTTTTCCGCGACGAGACTAGCGAGTAAACGCTGTCTGATGACGACAAAAAGCGTTAATTCCAAAGCCAGTTTACTGTCTAGTTAAGCTGGCTTTTTGCTATTTGTACTATATTCATTACTCATCATTGAGAGTGATGATTTGCTTTGAATGTGCCACTTTTTATCCCTCTTGACCACCTCTCTTCAAAATTCTACCCCCTGAAAATGTGATCTATGCACGTTCCGTTATTTAAAATTGTTCGCTAAATATTCTATTCGTGATTTACATCGCAAAAAAAATCTCTTTCAATTTTGTAAAATCGAGATTTAAATCACCAAATAAAACATTGACAACGCAATCACTGACTGAATGTGTTGTGATTTATTATTTGTTTTGTGAATAAGGGCGCGTAAAAATTATTTTTATAAGGAATTTATATGAAGTAGGTCACGAATCCCCCGTTATCAGCGCTAAGTAAAAAGTTTGTGGTAAGTTAATTGTGTGTTGTGCAATTAACGGTTTTGGCGAACCGTTACCAAAAACCTTACAAAAAACATCAAACGGGGAACGTTATGATATCACCAGATGCAAAGATCAAGGTACAAAATTTTGGTCGCTTCTTATCGAATATGGTAATGCCTAATATCGGTGCGTTTATCGCATGGGGCTTAATTACTGCACTCTTTATTCCGACGGGTTGGATACCTAACGAGACATTATCGCAGCTTGTAGGACCAATGATTACTTACCTATTACCACTGCTTATTGGTTATACCGGCGGTAAATTAGTAGCCGGTGATCGAGGTGCTGTTGTCGGTGCGATTACCACTATGGGTGTTATCGTGGGAACGGACATCCCTATGTTTATGGGAGCGATGATGGTCGGACCGCTAGGCGGTTACGCGATTAAGCGCTTTGATGATGTAATGCATGGCCGTGTGAAAAGTGGCTTTGAGATGCTCGTAAACAACTTCTCTGCGGGTATCATTGGTATGATCCTCGCTATCGTCGCTTTCTTTTTCATTGGTCCTTTTGTTAAGACGCTTTCTACCGTACTGGCTAGCGGCGTGAACATTCTCGTCGAAGCGGGCTTATTGCCGCTGACTTCAATTTTTGTCGAACCAGCGAAAATCCTCTTCCTAAATAATGCGATTAACCATGGTATCTTCTCGCCATTAGGGATCCAGCAAGCGGATGAGCTTGGAAAATCAATCTTCTTCCTTATTGAAGCGAACCCAGGCCCAGGTCTTGGTTTACTACTTGCATATGTTGTCTTCGGTAAAGGTACTGCTAAGCAAACGGCTGGCGGTGCAACGATTATTCACTTCTTGGGTGGTATTCACGAGATCTACTTCCCTTATGTACTAATGAATCCTCGCCTTATTCTTGCTGTTATTGCCGGTGGTGCATCTGGCGTGTTCACATTAACAATGTTTAATGCTGGTCTTGTTTCTCCTGCGTCACCTGGTTCAATTTTCGCTGTATTGCTAATGACACCAAAAGCATCGCTTGTCGGTGTGCTAGCTTCTGTTGCTGTTTCTACAGCCGTCTCTTTCACTATTGCCTCATTACTTCTGAAAACACAAAATGATGCGACAGGTAGCGATGATGATGAAACGAAGCTGAAGAATGCGCAAGGCCAGATGAAAGAGATGAAATCAGGTAAAGCGGCACCTGCAGCATCAAGTGCTCAAGGTTCAACGCAAGCGAATACGCAAGGTTCGGCTGAATTTGGTCATGTGAAGTCTATCATCGTAGCCTGTGATGCCGGGATGGGTTCAAGTGCGATGGGTGCGAGTATGCTACGTAAGCGTGTAGAGTCAGCAGGGCTTGATATTTCAGTCACAAACTGTGCGATTAACAGCTTGCCTGAGGATGTTGATATCGTCATCACCCATAAAGATCTTACTGACCGAGCGAGAAAACATGCTCCAGCAGCCATGCATATCTCATTGACTAACTTCCTTGACCCTACGACTTACCATGAACTGACTATGAAGCTTCAAGTCACTCAAGGTGATACAGCCGCCAATGATTCGACATTGGTTCGTCGCTCTGTTGTTGCGGCAAATGAAGATAGTATGGAAGCGAAGCCTCGTGAGGTGTTTAGCCTTCAAGCGAGTAATATTCATATTGGTTTGTCTGCGACAGATAAGGCACAAGCTATCGACTTTGCTGGGCAGAAATTGGTTGAATTAGGGTATGTCGAGCAAGAATATGTAGAGGCGATGCACGCACGTGAAGCGCTTGTATCAACGTATTTAGGCGAATCTATTGCCGTTCCTCACGGTACTGTCGAAGCAAAAGATAAGGTGAAGAAAACCGGTATTGTGATTTGCCAGTATCCAGGTGGCGTGAAGTTCGGAGATGATGACGATGAAACTGCGAAACTGGTTATCGGCATTGCAGCTAAAAATGATGAACACATTCAAGTGATTACGACGATTACTAACGCGCTTGATGATCCAGACGCGATTGAACTATTGACGACGACAACGGACGTTAATCAGGTGCTTAATATTTTGTCAAAACACCAAGCAGCATAAGTGTTTAATCGTATTTGAATGTGAGGTTATTTATGAAGGCGGTTCATTTTGGTGCCGGTAATATCGGGCGTGGTTTTATAGGGAAAGTGCTAGCAGACGCAGATGTAAGTGTCACCTTTGCGGATGTCGATAACGATCTTATCGATCAGCTTGCACATGACCAATCTTATTCTGTTAAAGTCGTTGGAGAAGAGTCAAAAATTGAGGAAGTGCGTCATATTACAGCGGTAAATTCAGCAAGTGATGACGTTATTGAAAAGATTGTATACACCGATTTAGTGACAACAGCAGTGGGGCCTAATGTTTTAAAGGCGATTGCAGCAACGATAGCGAAAGGTCTGGAGCGACGTTTTACGTCTGGTAACCTTTCGCCATTGAATATCATTGCTTGTGAAAATATGGTGCGTGGTACGAGTCAGTTAAAGAAAGAGGTGTTAAATCATCTACCATCGTCTTTCCATGAAAAGCTAGAAGCGCACGTTGGCTTTGTTGATTCAGCCGTTGATCGTATTGTCCCTCCTACTGAAGCAGCCAATGATGACTCTTTAGAAGTGACAGTAGAAAGCTTTAGTGAGTGGATTGTTGATGAGCTGCAGTTTAAAGGTGACATTCCAAATATCGAAGGAATGCAAACTACGCAGCAGCTGATGGCTTTTGTTGAGCGCAAATTATTTACGCTAAATACAGGGCACATTGTGACGGCCTATTTAGGTTCGCTGAAAGGGCATGAGACTATTCGCGATGCCATTAGTGACCCTGAGATATATCAGCAAGTCCTAGGGGCTATGCAGGAAAGTGGTGAGGTGCTCATTCAACGCTATGGCTTTGATCGAGAGCAGCACGCAGCATACATTCTTAAGGTGTTAGGACGTTTCTCTAACCCTTATTTACGGGATGAGATTGTTCGTGTTGGTCGCCAACCACTGCGGAAGCTCGGTAAAGATGATCGACTTATTAAGCCACTGCTAGGAACATTAGAGTACAGCACGACGAATGAGTGTTTAAAAAAGGGAATTGCGGCTGCGTTGTGCTATAGGAATAGCGAAGATGACCAAGCCATTGCATTACAGCAAGTTGTTGACTCAGAGGGTGTGGCTGCAGCATTGCAGCAGTTCTGTGATTTAGCGCCTGAAAGTGATGTAGTGAAAGAGATTCAAAGCATTTACGACACACTGCGTTAGCCTGATGGGAGGGCTTGCCCTCCCTATTTTTGTAGAGTGGTGAATCTATGTCGTACGAGGTCAAAAACAGGGATTTAGTTGAACAACTTAACGAGGTGCCGTCTGTTCGTGGCTACTTTGTCACAGCGGTAGAGATCGTTGAAGCATCTGTTGATGAGCTGCTGCAGCGTATTTTTCGTAAAGACGACTTTGCGGTGAAATCAGTTGTGGGGCCATTATTGAGCCATGAAGGCCCACTTGGAGAGCTGTCTGTTCGTTTGAAGTTATTGTTTGGACTGGGTGTCGTCAGTGAACCGATGTATCACGATATCATGAAGGTCATCGAGATACGTGACTTCTTGAGTGGTGAGATCCAAGAGTATCATTTCACTGATCCGCAAATTATTAGCCGAATTAAAAGGCTATCAGTGATAGAAAGTATGCATATGTTGCAGCTGGATTTAGGGCTGCACATTGGTGAAATCGATGTTGAGTTTTATCAGATGCAGAAGGCGCGGCAGGAAAAAGTTGTTCGCTCTGCCATGTCATTAGGGCTATCAACGATGTGCGAAGAGCTGGCACAAGAGAGTCCATTTTAAGGTGTCGTATTTTTAATGATGGACAAAGGGGGAAACCCGCAAGATCTACTCACGGGTTTGATGCATCTAAGGCTTCACTGCAACAATGATGTTGCGATTAATGGACTGGTCAACGCGGTGCAAATAGTCGATGTAAGGTGCGCTATCCATAACTTGGTAACCACACTCTTCAAATACCTTCGCCACATCTTGCCATTTCAGCGTAAATTCATTGAACGAGAGAACAATCGCACCTTTGGATTTTAATGAATTCTTCCAAGATGGCAGTGCTTCACTGAGCAGGGTCAGTGGGCTACGATCCATCTTAGGGACTTTCACTGTTGATGATTTTGCCTTAGAGACTTTACCGTTTGCTGCTTTTGCATTCATCGCCTTAGCATCTTTGCTGCCATGCTGAACACCATAAGGTAAATCAGACACGATGATATCGCAGCTATTCTTCTTAATCACCTGATAGCTTTCACGTGTATCAATAGAAAGCAGTTTTAGGTTCTGGTGATTGCCGTTAGCAAAGTCTTGCTTATCAGCAGCACAATCTAGCACGAAGCAATCAGCGAGCTTCTTGCCATTTGCACCAGTGCGCTTCTCTTTCTTTGTTTTATGCTTGTAGCGGCCATTCTTCATATATTTGACTAAGAAGGTTTCAGTCTCTTGAACCCACTTAGCATTAATCTCAACACCGACAACATCATAGCCACGAATAAGCCCTTCATAGAGTGTCGTGCCTTTACCACACATCGGATCCATCAGGCATAGCTTCTCGCTATTAGTATTAGCTGCGCTTGCCGCCAAGTTGATCATCAGGCGGGTAAATTGCTCGTTAGTTTTCCCCGTATAACGCAATATTTGGCTCATACCTTCAGGGAAAGTAAATGGGCTCAACGGTGTTAGCGGTTTTAATAGGCCATTTTCGACGAGTTCAAAGATGGCATAATAGAGAGACGAAGCAGAGATGGCCTGAAGCGCTTTCTCAGAGAGGGCCTCTTGTGTGGTAAAACAGATTGCAGCAGGAACACCGATATCACGCTGAGCAACATCAGTAAACTCGACACCTTGAGCGTGCAACATCGCACTCAGTTCAGCACAACCAATGGTTAGCGCAGATTCGAAGTAAATACGGTTATGGCCTGGGTTGGCTAAAATGGCGTACTGATACATAGGGACTCCAGTGTGTAAGATCGGCGCAATAGTAACGCATCGACAGTTTGCTTGCAGTTATTTTTCGGGATGCGTATAATGCGCGGCTCGGGTGTCGGCTGAATCAGAGATTGGCTGACACAAATATACACCTTTAACATTTAGGAAAAGACTATGTCTCTGAATGCAGAAACTAAAGCAGCAATCGTTGCTGAATACGCTCAAGGCGAAAACGACACTGGTTCTCCAGAAGTACAAGTAGCACTACTTACTGCTTCTATCAACCACCTTCAAGGTCACTTTGCTGATCACAAAGGCGATCACCATAGCCGTCGTGGTCTACTACGCATGGTATCTCGTCGTCGTAAACTTCTTGATTACTTGAAAGGTAAAGACTTCGATCGTTACCAATCACTAATCGGTCGCTTGGGTCTGCGTCGTTAATTCGAATCAGATTTCAGAAAAAAGGAGCCTATTGGCTCCTTTTTTTTTATCTCGCTGACGCGAAGCGATTGCTTGGTGTATACTACAGCACGAAAAAACTCGCATCGTAATGAGCTTGTTCACAGTCGTCTCTGTCGACCATAAGGTCGCGGCTATTGAAAAATCATTGTTACCACTCAATGTTGGAGAACAACTACCTATATTATTTGGGTTCGTGTGGCGTTCAGTGAGTTTTCATTAGTCGCGATGGTGAATATTCTCATGATGCAATATCAGCCTCAAAGGCACACTATTAAGGATATCTTGTGACTCCTATCGTAAAAACATTCCAGTACGGTAACCACACCGTAACACTGGAAACTGGCGTTATCGCACGTCAAGCAACTGCAGCTGTTATGGCTAGCATGGATGATACTTCTGTATTCGTTTCTGTTGTCGGTAAGAAAGCGGCTGTTGAAGGCCAAGACTTCTTCCCACTAACAGTCAACTACCAAGAGCGTACTTACGCTGCGGGTAAAATCCCTGGTGGTTTCTTCAAGCGTGAAGGTCGTCCTTCTGAAGGCGAAACACTAACAGCACGTCTTATTGACCGCCCAATCCGTCCACTATTCCCTGATGCGTTCAAAAACGAAGTTCAGGTTATTGCGACAGTTGTTTCTGTAAACCCAGACGTAAACCCAGACATGATCACTATGATCGCAACGTCTGCGGCACTTGCTATCTCTGGTCTACCGTTCAACGGCCCAATCGGTGCAGCACGCGTTGGTTACATTAATGACCAATTCGTATTGAACCCAAGCAACGCAGAGCTAGAAGAAAGCCGTCTAGACCTTGTTGTTTCTGGTACTAAAGATGCAGTACTCATGGTTGAGTCTGAAGCAGATCGTCTACCTGAAGAAACGATGCTACAAGCGGTTGTTTACGGTCACGATCAACAGCAAGTTGTTATCAATGCTATCAACGAGTTTGCTGCTGAAGTCGCTACTCCAGCATGGGATTGGACTGCGCCAGAAGTGAACACTGAGCTGAAAGCTCTTGTTGCTGAAAAAGCAGAAGCACGTCTTTCTGATGCTTACCAGATCACTGAAAAAATGGCACGTTACGACGAAGTCGGTGCGATTAAAAATGACGTTGTTGAAGCACTTCTTGGTGAAAATGCAGAGCTTGATGAGCGCGAAATCCGCGGCATGCTAGGCTCTCTAGAGAAAAACGTTGTACGTGGTCGCATCATCGCTGGTAACCCACGTATCGATGGTCGTGAAAAAGACATGGTTCGTGCACTAGATGTACGCACTGGTGTACTTCCTCGCACTCACGGTTCATCACTATTTACTCGTGGTGAAACACAAGCAATGGTTACGGCAACTTTGGGCACACAACGTGACGCTCAAATCATCGATAGCCTAATGGGTGAGAAGAAAGATCACTTCCTACTACATTATAACTTCCCTCCATACTGTGTAGGTGAAACTGGTTTTGTTGGTTCTCCTAAGCGTCGTGAAATCGGCCACGGTAAGCTAGCGAAGCGTGGTATTGCTGCAGTAATGCCTTCTGTTGATGAATTCCCGTACACGGTTCGTGTGGTTTCTGAAATCACTGAATCAAACGGTTCGTCTTCTATGGCGTCTGTATGTGGTACATCTCTAGCACTTATGGATGCTGGTGTTCCAATTAAAGCTTCTGTTGCGGGTATCGCAATGGGTCTTGTGAAAGAAGGCGACGATTTCGTTGTTCTTTCTGACATCTTAGGTGACGAAGATCACCTTGGTGACATGGACTTTAAAGTAGCGGGTACTGAAGACGGTATTACTGCTCTGCAGATGGATATCAAGATCGAAGGTATCACTAAAGAGATCATGGATATTGCTCTAAGCCAAGCGAAAGGTGCGCGTCTGCACATCCTTAACGTAATGGACGAAGCAATCGGTACTCACCGTGACGATATCTCTGAGTTCGCTCCTCGTATTCACACGATGAAGATCAACCCAGAGAAAATCAAAGACGTTATCGGTAAAGGTGGCGCAGTTATCCGTGCACTAACGGAAGAAACTGGCACAACGATCGAACTAGAAGACGATGGCACGATTAAGATCGCTGCGACAGAAGGTACTGCTGCGAAAGAAGCAATCCGTCGTATCGAAGAGATCACTGCTGAAGTTGAAGTTGGCCGTATCTACACTGGTAAAGTAATGCGTATCGTTGATTTCGGTGCGTTCGTTTCTGTTATCGGAACAAAAGAAGGTCTAGTTCACATTTCTCAAATCTCGCAAGAGCGTATCGAGAAAGTGTCTGATCATCTTGAAATGGGTCAACAGGTTCAAGTTAAAGTTCTTGAAATCGACCGTCAGGGCCGTATCCGCTTGAGCATGAAAGAAGCACAAGCAGAGCAGACTCCACCTGCACAAGATGCAACACCAGAAAGCTAAGTTTTTGGTTTTAAAGCATGGTATAAAGGGGCATTAAGCCCCTTTTTTTGTTCATGGAGATAGGCATTGAGAACTCGTTTATGGGCACTCGCGCTACTGATAAGCTTAGCAGGCTGTGCCACTAAGTCAGAACATACCGGCTGGTCTCAGCCTCCCGTCGCCACGCCATTGCAGTCCACATTGCAACAAGAACTCCAACTTGCACGTATTGGTCAGTTGCTTCAGCGCGATGATCTAGATGAAACGACAAGAGCACAAATTCACTATGAACGTGGCATGCTGCATGATGCTTTAGGGTTACGTGAATTAGCCTTACTCGATTTCAACCAATCTCTGCACTACAAGCCAGATCAAGCCGATGTATTCAACATTATGGGTGTTTACTATACCCAGAAGGGGTACTTTGATGGTGCTTATGAAGCGTTTGATGCGGTACTCGAGCTGAAAACGGGTCATCCCTTTGCTCAGCGAAATCGAGGCATTGCACTTTATTACGGCCAGCGTTTTGATTTAGCGCGTGATGACTTATTAGAGCACTACCAGCATAATCCCAATGATGCGTATCGAACGCTGTGGCTTTATCTTACTGAGTTAGAGATAGACCCTGAGCAAGCGCAGTTGAGTATGCAAGCGCGTTATGATGCTGCCGACCATTCTCAATGGGGATGGGAGATTGTCGCGATGTACCTTGGGTTGATCACGGAGGTTGATTTACTTAATCATGTCGCGATAACCCATGAAAATAATACCGATCTTGCCGAAAAATTGTGCGAAGTCTATTTCTATATGGCGAAGCGATACCATTACAATGGTGACTTTGGCTCTGCCAAATTATTATATAGCATGGCCATGGCTGGTAATGTTTATGAGTACATTGAGCACCGTTATGCAATACTAGAACTTAGTGTGCTGAGCTATAATCGTATGTAGCTGGTTGCTATATCTATTCTGAATAATAAATGATCAATGACCTCTTTATATGAGGTCCTTGAGTTCCACTCCTTTAGATTTTTTTCTCTTCCCTTCCCTTCTCTCCCTATAGTGCTGTATTAAGACATTCAGCTTTTAATACTTTAGTTTTTCTTAATCTATGTATTAGTAGTAATCGTATCTTTGACACAAAAGTAGTGATATCAGTGCTTAGAATAGCGCAGTAATCTACTGTTGCTACGAGTTGAAAGATAAATGCAAAAGATGAAAAAACTTGTAGTAGTGTTCACACTACTCATTGTCTCCTTTGTCATTACTACAGGTGTACTTGCCTCACGATTTGTAAGAGATATGCAGTCTCTATCCGCTATCGATGATGTATCAAACAGTGTAAGTGATGAAGAAGGTACGCCTACTGCTGCGTCCTTAATCCCTCAAAGCACTGTATTCTCTGTTCCTGTCATTGAAGACTCTTATGAAGAGCACTCTTTCGTTGCTGTGGAAGATGATTCATCTATTGTTGAAATTGAAAGGGTGAATTTACTTTCTCGATTAAACTTCGAAGATATGTTGTTTATTGCTCCTAAAACAGATCAAGAGGGTAGGTTGGTTGGTGCTGAATTTGGCCCCTCATCAGAGCTATTTTTCGAATTCGGACTCAGCGTGTCAGATACCATTAAGTATATCGATCATTATGACATGTCTGATGAACAGCAATCTTTAGAGATTATCTATAAGTTACCAGAACTACGCAGTATCACCTTAACCATTGATCGGGAGGGGCGTAGTGAAACACACTTTATTGATTTAGACTTTATGGAAGAGAGCTTAGCGTCGCGATGAAAATAGTATCAATCTTAATCATTACCTTTATTTTGTCTGGGTGTAATAGCCAATCAGTTGAAGATGACTCACCGCTGCCTCCTTTACTGGAACAGCCAGTAGAAGCTCAGCCAGAAAACCCGAAGGTAGAGCTCTTACCTAGCTATGAAATTAGTCCTACGATGTTAAAGCTTCAAACTCAGCCAGCATCGATAAGTCAGGTCTTTACGGAAGTATTTCAGTCGCAGGTTGAAGCCGAAATAGCCTCTTTACCACAGGCTAGCTTCGATGATCCATTACTCATTACCGATCCCTATCATACCAATGCCTTTTCTCTATACGTACAGTTTACTTTGCCCATAGAAGCGAACATTAGCTACTATGTCTCAGCGG
Source organism: bacterium sp. HQB-150 (assembly GCA_043421945.1). Lineage (GTDB taxonomy): Bacteria > Pseudomonadota > Gammaproteobacteria > Enterobacterales > Vibrionaceae > Thaumasiovibrio. Next base: position 3,453 of record JBHOGO010000001.1, on the reverse strand, counting down.
CTGGAGCAGAGGAGTATCACCAACACCTTGGTATGTTTACTGAAGAAAAAGCAGCGTTTAGCTTATATGGTTTAGTGGCTGGAAAGACCAATACCATTCGTGTACATATGACTGACGATGAAGGTCAGCATATCAGCGAACTTTCATTTCAGTTCACCCCTTCAATAGCATCACTACAAGGCTTCCCTGCCCAGTTGAATGCTGAGCATGATGCCGCTTTTGAGAAGGTGAGTAAGGGCATTTTTCTATTGCAAGGGAATAACTACGTGAATAATGGCTTCAGCTTTTGGATTGATGCTGATGGTCATGTTCGCGGGCAAATCAAAGGGCTTAGTGATATGTGGGCATTTCGCAAGCTTGATGGTTATGCTTATTACAACCCAGATAATAAACGAATCGTTCAACAAGATTTACTGACAGGGAAGATTGTCAGGGTGTACGAGCATGAAGGTTACTCCCAACATCATGATCATATTTTTTTACCCAATGGTAATCTCGTTCTTCTTGTCACTAATGATGATGATAAATATATTGAAGATCACCTTATAGAGATCGATCTTACCTCTGGTCAAATTGTTAGAGAAGTGAATTTACGAGATTTACTGTTCGATTACCCTCATCACAATAATGGTAATGACTGGTTTCATGCAAACTCAGTAACATATAGCCGTAACGATGGCGGTTCACTATTTATCAGTGGGCGTGAAGTCTCGACGATACTTAAGTTAAGTCATTATGATAGCCACCCATATGTGGATTGGCTAATCAATTATGAAGGCAGAATTTGGGCTGGTAGTGAGCATAACTCAAAGCGCTTATTAGAAAGTGGTAATATTACCCCAATGCTAGGGCAGCATACTATAGAGCTTCTTAATGGAGAAGAAGACGGTGTTTATCAGCTCTATGGCTTTAATAATCATCATGCTATGAATCGAGGTGGTTATGATGGTCACCCTATTTCCTATGATGATGTGACGGATCCTAATAGTTCCTTTTTAACAATATATACGATTGATGAAGAGCAAGGGATTTATAATGAGAGTGGCTCTATCCAAGTACAACCTAAGTCTAATATTAGAAGCAGTGCTCAGAAATATAATAGTCACTATATTTTGAGTAGTTTAAATATAGGCATGGACCCAGGTTCATGGTATGGACGAATTGATGAGTATACTCCGCAAGGAGAGAAACTACTGAGTATCGATGTTCCAGATGCATCATATAGAGCAATGAAGTTTATCTCTATTCAGTAGTCATCAATAGTATCTTTAACAAAAGTAATTAATGTTTCTATTAGGTCTCGATATATATCGGGACCTTTATTTTTTGCATTGTTGGTTTTGCGGTATTTATATGTAATGCGTTTGTTGATGTGTTGGTTAGGTATCAAGGCTAATAACATTAGAAAATCTTATTAACTATACTGGTTATTCTATATGTTATTGTCATTCGTTTGTTAATGTCCGAGTGGATAATATAACCAAGTTTAAAAACAAGGTTATTAACAGTGAAAAAGAAAATATTATTAACTATGGCTATTACTGCGGTATTAGCCGGATGTAACAGCAGCTCTGAGAGTGTTGAAACACCTGAAAACCCAGAAAGTGGAAAGCCAGGTATCGGCGTCATTCCATTTAGTGTTACACCTTACCTTCAACGCCCGATGACTGACAGTATGACCGTTCGTTTTGAATTAGATTCAGAGGAGCGTACAGTCTATTACCGTAAGAAAGGCACTGAAGAGTGGGTAGCGCATGAAGCCACTCGTGTTCCTGTCATTCATAATGCTTACCATCTTGAGAATTTAGTTGAAGCTGAATTAAACAATCTCGATTCACACTCATTCTATGAGTATTATGTCGAGACTGATTTTGGTCAAACACCTGTTTATCAATTTAAAACGTGGCCAACAACTTCTGATGTAGAGGATGGCCATGTTTATAAATTTGGTCATTATGCAGATACACATGCGCATAACTATATCTCGACACTAGTCGATGGTCTGATTGCCGGTGAATGTGATGATAATCCAGCGCAATGTGCCGACGAACTCGCTTCAATCTACATTGCCGGTGATGTCGCTGGCTATTTAGGCCACGATCACGAAGCTTTACGTAAAACGTTGAACTTATTTGGTCGTATCTCCCCTTACGTCCCTGTTAGCATAAGCTTTGGTAACCACGATAAAGATAAATTCTGGGAAACGCCAAAGATGTTCTTTAAGTTACCTGAGATTAGTGACTCAGAGAATGTTGATAAGGATATTCACTGGTGGGAAGACCGCTACCTTGATACATGGATTGCTGGCCATAACTCAGAGATAGAGCGTACTGACTCACACGATCAAGAGCGTCAGGCAAAACATTGGGAAACACGTATCCGAGCTCACTCTAACGATTATCATGCTGAAGAGCACGCAGGTATTGCCTACGATTTGATTAACTACTCGATGATGATGACTCACTTCTCATGTGAGTCAGAGACATGGCAAGACAAAAAGCAAACGGTGTGCGATTGGATTGATATTAATGATGCTCACTCTTCAAACGCAGCCGGTACACGTAATCGCTGGTTAGGTCTTCACATTTATGGTCATAACCACGGTGGCTTTAACATCGGTCAATCAATGAATGCACCAACGGTTTGGGCTGGCCTGCCTTCAGCTACTCGTGAGTGCCGCAATTGCTACGGGCATGTCGAATTTCCTCAGTATGAATCGCGCTGGGCTGGTCGTGGTGTAATGATTGCTGAAATGACTTACCGTGATTTTAAGCATGAAGACGGTCGTGATCGCCGTAATATGACAATACGTGTTTTAGATAAAACAGATGGTTATGATACGACAAATGAGATCAAGATATTACGCAATACTGAACAGCCAGCACAGCCAATGTTGACTGGTGTTTCAGGTTCTATTGATATGGCAAACCAACCTCAAGAGTACATTGCCTCAAGTTCAGAATTTAGTGACCCTGCTGACTATGGACATCATGAGACCCATTGGAAGTTAGACTATACGGATGCTGAAGGTAAAGCTGCTTCAAAAGATGTTTGGGGGAAAGATACCCGAGCTCGTTATTGGATGTATGACACTGATCGTAACGAAGATATTGACCTTACAGAATATGACCTTCTTCCTGCTTTAACGAGCATTTATGAAAACATTAATCAAGGCCATGAAATCCCACGCATCGTAGACGTTACTGTTTCTCTTCGTCATCGTAACGAGTTCTTTACTTGGTCACCTTTCTCTGAAAAGTCCACGGTTAGTCTGACTGAAGATGGCGCTGAAATGGCTCGCTAAAGCGCTCCATTTGCAGAGTAAAAAGAAAAATTAGACAACAAATAGTTATATCAAAAGGGGCTTTTAGCCCCTTCAGACTGCTGACAAAGGTCTAGCCATCGGGCTAGACCTTTGATCTAATAGGGGTATCGAAATATGGATATCCCACT
>JBHOGO010000019.1:0-58691 GCA_043421945.1 bacterium sp. HQB-150 | reverse complement strand
GTATCAAACTCGGCTTCTCAAACTGCTTGGTGCTCTATATGAATCAGTTTATTCCTAAGTGGGCTGCGGAATCTCGGTTGTAAAGCACGTTGACTTAAAGAGGAAAAAAAAATCGGCTTTGAAAGCCGATTTTTTTATTTTAAAGAGGAACTGTATCCTGTATCGACTCAGTTCCCTATTATGAGTGATTAATTTACGCGCTGTCTAAGGAAGTAAATTTAAGCACCATACTCGTGCAGAACAATTTGACGGGGCGTAGTTTGAGATTTTAAGAGGTAGCCAATCAGAAGAATCACAGTGGCGCAGGCTAAGAATAGTATTCTTCCCCATAAAGGATTAGGGAGCAACGTCATTGCCAATACCCCCCCTCCCATCATCATTGTGATTGTGCCCAATTTATCTTGCTGTAGTTTATCAAACCGATCCTGCTCTCCATCTGAAAGACATTCGGTCTCAATGTTTTCAAAGAAGCTATTTATGCGTATTTTTTGGATTTCTGATATCTCACTTTCACGATAAAATAACGTTGAAGCTAAGAAGAAACCACTCGTCAATACTAGGTGTGTAGCAATAGCGATAATACTACGCAAATCAGACGCTTCTCGTGCCGTGAAGGTGATACCTAGGTGCTCGCCTAAAGCTTGAGGGGTCAATACTTTGAAGCATAACCATGATACCGCCATACCAAATATGACGGTTCCCCATGCCGCCCAAGGTGGTGTACGTTTGATAAACATCCCCATAAACAACGGTACGAGAATAGGTGACGCTGCGAGGGTTGAAACTGTCAACATCAGTTCAAATAAACTGAGATCATTCAAACTAGAGAAAAATTGAGCCATTAAAATAACAATGATGCCGTTGAACACGCAAACAACTTGTCCAACTTTCAATAGTGTTTGTTCACTTTGGGCGCGATGGCGCCAGATGAGCGGAGTCCAAACGCTGCGCACAAAGATACCTGAATTACGATTTAATGCTGAATCCATCGAAGACATGGTTGCGGCAAAAAGCCCTGCAACTAATAAACCGACGGTGCCTGTCGGCATAGCATTTTCTGCGAAGACCAAATAGACAGCATCGGATGCTTTGCCACCTAACTCGGCGTATTGGTGAGCGGCCTCAGGGTAAAGAGAAGCAGAAGCCCATGGTGGAATAAACCATATTGCGCTGCCTATAATCATTAATACCATCGACATAAGTGCAGCCTTGCTGGCATTTTTTGAGTCTTTGGCACTGAGAAAACGATAAGCATTCTGCATATTGTTAATACTTTGAATTTGTTTAATCGAGAAAAATAAGAAGGTTCCCACGACAATGAGTGGGTAATTCATATCAGGACCAGTAACAAAATCACTTGGGAATTGGGTCACCATCTCGGTAAAGCCACCAACCTTGTACAGTGCGACAGCGGCACAGGCGACAGAGATGACTGCGACCAATATTGTTTGCACGAAGTCGGACGCAACGCCCCCCCATGCACCACTTAGCAATGAAATGGCAAGCACGGCGAGTCCGGTTATCCAAATTGTCGTCGTCATCTCAAAGTCGAAAACTGCACCCACAAAGATTGCGAGGCCATTCAGCCAAACAGCAGCGCTTAAAATACTGAGGGGAATGATTGCCCAAGTAAAAAACTGCTCGTTCGTTGTACCGAAACGCTGTCGTATCGCTTGGGTGGGAGTATCGACTCGTGTTTGACGAAATCGTTTTGCAAACCATAGGTAGGAGATACCGTATGCTAATGCGTTACCGAGGAAAATCGCACAGGCCATAAGTCCATCATTGAAGCCTTTACCCGCCGCGCCAGTAAAAGTCCAAGCACTAAATTGCGACATAAATGCCGTGGCACCAACCATCCACCAAAGCATCCTGCCACCCCCTCGAAAATAGTCACTTGTCGAGTTACTAGCCATGCGCTTAAAGGCTAGGCTAATGAAAACCATGAGGGTGAAATAGCCAACAATCACCAAAACTTCTATGTTCATCTAAGGAACCTTTTATTTATTTAGGCGAAGGATGTTATAGAGATATTTTCATTTGCTCAAGGTGCAAAAATGTAAAAATTAGCATCACTCCAAAGAGATATTGCTCGTAATTATTGATAAAAGAAATATTAAATTAAAGTCTAGCTAAGATTCTCATAATGTTTTCTTATTGGTTTCTGGTCACGGTTCACATTATGAAACAATTCCGAATAAAATAATGGTATTTAGTGAAATGCCATTTCAAAAAACTGGTTGTGTGGTTTTGTTGTTGATAATGTAGAAGCACTTAATCGTGTTTATCAGTGTTATTGGCACTGTGTTTTCTGAGGATATATGATGAATTTGAATGCATTTAATTTGGAAGGTAAAGTTGCCATTGTCACTGGATGCGACACTGGTTTAGGTCAAGGGATGGCTATTGGTCTTGCACAAGCAGGATGTGATATTGTTGGTGTTAACATCGTTGAGCCAGAAGAAACCATCGTGAAAATCACTTCGATGGGACGTCGTTTTGTCGACGTACGTGCGAACCTGATGAAGACTGACGAGATTGATAACATTATCAGCCGTGCTGTTGAAGCGTTTGGTAAAGTTGACATCCTTGTCAATAACGCGGGTATTATTCGCCGTGAGAACGCGATTGAGTTCTCAGAAAAAGATTGGGATGAAGTGATGGATATCAATGTGAAGTCTGTCTTCTTCATGTCTCAAGCTGCCGCAAAGCAGTTTATCGCTCAAGGAAATGGCGGAAAGATTGTTAATATCGCCTCTATGCTCTCTTTCCAAGGTGGAATTAGAGTGCCTTCGTATACTGCATCGAAGAGCGGTGTCATGGGGATTACCCGCGCAATGGCGAATGAGTGGGCGAAGCATGACATTAACGTCAATGCCATTGCTCCAGGTTATATGGCAACGAATAATACAGCGGCACTCCGCGCTGATGAGCAAAGAAATGCAGAAATCGTTAACCGCATTCCGGCTGAGCGTTGGGGGAAACCTGAAGATCTTGCTGGCCCTGTTGTTTTCTTAGCATCAGAAGCTGCCAGCTATGTTAGTGGCCACACACTAGCGGTTGACGGTGGCTGGTTAGCACGTTAATCGTTTTAATTTTAAACGACAAGGCAGCCATAATGGCTGCCTTGTTTGTTCTTGCGGGCAAAATACAGAGTGACGCAAAATAAAACAGCGTAGTATTTATCATATTTAAACGATTGATCAATAGAGAGTAAGTTTGATTTCAAACGGGCATTTCAGTTTGTTCACAAGGGTTTTAACGTTATAGCATTACTCATTATTAATATAAGCAAAAATGAGTGGTGGCAGCTGTTTAGGTGCCAATGTATTGGTACAGCTGTTAACGGATATTGGCACCGCAATATGTTGCCGAGATCAAAAAAATGCGATCTAATAATTGATATTGTATTACAAATAAAGTAAATTTATTGGCAATGGTATGGTACCAAATCGATTATGAGGCAATGACAATGTTTGTATTTAACAGCGATATGAAACTAGAAGAATTTGAAAACGGTCCTAACCGTAAAGTTCTTGCTTACACTGACAACATGATGGCAGTTGAAGTTTTCTTTGATGATGGCACAGTTGCTGCTCTTCACTCTCACCCACATGAGCAACTAACTTATGTTATCTCTGGTGAGTTCGAATTCACTATCGGTGAAGAGACTAAAATCGTTAAAGCTGGCGATACTCTATACAAAGAACCTAACATCATTCACGGTGCTAAGTGCCTGAAAAAAGGTGTTCTTCTAGATACTTTCACGCCAATGCGTAAAGATTTCGTAGAAGCTTAAGATTTATTGTACGTATATACAATTTGCGGCTTTGCCGTTTAATCTAGTTTAAATTAGATTATATCTGTTTCAGAATGATTGACCTCGCAGAATTGCGAGGTTTTTTTTGCCCTTTTGTACTGCTTGTACTGCCGCCTTTCTGTTAAATTCTTTTCAATCGTTGCTTAACATCGACACATGCCAAAAAGACTCTTTGTGTTTTTGCAGACAGTTGTCATTTCCTTTTTTACCCCTAGAAAGTGCACCCATGATAAGTGCAGCTAAAAAAGTACAATTAAGAAAAACATCGTCGTGATTCTCATACTTTGACTATGATGTTCTCATATATCATCAAAGCAGAGGAACAGAATGGTAGTACGGGTTATGACAGTCGATTACACAATGCGTGAGGTTGGTGGTGATTTGGTCGACAGCTCTCAGAGTAATAAGCCACTCGTTTTCTTGGAAGGGGCAAGGGGAACGCTACCGGGGTTGGAACACGCGTTAAAGAATATCGACGTCGGGGTCCCTTTTTCGGTGACTATACCTCCTGAGCAGGCGTTTGGCGTTAGGATGCCTCAACTTGTCGATCGTGTACCCAAAGCATTACTGAGTAGTGAAAAGGCACTGTATCTTGGGCAAGTCTTCACAGCACAAACAGCTCAAGGACCAATTAAAGCCATCATCGTTGATATTGATGGTGATGAAGTCACTATTGACGCCAATCATCCAATGGCGGGTAAAACGTTTCATATTGAAGGGCAGATCACTCATTCTCGCCCTGCGACGAAGCGAGAAATACAATTTGGTGTCTTAGATCCATCGTCATGAGTGCTGGCTAACACGGACGATTTAATCGATGCCTTGGGTGTAGCTTCCGAGGTGCAAGCTGTATCGATTTTCTCTTAATATATCCCATATTTGATGCTTCAGCTCCGCAGGGTAAACATTCACTTCTTGGAGGTCGTCATGGGATAGCCAATCCATTCCAATAATATACTCTTCATCATTTAAACCAGATAGATTACTGAGTGTGGCGTCACCATACCAGTCTGAAATCCGATAGAAAAACTCAGCATGGTAGCAATTACGGTGTGTTTCTAAGAATTCACGTGCAAAGAGGAAAGCACCAACGGTGACAGTGAGTCCTGTTTCTTCGTAAAACTCTCTGATTAGCGTATCGCGTGTGCATTTATCTTGTGGCTCAAGACCCCCCCAGGTGGTATCCAATACTCACCATTATGATCTTTGACTTTTAGTAGGAGGATCTTTCCTTGGCTTTCAAGAATGCCTGCGGCGCGAATTCGATGTTTCACTTATCTCTCCTTGGCTAAGCGGTATTATTTTCCTGCATTTATAGCTTGTTCAGTGATAAGTAAAGTATGGTTGATGAGAGGCTTTTTAAGCAATTATTTCTATGTAGCAACGAGATTCATTTCTTTGTCTTAAAGTGTCATGTAAGGCAGGGATAGATAACTTTATTGCTGTAATCACTGAGCTATATAAAGAAAATGAGTCACTGACGTGTCGTATGAACGTGAGAATAATCGTGTCATAAGACTATTTTACAGTAATACCGTAGCGGTCTTTACGTTATGATGTAGGAAAATAACGATTAAGTATCCGAGTGTAGGTTTCTACAGAGTTGGATACGTCAGTGTAATAGGGAGGCGTTATGGTGTCTAAATGGGCACGCCGTTTTTATCAAATGGCAGAATTAGTGGGGTCTTGGAGTAAGGACCCTTCAACACAGGTTGGTGCAGTTATTACCAAGCACAATCGCATAGTCTCGGTTGGCTTTAATGGTTACCCTCATGGTATCTCTGATAGTGCTGACAAAGATGATCGAGATATGAAGTATCTTAAAACACTGCACGCAGAGGAAAATGCAATTTTGTTTGCAAAGCGTGACTTAGATGGCTGTGAGATTTGGGTGACTCATTTCCCGTGTCCTAATTGTGCGGCGAAGATCATTCAAACGGGGATTTCTCATGTCCACTGCCCAGAGCAGAGTGACGATTTTCTTTCTCGTTGGGGCGACAAAATACGTATTAGCCAGGACATGTTTTTACAAGCAGGCGTTAAAGTTGATTGGCTTGCACTTTCTGAACTGGAATAAAATTACGTTTTATTTTGATCGCTGAGCAGCTGATTTTGATAATGATAAACCGCAATTGAATAAACATACATTGCCGTGGCAAATAGCATGCCACGGCATTTTTATATGAGTCTGTTTAAGCAAACTTGTACAGATAATCTACTGCTATCTTGTAGTTAGTTCACAATGTCGCTAATTATCCAAATTGTCATAGAGGGTATTTTTGATCTTTACCTAGTGATATATCATTGAGGTTAATGCTTTCCATCTCAGTCACTCGTTAAATATGGCATTCTTACTAGGAATTATCGTCAGGGGAGACGGGTATTTTAATGTGATATATGGATAGAAGGCGCGTATGTGTGGAGCCGTGTGCGTATCATCATCTTGTGCCTCTTTTTTAGACGATTTTAAATCACTGTCTCTCAGCCCTCCCTTAGCTAATCATCACTATTTTATATACTTCACATATCTAAACTCTACAGCTTATAATCCAGCCGTTTTGTCTAATTTAGTCATCATTGGTGTATTTTCGTGCTAACAACTCTTGGTTTCGTGCATTAAAATACAGTTATTGATGTCTTGTTATTTTGTCGTTTAGTGATAGTAGTATCGGCATTGACACAGGATTAAGGGGTCACATGAAGCTCGGGTTTAAAGCACGGATTAATTTTACCGTTGCACTGCTAGTTGCGTGTTCGTTAACGGTTTTAGGTATAGTTAATATCTATAGTTTGAAAACGCACATGACGACATCGTTGGCATCTGCAACAACTGAAAAGCTGTCCTATCATGCTAATGAAGTAGAATACTGGATGGCGGCAAAATATAACCATATCGAAAAGGGGGCTGCTCATTTTTCACCTCAATTAGACGAAGAGGCAAACTTACGTCTGGTTAGGTTATTAGCTGAATCCACAAACATGACCAACGTCGCAGTCGCCTACAGCGATGGGCGCACTTTTGCTGCTCATGGTGGGCAAGATGGTGTGTTTGAAGTCTCGGATTACTTTATACAGCGAGATTGGTATCAAAATACTCAGCGCCTCCAACGTACGTTAATTAGCGATCCCTACATTGATATCGTGACGAATGAATATGTGGTCAGCATCAGTGCACCATTACATCATGATGGCCGTTTTGCTGGTGTGATTATTGGCGATATACAATTAGATGAAGTAACCGAGCAGATTAGCCAAGTCCAGTTTGCTGGCGGGGCGGCGACGCTTGTTGACCATAATAACGTCTTTATTGCGAGTGATGACCCTGATGATATCGGGCTAACACCGTCACAGGTTGAACCTTCGTGGCGCTTTATTGAAGATGCCTTTAGTCAGCAAAACACAGGTATTCTTGATATCTACTACTTGGAAACCGACTTTCTCGGGTACTTTGAGCGTGTTGTATTAGCTGACGGTACGCATTGGACTATCATGGTCTTTATTGATGAAGGTACGGTGCTGGGAAGTGTACAAGAGGTGACGCACAGTGCGATCTTCACGATCATCGTGCTGACGTTAGTCGTCTCTACTCTTGTTATCACCATTTTAAATCGAATTTATCAGCCCTTATTAAAATTGAAGTTTGCTGTCCAAGATTTGGCGAGTGGTAATGGTGATTTGACCCAACGTTTAACGGTGTCTGGTGATGATGACTTAGCCCAAATAGGGGAAGGTTTTAACCAGTTCGTCAGCAATATTCAATATATGATGCAGCAAGTCACTCAGTCGACAGTGGAAATATCGTCAAGCATCGAACAGCTTGGGCAGTCAGCTAAACAGAGTGAGCAACAACTTCAGATGCACTCTGCAGAGACAGAGCAAATAGTTTCTGCGATTAGCCAAATGAACGAAGCGGCGGGATCTGTGGCTCAAAATGTGGATAAATCGACTCAAATTACACGCTGTGCGAGTAAAGAGGCTGAGAAGTCTCAAGAGGTGGTTGATTCCGCTGTGAGTACTGTAACTTCTTTAATGTCGGAGTTTGATGAAATGTCTTCAAATATCGACACGATGAACAACGATGCGAATCAGATTAGTGCGGTACTTTCTGTGATCGGTGAGATTGCCGATCAAACTAACCTCTTAGCATTGAATGCTGCAATAGAAGCGGCGCGGGCTGGCGAACAAGGACGTGGGTTCGCCGTTGTTGCTGATGAAGTGCGTGCACTAGCGGGAAGAACTCAGCAAAGTACTTCGGAAATTGGCGAGATGCTTAATAAGTTACTTTCTGGGACAGAAAATGTCGTCGGTGCGATGGAGAAGACTCGTCTTCGTTGTCAAAGTGCCGCTGATAATACGTCTGATGTGAACGTGAGTTTAGGCGCGATGAATGGCGCCGTGATTGATATCGAACAGCTAAGCGTCCAAATATCGACTGCGGCTGAAGAGCAAAGTGTCGTCACTCAAGAAGTGAGTAATAACATGCTTGCTATTCGTGACATCGTCGAAGGATTGTTAAACGGTGGTCAGCAAACGGTTCGTGCAACAGATGATTTGAGTGAAGCTAATCGTGCTTTAAATAGCCTCGTTTCGAAATTTAAGATCTCTTAGGTAACGTTAATACAGCACTGTGCGTGACAAGTTTTAAACTTTGTTGCGGGCAGTGCTTTTTTTATTGGGTAGCCTGTATTCTTTCTCAACCATCGGCTGCCCTGTTTTTAATCATCGCAATTTACTGTGATAGATAGGTAATACCATGTCTGAATCTTGCATTTCTCTGTTAGGTAATAGAGAAGCAAACCTTTTAAACTCTCCTTTTGAACGTTATTACAATGAAGCGTTCGCTGATTATTTTTCGCGAGATCCACAAAAGTGGCCTGTGTTTGCAGAGCCGGGATTTGCGGCAATGCATAGCTTTAGGCAGCAGCGTGCGAATCCAAATGAAAGAATTGCGAGTTATCCAGGGGGCGAGTCACTCTATGCACAATTAACAGGTGAAGCCGTATTACCTGTTGGTCGTCAACGCCCGAATGGTCAACCTGATGAGATGATGGCGTTTGCAGCGGCACTTTCTAAGGACTGGGAAAACCCATCATCTGTGGAAAATGTCGTTACCATGCCTGCAGATCCCGCCATTTATGGTTCGATGATGGGAGCAATGGCTAACCCTAATCTTGCTTATAGTGAGTATGCGGGAATGGCTGATCAGCTAGAAAAGCATGTGATTCGCCAGATCGCGACGCAAGTGGGTTACGATCCCGAACAGTCGACAGGGGTTTTCACGCAGGGTGGTACGTTTTGTAACCTCTATGGCTACTTGCTAGGGTTACGAAAATCGCTGCCTTCTGCGATTCATCATGGTATGCAATCTGTACCTGATTACCGCATTATCAACTCTCAAGGCGGTCATTACTCAAACATGACTAACTTGTCGTTGTTGGGTATTGATATTAAAGACAAAACAATACGCATTAAAGTGACAGATAGCCACGACATTGATTTTGATGATCTTGAGCGTCAGATGCGTGCTTGTTTTGCGGTAAATTGCCGTGTACCAACGATCATGATCACTATGGGGACGACGGATACGTTTGCTGTTGACCGCATTAAACCTGTTTATGATTTGCGTGAACGCTTATGTGCAGAGTATCAAGTGGCCGTTAAACCGCATATTCATGTCGATGCGGCTGTCGGTTGGTCCATGATCTTCTTCTTAGATTATGACTTTAAGCGTAATCCATTAGCAATTAATGAAGCGACGCTAACGGGTATTGAGAAGACTGTCGCGCGTGTTAAAGAGCTTAAATACGCAGACTCCTTTACTGTTGATTTCCATAAATGGGGTTATGTGCCATATACCTCGAGTTTGGTGATGATCAAAAATAAAGAGGATATGAAGGCGCTGGAAAATGAGCCTGAAAATTTCTCATACTTTGAACATGACCTACAAGGGCAAACACATTTACAGTCGACGATTGAGTGTTCACGTGGTGCTGTTGGTGTCTTTGGGGCATATGCTGCAATGAAATACATGGGCATTGAGGGATATCAGATTATTCTTGCTCACTGCCTTCAGAATGCTAACTACTTCCGTCATCAGTTACTTGAGCAAGGGAATGTACAATTAATGGCTCCTGAGAATCAGGGACCGAGTGTTGGCTTTAGGCTGTATAATCCTGAGTGGGTTCAAGATGTGGGGCAGGAGTTTGCGCTAGAGCAGCAGTGTATGACTAATGAAGCCTACATGGAAAAACTTGCACGAAATAGCCAGTGGCATCGTCAAATCTTCAAGGCGCGTGGCAAAGTAGGTCTGTACACCAACTGGGTTGAATTTATTTCACGCAGTGCTTATAACCCACATGGAAAATACTCTTATATTCCGGGTGAAAAAGCGGTGTTTATGAATCCAGCTACAGGCCGTAATCAAATTGATACCTTTATCAATCGAATTCGTGGTTAAGGCAGCAAAGCTTTTAGATTCATGATTCAATTCACGCGCTATATCGGATGGTATAGCGCGTGAAGTATCAAGCCGGTTCTACGTACTTATTGAGGCTGGTGTTTATTTTCGCTTTTGCCTACTTGCGCTTGTGCTTTGGTACGTAGTTAAGAATGGAGACCGGAACATCTTTCTTCGGTACAAAGCCTTCAACCTCGCGACGCTCCAGCAAATGATTTAAGCGGCTTTCGATGGCGCAAAGGTTTCTAAAGTCATCTCTTGAAACGAATGAAATCGCTTCCCCTGCCATTCCAGCACGGCCAGTACGGCCAATACGGTGTACATAGTCATCCGCTTGATCGGGTAGGTCGTAGTTGATAACCAGTGGTAATTCGTTGATATCGATCCCTCGGGCTGCAACACCGGTTGCAACAAGAAACTTGAGTCGACCTTCTTTAAAGTCATTCAGCACTTGCTCACGAGAAGCTTGGCTTCGTCCGCTGTGAATAGCTTCCGCTTTAATACCACGCTTCTCTAATTGAGAAACCAGCTTAGCAGCACCATGTTTAGTTTGAATGAAAATAAGCGCTTGAGACCATTCATTTTCCTGAATTAAATGGCTAAGAAGTGCGGATTTTTTATCTTTATCAACGGTTGTTAGCCATTGTGTAATCGTCGGAGTCGCAGCCGTCTTCGGGGTAATCGAAATTTCAACAGGGCGATGTACAGCCGTTTTCGCAAGCGTACGTACTTGTTTTGAAAGCGTTGCTGAGAATAGAAGATTTTGACGGTCAGCAGGCAGGCGTTCGATGATCTTATTGATATCTTCGATAAAGCCCATATCAAGCATTCGATCGGCTTCATCCATCACGAGCACTTCTAGCGCGTCAAAATGAACAGCACGCTGAGCCATCATATCCAGCAGTCGACCTGGCGTTGCCACCAGAATATCGACACCTTCGATAAGCTGTTGCTTCTGGGGTTTGATCTCTGTACCACCATACATTGCCATTGATGTGAGCGGTAGGTATTTACCTAACTCAGCGGTGTTGGCTTGGACCTGAACAGCAAGTTCACGTGTTGGTGTAAGGATTAGCGCTCGAACGCGCTTTGCTCTTACTGGTGGACGATCGCGTAACATTTCTAGAATTGGCAGTACAAAACTGGCTGTTTTACCCGTTCCCGTTTGCGCAGCCGCAATGATGTTCTTGCCTTTCAAAACCACAGGAATGGCCTGTTCTTGAATAGGAGATGGGGTTTGGTAATCTAAATCTGCAATAGCGTTAAGAAGCGGATCGCTAAGTCCAAGTTTCGAGAAAGGCATTCGGTATCTCAAGTAGAAAATCAGGGGACGACATCACTATAGATACGATGCCGCTTTAATGCGCGGCATTCTATCATGAAGCATGGCGTCGCCACTAGAATTTCACTATTAGCGTGCATCAGTCGCTAATTAATAGCGTCAAGCTTCCTCGTTTGCTCAGTCTACGTCACAAATGAAAGCCTCGAGTTTAGTTAGGGCAGTTCAATGGCAAAAGTTTGGGGTCTTGAACAAGGCGGCGGAAAGTTCTCACTGGAACATAAATTTAACCTTGCTGGCTTGTTCCAGAAAAAGCCACAGACTGCGTAAAAATAGATATAAAACAGCGCTGCTATTTGAAGTCGTAAGATAATACAGCATCGCAGGTTGATGAATATACAAAAGAGAAGCTTAGGCTTCTCTTTTTACGTTTTTGTTGCTGCTAAATTGTAAAGCCTAAGCCTTCCGAATGGTCAGTTCGGAATAGCTAGTCTTCGGAGTGGCTAGTCTTCAGGAAACTCGAGAAAAATGGAAATGTGAGAAGTGCCTGTAAATCCAGTTAGGGAAAATTTTTCATTTTGTGAAGCTTCATCGACAGTAAAGGTCACTTCATAGCGATCATAAGCACCATAATCGTCATGCATGAGGCTCTCCCCGGAGGAATCTACATCGTGCGAGATAGTTAAATCGATCTTGTCAGTCGGTTCTAATTCCTTACCCGGAAATACCCCATCTGAGTTATACGATGTCACCCAGCCAGTGATAAGCGCTTTATCGACGTCAGCCTCAAAGAGGAAAAGTTTTGCTGTGGGAGAGAACGAATCATCACGTGGGTAACTGACCACAAGGGCTGCACGTTGTTGCTCAAAAGCCCACGCAATCGTACTGTATTGAGTGAAGTAAGCGCCACTGAAACCAGAATTGAAGTATGACACGCTTGTTTCTGTCACGGCGATGGTACGGACATCACCCGCAGGTGTCGTCCCCCCGTTTACTGACTCATTGGCTGCACTTGTCTCGTTGCAAGCGGTGAGCATTGTGACAATGAATAACATCAAGATAGATATACGCATAAGCTAGCCTTCGTGTCCAAAATAAAAGAATGACATGAATCACGGTCTAACTATACATACAAATCTGCATATAAAACGAAGTGCTTATTGGTGTTGCAGGGAAATCATCTCATTATGTGATGTCTCAATGGATTGTGAGATTTCAGTGAGCTACTCATATACTGATTTCTCAATCAGTATATGAGTGGTTGCGCTTCGTTGCTTCGTTGCTTCGTTTCGTTGTGTTGCAGCGACGATTCCGCAAAGAACTATCTCTAGAGAAGCTTTTACCAAAGGCAGTGCTCTCATAGGAACAATGACCTCAGTCGGTATAATGAAAGCTTATGATTTCGGTAAGTTTGCTATTGCTTCACCCATCGTGATGAGTTTATCGAGAATCCGTTCCCCGTCTTCTCGTAAGCCGTTATGTTCATATTCATTGGTTATCCAAGCTTTGCTGTTCGGGATATCTCGGAGTGTCTCTTGGCTTAACCTCAGTTCCACATACATATCTTCGGCATAGGCTGCACAGCTGACAGGTACACTGTTTTGACGAAGTGTATCGGCGTCGTAGAGTGCAGGCCAGTCATCTTTAGCTGCTAAAAGCTCAGCTGCAGCTTGCAGTGGTTTTAATTGCTCCATTTGTTCAAACATCCATGGGTAAACCATCTCGCCCGTAAAGAGGAATGGCTTCTCAGGCTTGTAGTTAAAAGCGTCTGGGCGAGTTCGATGTGCAGACCAACGAGAAGCCGTATTTTGGTTATAGATAACTTCGTGCAAAATCGCGTAGATAGGATTCGTTTGGTAAGTTTGCTCAGCGAGCATCGCATTCAAGAAGGTATAGCTTAGAACTTCATTCTCACCTTGTTGAATAAAAGCACTTTCCAGCAAGTAATACATTGGAAGATGAGCATGACTGCGGCCAAGATTAATGCCGATCATTTGAAATTGCTCAACAGTAAAGCGCTGCCCGTTAGGGAGCTTAACATCATGACTTAGCAGGTAATCTGCAATTTTCTTACACTGCTGTTGTGCGGCAGGAAATTGAGCAAAGAAGGCGTTGTTCTTGTCTTCAACACGTCGATATGTCGCTTGATAGACGTCATCAGCATGACGGTGAATCGATGGTACACCACCAGTGATATACGAACGCGTTAAGCTGTTTGGTGCCTTAGAGAGGTAAGTCAGTGTACAGAAACCACCAAAACTTTGCCCTAATGTCGACCACTGTTTAATATTCAGCTGCTCTCTAATGGCTTCAGCATCATTGATGATATTGTCTGCTCGAAAGTGACTTAGATAGTCAGCTTGCTGCTGC
Organism: bacterium sp. HQB-150; assembly: GCA_043421945.1. Taxonomy (GTDB): domain Bacteria; phylum Pseudomonadota; class Gammaproteobacteria; order Enterobacterales; family Vibrionaceae; genus Thaumasiovibrio. Next base: position 44,765 of record JBHOGO010000019.1, on the reverse strand, counting down.
GGTGTGAAACCATCCAGCGTTTGTATCGTAATTGGTGAGCTATTGCCCGTCCCCCTTTGATCGAGTAACAAGACGCGATGTTGGGTTAATGCGCGTTTAAGCCATCCACTACGAGCATCGGGTCTCGGAGAGGGAAAGCCAGGGCCACCCTGAAAGTAAACGAGCCACGGCAACGCTTCTGAGTCGCGGTGTAGATCGACAATTTCTCTTGCGAAAATTTGAATGGTACTGTTTGCTGAATCTGAATAGTCGAGAGGCAGTTGAAAAGTGTGTTGTCGGTAGAGTAAATCACCATCGATGAATGAGGCTTGCATGGGTGCTTCCTTGGCGGAAAAAAAGAAACTTTAGCAAGAATGTCTGACTTTATACAATGACAAACGCATTGCTGGTCGAAAAAGTCTAAAAAGCTCGAACTGGGAGGTTTATGGTCTAACTGATATGAAGGGCTGTGATGAATAAACGGCGATATTTGTCGTTATGATGGTGGCTAGGGGGAAGTAGTAACAGCTAGATTACGTCAGATTTGATGTGACGATAAATTTTCAGAGCAGGCGAAGCGAAGTTAAGTGGTTTTAGTCTGCGTTTGACGAGTGTAGGGGAAGCAACAAGTTGTCGAGAAGAGGAATAGCAGATACAAAAAATGCTGGCCTTGGCCAGCATTTTATATTTTAGACAGAGTCTAAAATTAGATAGCTACAACGTTTGCAGCTTGAAGACCTTTTTGGCCTTGCTCAACAGTGAAAGATACTTTTTGACCTTCCGCTAGAGTTTTGAAGCCTTCAGATGCGATAGCACGGAAGTGAACGAATACGTCAGCGCCGCCGTTATCTTGAGTAATGAATCCGAAACCTTTCTCTTCGTTAAACCATTTTACTGTGCCAGTAGTAGTAGACATAATTTGTCCCTTATATTAAGCGTTAAAAAATATAGAATTGCAGTGTGTCAAGAGTTAACTATTAACGTGACTATGAAGCTAAGGGAAACACTAAGGACAAAAACAGTAACGAAAATGTATCTGAGAGCTTTACTTTTACTTTCTCACTAAGAACCCTGAACACCAGAGCAAGGCAGAGATTACAGCATTTCTGGGAGATGTATACTTTTTTCTTAATTTTTTTTGTTAAATCGATTATTTGTATGCGTTGTAGTCAATTGTGCGCCCAAAAAAGTGTCATTGTTTGATTTGCAACCAGCATTCTTACAAAGACTTACCTCATGCGTAGTGGGCTACGCTCCAAAAATCACTTACTGGTCTGATCTCCATGCTACTAAAACGGTATATACATCCATTTCTTAGACGTACTTACTGGTTCTTGCTGGATTGAACGAATTTACGTCTGTTAATGACCATACAAAACTAAAGGTTAAGGATATTAATTATTTATATGCCTTATGTTTCATTGATCAACATATGGTTCATGCCTATCATTCTAGTTATCTTTGCCTGTTTTGTTTTTAATTCGGCTTAGGCGAATGAATCGCTGGTTTCTTAAAGGGAGTGTTAGATGAGTGATGTGACGCGTCGTGATTGGTTAAAAACCGTGACGCTACTAGGAAGCTATGTGGCATTGCCAAGCGCAGCCAATACGGCCCCGCTGATACTGAAAGATGATGATATTGCCACTCAACTTGCGCCGCGCCTTAAAGAGGGCTCTCATGTGAAGCTTTATATACCCAACTTACCGTATATATATACTTCTCATGCTATCAATGCAGGATTGCTACGTCCTTCACGTAATGCGAGAGGTTGGGACTATGATATGGCGACTGATATCGTTGCTGTTAGCGATACGGTTTATGACATCACATTGCGAGAAGGAATTCAGTTTCAAGATGGCAGTCAGTTTACAGCCCAATCTGTTGTCGACAATATCAATGCGTTCAAACAGCAACCTTTCTTGTTCTCTAAGCTTCACGATACTTTGCTGGGCGCAACTGTCAGTGGCACGCATAGCGTTCGTCTCTTTCTTAAGGAACGCTATGGCCAACTCATCAATGATTTACTTTGGCTTCACTTCTATAGTGACGCCTATTTGGCAAAGTATGGCTGGAATGGCAAAGCGACATGTCCGAATTTGGCAGAGGCTGGCCCTTATGGTTTAGGGCCTTACCAGCTCGTTGAAGGATATGTAGAAGGGGACCGACAAACACCTAAAATTGTACTGAAAGCCAACCCCTATTATTGGCGTCCCGACGAGCCTCATGTTGAGACGATTACGGTTTATACGGAACTAGACAGTCATCAAGCGATATCCGATGTGCAAAGTAGTGAAGGCTCACTCGATATCTCGCCAATCCCCTTTCATGACAAAATCCAAACAATGCGTTCAAAGCACAGTAAGGTGATTGCAGGAGAAAGTAACAATAACTTTGCTATTCATTTTAACTTACGTAACGGGAACCGAGCACTACAAGATCAAAAGGTGAGAGTCGCATTGAATCGAGCGATACACCAAGCGCATTTATTGTCTTTTGTATACATGGACGAAGGGATCCCGAAAGCAACAAATTCCTCACCGAATTTCCCTCGTTTTGATGAATTGTCGTCAGTGTTACAGCCTTACTCGGCCAGCAATGACCCACAAGATCCCGCTAATCAAGCTGAGCTTAAAGCTATTTTGGACGGGTTAGTCCTTAAGGTTTATACCCAGCGTAGTTTCATGTGGTTATGGCGAGGCCTTGCCTATCAATTAGGGAGAGTGGGCGTCGAACTTGATATTGAAATTACTGATAGTGAAAAAGACATTTTTGCTCAGCTACTAACGACGAATCAAATGCAAAACAGCAAAGAGTGGGACATGCTCGTATGGGGGATGGACGACTGGTACTTTAATCACCCGTGGAGTGTTTTCTTAGTTTATCGTACCAGCAGTGTCTGGAGCACAATAATGCCAGACTCTCAGCTAGACCAATACATTGACGCATTGTTTGCGGAGAGCGCGGGCAGTGATGAGTATCTTTCTCTGAGTCGAAAAATCATGACGCATGTCTACGAGCAGGGTTACATGTTATTTGTTCCTGCGCCGAATCAAGTACTGGCAGCAAATAAGGAAGTGCATTACCTGCCATACCCTATGGCGACCAGTCCTCTCTGGGATTTGAAAATAAGTACCTATCACTGGTCAGTACGGGAAGGGAGCCTGCCAAGTGAACGCACCAAACCACTCAATATTACACGGATTTAAATGGGATAAGGAAAGTACATCATGAATATTTCCACTTGGTTGAGCCACATTCGTATCAGTAAAAAGCTTATTGGGTTAGTGATGACTGCACTATTAGGGCTCGCATTTTTAACGGTCATGAATTTTATTCAGTCAAATAGAAGTAATGCCACCTTGGAAACCGTGAATGAAAATAGTAGTCAGCTTGTTTGGCTCAGCGCGTCAATTATGGAGCCACTTGGCGAGTTAAGAGCCCTGTCGTTGGCGCTTGTATTAGCCCCTGATGAAACGATGAAACAAAAAGTGGAAGCGGATATGGATCCGGTGATTGCGAATTTGGATCTGGCCTTTGAAGAGTGGGAGTCGAACACCACGGCAGAGACCAAAAATCGTTTTTTTGCCATCAAGGCTGAGTGGCAATCTTATTTGGCACTACTGAATTATACCCGTGATCAAGTTCAGCAAGGTTACCGAGAAGGTGCATTCCTTAATGTTGTCGAACGTGAAGGGGCTCAGTATGCACTGCTCAGCCGTCAAGTAAATCAAGTGTTTGTCGACATGGAATCACGTGTAAATAGTCTCTATGTCTCTAGTGTCGAGTCTGCTGCTAAAAGTGAGAATGCGGCATTAGTCGTGAGTGGTATAACGGCGCTATTGGTTGCGTTCATTGGTTTTATGATCTCTAGAAATATCACTTTGCCACTTCAGAGTTTACAGCGGAAAGTAAAGAGCCTTGCTGATGGGGAGCTAGGTATTACTATCTCAGGGCAATCGCGGCGTGATGAGCTTGGTGATTTAGCGAGAGAGGTTCAGGTTACAGCGGATCATTTTAAGGATAATTTGCAGACGATCGATCATAGCTCTGATCTCATTAACTCTATCTCTCAACAGCTAAGTCAAACGTCGGGTGATGTTCGTACTGTTATCGGTCGTCAGTTGGATAATGCGGATACGGTTGCCTCAGCCATGACTGAGATGTCTGCAAGTGTTGAGGAAGTGGCGGGTAACGCGTCTTCAACCTCAGAGGCGACACTCGCAGCCAAGAGCGAAGTGGAGAATGCCAAGCAGACACTGGAAAAAACATCAGAAGATATTCAAGTGTTAACGCGACAAATAGACCAAACATCCAGTCTCATTGAAACACTACGTCAAGACGCAGACAGAATAGGGAGTGTGGTTGAGGTTATTGGTGGTATTTCAGAGCAGACGAATTTACTGGCATTAAATGCTGCGATTGAGGCTGCGCGAGCGGGGGAGAGTGGACGAGGTTTTGCTGTAGTGGCTGATGAAGTACGTAATTTAGCCCAGCGTACCAGTGGTTCAACCGATGAGATCAACGCTATTATTACGGCGCTACAAAAGCGAGCATATACAGCCATGTCAGAAATGTCGACGAGTCAACAAGAAGCTCAGCAGACGGTGGATAGTGCGAAAAAAACCGTTGACCGCTTGGCGTTAGTCGCGAGTCAGGTCGATGACGTCAATAGCATGAATTTGCAGATTGCCGCTGCCACTGAAGAGCAACACAGTGCGACCCAAGAGATGGATCGTAGTGTCATTGAAATAAGGGATATCTCTCAACAAAGCGCAGAAGCGTCAGAACTGGTGAACGAGAAAGCGCAAGCACTCTCAGTTCAAGTAAACACACTGCGTGATATTGTGGGTCAATATCGTTATTAGTCGATGTGAAGTGCTGTCTATTTTCGATGATGTATACACTCAAAAGTAGCCTCTTGTTAGGCTACTTATTACCATTAGACCTGTATCCGTTAGCCGTATAGAATACCCCGCTCAGAAATGGTGGGGAGTAGTGGTAATGAGCGAAGCGAGTAAGCAATTTGAATTATTGGCGCCAGGTGGCGATGTTGACGCTATTAAAGCAGCCATCGCAGCAGGTGCAGACGCGATCTATTGCGGTTTAGAACGCTTCAATGCTCGTAATCGCGCGACAAACATTACTTTTGATGTGCTTGATAGCCTTGTCGAGCTGGCACATCAACATGATTGCCAGATCTTTATCACCCTCAATGTGATTATTTTAGAAAGTGAAATAGCGGCTGTTACACGGCTGCTTGCACAGCTTTCTCATACTCAGGTTGACGGCGTCATTGTTCAAGATATCGGCTTAGCATACCTACTCAAACACGTCTTTCCTCAGCTCGATGTCCATGCTTCAACGCAAATGAATACCCACAATAAGGGACAGATCTCGTTCGTCAATGGGCTGGGGGTGAGTCGCGTTAACCTATCGCGAGAACTCCGTGTCGATGAAATAAAACCGCTGGCGACATTTGGACGCCAACACGGTGTGTTGATGGAAGTGTTCGTGCATGGTTCGTACTGCATTGGTTTCTCTGGCCTTTGTTATGCCAGCTCTGTTGGTAATGGCACGTCAGGTAACCGTGGGCGATGCGGTCAACCTTGTCGAGACCAGTTTCAACCGACAGCAACGGGGAGCGATTTTCCGCTGAACATGAAAGACAACTCAGCCTTTTTAGATATGGAAGCACTTGCTGATGCTGGTGTTTACTCTCTGAAAGTAGAAGGACGTATCAAGAAGTCTCACTATGTTTATCAAGTTGTTGATCAATGGCGTCAACAAATTGATCGCTATTGTAATGACCAGCCCCTTTTGACGGATCTTGACCCGCTTTACACCGTGTTCAATCGTGATTTCTCTAATGGATTCTTGCGAGGTAACGTTGGACAAGATATGTATATTGATAACCCGAGAGACTTTGCGGCTCAATATCGTATTGGACAGCAAGGCGTGACTGCCCCTGCGCAAATTAAAGCGATTAAAACGCAGCTTTATGATGATAAAACAGCAGTCATCTCAAAGATGGAAGCCGCGACAAAAGCATTTGATGTCGTCACCGCTGCAAAGCCGAGTAGTCTGAAAGGTCAGGGTGAAAAAATCACGTTGCCAACACTCGAAGGCGAGAAAGAAACTCAGTTGGCGGCGCCGCGTTTAAGCGTGATGGTGGCGTCAGAAAAAGAGATCGAAGCCTGTGCTGGTCATGATGACACTACGGCAATCTATTACCGTTTACCTGATGGACTGGCACGAGAAAGTACACGTGTCATCGAGCTATTGAAGGCGTACCCACATGTCATCCCTTGGTTTTCTGCCATTCTCATTGGTGATGATTTTGATGCAGCGGTTAATCTCTTAGAGACACTCAAACCAGCACGTATCGTGACAGAAAACAGTGGTGTAGGCTTCGCTGCTTCAACGCTATCTATTGATTGGGTTGCTGGTCCACAGTTTAATATCACCAACTCCTATACGCTGAAGTGTTTGAAAGAAGAGTATGGTTGTGTGGGCGCGTTCATCTCTGACGAAATAAACGCAAAGCAGATGAAACAGATCATTTGTCCGCCTGATTTCGAGTTGATGTACAACATATTTCACCCGATGACGTTGATGACCAGTCGCCAGTGCCTCTTCCAGCAAAGCTCAGGGTGTAAGAAGATTAAAATCAACAAGGGCTGTATCCCTCGTTGTAACAAGCATACCTCTATCGTTAGCCTAAATGGCAATAATGGGTATGTGATTGATAAGCAGCGAGGCAGTTATAATCAGGTCTTCGCCACGCAGCATTGCTTAAATACACAAGTAATGAAAGATCTACCTCGACGTTACAATGAGGTGATGATTGATATGCGTGCCATTAAGACAGAAACTCAGCAGCATGTTGATACTTGTCAGCTACTGGGTGGCTTTTCTGAACTGCTCGCAGGAGAGCGCGAGACGTTAGATGATATGCTCTCTCTTACTATCAACCGCTCTTACCTAAAAGGGTTGTAGTCGTCATCGTTGCATGGCTCTTTCGGGCTGTTACTTCTGCTGTGAAAAAGGGCTCCGCAATCACTACAAAGCGGAGCTCGCCATTTGAAAGCAGTTCATGGCTAACAGCAGGGTAATTCAAGGCACTACCACGAAGGGATAGCCCACTAAACGGGTAACATGTCACGAGCGTCAGTTGATCGGTAGCCGTTTGACTGACTAGTTCCATCTCTGTCTCGTGGGCAATCAATGTACGGCTCACACGATATTGAACGCGATATCCAGACGCCCCCGTCATTGCGACCATATCCCCAATAGCAAGTTGATTGAGACGACGAAAGTGAGTGTCATTGTGCCCGTAGATCACGATATTCCCTGGGCTTTCTGGGTGCGCGGTACTTAATTGCAGCGTGGGTCCGAAGGCTAGGTTTCGTCCGCTCGTCCCTGCAAGCACAATGACCGATTTTTCATCAAACTCTAACTCCGCAATGGGATATGTATCAGCCCATGACCAAGGGCGTTTCATGCCGCCACTGTGGCGTTGTTCGTTCCAAGCATCCGCAATAAGCCATTGGGCAACCCAGCCTTTCGCCTGTATATAAACACCCTTCCCCAGCATAAAGCCAGACAGACAGAGTACTGTGATACTGGCATAGATAAGAAGCTGCCAATGCAGTTTGGAGTGAAATTTGACCATGTTTTAAGCCTTATCGATTTAAGATGGAACCGTAATCGGGGCTTGCTTATTCCCTTCATATATAAGCTTCTCTTGCACAAGCTTCTTTTACATAGATAGCTTGACTGCTTTTTGGGCAACGCGGATTGTCACGATGCTAAAGAGGCTGAATAGTGATCCTAAGAAAATGAAGATAGCGCTGTTATTACCTGTTTGTGCCATGGTTGATCCCACCAGCTGTGCAGAGCTGCCTGCGGGTAAGTGCGGGCTTATCGTTTTGTCCATCGCGTCTTCAAATTCAGGCTTACTGGGTGTTTTATCAACCGCGATTAAGCTGGTATGTGCGGTGACGAGATGATGTTCGAGCCCAAGCTGCAAGATCTGTTGCTGTTTCTCTGTTGCAGACAAGGATGGAGATAACTCAATGCTGTCTATTTGATTTCTTGCCCAAAGCACATTGATGCCTGTCGCTTCACGGTGTACGTCCGCGAGAATGACTTTTTGAGTCCACGGTTCGCTCAGCGTTGATGCCTGAGTTTTTCCTGTGATGTTGATAGATTTAGCGCCATCTGGAATGGAGAAAGCAACGTGAATGGGTTGATTAAGGTAGAGGTCGGGGAGAGGGTTAGGCCAAAAATCAACAGGTTCACCAGAATCCCAGCGAAGCTGTATATCTCGCATCGCAGGTGCGCTTATACGATCAAAAAGCTGTCCTATTGGCTTCACGATATCCTTCGTTTGATTGACGTAGGTATAGGTGCCTTTTCCTGCTATTGCTGCACGACGCATGAAATAGCTGTTTGGCGCAGAGCCAATGCCGACAGTGAATAACCTTTTCTCACCGCGTTCACGTATTATCTGCTTAAAGAGCTGTTCTTCGTTTGTCACACTGCCATCAGTGATAAATACCACCTGATTGAGCACATCTCGATAGGTCGGCTCTTCAAATGCTAATGTCAGCGCTTTCGCCATTTCAGTGCCACCATTCGCTTCTAATCCTGAGATGAAGTCCATTGCTTGCGCAACGTTTTTTTCGTTAGCGGGTTGGGGCTCATGAGTATATCGATAGGCTTCATGGTTAAAAATAATGATGTTGAAATAGTCAGTTGTTGAGAGTCGAGTCAGCCCATATTGAAGTGCCTGTTTTGCTTGTGTCATCGATTCGCCAAACATTGACCCCGAGATATCAAACACAAAAGTCATATGCTGGGGAATCGCATTGAAAGACTCACTTTGTGGTGGCATGAGCATCATTAAGCCGTAGTGGGTGTCGTTAGTGCTATGGTGCTGTTGAAAAAGGGCTGCGTTAGGTTGCTGAGTTGCTTCAAGTTGCCAATTAAGCACAAAGTCACGATCAGCAATGGCAGGTGAATCGAGTGATAGTTGGTAGTGTTGGTCTGTGATTCGGCTTTTCTTTGTGGAATACCCTGAACTCTCTATATGAGAGATCGGTTGCCCAGCGTCGAGGTCAACAAGCAGGTTAAATGGAATATTAGGAACCGTCCGTGGCTGGTGGGTTGCTGTAACTTGCAGCATTTCATCATCGACCGTGTGACCGATAATCCCCCAGCCTCCGCTTAGCATCGGTGTTTCCGTTAGGCTAGGGGGGAGAGAGGGTGGGGGTGTTTGGGCGCTGCTTTGTGGGGAGCTGGCTGCGTGCTTTCTCATCGTATTATTTGTCTTAGCACCGTGATGAGAGTTGGGGGTATAACGCGGGTTGATCACAGCTGGGAAGCGAAGATTGAATTCGTTGTCATCATAGTCGATCGACTGTTGATATTCGATTTCGACAGTCACTCGTTCATGTGGTGCGATGTTAGCAACCGATGTTGAGAAAATATTTGGACGATCCTGAGCGACTAGAGTCGCTTTTTTGCCTGCTGATTTGGCTTGTTGGTATTGTGCTTGCGCTTTCTGTTTAGGCTGAATCTCTCCTTCAATATACCGTTCACCTATCCATAGTCGTAGTTGGTCAGCGGCTGCATTTTCTGGCAAAGGAAAACGGTAATGACCACTGATCCAGTTATCTGAAGGGTTAGTGAATGTTTGCTTAACCGTCACTCGATTAATGAGCCCATTAACGCTCATACGAACATCGGTATGCAGTAATAGAGCAGTATGTTGGCTTTGCTCATCACGGTAGATTAACCCGTAAGCATCCGTTGCGGTTGAAGGATTCCCAGCTTGCTCTAGGGATGCAAAAGCAGGGATCGTCAATGCCACAAGAATAATCGTGGGTGATACCCAACGAGAGAGTTTAAGAAAGGCTCGCGCTACACGTGTACGGCTCTGATTTCGATTTTGTTTTCGGTTTTGATTTCGAGAGATACGCAACATAGTGAATTCCGTTTAAAGAAGTATTGCGTTAAGTAAACCAAATGAACAGGGCGAAATAAGGGAGTGTTTATGATCAATTAAGATGAATTGTGGCGAGAATGTGGCGGCACGAAAAACGAGACTTATGTTAAAACGTGCTTGATGTTAACTACTAGCAATAAATTCACTAGAGGCGGTCATCTTTTGGTGAGCCCATCACTACGAGCGTCGAGATAGCATTTACTTGAGGAATTTCACCTAAGATATCAGAGTGAAAATGCTTGTAGCCTATCAAGTCACGTGTTTCTACTCGCAATAGATATTCACTGGAACCCGTAATGTTATGGCATTCCGTCACCTCATTGGCTTGAAGAATTTGATCTTCAAAGGCAAGTTGAGATTGCTTACTGTGATTGGACAAGCCCACAGTGACATACGCAATAAAGCCGATACCTACTTTCGCTCCATCAATAACAGCACGGTAGCCTTTAATGATGCCTTTTCGCTCTATCTCTTGGACACGGCGCAGTGTCGCAGAGGGAGATAGACCGACTATATCGGCAAGGTCGACATTGGATAAGCGACCATTCTTTTTTAGCTCTTGCAATATTCTTTCGTCAAACTTATCCATAGGCTCATTTTATTGTGATTAAAGGGTGATAAGCGATTATTTAGATGGATAATCCCTCTCGATAGCAATTATCATATCTTTAGCATTTCAAGGCATATAGCGTCAACTAAACCCTCTTTTTAGCTGAGTGTATGTACGTTTCGCATTGAATTTTTAGTTTTTGAATGATGACGATGAGGGTTTTATGGATTATCAACAGATTGTTGCTCTACTAACGTTTGCGTTTGTATCGACGGTATCACCAGGACCGAACAACATTATGCTAATGGCATCTGGTGCGAATGTGGGCTTTTTCAGAACGATTCCACATATGCTGGGTATTGTGGTCGGTTTTAGTGTGATGGTTGTTTTGGTTGGTGTTGGATTGATGGGTGTTTTTCAAGCTTACCCTGCGCTTCATCAGGTGATGCAAATTGGTAGTGTGGGTTACTTGGTTTATCTAGCTTGGAAAATAGCATGCAGCCGAGGGACTATAAGCGATACTGGAGAGTACAAACCAATGACCTTCATTGCAGCGGCCAATTTTCAGTGGATCAACCCTAAAGCATGGTCGATGGCCCTTACTGCTGTTACTGTTTATAATGTGACGGCAGATTGGCAAGGAGTGCTGTTAGTCTCTTTGGCATTTAGTGTTGTGAATATCCCTTCAGTGTCGATTTGGGCAGCAGCCGGCAAGCAGCTGCAAACCCTATTAACCAACCCCCAGCGCGTACAATGGTTTAACTATGGCATGGCTGGTTTATTATTAGCCGCAGTGATCCCAATGTTGTAGCTACTCAATGTCGTAGCTACTTGCCTTTTACTGTGCCTTCACGTCGAGGGTCAGCGGCACCAATTAACTCACCATTTTGAATCAAAATCGCCTGAAGGCCAGAATTGAGATCCCTGACACTCACTGGGAAGCCCATCTGCTCTAGTGGCTCAATCAGCTTTTCCGCTTCACTTTGGGCCTCAACATCGTAAGTACCGAAGCGGTTTAAGGCGTGCGGAGCGGAGATAGCGGCTTGAATATCGAAATCCCACGTGAGATGCCGGATCAGTGCATTGACGACGTAGCCAATGATTCTTGAGCCGCCAGGAGAGCCGATCGCCATATAAGGCTGATTATCTTTCATGACAATGGTTGGTGCCATAGAAGAGCGAGGTCGTTTTCCCGGCTCTACGCGGTTCGCGATAAGAGTGCCTGCCTTATGTGGCGCGAAGGCAAAATCGGTTAATTCGTTATTAAGCAAAAAACCGTTGCTCATCAGTCGCGATCCAAACCCATTCTCTATTGTGCTTGTCATGGAGACGATGTTACCCAAGGCATCGGCGATCACTACGTGTGTTGTTGAAGGTAGCTCAATGGCTGGAAGCGTTGCTCGGGCGACAGGGGCTTCCCATGGTGGCATACCAGCATCAACATCAGAAAGGGCTTTGCCTTCGGTAATTAATGCCGCGCGAGCTTTAAGATACTGAGGGTCTAGAAGTCCTTCAGGCATGGGGACATAGTCCGAATCTGCCATATACCGTCCACGATCGGCAAACGCTAATCGAGAGGCATCACCAATGATTTGCCAGCTAATTGGACTCTTTTCGCCATGCTTTTTGAGATCAAAGTGTGACACCATGCCGAGGATCTGGCCGACAGTCAGTGCGCCAGAGCTGGGTGGTCCCATACCACAGATATCAAATTGTTGGTAAGGCGCACAGACAACAGCCCGCTCTTTAATGTCGTAGGCAGTGAAGTCTTTTAGGGCAAGTACCCCGGGGTTATCGGAGGTCTCTTGAACTTGCTTGACGATATCTTTCGCTATTTGTCCCTGATAAAACGCATCTGCGCCGCCTGTTGCGAGGGTGGATAATGTTTGCGCATAGGTAGGGTTTAATAAGCGAGTGCCTTCGGCGAGTGGTGAGCCATCAGGGTTAAAAAAATAGTCTTTCGTTGTTGGGTAGCGAGAGAGTCGTTCTTTGTCGGCCGCAATGGCGCCAGCAAGGCGAGGCGACACCTCAAATCCTTCATTGGCTGTTTTCGTGGCGGGGGCTAATAGTTCCGCCCATGATGCAGAGCCGTATCGTTGATGAAGGGAGTGCATCAGCTTGACCGTACCCGGTGTGCCGACTGAGCGCCCTCCAACGACTGCATCATAGAAGGCTAAGGGTTTGCCGTTTTCATCCAAGAATAGCGCTGGGGTGACATCGAGTGGTGCTGTCTCTCTACCATCAAAGCTTGTCAGTGTTTTGGTACTCGCATCATAGTAAATGAGGAATGCTCCCCCACCTAAACCTGAGGATTGTGGTTCGACGAGCCCAAGCATGGCTTGCACCGCGACCATAGCATCAATGGCGTTCCCACCATTGTCGAGTACCGCATACCCCGCGTCCGTAGCGAGTGGGTTAGCACTGGCGACCATGAAAGACTTGGCTGTCACCGCATCTTTGGTTTCGTATCCGCTGCTTAATTCAGGGCTTATCACATCCGTTGTTTGTTGAGCAAAAACGCTGCCTGCGGAAAAAGCGCTCACCATAACGCCTAAGACAGCAGGCTTGAGTATTGATCTCTGCATAGGAATCTCCATTTCTTACAGTAATAATATCATTAGGTTATAGTACATTTTGGCTGGTGGCAGAGTGAAATCGACACAGATCTTGAACTTGTGTGCAAACTTGATTGTCTTTAAATAACACCCAAGGTGATGAGTCTCGATACAAAGTTCGTGTTGAGATGATATATAATCGATAGATTCACCTTTTTCTGCATATTGTGAAGCCACACGATATGCGTGAACCATTCCCTTATTGGGAATCTGGAGACAATGAATTCATGCAGTTTTGGCGCACCTTAACCTTCATAGCGACTACGGTATGCTCTTTTATCACCCACTCGACTGAAATGAATACGGAAGACCGACTTTTTTCTCACCCTACCTCTATTGACGGGCGACTTGTATTAGGGCGCACTGAGCTTCTCGAATTTAATAGTATTCCAGCGTTATCCGGTGTTGGGTTCCCTGCAAAAATTGATACAGGGGCTGATTCGACCTCTATTCATGCAGAAAATATTAAGATTATTCCAAGAGATGACATGTTTGATGGTCTTGAAGGCGATACGCTAATCGCCGCTATCATTGAAGAGTACAATGAGGTTCGTGGCACAGAGCTGCGCGATCGTGATGATATTACTGACATCATGGTCGAGTTTGATATACCGCATCCTTATACGGGAGAGATGGTCTCTCATCGCACGCCACTTTTGCGTATTGCACTGGTGAAGGCGAGAGATAACGATGGCTTTTTATATCGTCCTGTCGTCGTCATGCCGTTAACAATAGCGGGGCTAAGTGTTGAAACTGAGGTCAATTTAGCGGATCGCTCTCGATTCTCTGTTCCTGCACTTATCGGTAAGACATTTTTACGTGAGCACGCATGGGTTGATGCGGGTTATGACTACCTGCAGCTACAAGAGCAAGCACGTGTGATAGGTCGCAAAGAGCGCGCCTTTATTAACGATATGCCTATCGAAGTCAGTATCTCTTTAAGCAACCGCTATAGCGCATTCCATGCCAGCAATATCACTATTGATGAAGAGAATGGCATGGTGTCGTTTTCGACAGAAAATAGTGACCAGAGCCGTCGTCATTTAACTGTCCCTTTAGTGAGAATGGTGCCATTCAGTGATGGGCCCCGACCACTGGTTTATATTCCTGTTCAGTTTGGTGAGAATGCCGCGACCGATCATATCGAGGTCTATTTATCCGATCGTTCAGAAAGCCAGAGTCAATTGCGCCTTGGTACCGATACCCTCAGTCGCTTTTTCATGGTGGATATATCTCAACAATATTTAACGGAAGAAGGCTTAGAGTCGATAACAGCGCGAGCAGAGAAAGAAGATCTGTTCGTAATCAGCCCTAAAGAGCGTATCTATGTTGAAGGTGTGGAGGTCATTGCAGAGCCATCTTTAGTGATTAGAACACCAGTGTTGACTGTTACCCAATCGAGTGAAGAACCAAAAAGTACCTTGAGCTTTACGCTAACGGATACAAATGATGATGACCATGCGCTCAGTTTGCCCATTGCATCAAGACTAACGGCTGGCGCTTCAAAGCGTGTGACCATCGAACCTGAGCTGCGCTTTTATACCGCAGAAAAGGTGCATCGCATTGCTGTTCAGCCAAGTAATGATGGCGTCTCGCGCTTATTGGTTTCTCCGACGATGCTGACACAGCCTCTATTAGTGAATACACGATCTGAGGAGCTGTTTGAAAAAACGGCGCCGATTGAGGCGGGTTATGTTGAAAGCGTGACGATTGATGAACTAACGTTCCCAGCTAAATTGGATACTGGCGCAGATGTGAGCTCGTTGAGTGCTACAGATATTAATGTGTTTGAGAAAGATGGACGCTCGTGGGTACGCTTTACCTATCAGAACGCTCAAGGTATTGAAGAAGAGTTCACGAAACGACTCGTCAGCGAAATGCGTGTTAAGCCTCGCCCTGGCGAAGCGTCGATTGCCCGCCCAGTTGTTCGTATGACAGTTAAGATGGGAGATCTGGAGAAGTCGGTTGATGTTAACTTGCGTGACAGAACAAGCTTTGAATACAGCATGATCCTGGGGCGTAATTTCCTCAACAACAATATCGTTGTTAGCAGTGATGATCAGTTTATCTACACGCAAGCATTGGCAGAAGATTAACTCATTACGATTCCAGTGTGTTTTCCACTATTAAGGGTGCCTATGGGCGCCCTTTTTTATTGATCTAGCCACTATACTGTTTGTCAGGCGTTTTTGTGGCGAAAGGTTGTGAATCCCTCCCGCTAAATAGGCTTATGCGAGGTTAAAATATGGAAGATCAGTTAGAGCAAAATAAGCAGAATGCTGTTGAATTTTATCGAACGGCTTATAGGGGAGATCCCCAACAAGCCGTATCCCACTATGTGGGTGAGCACTATATTCAGCACAACCCTTTGGTTAAAGATGGCAAGCAAGGCTTCATTGATTACTTCAATGCTATGCATCGAGATTACCCAGATAAGACGATTGAATTTTTACGCGTAATAGCCGAGGGTGATCTTGTCGCATTACACACTCGACAAATGTGGCCAGATGAAGAGGAGTACGTCACGATGGACTTCTTCAGGTTTAACAGCGTAGGAAAGATTGTCGAACACTGGGATGCGATTCAAGATGTTCCGAAGAGCCAAGCGCATGAAAACGGTATGTTTTAGAACACTTTTATTATGATAAACCTGATGGCGGCTAGGCCATCAGGCATCGTTATCAACATGATCGCTGTTGGGGGGCTCTTAACTAAATTTGCTACCAGCGTCCGTCTTGCCCTAATTTCAAAGACTGTACTGTTTTATCATTACGTTTTAGTAATGACTGCATTTCTCCCCTCAATAGCGATGGCGCAAATGTCCTCTGTACCGTTGGAAGAGCACGATGATTACCTAGTTGGTATTATTGTCGAAGATGTTGGCATGTGCGGTGGCCAACTCATACGATGGGACAGGTGTAGTGTGCCATTAAGAATGAATAATATGGGAGTAGGTGGGATCGCACGGGAATTCGCGGGAGAAGTCAGTGCTCACGTGGCTTTCGGAGATAGTAGGGTGATCACCCCAGAGTTCGGTAGATCTGAAAGATCCACCATACAATGCCGCTGGACATCGGAAAGACTGAGAAATCGGATAGATTGCAGAAAAGCACAAAGCACTATTTCTCAGACTACCCGTTCAGCGTTTAAGTGCCTGTTAAACTTCAGTAGAAATTTGAACAACTCGCCCAATAATGACCAACTGATTCAAATTCTCTTTCGCAATCTCAATCGCTTTATAAGACGAGTTATCGGAGATCAGCGTAAGTTCGCCAAGTAGGCCGACTTGAATGCGCTTAGCATAAAGCTCATCACCTAATCGAACCACAAAGACACGGCCATCCACAGGCGTAGTGGAAGACAGATCAACGAGCAGAGAATCGTTATCCTTAATCGTATCAGCCATCGAATCGCCTTTAGCAAAGACCACACACAGCGACTTCGGATTAAGATTCTTATGCTGAATCCACTTCTTTCTGAATGCCAGATGACGTCGAACCTTAGGATTATCTTGAAGAGGCGTACATCCACTCCCAGCAGACACCTGCACATGATAGCCAGGCACCAACACAAACTCCTCATCTAAGAAGTTAGCATCAACATAATCGCCGCCATCACTTGGCATATTGCAGCGACAATCCAACGCATTAGGTGAAACATCACCAGACTTACTGCCTTTCCCCGTTGCCAGCCACTCAAGGTTCACCCCCTTATAACGAGCAATAGCGACCAGCTTATCGAAAGTAGGGCGAGAAGAGCCAGGAGGGAGATATTTACGAAGCCCGCTATCAGAGATCCCCACATTGCGTCCAAAGCTACGCAGAGACTCATTGCCGATCAGCTCCTCAAGGCGAATAGGAAAATGTGCGATTCCATCGTCATAAAAAGCACCGACAGTGTCTTTCACATCCTTAGTGTGCTTTACCATTTAAGTCCCTGTTTATTAAACCTTTCGGTGTTTTTTCACAAAAATATCTGTCTATCAAAACGCACACAAGAAAAGCACATCTTATTACACGCGTTGCGCCTAAAAGTTTGCATCATCTCCAATAAATATAAATGCGCCTTATTGTTCTATTGATTGCGCACAATTGTTTGCATATCGTTTAAGTACGTTAGTTAGCAACTTGCTATAGCTATAGTACCACAAGGAGCATATTGATGAAGATCCAAAATTGCCAGCAAATACAAGAAGCTCTACTTAAAAAAGGGTGGTCAATGAGAGGTTGGGCACTGTCGCACAACTACCACCCACGAACCGTTGCTTACTGCATACAAATATTCGCACCCTCAACAGGTCGAACAGCAAAACGCCCACACGCCAAAGCCATCATGCAGAGCCTATCAGAAACCCTAAACACCGACTTAATGGGGGTTTCAGATGAGTGAACAATGGTTTAGCGCACAAGAACTTGTCGGAATAGCAGGCATGCCAACAGCCGCATTCTCAATTCGTAGACGAGCCAATCGCGAGCAATGGAAAGCAAGACAAAAGCAAAAAGGCAAAGGGATGGAATACCACATACAGTCATTGCCAGAAGAAACAAAGCATCAACTATTAAAGAAAATAATAGAGAAAGATGGCGAAATCGAACTAGCCCAAAAGAACGCAAAAGCAGTCATTGTGCCACAGCCGCATACCCTAAAGCACAAAACAGAAGCCATGATTGCGTACCAAAGTTTGAGCATAGAGAAACAACAGCTCGCCATGGCACGATCACAAGTCCTCGCCATCAGACGACAATACCTAAAACCCTATGCCGAAAACAAAGCCCTCACCGCAGGCGAACAAGAATTCGTCAAAGCCTACGCCCGCAAAACACACAAACTCGACGACAGCATCTACCGCCTCGTTGAAAAAGTCAGCATTAGCACCCTAAGACGCTGGCAACAATGGCTAGACACAGAAGGACTCGTCCGACTCGCAGGCGAATACAAAAACAACATCAAAGAAAGCAAAATAGACGCCCAGCCAGACCTCAAAAACTTCGTCGTCGCCCTCATCACAGGCAAGCCCCAACTCGCCAAAAATCCCAAGCGAGTCGCCACCATCATCCAAGACAAATCAGCAAACTACCCGCATTGGGACCTCCCATCCACCTCATCAGTCGCGCGATGGCTTACCCAATGGCATAAAAACAACGGCGCCGCCTTCGCCTACCTCACCAACCCCGATGCCTACAACAGCAAGCATCGCCCCCTATACAGCAAAATGTACCAATGGGTAACACAGCCCAACGACTGCTGGGAATTCGACTCCACACCCACCGACGTCATGCTCAACGTCAACGGAAAACAACGACGTTACAGCCTCATCGCCGCCATCGACGTCAAAACCCGCCGCGTCAAAGTCCTACTCAGCCCCACCTCCAACAGCGAAGGCGTCTGCCTACTGCTCAGAAAATGCCTCATAGAGTGGGGGATGCCAAACCCAAACGGACAAGTAAAAACCGACAACGGCAGTGACTACGTCTCCGATCGCGTCACCACCATCCTCGACATGCTAGAAATCAACCAAGCCATCGCCAACCCCTACTCAGGATGGGAAAAACCCTACATCGAACGCTTCTTCCGCACCCTCAGCACCACCCTCTGTGAACTACTACCAGGTTACATCGGCCACAACGTCGCCGAAAGACAACAAATAGAAGCCGCCCGCGACTTTGCCCAACGCATCGGACAAGGCAAAAAGAAAGCCGACCAACAAGCACTCGAACTAGCCCTCACACCCAGCCAGCTCGACGACATCATCCAAGACTGGGTCGAACACCACTACCACCTATCCCCGCACAGCGGATTAGACGGCATCAGCCCAGCGCAAGCCTACATCGACACCCAATACCGCCCACGGATCATCGAAAACCACCACTGCCTCGACTCACTGCTCAACTACATCGGCGACGCCACCGTCATCCGAGGCAGCATCTCAAGCGGCAACATCCAATACACCGCCCCAGAGCTACAAGACCACCAATGGGACAGAAAACGCGTCCGAGTCTTCCTTGATCCCAAAGACGTTGGCCGCGCCACCCTCTACCCCATCGACGGATGGAGCCAATACATTGACGCCGTCAACATCGACCTAGTTGGCCGAGAAATCGACCCCAACGAATTCAGAGAGCAGCGCAAAATACAGCGCCAAGCACTCAACCAAATACGTCGTCATACCAAACAGCTTCAACAAGAATATGGCATCGACACCCACTACGCCGACACACTCGCCGCCAAAAAAGCCGCGAACAACCTCAGCGCCTTACCCAAAGCCGCCACACCCCATAACAACGCCGCCCTGCACGGCCTAGCAGAATCGCAGCAAACAGAAGAAACCCCCGCATACAGCGAAGCAGAGCTCAAACAGATAGAAGCGATGCGCAAGACACTAGAAGCAAAAGAAGAGCAACTCAGCGAGCAGAAAAACCACCTGCATCGCAGTATTCACGACAAAGCGAGATACCTCGCCGAGCAATACCTCACCCGCGAACTCACCGACAAAGAGCAAGCGTTCATCACCAAATACAAACAGGAAAACAGCGTAGGGAAAAGAAACATCGAAGAAATTATGGCACGCCGCCGCCAAGCATAGCGTGCCACAGAGAAGCCACACAAAAAGTAACTTACTCAACAAGGAGAATACCAATGAAAGCCGTCGTCGCGCCAGTGAAAAACATCACCTCAACCCAAGTCGCCTTTAGCAGCCTGTTTAACCGCAGCTACGGCGTCCCAGGAATATGTTGCCTCCACGGCCCATCAGGGCAAGGCAAAACCACCGCACTCACCCTGCAATACAACCAAGTCAACGGCATCTACGTCAGCACCCGAGCCCACGACACCACCTCAAGCCTCATCGGCCGAATCGTCGAAGAGCTTGGCGCCACCCCCAAACACCAAATCAGCAAAAACGTCGACTACATCATCGAACAAATGAGCATGTACGAACGCCCCCTCTTCATCGACGAAGGCGATTACCTCATGCGCGACAGCCGCATGTTAGACACCATACGCGACCTCTACGACGGCACCGAAACCTCCGTCATCATCGCAGGCATGGACCAAATCGTACGCAACGTCAGCAACCACAAACAATTTTACAACCGCATCTCACAATGGATTGAATTCAAACCCGCCGACCTCGAAGACGTCAACATCATGGCCGACTACCTCATCGAAGACGGCATCCGAATAGAAGAAGCACTCCTCGACGACCTCCGCCGCGCCACCAACGGCGAAATGCGCCGCATCACCATCGGCCTCAGCAAAATCGAAGCCCTCGCCATCGCCAACGAACTCGACTGGATCACCAGCAAAGACTGGGGAGACCAACCCTTCCACGGCGTCAAAGGAATGAAAGTCTAGGAGACAACATGAATAACAGACAGCTGGCATGGACGTATATCTGTCGTCTCCATCACAAGAAAACATTCACCGCCCAAAAACTGGGGGCAGCAACAGGGATGACGCTGACCTCCGCCAAACACTACATCAAGCGGCTCGAAAAAGAGAAACGAATAGAAGCAACAGGAAGGCTAGAGGAGTACACCCATGATGTTTATCGCGTGATATCAAAACGCCCCATACCCGGATACGGCCCATGGCACAGAAAAAAAGCCCCCGTACGCCAACGGCTATGGTCAAGCATGCGGATCATGAAACGCTTCAACATCATCGATCTCCAAATCACCGCGATGGCAGGAAAACACACCACACAGAGCTACCTACGCGCACTCGTCAAAGCCAAGCTAGTGCGCCAACAAAGTACGCCAGACGGCGTGGTATACCGCCTCAATATCGACCTAGGGCCGCAGCATCCCATTGTGAAAGGGGATCATGTCTATTGCCAAAATAGCCAGATCAAATACCCCTTCACTGAGGAGAAATCATGAAATGGTTAGAAGCACTCAAAGCGGAAATAGAAACAAAACGCGTATCACAAAACCAACTAGCACGCGATCTCGGCGTCAGCCCAGCCATGCTCAGTCAAGTCATACGCGGCAAATACCCAGGCAGTACCGACACCCTACAAGCCAGAGTAGAAGGACGGCTACTCAAAAAGACCATCTACTGCCCAGCCAGAGGAGAAATAGGCGTCGACGAATGTGCCGACCACCAAGCCAAACCCTTCTCCTCCGCCAACCGCGAACGAGTGAAAATGTACCGAGCCTGCCGATCAGGTTGCCCACATTCCGCCCTCGACGCCACCGCCAAAGCGCAACGCATCGACGTACGTCAAAGCAGCGAAGAAGAGATGTACAACCTAGAAAACCAGCTCGCCTTCATCAAACGGAGCGGAGCAGAGAGCCCAAACCGCCTCATCGAACTGTACGAAAAAGAGCTATCCAGACTCGCCACCCGCTACAACCAACTGTTGTGGTCAAGCAAATACGCAAGGAGGAACTAATGGCACAAGGACAACCCACACGCCAGCGAAACACCAAACACGCCAACCAAGCGAGGCTCAACAACGCCGTCAGCTACCTACAAAAGCACGGCCTCCACATCCGCGCCACACGACTCGGCGTTACCCGCCCCATCATCGAAATCGAACGCCCCATAGGCATCTGGCAAGGCAGCGCCATCACCATCACCCAAGCAGGCAAAACCACCCAACTCATCGTCAACAGAGTTGCAGGCTGCCTCATCACCTGGGAGAGATAACCATGTATCAAATCATCATCCACCACCTCAAACAAGGTGAACACACCCGTGCCGAACTGAGCGAAAAAATGGGCTGCAACCACCCCAACAGCCTTCACTACTACCTCGCCACCCTCCACAAACACAGCTTCGTCACCCGAACAGGGCACCACTACCAACTCGCCAGCAACCAACCCCTGCTCGCCTTATGCAGCCGATGCAAGCGAGAAATCCTCACCTGGGCGCGAGACAACAAAGGACGCTGCACCACCTGTCACCCCAAAAACACCCTAAAAATAGTCGACAAAATCCGACCGCCAAGACACACACACAGCACCCTCAGCCAAATCATGCAACGGCCCTTCACCACACAAGCCGTTGCTAACCTCTACAACAAGGAGCAAGCATGAACCAGCAAAGCACCACCGCCACCGAGCCCACATCCAGCATCCCCGCAGGCTTTCGCCGCAATGCCCAAAACCACCTCGTGCCCGAAGCACAAATCAAACCCGTCGACATGCTTCGCGACGACCTCGTCACCGACATTATTCACCGTGCCCGCCAAGTACAACAAAGCCTCGCCATGTTCAAAGCCGCCACCATGAACAACGTCAGCGACTTTGTCGACCTCTCCGCCGAAGAATATGACGTCAGCTGGGGCGGCACCAAAGGCAATGTCACCCTCATCTCATTTGATGGCAAATACAAACTCGTCAGAGCCAAAGGCGAACACCGCATCTTTGACGAACGCATCCAAGCCGCCAAAGCCAAAATAGACCAATGCATCAGCCGTTGGTCAGAAGGCTCCAGCGAACAAATCAAAGCCCTCGTCGACCATGCCTTCAGAGTCAACAAACAAGGCACCATCGACGTCAACCAAGTCCTCAGCCTCCGCCAACTCGACATCGACGACCCCGACTGGCGCGAGGCCATGGAAGCCATCGCCGACAGCATCCAAATCACCGGCACCAGCACCTACCTGCGCCTCTACGAACGAATGGACAACGGTCAATACAAACAGCTCCCCCTTGATATCAGCAAGCTGTAACAGCCAAAAAAGGGGACGACGTTGTCAATGTTCAGCCAGAACATTGACAGCTTAAATCTCAAAGATGGGGCCGGAGGTGATGCCAAAACTGGCTCACTAAAACCGACTTGCCAAGGATGGTGAGTCAGAGCGACAGGGATGTCGTTTGCGCTTTTGGCATTGCACCAGCGCCCTTCCACCGCCAAGCCAGTAGAGGTCACCCAATGAACCGTCGAAACCAACTCATCAAACTCATCCACATCGCCAAACGCCAACTCGCCCTCGACGACGACACCTACCGTCAACTCCTCCACACAGTCACAGGCAAAACCAGCTGCAAACAGATGCACCAAGACCAACTCCAAGACACCCTCAACCACCTCAAAACCAAAGGCTTTAAACAGCAAAAAAAAAACATTCAAAGGCCGTTTAAGTCCCAAATCCGGCAGCGCCCAACACCCAGAAATCGACAAAATCCGCGCCCTCTGGATAAGCATGTACAAAGACGGCATCGTGCGTAACGGCAGCGAAACCGCCCTCAACAAGTTCGTAAAACGAATGACAGGGGTAGAAAACGTCGGGTGGCTGGAGAAACAGCAGTGCAGGGTAGTGATAGAAGGGTTGAAAAAGTGGGACTTGAGATAAAGTTTCGATTTGTAATTAATTACAGAAAATTACAGATAATATGTAATTACTAACTCTGTGGAGTGAGCTATCTTTTCTTCAATCAAAACGGGGAGATATAGTAATGGATAAATGGTCTAAGCACGATACTATTTTATGGATTAATCATGCAATTAGCTTTTATGAAAGCCAAGGGAAAAAACAAAAGCAATTAGCTCGTGAGCTAGGAATAGAAGAGAGTCGGATTAGTGAACTTAAAATTGGTAAAGGGACCATATCACCAAACCTTAAAGAAAAGATAGTAGAACTTTGTGGAGCTCCACGTCGTAACCCAGGTCGTTTTGAAAATGCAGAAGTTTACGCTGATTTTCAGTCGTTTAAGGATAGGTTTAATGACATTTCAAAGAATAGATTTATTCGCAGGTTAATCCGTCAGTTTAAAGTCAAAGGGTGCATGGAAAATATCCACAATAATTGTCACCGGGTAGAGGGAGATAAAATACTATCGCGACGACCTGAAATACATGAGGTTGAAGCAATAATGGATACTGAGCATTTTAATAACTTATGTATCAATTACGCTGAGTGGTTGAAAGAGGGTCATAGAGATAACTTTAAATTCTGGAATGATCCTTCCGGCCGCGCTTTAGTGATAAACAATATTGCCATAATTGAACGTGAAGTATTCCACGCTTTATATCTAGCTTGGCAAGTTAAACAAGTTGATATGAGTTTTAACATGGTTGATTGTCATGACTTTAACTTACAGCCATTGGTGAAGTCAGAGCCTATTATTCTTACTGGAAAAAAGGTTTTAGTAATCAGAGATGTACGTGATGCGGAGCCACTAATAAACAAACCTATCATAGACGAGCATGGAAAGTGCGAAAATTATGGTCGTAAATTCAACTTGGATCACTGCACCAAACTCAACTATGAAAATTGCAGACCAGATTATTGGAAAAGTGTACTCATAGAACTATATCTAAGTGAGAATATGAACTTTCACTTGGTCATACACCTATCACCGAATCAGGTTGTTTTTAATCCAGATTGGGAAAGGTATGGTGAAGCAGCCGATATGGCGGGTTATTGCACCTATATTTCTTCATTCAAAGAAGAAGATAGGTTGGCGGTTATTGAAAACATTAACACTTTAGAACTGTTTGACGTTATCGAGGACGCACGCAAATGGGCTGGTCAAGCTGAAGTGAGTCATTACGAGGTAAAAAAGCAAATCGCACTGGCTGGAGGATATATTACTGGAGCCAGAGTACTTATGTGATTGCTTAACACTGAACGCGAGGCCTCCTGCGTTGGAGTCCCCCCAAAACCTTGAACCCCCTCGACACTTCCCAACACCCAATTGAACACCGCCCCACAAACCCTTAGCCTCCTAAAAAACGAAGGCTAAGGACAGCACAATGAAACAAGTCAAAAAATTCAAAAAACAGCTCCCCATCATCGACACACTTGCCGACATCATCACAGGTCTGCTCATAGTAGCTGGAGCCGTACTCGCCCTAAAAGAAACACTATTGATAGGGGCAGGGTGCCTAACCGCAGCAACCCTCATCTGGGTGATAAAGTCCATTGTCATCGGCAACGCCTACACCCATATCCAAGTAGCTGAAAACACATCGTTAAACCAACACCCCAACCAACCCAAACCTTGACGCCTTTCTCATCCCTCCCGCACACTAGCTATTCAATCGGGAGGGGATAGCCATGTCACAGCACGCGTTTCAACACGAAATATTCACCGAAACCAGTGACGAACTGCAAACCCTGCTCGATAACGTCGAACAAATTGCCAACGACGACATACGTCAGCGCTGGCCATCGACTCTTCAATCCCTCTCCGAACTCCTACACTTAGAGCTAAAGCGCCAAGGCATTGACCAGCCGTATCTCTCAGACAAACTCGTCATCAGCTTAAGCCACTACTTTGGTGGACGAGATATCTACATCCCAACCCCCAACAACCTCCAAGTCGCCCTGCGCAACATTCAAATCTGGCGCGATTTCGATGGCAGAAACACCGAACAACTCGCCATTCAACATCAACTTACCGAGCGCCAAATCACCTCAATCCTAAAAGAGCAACGCGCCGCTGAATTCCACAGACGACAGAGAGCACTGTTTTAACTAATTGATTAGTTGTAGGTAACAACTCGTGATAGCGTCTGATGAAAAGAATTGTTAATCATGCAGAGGCTTTAGATGAACAACTTAGATTTTGGGTGGAACGAACCGTTACCAGAGAACTCAAACTTTCCAGTCGATAAGCTTAATCGTGGAATATACGCTGAGTTCCTGACTAATTACTTAGTGGGAGAAGCCGACAATGGCTACGTACTGAATTTAAACTCAGGCTGGGGCACGGGTAAAACCTACTTTCTAAAACGATGGCAACACACCATTAAAGACCAACATCCAACAGTGTATGTTGATGCATGGAAGCAAGACTTTTCTGATGACCCATTACTTGCTGTTGTATCTTCCATTATCTCTCAGCTCAAAGACCAAACTCAGGATAAAGACGAGCAACTGATTCGCAGTGTCGGCAGTAAGTTGTGGGGGTTCTGCAAACAAGCGGCGCCTGAAATAACCAAAGCAGTGGTGAAAAAAGCGAGTGGTGTTGATATTGAGCAAGTCATTGAAAACAGTAGTGATGAATCACTATTTGAAGCAAAGGATTTTGCGGATGCCGCTGGTAAATTTATGGGGGCAGTGATCAAAGATCACGATGCTAAATTGAAGTCTATCGACGATTTTAAATCCGCCATTAGCGCATTCATAGATAGTGCTTGGAAAAATTCTGGAAAGCAGAAGCAAGCCTTTATTTTCATTGATGAGTTAGATCGATGTCGGCCATCGTATGCTGTAGAAATGCTAGAGGTAATCAAGCACTTCTTTGATATGCCAAATGTCGTATTTGTGGTGGCAACAGATACAGAGCAGCTTCAGCATGCAGTCAAAGCAGTATATGGTGATGATTTCAATGCCACTTTGTACTTGGGGCGCTTTTTTAGACGACGGTGTACATTACAAGAGCAAGCAAGAGTTGATTTTATATCAGACCGATTTAGCACATTTTCATCACTTAAACTTGAAAAATTCAGGGAAGTAACTTGGCCTCACTTGTCAACTGATGATGAAGGGTGCGTTATCGACTTATCTCGTTATGTTAGTAGTGTAGCTGATACTTACATATTATCACTTCGAGATACGGAGCAGCTAATTGATAAGCTAGTAGCGGCTGTCATGAATAGTTCTGACCACAAAGTAGATATATTATTTCTTTCTACATTAATTATTCTTCATGAAAGGCACTATGACTATTATGAAGTAATAGTGAATAGACGTCATGCAAGCCAGACAAAGAAAAGCTTTTATGATGTTGGAAATATTCACTACTTTCTCGAAAAGTATGATGATAATGCGATGATAAAGGTTAGGCTGAAATACCAAGATCAGCTAATGAAAGATGTTTTAGAAAAGAGTAAAAATAGTTCCATAAAAGAGGCTTCTTTTGATGAACAAATAGGTGTTAGATATAGACAGCTTTTGCTAACTCAACTTGAGGGGTTTAAGAAAACGGGAAAGACAGATCATCTAAATATGATTGTAAATTCTCGACAAGTTCCGTCGTCTAACAATGGACATTTAATAGGCTATGATTTGTCTCTCATCAAAACAAATTTAGAAACTTATCAACAGTTGGTTGAGCTTGCAGCAACGTTTGATTCTTAACTAATCTTCCCCCGAACCCCTTCCCCCCCAGCCGAACCACCAAAACAGATAACCTCATCACATCCCCATCCTTAACCGGAGCGATGTGATGAAAACCCTAACCCTACGCCGCCGCTACTTTGTCGATGGCACCTTCTCCACCCTCCACGATGGGGCAGGGGAACAGCTCTGCTGCATGGTCGAGCGTCCATGGCAAAACAATGCACCACGTCAAAGCTGTATCCCCGAAGGCACTTATCAGCTTATCCCCCACACAAGCCCCAAATTTGGTCAGTGCTACGCCCTAGAAGCGAACACCCTAGGTGTCACCCGCTACGGGCCATCACTACGTACTCATATCCTCATTCACACCGCCAATCTACCGTCTCAACTACAAGGCTGCATCGCCCCAGGTGAAGGCTTTGGAGTCATTAACAACCAATGGGGCGTCATCAACTCCCGCGCCGCCTTCGACAAACTCATGAACCACCTCGATAACAAAGCGTGGCAGCTCATCATCTCTCATTAAGGACACCTCATGGACCCCATCACCCTTACCGCCATTGCCAGCACCGCGCTTAAAGCAGGGCCAACACTTATCCGCACCGTCGGCAACCTTTTTGGCAGCAGCAAAACAGCCGAAAAAGTCGCAAGTGCCGTCGAAACCATTGATATCGAATACAGCCATCGCACAGACGACAGCGCCCCACGTCAACAACGTCTAGAGCAAGCACTGCAACGTCTCAGCCCAACAGAATTACTGCAACTAGAAACCCTACAAACCGAGCTTGCCCGCATCGAAGCCGACCGCGAAGCTCGCCAACAGCGACACCAAGAAACCCTCTTCAGCGAAGGGCAACACACCATCCGCGAAGGGGATAAATCCACGCACCCCACCGTACTCAAATGTCGCCCAAACCTTGCCTACATCAGCATGATAGCCACCGCGATCTACGTCCTCGGCATGTCCATCGCCAGCGCCTTCAACTACGGCAGCGGTGCCGACATGGCCGTCGCCGCCTTCCTCATCTCCCCCGCTGGTGCCTACATGGGCCTACGCCACCGCGAAAAAGAGAAAGGACTGGCAAGTTAATCTCATCCTTAGTGAGTGCGAGGCAAAGGAAGGGAATAAGCAAACTCTGTGCAGCAAGGACGCTGCACCCAAGCCCCAAGGATGGGCGAATGCGTGTCTGTGTTTCCCTTCCTATACCGAGTAACAAGCCAAACGGAACCCACCACCATGACATCAGAACTCATCCGCACCTACTGGCCCATTGTCGTCGTCACCGGCTCGCTGGTGGGTGCCGCCATCTACGCATGGCTCACCAACCGCTTCGCCACCATCAACGACCAAAAAAAGCTCGAACACCGAGTCCAAGAAATGGAAAAGAAAATCGCCGCCGCGCCAGACTGGCATGAAATGGACAAACGCCTAGAGCGCGTCAGCACCCAAAACGAAGCGATACTCCGCAGCCTCAACGGCATCGAAGAGCGAGTCGCCATGTTGTACGAAAACGAATTTAGGCAGGAGCAAAAACAGTGACCCACCACACCCCAAACGGCATCAGCAAAATACTTGCCGAGCACCAACGCATCTGCCTACTGCGCTTCCTCGCAGAAGCCCCAGGCATGGATCTCAACGAATCCATCCTCCAAGACGGCCTCACCGAATTTGCCCTCGACAGCAGCCGCGACAACCTCCGCACCCAGCTCGCTTGGCTCAACGAACAACAACTCATCACCCTCGAATCCGTCGGCTCAACCCAAATCGCCAAACTCACCGAACGCGGCCTCGATGTCGCCAACGGCAAAGCCCTCGTACCAGGGGTAAAACGCCCCAGCGTCGTCTAAGGGAAAACAGCATGAAAGCGCCCAACAGCGAACCCACCCGAGGTCGCCGCAGCAAAATCGACCTCCTCCCCGATGCAGTCAAACAGCACCTCGACACCCTCCTACGAGATGGAAAAAACAGCCAGCAGCAAGTGCTCGAAGCCGTCAACGACTACATCGACGCCCTCGGCTTACCCAACACCATCAAACCCAGCCGTAGCGGGCTCAACCGTTACGCCACCCGCATGGAAACTGTCGGCAAAGACCTCCGCGAAGTGCGTGAAGTCTCCCAAGCCCTCGTCGCCCAACTTGGCGACAAACCCACAGGCGAAATCTCCAAACTCATCCTCGAAATCGCCCGTACCCAACTGTTCAAAGCCATGATGCGCAGCGCCGAAGACCCCAGCGAAGACATCGACATCGCCATGATCAAAGACGCCATGCTCGCCGCCCAACGCCTCGAAAGTGCCGCCATGCAAAGCCACAAGCGCGAAAAAGCCATCCGCCAAGCCTTTGCCGAAGAAGCCGCCACCGCCGCAGAATCTGTTGCCAAAGCCGCAGGCATGAGCAGCGAAGGTATCCAAACCATCAAAAACCAAATCTTAGGTATCGCCTAATGCCTAGCCCCATCGCCACCGCCGTAAAACACCTTCACTACCAATACGATGCCAACGAACTGCTACTCCCATACCAACGCTACTGGATAGCCGACAAAAGCGACCTCAAAATCGCCGAAAAATCCCGACGCACAGGCATCACCTGGGCAGAAGCCGCCGACGCCGCACTCACCGCAGGGGCCAGTCACCAAGCAGGGGGCAGTCATGTCTTTTACGTCGGCTCCAACAAAGAAATGGCACGAGAGTTTATCGATGCCGTCGCCATGTGGGCGAAAGCCTTTGATAAAGCAGCAGGGGAGATCTGCGAAGAAGTCCTCGAAGATGAAGACAAAGCCATCCTAACCTTCGTCGTCTATTTCGCTTCAGGGTTAAAAGTCCAAGCACTCAGCTCCAACCCCTCAAACCTCAGGGGGATGCAAGGCAACGTCATCATCGACGAAGCCGCCTTTCATGAGCGCCTCGCCGAAGTCCTCAAAGCCGCACTCGCCCTCACCATGTGGGGCAGCAAAGTACGCCTCATCAGCACCCACAACGGCGTCGCCAACCTCTTCAACCAACTCATTATCGACAGCCGCGCCAACCGCAAACGCTACAGCATTCACACCATCACCCTCGATGATGCCTGTCGCATGGGGCTCTACAAACGCATCTGCCAACGCCAAGCACAAAACGGCGGCGAGCCATGGACACAAGCCAAAGAAGACGAGTGGAAAACCAACCTCCTCAACGACACCGCCACCCAAGACGACGCCCTCGAAGAATACTACTGCGTCCCTAAAGCCAGCGCAGGGCAGTACATCCCCACCGTATTAATAGACGCCGCCATGCAAGCGGGCATCCCCGTCCTTCGCTGCGAAGCTCCCGACACCCTACACAACGGAAAAAGCTTCATGGAATGGAGCGACCAACAGCGCAAAGCCCACATCGAAGCATGGATTAAACAAGTGTTAACCCCCCATTTAAACACCCTCAACCCCAAACACTCCCACGCCTTCGGAGAAGACTTTGCCCGCAAAGGCGACCTCTCCATCTTCGTCCCGCTCGAAATCACCAAGCGCCTCACCAAACGCGTCCCATTCATCGTCGAACTGCGGAACCTCACCTACGATGCCCAACGCCAAATCATGGTCGCCCTCTGTGATGCGCTACCCCGCAAACGCGGCATGGCATTCGACGCCACAGGCAACGGTGGTTACCTTGCCGAAGCCGCCGCCCTGCGTTACGGCACCGAAATGGTCGACCAAGTTGCCCTCAACGACCCGTGGTATCGCGAATGGATGCCCAAGCTAAAAGCCGAATTTGAAGACCAAACCCTCACCATCCCCAAGCACGAAGACTGCCGCGACGACCTCCACCACATCCAAGTCATCAACGGCATCCCCAAAATAGACAAAGGCAAAACCAAAGGGCGAGACGGCAAACAACGCCACGGAGACTTCGCCGTCGGCCTCGCCATGGCAATCCGCGCCAGCCACATGACAGGCAGCGCCATCGAATTTACCCCGCTCCCCAAAGCCAGCGACCTGACCGAAGACGACGACCTCCTCGCCGAACTAGAAAGCGGCTGTTTTTGAAATTAACGAAAAAGCTGCCGCACTGAATCAGCAGATTCTCTCCAGCATGGATGCTTTTTTTACAAATTAAACGAGAGGTATACCGAGAAAATAAGCGGATTTATGGCAACAAAACGGAAGCTTCAAATTTAACCCAAAGGTTATCGCATTGGATAAGCAGATTCTCTCCAGCATGGATGCTGGAGCAAAGCCCCAAGGATGGGTTTACGCGTATCTGCGTTCTAGTGCGATAGCCGATAGGAACCAAAACTATGATTATCGACATCTACGGCCGCGAACTACGCTCAGAGCCCCTCGACGAACAACAAACCCAAGCCGACGCCAAGCTCGCCCCCCTAAACCGCCACTACGCCGACCACCCCTCAAGCGGGCTTACCCCACGCAAACTTGCCGACATCCTCCAGCGCGCCGAACATCACGACCTCATCAGCCAAAGTGAACTCGCCGAAGACATGGAAGAGAAAGACGCCCACCTGCAAAGCGAACTCGCCAAACGCAAAATGGCACTGCTCGGCCAAGACTGGCGCATCGTCCCCCCACGCAACGCCACCGCCGCCGAACAACGCGATACCGACATGCTTCAAGAACTACTCGAAGACGCCACATGGCTAGACGACAGCATCTTCGACCTCGCAGACGGCATCCTCAAAGGCTTTGCCAATCTCGAAATGCGCTGGGATTATCAAGCCAACACCCACATCGTCACAGGCTACGACTTCCGCGAGCCCTCATGGTTTACCGTCAACCAAACTAACCGCAACGAACTGCGTCTACGCGACGGCACCGCCGAAGGCGAACCCCTGCGCCCCTTTGGATGGATAAGCCACATCGGCAAAGCCAAATCAGGCTACTTATCACGGCAAGGGCTCATCCGCGTTCTGGCCTGGCCGTTCCTCTTCAAAAACTACAGCGTGCGAGACCTCGCCGAATTCCTCGAAATCTACGGCTTACCCATGCGCATCGGCAAATACCCCGACGGCGCCACCGAGCGAGAAAAAAACACCTTACTACGCGCCATCATGAGCATCGGCCACAACGCAGGCGGCATCATCCCCAAAGGCATGGAAATCGACTTTGAAAAAGCCGCAGAAGGTGCCAGCGACCCCTTCATGGCAATGGTCAGCTGGTGCGAAAAATCGATGAGCAAAGCGATTCTAGGCGGCACACTCACCAGCCAAGCCGACGGCAAAACCAGCACCAACGCCCTCGGCAACGTTCACAACGAAGTCCGTGAAGAGATCCGCAACTTCGACCTCACCCGCATCGCCGCCACCTTCAGTCGCGATCTGGTCTATCCGCTCTATGCCCTCAACGGCAAAAGCTACACCAGCCCCAACCGTCACCCTCGCTTCGAGTTCGACCTCACCGAAGCAGAAGACATCAAACACCTCTCGGAATCGCTGCCCAACCTCGTCAAACTCGGCATGCAGATCCCCGTCAGTTGGGTACACGAAAAAACACAGATCCCCCAAGCCAAACAGGGCGAAGCCATACTCGGGCTCAAAGAAAGCCAACTCCCCGCAAACCAAGCCGCCCTCAGTAGCGAAACCCAAACCGACACAGGGCTCCAAATCGACAGCCCCACCACCCATATCGCACAACTTCGCCTTTATTAGCGACACCGTCGCCATCACCACTGAGTCACTGAGCAACTAGGCAATTAGGCAACAAAGAAAAGGAAGAGAGGAAGAGAGGAAGAAAACCATGACCCCATTAACCCAAGCCGAGGCGCTGTTCAACCAGCCACTCACCCTTGAAGCGATTCAAACACTGGATAAACTCATCAGCCAAGCCCACGGTGAAGAAGCCGACCAGCTAGGCGATCTCTGGGAAGCAATGATGGTGGCCGCCAGCCCCGAACTGTTCGCCCAAGCCCAGCAAGCGGGGTACTTTTAATGGCAGGCATCACCCTAGAAGCCAACGGCATCGACCCGATAAGAAGCCAGCTTCAGCAGCTCGTCCAACGGGGCAGCAACCTAGAGCCCGTGCTTAATAACATTGGCGAACAGCTGCTCCTTATTCACGATCAACGTTTTCGCGACCAAACCACCCCCAGCGGCGAGCCATGGCAAACGTACTCAGCCAATTACAACAAGCCCAAGAATCAAAGCCTCATTCTCCAGCTCAATATGCACCTCAGTGGCGAACTCGCCTACCAAACCTCAAACGACAACCTCGAATTTGGCACAAACCTAGAATACGGCGCCATCCACCAATACGGCGGCACACCCGAGATGCGCGCCCAAACAGCAGCCATACCACAGCGTGAATGGCTGGGGGTCAGTAGTAGCGATATTGAAGCGATCAGCGAGATGGTAGCGGAGTTTTTACAACAAGCGTGTAGAAGCGTGTAGAAGCGTTGATGGGGGAGAGTAGGGGCATTGTATGGGTGATACCCGTTTAAACGATTTGGGGAGAGTTTAAACGGGTAGTTGAGCTGATATTAATCAGTACCATATCAAACTAAAATCTGGTTAATTTCAGAATGTGATTTATGAACTTGTTTGATATGAGCGTAGCATTATTAGTGAGTGGCATTTTTAGTCGCAGTTTCAATTAACTCACTTAAAGTAGAATAATTGTACGTTCTGACAAGATACGTATACCTAGAGCCAGGCTGTCCTTCGCAATGAAGTTCATTGGTTTTTCCGTATCGGTAGCACTGACTATTACGGTCATAGGTGTAATAGTCTTGACGAGTCGTATCAAAAAGTATGTGACTTGGTAAATCAAGGATATCTTTGTTAAAAAACTGGGCCTTTACCCCACCTTCTACAACGTGGTAATAGTGATCATCTTTATACTCATATTGAGTGACGTCATTACAGTAGTTGGGACTGATCTTAAACGAATTGTTAGTTTGGCGTACAACGTTATCATCAGAGCAATGGGAAGTATCTTCTGGGGTATCCAAGCCACTTGAATTACAACCAACTAAGATAAGAGTAAACAGCAGAAAAAGTAGTTTCATATTCTCAAAAGCAGACATTTTAAAGGCCATATTGTAACACGTGACATATCCTTTTGATAAAAGAGTCACTTTGAGTAATTGCAGTACTGGTTAAGAAATAGCTTATCTTACATTTCAGCTCAACATGCACCTCAGTGGCGAACTCGCCTACCAAACCTCAAACGACAACCTCGAATTTGGCACAAACCTAGAATACGGCGCCATCCACCAATACGGCGGCACACCCGAGATGCGCGCCCAAACAGCCGCCATCCCACAGCGCGAATGGCTAGGGGGCGGTAGTAGCGATATTGAAGCGATCAGCGAGATGGTAGCGGAGTTTTTACAACAAGTCTGAGAAGCGCGTAGAAGCGTTGATGGGGGGGAGTAGGGGCATTGTATGGGTGATACCCGTTTAAACGATTTGGGGAGAGTTTAAACGGGGTTTGAAAGCCACCTCGCGAGATGGTCATGTCTATAAAGTTGCTGTGAAGACCTGTTCTGAAAGTAACTCTTCACTAAGATCTTTCATCTTAGTTCCTTTAACATAATGTTCCATAAGAACGACAGGATCCACGTAAGTACATTTTATCGGTGGATAGTGTTCATCCTGTAAGGCCTTATTGCTCCTTTCGATCATGTGAACTGAGCGAAGAGGGCCACTTCCAGGAAAAACAAATACATTATTGATACGGGCTCCCGGTTTATAGACACTGAGAGCTTTAGCATAAAAAAATTGCTTGACCAAATCCGGCCAGCCTGGGGCGCTGCCTATTCCTTTGGCCCCGTAATATTTAGCATCGACCACAGCAAATAGCTTTGAACCTTCACGGTGTAAAACGGTGTCAGTGCGTTGCCCTTTTGATGGAGCGGCAACCAACTGTCCGTCATCTAACCGATAAGCAGGTACGGACAAAAGGCGGTTGACTGGGAAATTCCACTGCAGTGATCTATCAAGCATGTGCTCCCACATACCGTGAAAATGGCGAATGCCGATAACAGCATTGTTGCTGCTATCTCCGCGACGATCAATAAGGAACTCAGACAACATCTCCAGTAATCGTATATCCCTATCGGAATATGTCTGTGATAATTCTTTCTCTACGGAAGCCTTCCATGTTCCTGTATTTCCTTTAGGAACGGGCACCGCGCAAATGTCTGAAGAGATCGATCTGTCACTGCCTGAAATAATCCAGCCGAATGCCTCATCTAGTTCACGAATTACCATCGCATGAATACGAGCAATTTCGCAACCGGAAACATACCTCCGCCTAACCCCCTCAATGTTCAGATAAATTGGACCTCCACTACCTGGAAAAGGCATATGCCGGCAGAGGGTTCGTTTCCAGTCCGGTTTTCCTGTATTTATAACTCGCTCGGACAACCGTCTAGAGTACAACCCGTTTTGATAAAAGTCGTCAAGTAAATCATGTATCAACCCAAGACGGTGACCATTTACCTCTTCATGACCCTCATCATCGGCATACTCCATAGAAGTTTTGTCTGCAGTGTAGCGCCGAATTGCACGCATGATGAAAGATGCTAACCTATAGCCCTCTCGGCTCCCGTGTTCAGGAAGCTCGGTATTGCGTGGAAAGAAAATGTGGGCACCATTTTCTGTGGTTATTACACCACAAAAATTGGCACGACTTCCTTCCCCTGTTGCCAAGTGACGAGATCGTAGGTGGCTCCGGACACCTGAAGGAACAGATGATAGTAGGGCTCGGTCTGTGTAAAAATGAAGCTTGCACACCATTATTCAGTACCGATTTCTTCGCCTTCGGAGGGCACAATACGACTGGCTTCGAGGATTCTAAACTCTAGGTCATCACTGAAAACAGCTTTTCCAGCTTCAAAGGCTTCTATTAGTTGACCGAAGTTAGTCAGCTCAACAGAATAGCCATTAGACTCAACAAACTCCTTAAACACAGCTGCATGTTGTCCATGACGTAAAACATCATCCCAGAGGTACATGAACAATTTCCCTTTAAGAGTTTCTTCTGAGTCAGAAGCAAGTTCTCCTTCGCTGACGAATCTGTGTCCGAGAAGCCGATCCTCAGGGATGTTCAGTGAAGCTAAAATCTCGTTGATACACTTGGCAAGAACTGCCCACTCTACAGTAGCTTTATGAACACTATCTTCGTATGAGATATTCAACGAAAGGCTTCCAGGAGTCGCTTTCGTATAATCAATACTTAAATACTTGAATTGCCAGCGACGTTTGAAAGCAGTGTCCATAGGCATTACAGCTTGGTCACTACTATTCATCGTAGCAAGCAATGATAAGTTTGAAGGGATCTGCAAAGTACCGTCAGCAAAATAATCACTAGTCCTTTCATTCATATAGGCAAGCATGTCAGGATCAGAAATATGAATAGAGTAAACACTTTTTCCCTGTTCATCTCGATCTAGTAGTTGGAATATTTCCCCAAACACTGCTGCAGCGGAAGCGCGATTAATTTCTTCTATAATGAGATGAAAGCTTACACTGGGACTTTGCACTGCTTTGATCACAGCTTCGGTGAAAGGTCCAGCACGGAACCCATAACCGACATTCCCATTTTTCATAATTGGTTTGAGGCAACCAACGAAGTCGCTATATTGGGTATCTGGGTGGAATACCGTCCGGATAAGCTGCTTTTCCGGTAAGTTTTGAGAAAGAGAGTAACTCTTTCCGGTACCTGGTGCACCGTAATAAATTTTATTCTGACCCGAGCCCACGAATGGAATGCAACCGCCCGTCCCTTCGATTCCAACAGGCTCAGAGGTGCTATCATTATCAAAATATTCAACAGGATCATGACTTAAGTTTTCAAAAGAAGCTCTTAAGTCACTAGAGCTAGAAAATGCTTTAGTTACAAGAATAAGGCGTGATGAGTTAGCGACAATTACTCTGGCAGCCAAATCAAAAGATGACTGGAAAACATCACTACGGTCTAAAGTTTTTCCGCTAGTTTGCTCCGTCTGATGAAATGGCTTGAACCACCATTCGCGTTCAGTCAAAAGTTTACGAAATAATATCGAGTCATAATTACTTAAGGTGTTGAAAATAAAGCTTTCTATCTCTTTACCTATAGTGGTGCTAGGGTCATAGTTCGAAGAAGGTAGTGTTTTCAGGAAGGCTTTAATTTCAGAGGCAGTATGACCTTTTTCTGCCAAATACTGCTTCAGTTTAGCCAATAGCCCTTTGTACTCACTTAGTGCTAATTCTAACTCCCAGAACGTCGAGCCATACCAAAGTAAGGAAGAAGGTAAATCTGTTCGCAATCCATGCTCATTCTTCAGAGTGATAGAGAAAGGCTGGATTTCAAAGGTGGATTTAGGCTCCAGTGTTTTCAGCGTATTTTCTAAGAGACTAGCAAATTCTCCATTGATATGAAGATCCCCAGTATGTTCAAGTCCGTCAAAAGCTGAACGACACTTCACAATAATCTCACTTAAATCTTTTAGCACAACTCACCTTGCCTGTTTACATACACAGTGCTAACATCCCGGGTAATAAACCGGATAAGTAGACACGTAAAATGACTGATTTAACAATATCTAAAGCAGACTATATCAAAAATATTAGGAAAAACCTTGGGTTAGGACGAACAGAATTCGCAAACTTGCTCAATATGTCATCAACTGGAGAGAGAACGGTTAGAGGCTGGGAAGAAGGTGAGCATACTCCGAGTGCAAAGAAACTTGCCGATGTGGAAAAACTAAAAAGTAAACTGGCTAAAGACCTAGAACAAGCTCCTTTTCGGCAAGCAGACAAGAAAAATGCTAACTTTACCTTCATCGATTTGTTCGCAGGTATTGGTGGAATACGTCTTCCATTCCAGCAGCTAGGTGGACATTGCGTTTTTACTTCTGAATGGGATAAATTCGCTCAAAAAACCTACTTAAAAAACTATGGTGAAATGCCAAACGGTGACATTACCCAAATTAGCGCAAGTGATATACCTGATCATGATATCCTGCTTGGTGGTTTCCCATGTCAGT
Source organism: bacterium sp. HQB-150 (assembly GCA_043421945.1). Lineage (GTDB taxonomy): Bacteria > Pseudomonadota > Gammaproteobacteria > Enterobacterales > Vibrionaceae > Thaumasiovibrio. The sequence continues at coordinate 6,637 of JBHOGO010000019.1, read as the reverse complement.
CTTTTTCTCAAGCCGGATTGAAACAAGGGTTTAATGATACGAGAGGAACTATGTTCTTTGAAATCCAACGTATCTTAGCGGAAAAACGTCCAAAGGCTATCTTGCTAGAAAATGTGAAGCAACTTAAAGGTCATGACAAAGGAAAAACTCTAGAAACCATCACGAATATTCTTCGTGGTGAACATGAGCAAGCCGTACCGGAAGGTATTCCAATGAGTGGTGAAGCGCGACACGCTTTACAGCAAAGACTAAATTACTGGGTCACATATAAAGTATTGCGAGCAGCAGATTTTGGTGCACCACAGAACCGTGAACGTATATTTATCATTGCTTTCGATCGAGACCAGTTCCCAGGCGTAGACTTTGACGCAGTATTCAACTGGCCAGTGCCACCACTAACACCAACCCGTGTTGGTGATATTTTGCAAACAAATGAAGAGCTTAATTCTGATATAACAGATAAAGGGAAAGACCGATTTACCATTTCAGATAAACTATGGTCAGGTCATAAGAAGCGTAAAGAAGGACATAAAAGCAAAGGGAATGGTTTCGGCTATTCTCTATACAATGCTGAAAGTGAATATACAAACACGATTAGTGCCCGTTATTACAAAGACGGTTCTGAGATTTTAATTGATCAGAGTCACCTAGGGAAAAACCCGCGCAAACTTACTCCCCGTGAGTGTGCAAGGCTACAAGGTTTTCCTGAAGAGTTTATTGTCGATGAGGTGTCGCAGGGACAAATTTACAAACAGTTTGGAAATTCAGTTTGTATGAAAGTGATAAGAGCCGTGGCAACAGAAATGACAAACACACTAAATGAGGCCAGTAAATTGTGTGTGGAAAAAGTGAGTAAAGCTTCGTAAGGGCACAAGACGCCATCCCCCGAAGCCCTTCCTCCCCAATCCCTAATCCCATAGCGCCATACTGGCGCTATGAAAAAATGCACCGCACCATCTCACCCCATTAACACAGCGGTACTCGCCGCCGAACCCGCATACCCCTATGCGGCGCTCACTGCCGACATCACCCCCAGTAATGATGGCTGGGTGCAATTGTTGCCCGCAGGCGCATTCACCGCCCGAGATGGTCGCCCCCACGACACCGATGACGGCCACTGGCACCTCGATGCCCAAAGCGCCCATGCCTTTATCACCACCACAAAATCCATTGCCGATCGCATCCTCGTCGACTACGACCACCAAACCCTCACCGCCCGCGACAACAGTGGCCCCGCGCCCGCAGCGGCATGGCTAGCCAGTAGCGATATCGAATGGCGCGACGGCAGCAATGAAAACGGCAAAAAAGGCGAGGGCATCTACATCAAACCCGCATGGACAGCCGCCGCCCAACAGCTCATCAACAGCAAAGAGTACGGCTTTCTATCAGCGGTATTTCCCTACGACAAAACAGGTCGCCCGTTATACCTCCGCATGGCTGCCATCACTAACGACCCAGGCGTCCTTGGCATGGAGCCCCTTGCCGCACTCTCAGCCCAGCCGCCACGTTATAAAACCAGCCCGCAACCACCAAAGGAATCCTCCGTGAACGACATCCTAAAAGCACTCCTCGCCAAGCTTGATATTGCCATCCCCGCAGCTGAAAGCAGCCAAACAAAACAAGACGCAGCCACCGGCGACAATGGTGATACCCCGACACTCAGCCAGCAACAGCTCGACACCCTGCAAACCGCTGCGCTCTCAGCCATCGATACACTGCAAAGCCAAGTCGCCACCCTAACCAGTGATAACAGCACACTCACCAAAGACAACAACAGCCTAAGCAAAGCTTACAACGGCGTCACCGAACAAATCGCCGTTCTCAGTGGCGAAAACACCACAGGGCAAGTGCTGGGCATTCTGAGTGAAGCCAAAGCCGCAGGTAAAATTGTTGCCGCCGAAGAGGACTATCTCACCAATTTCGGTAAACAACACGGTGTCGCGGCGCTCTCCGCCATGCTCGACAAACGCCCAGCGATCACCGCGCTCTCAGCACAGCAAACCCAAGATCTGACCAACGGCACCTCAACACCACCCAATAGCGAGCACACAACACTCAGCGAAGAAGAGATCGCCGTACTCAGTGCCTGCGGCCTGGATGAAACCACCTTCCTCGCCCACAAATAACCACAACAAAAGGAGTCACCCATGCCAGCCAAACGCTACGGCACCAAACGCGCCTACGGACTCAAAGGCAATGTCGCCATCATGCCTTATCTTCCCGTCTTTCTTGCCGCAGGGCTTGCCGTCGATTTTGACAACGCCAGCCCAGGCGATCCCTTTGTTGGCACTACCACACTCGGAGCAGATGCTCGCAACCAACCCGACGAAGCCGTGCGCATCGAGGTCGATTACGCCGAAACCAAATACACCAACAGTGGCGATATCAACCCCGCCCACATTGGCAGTGCGGCCTATTTTGCCGATATCAACACCCTCAGCATCGACAGCGCCACCGAAAGCCGTTTATCAGCAGGCACCATCACCCAAGTCGATGACGACGGTGTTTGGGTCGCGGTCGGCTAATGGCCTTCAACGCCAGTCACCGCAGTACATAACAGTCAATACCTAGCTACTTAACTTAGCCACTGAGCCTAGATACTTAATTTAGACACTGAACGCTAAAAACAAATAACGCAAAGGACACTCGAACAATGAACATTACCCCGCAAACCCTCAGCGCCCTCTACACAGCGGTTAAAACCTCATTTAACACCGGGCGAGAAAGCTACACCGCACTCTGGCCGCAGTTAGCCACTTTAGTCCCCTCTAACACAGGCGGCGAAAACTACGCATGGCTTGGGCAGTTTCCAAGGCTGCGCGAATGGGTGGGTGCGCGTCAGGTCAAACAGATGGCCGCACACGACTACTCGCTCAAAAACAAGAAGTACGAAAGCACCGTCGGTATCCCCAAAGATGCCATCGAAGATGATCAATACGCAGTCTACATGCCACTCATGCAAGAGATGGGTTACGCCGCAGCCTGTCACCCCGATGAGATGCTGTTCGCGTTAATGGCAGCAGGGTTCAACACTACCTGTTTTGATGGTCAGCCCTTCTTCGATACCGACCATCCCGTCACCGACCCAGACAGCCAAAAAGTCGAATCAGTCAGCAACGTGCAAACAGGCAGTAACAGCCCATGGTTCCTGCTTGATACCCGTCGCCCCTTAAAGCCGTTTATCTTTCAACGCCGCCGCGACTACGCCATCACCTCAAAGACCGATGCAGGCCAGTCCGATCATGTCTTCATGGCAGATGAATACATCTACGGCACCGATGGAAGAGGGGATTCGGGTTCTGGCAGCAAGCGTTCGCGTCAAAGGCAGAACTAAACGACGCCCATTTTGATAGCGCCATTCAAACCATGATGGAGTTTAAATCCGACGAAGGGCGCCCACTCGGTATCAGCCCCAACCTGCTGGTGGTCGGCCCAAGTAACCGCGCCGCAGCCAAAAAAGTCATTGATGCCGAAAACAAAGCCCAGGGCGAAACCAACACCAACTACAAAGCCGTCGAAGTACTTGTGGTGCCATGGCTCAAATAAAAAGCCTTAAATAAAGAGCCTCAAACAACAAGCCTTGGCTAAACCGCTACCCCTAACTCATGGAGAGAGACATGCTATGCCGAACACGAAAAAAACAGTCACCCCAAAGCCGTCTGCGATCATTGTTCAATGCTTGGCTAACACGGGCTATCGTCGCGCTGGGATGGCATTTAAACGTGGTGATAACATCGTACCGCACAACGAACTCAACGATACCCAACTGGCGCAACTCAAAGCAGACCCGCGCTTGGTGGTTAGCAATATCAAAGCGACATCGCCAAAAGCCGCATCCAAAGCAGATAAGGCAGATAGTACGCCGCCAACACTGGACACAAACCTGCTATCTAACCCTGTAAGCGAAAGCAACGCGACAAGCAAAAGCAACTCAACAAACAAAGCAGGCTAATTGATGTATTGCCAAGCAGATGATCTCATCAGCCGTTTTGGTATCGACGAGCTAACCGAACTCACCGACCGTGATGGCGCACTCGGCGAGGTTAACCTACCGCTGGTTACCCAAGCCATCGACGATGCCAGCGCCACCATCGACGGTTACATCGGCGGGCGTTACCGTCTGCCGTTACCCACCGTACCGCGAGTGCTCACTCGCATCGCTTGCGATCTCGCCCGTTACTTCCTCTACGACGAACAGCTGGATAGCGAGCATCAAGTCGCCAAACGCTACAAAGATGCCATCAGCTACCTAGAGCAAGTCGGAAAAGGCGTGGTGCAGCTCGGTTTTGATGATAACGCCACCAAAGCCCAAACCAACAACAGCGCCACCATGCTCTCCGCAGGCAGCGTCTTCGCCCGCGAACGCAGCAAAGGGTTTATCTGATGTTATCAACACCGCGAGGCAACCATGGCAGACATCATTGAGCAAACCATCCAACACCTAAAGCAGAGCCCCCACTGGCGAGATGTAAAAGCCCTTGGCGCACTCTCACAGCTCGATGCAAAACGCTCAGGGGTACGCACCCCCGCGTTATTTGTTTTCTTAGCCGCCGAAACCCCAAAGCCAGATGTCAGAGGCACAGGCCCTTACTTGCAAAGCATCACCGCCACCGTGAGCATCGTGATTGTCGACAGCAGTCGCAACGGGCGAGATATCGAATTTGCCCCCCTGCGCCAAGCCCTCAGGCAACAGCTCTTTGGCTGGCAACCAATCCCTGAAAGCGAACCCTACTGGCTCGGCACAGGGCGCTTACTGTCGATAGAAAAGGGCACCGCCAGTTGGCTAGATAGTTTCATCACCGAATACACCGCCGACCAATTAGCACAGAACTCAGTACAGGTTTAAACACGATTTAAATGCTTTTTAATCCGCTCTTTTGAAGAGCCTCAGCTATCAACCACAGGAACCAACATGAGCCGCAAAGCGAAAAAGAAGATCCTCATGTTCGCCGCCGAAACCGACTACGGCATCGACCCCATCGCAGATAACACCGAACCAAGCTTCATCCTCGGGCGTGAGTTCGCCATCGTCCCCCAAGCAGGCGAATCCCTTGCCCTTGAATACGACACAGGCGAGCTCGGCAACAGCCCCGAAATCATGACCGAATGCTTCGTCGAAGTAGAGTTCGGCGTCGACTTCGCCCCAGGCGTATTCGCCGAAGGTGGCACAACTGGCGAACCCGCACCATGGGCACCACTACTGGCAGCATGCCTACGTCAAACCAAAACAGACACCGAAGCAGACACAGAAGCAGACAACCCGAAAACCACCTACATCATCGACGACACCAGCAACAACAGCCTCACTTTCTACTTCTACCAATCAGGCACGCTCCACAAAATCACAGGCGCACGCGGCTCCGTCTCATTAGCACTGCAAGCCAAACAGTTCCCAACCCTAAAATTCAAATTCAGCGGGCTGCATACCGTCCCCGAAGCAGGTGAGCACCCAACCCCAGACTTCAGCCAATACCAAACCCCGCTTAAAGTCGGCGTCGAAAACAGCGCCTTCACCATCGACGGCAAACCCCACAAAATGATCTCCCTCGAAATCGACCAAGCCAACAACGTCATTCACCAAGAATACGTCGGCCACGAAGAAGTGATGATCACCGACTTCGCCCCCACAGCCACCCTCGTATTGGAAGCGCCAGACCTCGCTACCCTCGACCCCTTTGCCCTTGCCAACGCAGGCAAAGAGCACGCCATCGCCTTCACCAACGGGCCCGTAGGCAACCAAGTCGGCTGGCAATCCGACAACGTCCAATTCGGACGCCCCACTTACGCCGACCAAGACGGCACCCAAACTTACTCCATTCCCCTGCGCCTCATCGGCAGCGGCGATGTGATTTTTAACGGTTAACTCACCACTTATTTTCTAAACCTGTTTCAGACCAACTAAAAATAAGGAACCCCACCATGTTTAAACTCACCAAACACCGCCTCGTTAAAGCGTGGCCAGCCACCATCTCCCTCGCCAGAGACAACGGCACAATCCAAACCCACGACATCACCCTCGATCTCACCTTGCTAGACACCGGCGAATTCAACGACCTCTCCAAACAAGGCGATCCCACCTTTTTCAAAAAAGTCATCAAAGGCTGGAGCGGCATCGGCGACGAAAATGGCGACCCACTGCCATTCAACCCCAAAAACCTCAAAGCTGCCGTCCAAAACCCCGCGTTCACTGCCGCCGCACTCACTGCCTACATGGACGCCGCCCAAGGACGCGCCGCCACAAAAAACTCATCGAGGCAGTGATCGCCGTCCTCAACGGCCCCACTGCCAAACAACAAAATGAATGGCACCAAGAACTCACCGACTGGGGGCTGCCCATCCCCAAAACCAGCGAGGAAACCACTACTCACATCGAACTCTGGCAAGAAAACGCCCCCGCCATCGAATGGTGGTTCAGCTTGCCACAGTTCCTTCACTGGCATAACGGCGTCTGTTTGGGCATGGATGTCCAAGCCGTTGTCGCCGACCAACAACTTAGCCAGCAATCACACACCACCGACGACTATCAACGCCTAAAAACCATCGCCGTCACCGTCACCGAGCACCTAAATCAACAGAAAACAGCCAGCATAGGGAGGTAAAACAGCCATGAGTCAAAACCTAAAGTTTGCGCTCAAGT
>JBHOGO010000199.1:0-1402 GCA_043421945.1 bacterium sp. HQB-150 | reverse complement strand
ACTTAGCTCAGTAGGTAGAGCAACTGACTTGTAATCAGTAGGTCACCAGTTCGATTCCGGTAGTCGGCACCATTTATAGCAGTAAAAATAGCTACACAGATAATTCCCCTTTAGTTCAGTTGGTAGAACGGCGGACTGTTAATCCGTATGTCGCAAGTTCAAGTCTTGCAAGGGGAGCCAAATAAAGTGTGCCGACTTAGCTCAGTAGGTAGAGCAACTGACTTGTAATCAGTAGGTCACCAGTTCGATTCCGGTAGTCGGCACCATTGATTTAAGCCCTGACCTTTTGGTCGGGGCTTTTTCATATCTCCTCCAGGCGCTTCTCCCCTGCCCTCACCTTCTCACGGATATATCGTGCTTTATATACCTAAGCTTTGTTTGCTTTTTTCCATGCAGTCATGACTAATACATCTACACGTCTATATCTAATACTCATATGAGCCCATTTTATATGACCAAACTCATATATTGCTAAAGTTCATATACTCAGAACCCATAGGTAAAAGCTTCGCACTTACCCACTCTGTCTTTATATCTTTAAGGTTTTCATCCTTACTCGTCACCTCTGTGCCTTATATACTGTGCTTTCAAGACATGCTTTTAAAATAAGATAGTGGCGCGATGCATCTATTTTAGGCTTAAACACCTGCTTCAGTTTTCACACCCCTAAAACATCGCGAATACAACATATATAGCTCCCTTGCATAGTTCGAAGCATCAGCTTGGCTGTTCTCCCTATATTTTTCATCAAGGGGATTTTGGGCATATCGATTCAACCTATCATGCCATTCTGCCCTAATCGAAGCATCGCACTCAGACAAAAAAAATCGCATCGACGCAATAGAGCTCTCCAATAAGGTGGAAAAACCTCCTCGAGAGAATATTTATCCTCTCATCATCTTCGTTGCATCGTCGTGCAATGCTTAAATTGAGCTTCGATTTAACGATGATCTCGATTTATGCTAAACGCCCACTCTAAAAAACACCTTTAAAAAGCACACATCCTCGTTCAATATTGCAGCAACAGTTCCATTGCCAATTTTTGGCCCTCGTTAAAAGGGACAAAAAAGCACCGCCCTGCTCTTCTTTTTAAGAATCGATTCCCACAAATGACTTTGTTAAGCAGAAAACCCGGTTCAGAAAAATTCACGTTTCGCGCCTAAAATTAGGCTTTGAAAGAGAAAAAATGCGCAAAAGCGCACCATATTAATCAAAAAAGCAGCGAACGAATAAAAAAAACAATTTTACCGTTGACTCAGAACGCGAAAACCTTTTTAATGCGTCCCGTTCCCAAGGGAAAGGCAACAAACCTTTGGTGAGACTGATTGCCTCGATAGCTCAGTCGGTAGAGCAGGGGATTGAAAATCCCCGTGTCGGTGGTTCGATTCCGCCTCGAGGCACC
>JBHOGO010000198.1:0-1426 GCA_043421945.1 bacterium sp. HQB-150 | reverse complement strand
CTAATGCCGATCGTTTAAGAAAACTTGAATGATCCTGTAGCTGATAGATAATCCCTAATCACTTTGTGATTAGGGATTTTTTTATGTTTGCGCAAGACCTTGAGTTGGCCTTTGAGTCTGTAGAAGAAAGCGGCTCATTTGATTCAGTGATTAATCTACTTGATGAAGAATGGATAGAGCAGTCTCTTTTCGCAACAGACAAAGTGAGTATTCGAAGACGTCGATTGCCTGCTCAGCAAGCTATTTGGCTCGTCATTCTAATGGGTCTTATGCGCAATCAATCTATCAAAGAGGTTTGCGGGTCAATGGATCTCGCATTACAGTCAACAGGAACTAACCATTGGTCGCGTGTTGCACCAAGTGTATTGACTGACTGTCGAAAACGGTTAGGTGAAGCGCCTATGTCATACTTATTTAAGACATCTAGCGTGGCTTGGAGCAACGAGGCATTACATAGAGAAGAGTCTCTGGGTTTAAATGTACTGGCCGTTGATGGTACCGTTTTCCGTTGTCAGGATTCTCAAGAAAATGCCGATGCTTTTGGCTTCATTTCAAAATCAATAAAACCCTATCCCCAACTACGCATGGTCGGATTAATGTCGACAGCGACAAGAATGCTTTTAGGTGCCGCTTTCGATGGTTGTGATGTGGGCGAAGTAAGTTTAGCTCAACAGCTTTTAATGGACATTCCAGACGACTCTTTAACGTTGTTCGATCGTTGCTATTTTTCTGCTGAGCTACTCCTTAATTGGCAACAATTCGCCTGCAATTCTCACTGGTTAACACCCGTCAAATCAGGATTACGGTATGAAGTTATCGAGCGCTACAGTGATAATGACTTACTGATTGAGATGCCTATATCCCCACAGGCTAGAGCAAAAAATCCTACTCTGCCAACGACATGGCAGGCTCGCTTAGTGACCTACAAACACCCGAAAGGTGAAATTAAAGGGTTCATCACATCGTTGATAGATAATGAGGCGTATTCGATGGAGCAACTCCTTTCGATTTATTGGCAACGATGGGAAATAGAAGAAGGGTTTGGCGAGCTAAAGCAGACACAGCTTCAAAGTCATGTGACCCTACGTAGCCGCTTTCCGGAAGGGGTGAGACAAGAGCTTTGGGGGGCACTACTTGCTTACAATCTGATACGGTTAGAAATGGTGTCTATCGCTAAAGACGCTGATGTCGAACCAACCAGAATCAGTTTCACCGCCGCAATAAGTCTTATTGATACTCAATTAAGAGTACTGGCAGTGATACCCGATGGTAACCTACCCAAAAAGCTTCAACGAATGCGAGAAGATGTTAAACACTTCATCCTCCCCAAAAAGAGAAAGCACCGAACGTTTCCACGCTCAGTGCTTTATGTGCCCTGCCGTTATCCGCTTCGGTATAAGCGTTAATGCTTATCCGAACGGCATTA
>JBHOGO010000197.1:0-1428 GCA_043421945.1 bacterium sp. HQB-150 | reverse complement strand
TAATGCTTGTCAGTTAAGCTGACTTATCGCTTCCGAGAAGGCCTAACCGCATAGCGGTTAGGCCTTTTTTTCACCGCTCTTGGGTAACTTCTCTCTCGCCTTTCCGGTAAAACAAAGCTATCGGTCATATCCAAAATATATTGCATCACTTCTGGTATCCGACCTGGAGCAACGGCAGGCAACAATTGAAGCTGACCGACTAAAAACAGTGACGCTTGCTTGAACCCAATCTGATACGGCATGACCCGCTTTTGCGAGTAAGCCATCTGACACATTAAGAATCGAAGAAGGTTGTAAGCAAGCAACATCCCCCAAAGCTCTTGAGTCACCAGCTCTGGCGTTTTGCTCCTTAGGGTAAGATTGTTCTGCAGCATATACTGCTTCATCTCACGATATCCCAATTCAATTTCCCAGCGATGGCTATATAGCTCCGCAATGTCTGCTCCCGGATATCGTAGAGGATCTGTCATTGACGTCAGTAGCTTAACTTCTTTTCCTTTAATTGTTTTGGTGATTAACCGCGCTTGCAGTGTATCTGGTACTCCCTCCCATTTTTTCTTGGCTTGCGGAGAAAGCGACAACTCGACTAAAGCCTGCCCCCGACCTAACTTGGCAACCGTTTTATATTGGGCTCCCTTCCGAAGAGGAAGCAACCAGTGCTTTTCAGTTCCACTCGCTTGCCAACGATGCAGGAGCCCTAACGAATAAAATCCTCGATCAAAGATCGTCAATGACTGGCCTGGTGTTTGGTCAATGATTTGAGCGGTGAGGTCAACTTCACTTTCTGAAACTGAACCGAATGCGGAGCTGGTCAGCATATGACTCGTTAGCTCCATATGGCAGATCATTCTGACCTGAGGGTAGTCAGAGGTTGTCGTCTTATTACCTGTGCGACTGAACTGTGCATCATTTGCTTTGGTATCGGGAGTACGCCAGACAACCCCGTCAACAGCATGTAATGTCAGACCATGCCAGTCCGGATGAGGGGTTTTCTCATGCCACAGCTCCTGTGTTTTGCTAAATGCAGCCTTCATGACCTCTGAGCCTAATCGCTTTCTGGCTTGGATGACCGCACTAGGCGCAACAAAAGGTCTGTTGCCGGGCAGAAGGATATCTAGTTGGGAAACGACTTTCTCCATGGACAGATGGCGATACAGCGACATACCAATCACACTCCAGACCATCATTTCCATAGGAAGCCGACGCTTACGGATGGTAGCAATCCCCGTGTCTTTAAGACACTCATCGATTAACTCTGGGGAAAGCAAATCAGATAGCCCGCTGAGCTGTTCAGCAGAGAAATTGTGGACGTAGTTGAGTGCTTGTCTTAAGAACATAAAAAAATCCGAGTGCATTGAATACACTCGGATTTTGACATCTTGGTAGGATCGTTCAACTGATCACTTTATTCTTAACTGATCGGCATTA
>JBHOGO010000196.1:0-1440 GCA_043421945.1 bacterium sp. HQB-150 | reverse complement strand
GCGATCGCGGCCTACGGCCGCTCATAAAAGAGAACCCCACTTCGAAAAGTGGGGTTCGTCAGCAATCTGAGCCGCATTATGCGGCTTTTTTTATTTAGTGTTTACGAACACCGTTACGAACCATATCTTGGCCGCGCTCGTAGACATCATCAGAGACCCAGCGGCCTAGAATGAGCTTCTGGTTATCATCAAATACGGCGACAAAGTGGCGTCCATCCGCATTGTTCGTTGCCATGCCAACACCAGCGACTCCTTGTAGGCCTAACCCGCCACTTTCGACAGCAAGTAAAAAGGCTTCTAACGCTTCCAGTGTCTCAATGACATCATTGGTAATATTCATACTCTCACTCTTTGTTACGTGATTACTTCGCTGGGCGTAGTTTACCTTTGTGTCTTTGTGCTGTCTAAAGTTGTTGAGCTTAAAGATAGGGGAAAATGATGGAGTGGTACAAAAATGACGAAAAATAAATAGGTTAAACGCAAAAACGACGAGCTTAGTCGGCAAGCATTCACTACAATGCCCCGCAGATTTGAATTGCTATGTGTATAAGTGGCTTGTAAGTGAACATTGAGATGATAAAAGAGAAATGGATGAACCCTTCGGTTGGGGTAGTGTTAGCCATTTACCTAACCTTACTGAGTGGGTTGATACGACTAATGTACCCCTACGATCTTTTTAGCCCAGTGAATAGCACGGTTGGTGCTTCGATGACGTTGCTAAGCTACAGTGGTGGTGCTCAGCTTTGTGCTGGCGTCATTATTGGACTTCTGGCGAATGCTTTTTATCGTCGTCCCAATAATCAGGTGTTTCTTGAGCACGTAATTAAATTCGGTTGCTTGCTTGTGCTAGCCTTTGTTGCGAAAGGCTTATTAAAAAACATCACGCAAATTCCACGCCCTTTTACCGAAGTATTAACCAGCCTTGATTTGATTGATAGCCCAGCTGCGTTTTACCGCTTATCTGATCAGCTCAAAGGGCAGGTGATAACCATGGCAAGTACCATCGATAGCTGGCGTACAATGAATTGGTTGGATGGGCTTAATTATTCGTTTCCTTCTGGGCACACCATTTTTGTTTCCGTGACCGTATTTTATTGGGCATCTAAGTCACTCTCAGATAAGTGCTGGTTAATGACAATACTGCTTATCTGCTGGGGGACGGGTGTTGCAATGAGCCGCCTGTATTTAGGCATGCATCGTCCAGAAGATCTCTATCTTTCTGTGACTATCGCTTTTGCTATCGTTATCTTTATTGAGTGCTTCAGCTCAAGAGTTAGCAGCGTTGCACGATGGCTTTCGATGAAAATATTGAAGCAATAAACGATGATAACTTTCTAGATTATGTTTTATTTGGAGATAATACATATACCTGTGATCATTGAAGGGGCTTGATTTTTTGCGACGAGAAGATCATGCTATCAGCCATGAAAATGACTCTAA
>JBHOGO010000195.1:0-1445 GCA_043421945.1 bacterium sp. HQB-150 | reverse complement strand
ATGGCTTACATCTCCACCTAATACATCTCGCTTCGGCTCGATTGTTGTAGGTGGAGAATTACGCCAATTTGTTAAAGACCTTCTCAACAACGCCTTCTTCGTTGATCAAAAAGCTAATGCGGTGCAGACCGTCGTAGACTTTTCCCATGACTTGATGCCACTAGTATATACGACAAAATCGCTTGGTGATCACAATAAGTATGACTGAACCTGTAACTCATTTTTGGACATAATCGTGCTAGTCGCTTTCAGGCGTGCCAGCACGAGTCTGGACAGAATATATGTTTTTTATATCAATAAATTATGACATAACGAATTAACTCACTTATCAAAAATCGACGATCGATTAAGTGGAGAATGACACCCCACTTAGATAATATTAGACACTGTAATAAGGTGTTTAATAGTCATGGGTTGCATTCGGGCAAGTTGAAGGGACGGTAGGATCCTCTATATTAACCTCAACAGCCATTGCAAATATTTAGGTGTACTGTCTGAAATCCACAGTAAGGTGTAGAGAACCGAATAAGGTATGAGCGCTAAGAGATGGCAAACTGCACTGTAAAAGTAACTAAGGCCAATAGCGACACCTGGCATCCCCGTTCTTTCTTGAATTAAGGGTGATTCGAGCTTAACGATCCAATTTGTTTCCAATAAAAGCCATACTATAGCTACCTGGATAAAACAGCACATGATCATAAACGCAGCTCCGAGCACAAACTGCTGAGGAAACTGTGTGATTGCGATAAACAGCGCGATTAGTGGAAGAAAAAGTGGCATCAAGACACAAACGAGTACTTGCCAAACATTCTGTACCCTGAGCAGCAGATTACGCTTCTTTTCTATTTGGGCTGCTGCTTTTGCGACAATTTGCTCCCTAGCTTGTCTATTCCGATATATTTGCTCTGCAACATCAAGAAAATCGTGAACATTGCTAATGCGAGGATGTCCTTTATTGCAGTCCTTTGCCTCTAAGTCACCATGACAAAAAGCAAGTAAATCCTTTCTCACCGCCTTGATACCGAACTCATTTATTTTCTCGACTGTAACCGCTAAGGCTTCTAGCATAGGTTGCGAAAAGCAACCTATGCAGCGTTGTTGTCCTTGAAAATCGTCTTCTTTAAGTATTACCCCCCACACTAAGGCGTGATCACTATTCAGCTTGGAAGGGGTAAAGCAATAAGGGCATTGCTTGTTCTCGACCGTATTTTTATTACGACAAACGATACATTCACATTCTTTGTACATGGCTAGAGCCTTTTATTCAAATCGACACCTTCATAAGAAGTCGCTATGTCTATACTATTGCTAAAATTATGTGCGGCCTGCTTACCAGTATTGAGAGTGGACAGTGCTAACACCGAATGTGGCAGAGGCAAGTTAGATATACTCCCGCTAGCAAGCCTGCTTCCATACAAGGTCAAAAAATTCAGTGATTACATTAG